>JAQTQZ010000090.1 GCA_028712695.1 Methylovulum sp. | reverse complement strand
CACGACACCTGCGCTCAGTGATTGGATTACCGCATCTCTATCTTTCGCCCGGATAGCTGTCATTTAATGAGTTCCTTTAAGATGTCTTGGTTAATGTCTATAGGGTCGTCCCCTTCGGTAAAGGCGGCATCAAACGTATCGAAAGCCGCTTCGTTTATCTGTTCCAATGCCCCGTCAAGCATCATGATGCCACAATCTGTGGCAATTTCTTCAAGCTCGGCTCGTGACCATTGAGCACGGGTACATAGCGATTTTATAAAATCGCTATGTGGCGTATCCAGCCCCCATAAGCCTTCACCTACCTCTAGTTCGTTGTCTGGTACGGGTGGAGTTGCAAGTATTTCGGTTGCTGCATCTTGTTCAAAGATAGCAACCAGCATATCGGTTACTTTTTTGGATTCTTCCTTAAGTGCCGCCACCCGGCTCATGTCCAGTTGCACACCTATTGGCGTTTCTGGCGGCGGTGGAATCGTAAACCCACCTGACTTCGAAGCAGCCGGACGAACGGTTACGGGTTCATCTGTGCCAGTTCCATGCAATTTTCCATATAGCGACTGCACGTCAAGATTCAGCAGCTTATATATTTTTTCCAGAACTTTGACTTCATTAGCTGAAATTGTGTTGTCAGCCTTGGCAACCAGCACTAAAAAATTGGCCAACGCTTCACGGGTGGGCAACGGCAGTGTTTCAACCCGCTTTTTGACGCTTTTCAGTTCTGGCTTTCCTGACAGCAACCAGCGCAAATGGGCATGTAGCCTGTTTTTCTCAGCCGTTTCCAAATGCAGCCAATCTTCAATTTGTCGGATCAGCAAATCCCTTTCCGTCTTGCCCACATCACCGTCAGCCATTGAAACCATCACCGCAAGATGTAAGGTCAGCGCGGCGGTGCTATAGCGTGGGGAAGGCGAAACGTTTGAGCCATCATCCAGGAACAAGACCACTTTACTGTCGTCGTGGGGAATGCCGCCGCCAAATCGGGGATCGGGTTCTATGCCTAATCCGGCTTCGGCCAGACGGTTAATAAAAGACAGCACCCTGGGTTTTGTTAGGGTTTGCCATTCGGGCAGCCATGCTTTCAATTTGGCAAACTGAAGGCCAATAGGGGTTTGGGTTGTCTCAAGCGTTTGCTTTATGGTCTGCAACTGCTTTTTTTGCCCTTCTGTCCAAAGCGTGTAAGGCAGTTCCAATAAGGCGTCCAGCGTCCCTTCTAGGCTTGGGTTGCGGCCTAAAAACCGGCTGTATGCGTTTAACGATTCTGAGCAATCGTCCGCTAGCGTTTGTAATTTTTTAATCCGGCTGGTCAATACGGTCACGTCAGGGATATCCAGTTTCCTTTCTAGCGTCCGATACGAAAAAGACGGGCTGGCGGTGTGGTAGGAGATTTTGATTTTGGTCTTATTGACAGGCAACCGCATACCCTTGCCGAATACCTCGCCATATTTGCCAATAAACAATTGCTTAAACTCAGAGGCACAGCGGTGGGCTGGTGTCCTATGCCGTATGGTGGGGTCTGCCATCAGCCAGACATACGCCCAGCGGGCAGGCATAGGTTCATTATCCATGGCAAGTTGCCCTAACACTAATTTCAAGGTGAAGGGTAAAGACCAATTGGTAGGCTTAAAATCCGGTGGCGTGGCAAGGTATTGTTGGGGGGCAAACCTTTCCGGGCAATCGGCTTTCAGGAATTCCAGAAATCCGGTTGCATATCCACGAAATGAAGCATTGTTATGATATATCTCAAGTAACCGTCCGGCTTCCTGGACAATGTGAGGTAATTCCGCTTTTGCAATGGGGTCAGCTGTGGCATCAACTAACGCCCGGCGCTCAAGCCCATAAAAATATAAAAACACATAGCCTATATCGGCCAAAGGGTCATTGCGCCCTTGCAGTAACCATTTTAAATAAGCGGCCCTGGCCTCTGGGGAAATTTCAGAATAAGATGACCAATAAGAAAGTAGGTGCTGTTGGTAATTTGCGGACGCCAGTTTATCAACCGGAAGATGAGGGTTAATCAGCGCTGGTTCCCTGGTTGAGCGCGATCCAATGCTGGATAAGCCTGATCCGAAATAAAGTAAACCGGCATCAATAGTGACGTTCGCAACCTTGATTGGGATGCCTTGCGGTTTCCAGTGCTGACTCAAACCGCTGACATTGGGCACATCCGTGGCACCATTACTGGTAAATAATGGCTTTATCACCCGTTGGAAAAAATTTGGGGGGCTTGGTTTAGGCTGCTGCTCCGTTGCCTGTGAAGGGGCGGGTCGGGGTTCTTTGGGTACAGTACCGCCCAAATAGTGGACTAGGACATCTAAGCCACTATTAAAACCTTGACCTTGGGCACAAACACGCCAATGGTCGTCCTTGCGATAAACTTCCATTAACATGATGGCCTTCTCTGCCGCAAAATCACTGCCTACAAAAGTAAACACCGCCTTTTTGACATTACCCTGAGCCAGCGCCAACATTCCGCTGTCCATTTGTGACATCGTGCCATATCCGTCAATAGCCGCCGCAATCACCAATTTCTCAACAGAAACTGGCAATTTCTGTAAGTCAATGTTAAAAATGGCAGCATTGTTGGCTGGGCATTCAAGCAGCACAGCGCCACAGGGTGTTGTTGGCCGGTTACAAAAAATCATATAACGATTATCGACAAGCTTGCTATCCACATCCAAGCCGAAACAGGAAAAATCAACCATTAATGTAGGCGCATCAACGACGGCTTCAATCGTAAAAAGCGAGCTAACGTCAATTAAATCGGCAAGTTTTAGCCGTTGTCCACGTGATAAATTCATGAGCATCAATTCAGGCTTAAGCCAAGAAGGATTTGCAAAAGCCAAGTTATTTGTTAGGCGTTGATGTTAATCAAGCCCAAATTGTTTATTAATTCTTTGAGATTAAAGCAATACATCATCAAACACAAAGTGCGGTCAGTAAACGTTTAGAAAATTATTTTTTACTCGTCAATTGCTAATCGGCCAATAAAATCGTGTTCAATAAGTTTAATTCATTTGATGCAGCAAGATATCTGTCATCAAAAATCAACTCCAGCTTTGCCGGATCTTGTTCGCCAATCACTGCTGCATAGGGTATGTCCGCATATCGTGCTATGACGGGTAATACTTCACCGGTTCCGGCTAAACATGCGCCAAGCGAATCCCGCCAAGCACTTTCGTCATCGCCAAGGGACGGTAGCCTGCCAGTGTTGTCCTTTTTCCAGAATCGGGGATAGTCAAAAGGCATAACCAGCCAGGTTGAAGGCGATTTCAGTGATTTGACTGTGGAAAACTCACGAGTCGCTTCATCTTTTTCACGAGCAATGATTCGAAAGAGTTCTTCTGCAGGTTGCCGTAACTTAAAAGGTAATGTTTCATCGCGATGGATAGACCCCAGTTCGCCAAACAGTTTTGCAATCTGATGGCCGACATCGGTGGACCATCCTTCGACATTAAAACGTTCTTGTTTGTCATGCTTTTCCCAATGTTCTAACCAAAAGGGGCCAATGCAATAAAAATGATCTGGAAGCAAACACGTTGGATC
>JAQTQZ010000053.1 GCA_028712695.1 Methylovulum sp. | reverse complement strand
TAAATAATCGCTATCTCAGCCTGTCCGTCACGACGCAACCGAGCACGACCGGATATGTGTTGCTCGACTTCACATCGGCGGGCGGTCGCCTCAAGCGCGACATCACGATCGAGATACCGTTTTCGTTCTATATGCCGCCAAACATCTTCCTTTTGCAGCAGGACGAACTCTTGCCCGCGCCGGTTTCCGATCGCTTCCGTATGATCGTGCTGGGCGACAGCACCGTCGGCGGGTCGGCGTCTCCGACATCGGCGGATGCGTGGTCGCAGGCGATGACGGACGCGCTCGGCGTACCCGACGGCTGGCAATCGACCATTGGCGGCACGGGCTATAATGCAATGAATCCTGCCGGGACGGGCCTCAACAATCTGCCGACGCGCATGGGCGATGCGATCAATTATGCGCATGACGCCTGCATGTTCGCGATGAACATCAACGATGTGAACAACGCCAATTCGGGCGCGGCGAATCTCGCCGCGATCCAGCCGAATTTCGATCTCTGCTACAATGCCTATCGGGCGGCGTGGCCGACGACGCCGCTGTTTATTCTCGGCGTCATGGGCGGCACCTACGGGACGGTGACGGCAAACATCCTCGCCTATGAGCAGGCGTTCGCGGCCTATGTCGCGGCGAAGAATGATCCAAACACGTTCTTCATCCCGGTCATGAGCAGCCCGCAGCCGTGGGTGAGCGGCACGGGGTTCGTCGGCAACAATACCAATGACGGAAACGCGCAATTCTATGTCGCGGCGGCGACGCCAACCACGGCGCCCGCGGTCGCGTCCGGCGGGACGGGATGGGCTGTGAATGATCAGGCGGTCGGGGGCGCCGTGTCGCCGCTCGATCAGCCGATTCAGGTGAAGGTCACCGCCGTATCCGGCGGCGTTGTCACCGCCGTATCGGTCGTCGTCAAGGGAACTTACACGCAATCGCGGGTCGCCAACCCGGTCCCCATGACAGCGATCTCGCCGAGTGCCGGAACGGGCCTGACATTGGCGTTGGGCGCCTATACGTCGTCCGAACCGCATATCGGCGGCTACGGCTACATCATGGAGGGACTGCGCTGCGCCGACTCGATCATCGACGCAATCGCGAAAAAGGCGTGACGATACGATGAGCGCCGCAACGCAGGACGACATCATTGGATTGCGCAGCAGGGTCGCGACGGAAAGGGACACCGCTATTGCCAATGCGATAGCGGGCATTCCAGCCGGGGCGACCGGCGCACGGGGCCCGGCAGGGGCGAGCAACCGCGTCATCTGCCAAATGCCGGGGCAGGGAGCTGGTGGCGCGGATGACGCTATCGGCATCAACGCCGCGATTGTGTCCGCCCGATCTCACACGCGGCTCGCTGGGGTCTATAAATCCGGCGTGCAGCTGATGGACGGCCTCTATGGCATCGCGACGCCAATTGAGATCAGCGACATTTCACAGGCCCCGACGACATATCCAAACTCGACGCCGCATATTTTTGGCGAGGGTCGCGGGACAACTTTGATTAACGCAAATGCCGCCATGGCTGCAATGATTATGCAGACGGGCCAGGCTTATCCCGCGCATATCGAAAAGCTTTATCTCAACGGGCTGAACAACGCTTCGACCGGGCTGCAGATAAGCGGCGGCCAATCGAATGGAGTATTCCGCGAACTTCAAATAGACAATGTAAACACCGCTATATCAAAGATCATCGCGAACGGCTATCATGATGGCGACTTTAACGCCTTCTACGACATCTATTTCAATAATGTCCTGACTGTTTTCTACCAGAATACGACCGGAGGATATAACCAGAAGTTCGACCACCTTTCCGGTGGGCTGCGCGTCGGGGGCGTCTATTTCGACATCGACCCGGCCAGCGCCGGCGGTGTTTCGGGCACTGATCTGAATACGTCAGTGCTGGGCACCGTCGAATCTAACAACTCGATTTTCCTTCGTTTCGGCGGCTACCTCAACGTCCCGATGACGTTCGAGCGCGGTCGGTCGGAGTGGATTGGCCAGCTGATGCGCGTCAACGGCTGGGGGAATGGAACCGCCCCTACCGTCAAAATTGACGGCATGAGGTTTACGACCTGCTATCAGCCGACGCACCCGAACAATACGTTGCAAGGGTTCATGTATTTCGACCCGACCGCGAACGGCCGCAACGGGCTTGGGTATCAGCTCCGCGTCATCATATCGATGACTCAGTTTCAGGCGTGCTCGCCTCTCCCGTCTGGCAACGCCGTGTCGTTCGACATCAAGGCGGCGTCGCAGGCGAACGTCGATCTGATTTTTGATCATGTCGATTGGCAAGGCCCGACGCGGCCATATGTTGACCCGCTGGTCTATATCTCGGGGAACCCGCCTGCATACAACAATTGCACGTGGAATGGCGCCGCCTTCTCAGGATAGGAAAAACCATGGCCGCAGGAAATTTCCAAAACTGCCTACCGGTCACCCTCCGCGAGGAGGGCGGCTATTCCAATGTCGCCGCGGACTCCGGCGGCGCAACGCAATGGGGCGTGACTCACGCCACCTATGATGCGTATCGCGACGGCAAGGGCTTGCCGCGACAGGACGTTCGTCTGATCACGACCGCCGAGCGCGACGACATCTATCTGGGCGGCTACTGGAACGCGATCGGCGCCTCGGGGCTTCCCGCCGGCGTGGATCTTTCGGGGTTCGACTATGCCGTGAATTCGGGGCCGAAGAAGGCGCGCTTTGAACTCGCCAAGGTGATGAAGACTGATGCGTTCGGGGCCGTCACCAATCAGGCCCCGGCGGCGATTATCGACCAGATCGCCAATGACCGGCTGTCCTTTCTGCATGGTCTTGGGAACTGGGGCGCGTTCGGCAAGGGCTGGGGCGCGCGCGTGGCGCGCATCGAGGCCGCGAGCCTGAAGATGGCGGGCGCCCCGATCCCGGCCGCCGCGAGCGCCGCGCGCGCGAAGGCTGGCGCCGCGAAGAACAAGGCGATCGGCGCGGGCGCGGGTTCGGGCATCGTCGCCTCGGCGGCCTCGGGGCTTTCGCCCGTGATCGCGCATGGCGGCTGGATCCTGCTCACCATGGTCGGCGTCGCGCTCGCCGTCGTCGGCATTCACGCCTTCGCCGCGTGGCGGCAGGGCCAGCGCGCCATCACGCTCGACCAGGCGGTCGCGGATCTGCAGGCGCGCGAAAAAGCGGCGCTGGCGGCTCAGGCGGCGTCGGTGGCGGCCAAAACGACCGCTACGGCGGCGGTAGCGGCGGAACAGCAAAAGATCGACGCGGCGAAGGCCGCCATCGCATCCGCGGCGCCGGAAGCGCGCGCCGTGATCTTCCCTCAAACGGGTACGCCCCCGCAGGTGCATTGATGAAAATCTGGCTCGCTCTCCTCGCAATCTCGGTTCTTTTTGCGTTCTTCGCGGCCCTCTGGAAAAAGCTGCAGGCCATGCGCGCCGCCATCGGCATCCCGGCGCAGGCCGCCGCGCCGGGCCTGACCGGCTTGCAGAAAATCTGGCTCTGGCTGCTCGGGCTCAAGACGCCGATCTGCAGCACGCTCGGGACGATCTTCCTGTTCGTCTCGACGGAAAACAACGCGCTCAAATCGTTCAACTGGGACGCCTTCCTTTCGCACGACAAGGCGGTGATCCTCGGGTTCATCTTTTGGGCTGTCGGCCTATGGACGCATTTCACGGGGCTGCAGCAGGTTGCGGCCATGCCGCCTGTGAATCCACCCGCGCCGCCGGCGGGAAAGTGAGGGCGGCATGCTCACCTTCCTACTCACGACAGTCGCGCCGTGGCTTTTTAAGACGCTTGCTGGCGCACCGTCCGCGATCTCGAATTATCTGACCAACAAGCAAAACACCCAGCTTGCGCAGACGCAGGCGGAGCTTTCCGCAATCACTGCGACCAACCAGGCCAAGGCGCAATGGCTGATCGCGATCGGTCCGATGATCGTGGCCTGCACGGCGGGCGAACTCGTTGTGATCTATTTCGGCTCGATCATCTTGGACAGCATGTTCCATTTCGGCTGGCAGATCGCGAAGCTCCCCGCGCCGTGGGACGGTTATGCGTGGGTGATCCTCGGATCATTCTTTTTCACTTCGCCGGTCATGGCGCTGGTCTCGAAAAACGTGGCTACCCGATGACGCCTCGGGCGGAGCGCCTCCTTCTTTGGCTCGAAGAAATGCTCCCGAAAATCTTCGAGCCGTTCACGATTGGGATCAATGATCTCAAATCCGGGCATCGCGCCCTTCAAACCGGGCTCGACGCCCTCAACCAAAAGGTCAATTCAATGTCGCATACCCTCGATGAAGTCCTTGCCAACGAAAAGGCGCAGACCGCCGCGCTTGAAAATATGAAGGTTCTCTTTCAGGCGAAGGTCGCCACCGTTCCCGGCCTGACCGCTGACCAGCAGACGCAGATCGACGAAATCTTCTCGGCGCAGACCACGAACGCCGCCGAGATCGCTGCCGAGGTTGCCGCGCTGACGCCGGCTCCGGCCGCTCCCGCCACTCCGGCGGCCTGATTGGCAGGGCGGCGTCCAGCGCGCCGCCCTCCCTCGTCTATGACAAGGGGGCGTCGATGATCATTGATATGGCGGCGTGGAAGCGTGCGCACCGCAAGCCTGCGCCAAACCTGCTGGCGCAGACGGCCGAAGTCTCCGAACTCTGGTGCGCTCTCATCGCGGCCTGGTGGCTCGCCGCGGCGCAGATCTGGAAAGATGCGAAATGACCGCTGATGAACAGGCTAAATTGCTTCGCGAGACGCGTGAGATCGTCGCGGCAATGTCGGCGAAGATGGACGCATGGACGACCCGGTTTGATGAGAACCGCGATCGCCTCAGCCGCGTCGAGGATCTATGTGAGGTGAAGCGGGCGAAGATCGCTGATCTTTCCCCGCTTCTGCCCGCCGTCTTCGGGGCGCCGGGGCAACAGCGAGGGCTTCTTGAGCGCATGCACGAACTGGAACAGTCGGCGGTCACCAAGGACAGTCTCGCCCGCAATGTCGGCCTTGTCGCGGCGATATGGGGCCTCGCTGCCAGCGTTTTCGGAACCGCAGCGACGCTGTTGGCGCATGGGGCGATGAGTGGGGGCATCCCGCATTGAGGAACCAATTTTTGCGTCGCTGGGTGTTTAACGTGAAACACCCCAACTTGCGCAAAATCGCAAACTGACCCGAAATGCTTGACTAAGCGCCAGCTGCACGCCCGTCACCCCTGGCGCGATGCTGCCGCCAGTCCGGCATGACGCCGACGCGCCGGCCCCCGCAGCGCGAGCAGACAAAGCGGCGATGGCGCGGGATTTCGACGAAGACCATGTCGTCGGGGAGCCGAAGCGCGTCGAAGGCGGAATAAGAGGACCAGCGGCAATTCGGCGATTCGCAGGTCACGCTGAGCGCGGTGATGCCCTGGGCGCGCGTGTCGCCGACGGTCGGGAGCGGGCCGGAATAGGTCTGTCGCGCCATTCTTTTCCTGAACATGCCGGGATAACGCGGGCTGTCCACAATTTAAGTTTCTCGGGCCGCCCGAGAAACCGTCCTTGTAGCGCCTCTCCTAAAATAGCATAAGTTATTGATTTTATGGTGCTGCGAGACAGGATTGAACTGTCGACCTCTCCATTACCAAGACATAGATTCCGCTGATTTTATTGGCGTTTCCGTCTCGGAGCTACTCGTTTTGTCCGCGTTTGTCCCTCTGGCGTTCTCGGGTTTCTCGGGCCGCCCGTAAAACCCTCGGTCGGCCGCTCAAAGCCGCCGGGCCGCTTCCTCAAGATAGTCGGGCGCATGATGCCCGTAGACCTCGCGGATGACCTTCTCCGTCGTCCCGGCATAGCCGGCGACGGTCCAGATCGGGACGCCGGCCTGCAGAAGCCATGTGATGCAGGTATGTTTCATGACGTGCGGCGTTACGTCAGATGAAAGCCCGGCGCGGGCGCGCGCCCGTTCCCATGCGGTGCGCAGCGGGCCGATCGGATGGCCGTCAAATTCGATGACGTACCCGCTCGCGCTCCCCATGGCGCGCCAGCGGCGCAGATGCGGCAGGAGCGCATCGGGGATCGGCAATGGCGGCCGGCGCTTCTTCGTCTGGCGTTCGCCGGATCCGGCCCGATAGATTTTTTTCCGCTCAAGGTCGATCCAGCCCGAATCGGTGGACGGGAGCCAGCGCAGCCGCAAAATCGCGTCGTGCCGCGTGGCCGTGTAGACGCCGATCAGGATAAACCGGCATAGATGGCGCGCCGCGCCATGCTTGTGCCGCGTCAGCGCGCCGTCGGGGCCGCGCTGAAAGCCGAGCGCGCCCCAAAGCAGGGCGGCGACCTCTGACCGCGACAAGTGGCGCTCCCGCGCCGGCGGCGGCGGCGGAAGGACGACCGGAACCGGCCGGACGATTACCCCCTCCTCAAATGCAAAATTCAGCGCGGCCGTCAGAACGGCAAGTTCCCGGCGCGCCGTGCCAGCAGCGATCCTCGGAGCGTTTTCCGCATCCTTGAAATGCGGGCGCGGCTGCGCCGTCCGCCAGGTTGCATAGTCCCGGCAGGTCGACGCCTTGACGGCCCCGGCCATCGCGTCGCCCCAAAAATTCAGAAGCGAAGCCATGGCATAGCCGATCAAGTCAGGGCGCCGCAGCTCGCCGGCCCTGCGCTCGGCATAGAATGTCAGGATTGAGGCGAGAGGGGTCTGATCGGGGTCACGGTCGCGGATCGGCTTGTGTTTTTCGGCGAGATACGCCCCGAGTGCTTTTTCAGCTTCTCCGCGGCCTCCTTCGCCATGCGCAGCGACGATTTCCTTTCTGCCATCGACGATGAGCCAGACGGGTTCGCGGCCGGCGCGGACGCGCTTGTAGAGGCGGGCGCCTTTCGTTGGTCGCGGCATAGCTCTCGCATCCTGTCGAGATCGTCGAGGGTCGTAAATTCCTTCCCGGCGATCTTATAGACGGTCAAATTGCCCCTGTCCCGTTCCCGGCGCAAGCCGGCGACGGTAACGGCCCCGCCGAAATAGAGGCGAGCGGCTTCGTCGAGGCGCAGCAATGCGTCTGGCGCGGCGTCGGCCTCAGTGCCAGGGAGGCGGCGGCTCATATCAGTTCTCGCTCCACTTCCCGACGAAAACGCCGGCGCAAGCGACGAGGATCACGAAGGACAAGCTCTCAGCTGCTTCATGCCCAAAGTTATCTCGAACGTAATCGAGGACCATCCAGAGCGCGACGGCGATCAAGAAATTCTTCATCCCTCCCGGTCTCCCGCGATTTCCTCGTCGATCTGCTCGAAAACGTCGTCGGGGAAGCGATAGCCGGACGCACGGAGCGCGGTCAGTCGCTCTCTGAATTCCTCGAGCGTGCCGTCGACATAGCTCTCGCCGTCGAATGGCAGCCCGATCGGGACGAGTTGGCTGGCGTCAAGAATTTCCTGCCGCTTTTTGTGCGCCTCGACGGTCTGTTCCGGCGTCCAGGCGTCATCAAACACTGGCGGCATTTCGCCTTCGTAGTCGTATTTCCGCGTTGCGACGTGCGTCACGAAGCCAGATGCGGACTCGTAGCAATAGAGATCACATTTGAAATTGTCGGAGGACCAGCGGCAATAGCTCATGCGGCCTCCTGCATCGCGTCGATATTGGCCTTGATGACCTTAAAGCGATTTGCGGCGACCCAGGGGTTGGCTTCCCATGCGTCAGAGCCGTGGAGGCTGTTCCAGAGCGTGCGGAACGATGCGCGCCAAATCTCATCGGAATCGACATAGACATCGGGTTTGGTATAGCACTCTGGTCCACCCCACATGCAGAACCAGCCCTCCGACCTGGAATAATTGCGAACGGCAAGGGCTTGATCCCAAATTTCGAACTCACAACCTTCGGTCTCGGCATCATCCTCGCTGATGTCCCGCAACCGCTCCACCTTGACGCCTTCGACGATCAGCGTGAGGCGCGAAGCCCATCGGGGCATGAATCTGGCGTGCCGGTAGCGACCGAGATCGCGGCGCGTTCGATCAGCTTCGAAATGGACATAGTTGCCTGGCGTGATTTCTCGCGGTTTGCGATCATCGAAGCACGGCGCCGCGCGCCACGCCTCGCGCACCCAAAGCCGATCTCCATTCCAGAATTTGAGAGGACGGTGGCGCATCAGCGGGCCTCGCTCCTCGCAATATCCGCGCATCTCGTAATGGCGCTCAGGGCATAGCGCAGAGAATCCTGTCCATCCATCAAACCCAGGGGGAGGGTCGGGCTGCGGCTTGATAATCTCGCGGTGCGATGTCTTCCGCCCGTCTAGCAGAGCGCGGATCATCGACGCCGAAAAGATGAGGGGCCGGTCGGTCATGGGGTTTGCTCTGGCAAAGGGGAATGCTTCGGCTTCGCTGCGTGTTTCGCGCGGATTCTTTCAATCTTCGTCCAGATGCGCGCGAGTTCGGTCTCGCCTGCCTCGTGCATGTCGACGCCGACCGCTAAGCAGAGCGCGCCGAGCGTAACCATGACGCCGCCGACCTCCTGGCTGGTTTCGCCAACGTCCCGTCCGAAAACATAATCGACGAGTTGATGCGCTTCGCTAAGCGAACAGTCGAGCGATTGAACCAGCTCGAGCGCTTCCTCAAGGAAGCGGTGACAGCGCTCTTGCCGATCGGCAGATATGCCCTCGCCGAAGCAGGCCATCATCCACGGGCGGACCCGGCTTTGGAAGCTATCGACCGGCGCGAGATCGGCATTGTGCTTGTCGCCGGCATAATTCAGCAGCCAAGAATTTCGGCCATCATGATCGTCGGGAAGTTGCCGGATTAGCAATTCGGCCCAGCGGACGCGGTCAAGACCGCTGGTGATCTCAGCGGGCCGCAATTTGATGTGCGTCATAGGTCGCGTTCCTTCCTGAACTGATCGCGCGCCGCGTTGAGTTCGGACATGGCCGTTTCTGAGCCACCGGCGTCCGGGTGCGCCGATTTCGATCGATGGCGGTAGGCGGCTTCGACCATCCATTCCTCGGCGTCACGCGGAACGCCGAACACTTCGGACCAATGCCGATCGACCTTCGGCGGCGGAAGCGCAGCAAATCCGGTGAAGGCGCGATCCATCATCGAAGCACCGCCATGCCGTTCCAAGCCGCGTAGGTGTTCGATCGCCAGCCCGATCGACCGCAGGTTGTCGTGGATGCTCCAATAGAGGTCGCGGGCGATGACGATTTGCTGCTCTCCGCGCGTGAAGTAGACGGCGACGCCCGGGTCGTCGATGCGGCGCCGGGCGGCGTCAGATCGGGGCGCGCCATCGTTGCGCAGCGGGAGCCAAGACGAAATCACGATGTTCCGCGCGCCGAGCATCCGCATTTCATTCATAAGATCGCGGCGCGCGCGGTCGAACGTCGTCTGAAATGGCGAATTGCTCTTGCGCGCGCCTTCCGGCGTTCGCTTCCAGCCATCGGGCCATTGCAGTGGGTAGGCGGCGGTCATTCTGCGGCTTCCCTTACGATCTCAGCGGGCGTGAAATCTGGCAAAACCTTCGCCCATTCGGGCAGCTTCGGCGTGTTAGCTCGCATCGGCATGATGATTCCAAAGGAATCGTCTAAGCCGCCCCAACCGACGATGGCGGGGTTCAGTCCGTTCTGCGCGATATATGGAATGCCGCCGTCAAAATTCCTGAGCATGGCGCCGATCCTTTGCATGGTCGCCACATAGATCGGGTTGTACGTTGCGGCCTCACCGCTTGGCGGCGCATCTGGGATAACTCGCCGAACGTCGGGAAATGTCCCATCGATCACGCCGAAGCCGCGAAAGTCGGAACCCTCGGACGGCTGGTTGAGCGTCAGGACGCTGGGCCGATCCGTCGAGACCAGGACACCATAGTCGTCTGATGGACGCTTGCGCTTGAATTTGAACGCCCGGCAAATGTGCGTTGGGATGATGAATCCGCCAAGCAGGGTGTTCGGCGCCTCTGCCTTGGCCTTCTCCTCTCTGTGGACCACAAGGATATGTCCGTTCGTTCCGCTGTAGCGGACTTGGCGCGCCTCGATCTCGACAAAGACGCCGCAGATGTAGTAGCGCGTTTCCTCCTGGCTTGATGCGAGCGAGATCGCGTGCAGCGCGCGAAGGTTGATTGTGGCCTGTTTCGTCTCCGTCATTCCTCTATTCTCCGTCCAAAAACGTCCACCTTGCGCGGCGGCAGATTCAGGGGCGCCTTCGCCGGCTTCTCCGCTGGCGCAAAACCGCGCGATTGCATCTTGCGCCGCGCCGCCTTCTTGATGCCGAGATCCTTTTTGGCGATGCGATCGGCTTTCGACCTGATCTTGGTTTCCCGCCGCGACTTTTCCTTGTGCGGTTCGACAAGGGCAGGGCGCAGGTTGCTCTCTCTATTCTCGCCGCCGGCCCAAAGCGGGATGACGTGTTCAAGGTGCCATTTCTCGCCAGACTGGATCTTCCGCTTCGATATGTGGCAGATGCCTTTCCATGTGCGGAAAATGCGCAGCGCGACGGTCGTCGGCGGCACCGAGTCCGGCGTCTTTCCGATCCATTCCTTGACCTTGCGGCCGAGAACGGCAGGCTCCTCGGTCAATGTGTGTTCACCCCCGCGAAGAACGCGCAAAGGATCGACAGCAGGCTAAAGAATAGCATAGCGCCCTTGGAGGCTTTGTCCTTCTTCTCCTCGTAGTACTGCGCGAAACCGATTGCTCCCATCGCGAAAATGACCGAAACCACAATCAGCAACATCACCGTCATGCTTGAACCTCCTGGGCTGAATGCCGCCGCCGCTTCGCCCAATCCCTGATCTGAGAATAGGTGACGCCGGCGAGCGCGAGCCGCGCACGCTTGCAAGTCTCGAGATCGAACATGCCGACATGGCATTCGTCAGCGGTGAGATGGAGCCGGGCCGCGAGGAATTCGTAGACGCGACTTCTCGCGGCGCGGCAGATGTCTTTTCGCCCCCTTACGAGATCGCTGTTCTTGTAGGCAGCATTCAGATGCGCGCTACGCCAAAGCGGGTCGACGACTCGATCATGAAGCGCAGAACGAGCAGCGCGCAGCTCGGGCCCCGCTGGCGTCCCGAGTGGATTGGTCGTGCCGGGATGACAGCCGACATAGCCTCCGCAGGAATCGCATTTCCAGATCGGCTTGGCTTGGAGATCAAGGCGATGCGGATAGACTTCGGCACCGTTGGTCAGACGGGCATCGGTTGCGCAGGTCATGCAGCGGGGCGCGGTCATGCTGCTTTACCGGCTTGCTTTTCGAGATCGCCGGGCGCCACGCCGATCATCGCCGAGATAATTTCGAGGATTGCCTGTTTGCTGCGCTGAAACTCGGCGGCTCCCATCAGCTTTTTCTTCTGACTGATCGGATCGCGGATGACGACGACCTGGCCGCGCACGATGATGAGAGAAAATTCCTCGCGTGACCTGATGCCGGCCGCAACCCGCAGCGCGGCCGCAGTTGATCCGGCGTCGATGATTTGCTCGGTGTAGAAACCAGCTTGAACCAGCGCGCGCTTGCGAAGATGCGTTTCGGTGGGATATTGATCCGCGATGTCCTCTGGCAGGTTGAGCCAAGCCCCATGCAACCACGCGAACTGATGGTCATGGCTGATCTCGGATCGCTCCTTCTCCTCGACCATCCGGTAGATTTCGCCGATGACGTATTGCCTGTCAGCCGTAGCTTTCCCCTTGGGGCCGACGACGGTCATCTGGCCTTCGCCTTCGTAGCGAAAGTTGAGGGGAAGCATCTCACTCATCGCGGGGCCACCTTGTCTGCGATCAGGACCATCGCTGGGCGCCCCATGCGGGTCAGGCGCCGCGTTCCGCTCGGCAAAAGCCGCTTTGCCTGACGGAGCTCGCTGATCCGCGGCGAAACCCGGTTGGGGGCAAACCCGGATTTGGCGGAAACCTCGTCAGTCGTGATGCCCACGGCACCGCGCCGTAGTGCGAATTGATAGATGCGCTCGCGGAAGGTCGCAGCGTCTTCCTCGGATCGCGATTGAAAGGCCGCAACGCTCTCGGGGTTGCCGCCGTGCCGGTTCCGGCAAATGTCAGGCTCTGGCCTCATGGGCGGGCCCCGGGCCATTCGCTGTGCTCGCGGCCGTCGAGGAGGCGGCGTGATCGGCTGCGGGATTGATTGAGGCCGATCATCTCGTCGCGCATCTCGCGCATTCTGTCGTTCGGCTCGTAGTTCGGGCCGAACCATGGGAACGGATCATCCGTTCGCGCAAAGGTGGCGTGCTCGTGAAGTTCCAGTGCGAGATAGGCGTGGTCTCTCTTGACCAGCAGAAATGGCAGGATCGCTTC
This sequence comes from Methylovulum sp., assembly GCA_028712695.1. Classification (GTDB taxonomy): domain Bacteria; phylum Pseudomonadota; class Gammaproteobacteria; order Methylococcales; family Methylomonadaceae; genus Methylovulum. Next base: position 2,620 of record JAQTQZ010000053.1, on the reverse strand, counting down.
AATAACCGCGACGGCCGAAGCCCCAACCCGAGACCATTGGAATTGTGGACGGTGCCGAAGATTCGCGGGCCGGTAGCAAGAGACCTTGCCACCCCAAATCGATGCGGCAAGATCGTGAGGCTCGCGGCGCGTGCCGGCGATGCCTACTTGTGCCCCGAAATATTCGACGCCTCCGCGTACAGATCGTGTGACGCTGATATAACCGTCTCCGTCGATCATGCCGGCAAGGTAAGCAAGGATGCTTGGCTCGATCTTGCTCTTATCGCCCATCGGACGGCTCCTTCCGCTTCGCCAGTTTCAGGAGTAGCGCCAACCACTTCGGTTTACACTGCGCCAGGATGAGCAGGAAATGTTCAAGCCGCGCGCGGTTGACGCTTCTGGTGTGAGCGTCGGCCATCAAACAAGCCCCTTGTCTATCGCGAGCCATTCAGGCAAGGACACTTCGGCGAACTTGACCGACTTCAACCCGCCGCGCGTCTCGCCAACTTGGACCTTGGATTTCGGCAACCAAACGGCGTTGGCGACGTCATCGTGAAGTGAGACCTTGAGGCCCTTGTCGGATTCCCCATGGATGTAGAGTTCGAGATCGACCAGGTCGGAACGCGCGCTCATGGCTCGCCTCCTGCGGTTTGATCGAGCTCGAACTCGCGTCGACGGCTGATCGCGAGGCATTCGTCGACCATCGCCTGATCCATGCCGTGTTCGTGCGGCGCAATGATCTGATCCCATGCCCCATAGAGAGCATCGGTTGTGGTGGCGCCGGCCGCCGCAGCGCGGAACTTCTCGACCAGCGGAATGGGCTTGGTCGGAGCTACCGTTTTTCGCTCCTCATTTGGGGAAGCGGAAGATGTAGCTGCAGGTGGAGGAGGCGCCCGTCGCCCCTGGGTCGGTTCGGGTTCCGGTTGCCCGGTAGGGATTTCGGTGGGGACCGTCAGTTTGTGCTCGATAGCCGGCGGGGCGCCTACGGGCGGCGGCGGTGGAGCGCGCCGCGCCGGCAATCGCTCCGGCCTCGTCTCGCCATAGTCAGCGATGTCTTCTATCCTCAAAGCCTCCGCCATCTCGGCCGATTGCTGGACGCGCTTCATCAACCGCCGGATGACGGTTTTCTTGCTCATTTCCTCCTCACCGTCCGCCCATGGCGTCGACTTGATCTTTCCTTCCCTGTAAGCTTTCCAAATGTCCGTGGCGTCGCGGATTTTATGGATCTGCGCGACCGACATCGGTTCGAAGTCCGCCGCGCCATCGGCAAAAATGATCGCCGCGTAATAGCCGATGATCGGGCCGCGATCCGTGAATAATTGTGGCTCATGGATGAGCCGCTTGTCCGTGCCCTGACTACAGACGAGGCGATCCTTCTCGCAGACCTCGTGGGCATAGATCAGGGAAACATTTCCAGCTTGGCGCGCCAGCTTCATCAAGCCGCGATAACCGACGCGAAGCTGCGGTTCCTTCTGCCGAGTCTTATAATTGTAGCAGACGACGATGTAGGCTTCGCCGAGCTGTGGATCGAGCATCAGACCGAGCCCGGCGGCCTTTGAAACCTCCCGGAAGACGAGGCCTGCGGGGAAATCCATCAGCTCATAATTCGACATCACCGCGTTCAGGAGATTTCTCTGGAACAGCGCGGGCTTGATGTGGGAGGGGAGCGACCTCGCGAGATCGGCTAGACGATCGGCCGGCAAAACCTCGTCGACGAAGATCTCCAACGGACTTTTGACGAGCGCGATCTCGTTCATCAGAGATCCCTCCATTCAAAGCCTGGGACCGCCTGCTTGGTCGCCTTGCAGATTTTCTTGCCGGTTTTTTCGAGTGCGTCGCGCACGTCGAGCGGCAGTTCAGGAAGGGTCGTCAGATAGACGAAGAAGGCCGGCGCATCGGTCATGACCCAATCTTGGGTCTTCGGCGCCGGGCCGCGCAGCGTCGTGATCTTGGTCGCCTCGGCCTTCACTTCCTCGATCGGCGCGGGCGCTTCGCCGCTGATCTTCGCTGCGGCCTCGGCGCGCCGGCGGTTCTCGGCATTGACGCGCTCGGCTTCCTCCCGCCTGCGTGCATCCTCGGATCGAGCGAAGGCGCGCGCGATCTCAATCGCCTTGGCGCGGAAGGCCTGCGCCTTATCGCGGACCGGCGCGAACCATTTGGCGTCCACTTCCCGCCCGGCTTTCAGGAACGGTTCTTTCTCGGCCTTATGGGCCTCGGTGGCGCGGTTCTCGAAATCCTTGAAGGCGTTGGCGTAGACGCCGACAAGATCGGCCTCAGCCTGATTTCGCGGCGCGCCGCCCCATTCCTCAAGCGTCTTGCCAAGCTCTTTGCCTTTGGCGATGATCTTCGCGGCAAGCTCGATGTCCGGCGCCGGTGGATTGTTGTGGCCGATCCCGCCGGTAGTTTGCGCCTCGGTCTCCGCGCCGAGCACGACCGGGTCGGCCATCACATTCGCGGCGAGTAATTGGTCAGCCGCCCATTCTTTCGTCCAGCGAACGCCGGCCAGCATGTCCTTGGTACGGAGCTTGACCTGATAGATCGGCGGCCAAGGCTGGCCGTGTTCTGTCACGGCCTCAAAGACTTCATACGGAATCGCCAACATATGCTTTTCAGAAAAAAGCATGTCGATGTCATCAGCGTC
>JAQTQZ010000089.1 GCA_028712695.1 Methylovulum sp. | reverse complement strand
CTGGATGCCTTGCGGCAACTGCTGGTTGACGCCACGTCGCATAGACAAATAGCCGTTGATACCGTCACCGGGCTTGAAAAACCCAGCCTTGCCAAACTGGTCGATGACATTGCCAAAGACGGTCACGGCTTAATAATGCTGATGGGCAAAGGGGGCGTCGGCAAAACCACGTTGGCCGCCGCTGTGGCCGTGGAACTGGCGCAACGTGGCCTGCCAGTCCATTTGACCACTTCCGATCCGGCGGCGCATTTGAGCGAAACACTTAACGGCACATTAGATAATCTGACCGTCAGCCGCATCGATCCCCATGCCGAAACCGAACGATACCGCCAGCATGTTTTAGAAACTAAAGGGGCTAAGCTTGATGCGCAAGGCCGGGCGTTGTTGGAAGAAGACCTGCGTTCGCCCTGCACTGAGGAAATCGCCGTGTTCCAGGCGTTTTCGCGGATTATCTGTGAAGCAGGCAAACAATTTGTGGTGATGGATACCGCGCCGACCGGACACACCTTGTTGCTGCTGGACGCCACAGGTGCTTACCATCGCGAAGTCAGCCGCCAAATGGCGAGTGACGTCCACTATCTGACCCCGATGATGCAGCTGCAAGACCCCAAACAAACCAAAGTCCTGCTGGTGACGCTAGCCGAGACCACGCCGGTGCTGGAAGCGGCCAACTTACAGGCCGATCTGCGCAGGGCCGGTATCGAACCTTGGGCTTGGGTGATCAATAACAGCATTGCGGCGACAATGGTGCACTCACCGTTACTCCGCCAACGCGCGAGCAACGAATTGCGCGAAATCGATGCGGTCGCCCATCACCATGCGCAACGTTATGCCGTGGTGCCCTTATTGCGGGAAGAACCCGTAGGTGTTAACCGTTTGCAAGCGTTGACTGGTAACCCAAAATTTGCGCCAGACGCGGCAAAACTTTAATCACAACCCTAACGAACCACCCAGCAATCCATTGACCACTAACCTAAATAATTGCCATGAAACGTTTCCATATTCACATCGCTGTAGATAATCTTGAGCAAAACATCCGCTTCTACAACGCCTTATTTCAAACAGAGCCTAGCGTGCTTGAAGCCGATTATGCCAAATGGATGCTCGATGATCCGCGTATTAACTTCGCCATCTCCAATCGGGGGCGCAAACCGGGACTGGATCATTTGGGCATTCAGGTCGAATCCGATAAGGAACTTGAAGCCGTGCAGCAAGGGCTTGTTGCTGCGGCTTTACCTGTCACTGCACAAAAACAGGCCGCTTGCTGTTATGCACAATCCGACAAATACTGGACGGTCGATCCCCAAGGCATCGCCTGGGAAGCTTTCCACTCATTAAATGCCATTGCGATGTTTGGTGAAGATGAAGTGATACAGCTTGAACCCAGCCCGACCTGCTGCAAGCCATCATAAAACAAACGGGGGGTTAATTTAGCTTGTCGTTTAAATGTGATGGCGTCGTTGCGTAGAGAATTGTTGTTCTATAATGGCGCCTTTTAAACCATTCAATCAGGAGCCAATCCATGTCATTGATAGCCTCATTTACCAAAAGATCCAAGCTTAACTCAACCATCAAGCAAACCGAACAGGCGCGTAAAAGCGAAGGCGGCACCGCCGACAATTTATTTAAAGGTGCTTATCAAGGTTATTCAGAAGTCTTGCTGGATGATCCGTTGCGGGCGGATGCGCTATATAATTGGGGCTTTGCCTTATTGCACCAAGCAAAAACCAAAACAGGCGATGAAGCGGTCGAAATCTATCAAGATGCCATCAATAAATTTGCTTTTTGTTTACTGATTAACCCCAATTACTTGGCGGCGGCAATCAATGGCGGGGTTGCTTACATGGATTTGGCCCGGCTTACCGAGGCCAAGCCCAATGATAAAGTATACGATCTGGCTAAAAAACAGTTTGAAACAGCCAATTCAATCCAATCAGGCACGGCATCTTACAACCTTGCCTGCATTTACGCCTTGCGCAACGATCAAGATGCGTGCCTGAACGCGTTGGAAAATGCCAAAGCAAGGGGCAGCTTGCCCGTCCTTGCTGAAGAAATAATTAACGATCCTGACTTAATCAACGTGAAAGAACAGCCATGGTTTATTGCATTTATTGAACCGTTAAACAAAAAACCTGAGGCAGAGCCGGAGCAAGCCGTTGTTTCTGAAGAAATTATTACGGAAGAAGCGATTAAAGAATAGTTTTTAAAACGATGGCTCACGGTACGGCTGCCAGTCCTTTAAAAGATTGGCAGCCGCCACACCACTACCCGGCAATTTTATTCTTCTGTAGAAATAGCTTGGGTTTCGTTCTTCAATGCAGCATCCAACGTATGCCACGCTAAAGTCGCGCATTTCACCCGTGCAGGATATTCGCGCACCCCTGCCAACACAGCCAGCTTACCCACCGCCTCAAGCTGAATGTCTTCGGCTTTGCCGGTAGTCATTTCGTGGAATGTCTTAAACAACGCCTCCGCTTCCGCTTCCGTTTTGCCTTTGATAATTTCTGTCATCAACGACACTGATGCGGTGGAAATCGCACAACCAGAACCTTGAAAACTGGCATCGGTGATAGTGTCACCGTCCATTTTTAAAAACAAAGTCAAACGGTCGCCGCATAACGGGTTAAAGCCCTCCACTTTGCGGTCGGCATTATCGATGACGCGGAAATTGCGCGGGTTACGGTTATGGTCAAATATGACCTCTTGGTAGAGGTCTCGTAGGTCTTCAAACATCGGATTCCTTAATTGATTAAATATCTTTTGCTCGTTCCCAAGCTCCAGCTTGGGAATGCGGGCTAGGAAGCTCTAGCTTCCTGTAATTCTCGAAGCTAGAGCTTCTAAGACTTAGGTTCCCAAGCCGGAGCTTGGGAACCAGCGTAATCTTCAATCGCTTCCGGCGACCAAACAACCACTACAGCCATTCACCAAACCGTTGCTCTACCTCGGCTTGGGAAACCGTGCCTTCATCATTTGCCCGCTGCAAACCACGCTAGATTTTTTCCATCACATACAAATGGTATTGGATGTCTTCCAAATGGCTGTTTTCCGGTAGGCGGTCTAATAAGGTTTTGACTTCGGTGATGGCGGTTGGCATGGGACTATACTCTTTATCTCAACAGGCTAGACTCGTAAAAACACTTTAATACTAAAGCACACACGCGGACACTTCATAATTGATAGTAAGTTGTGGGTTAGGCGTAAAACCTAGAGCAGCCAAATCCTCACTTTCCAAATGAAGAGCAATTGCTTTTCGCATGTTTAAAATCACTTCATCTAAATTTTGGCCTTGCGTGACAATCGCCAAGTCATCACATTCGGCGACAAAACCGGATTGTTCGCCTTCACGTATTTGAGCTTTAATTTTGTCATTTTTTTTACCCGTAAAGTAATTTCTTGCCGCTAAAGAAAAATCCACATATTTGTCTAAAATATCAAATGCTTCTTTACCAAAAAATACCAAAGTCGGATTTATGGCCGACCATCCTGATTGTTTTTTTCTTATTAACTCCCTGTTGCATTCCTCTTCTTGTTTACCGTAATAGGACTTTCGCTATACCCCAGAATAAGCCGTAATGCTGGGATTATCCAATTCAGCTTTTAGGTAGCCGTAAAACAAATTTTGCTTGATTTGGTAAAGGGTGGTTTTGAATTCCTTGGCTTTCACT
>JAQTQZ010000088.1 GCA_028712695.1 Methylovulum sp. | reverse complement strand
TCAGCCATTTATACGAAAAGACATCCTTAATCATTACCACCAATCTCAACTTTGCCGAATGGGTGCAAGTTTTTGGTGACGCCAAGATGACCACGGCACTGTTAGATCGCATTACTCATCACTGCGATATTTTGGAAACCGGCAACGATTCCTATCGATTTAAGCAACGAAAAAAGGCGGCTGAAAACAATAACCCTACAACTTAACTGGAAACTTTTCGACGCGTGCGACATGAAGTCATATCCGTTATTGTCTCACCTCGCAAGAGGTAGAGAGACTCGTTGTTCCTTCAACGGTAGCCTACTGGTGCAGGCGAAGCTGGTAACGGCTTGGTCTGAAGCCACCGGGACAATGAAGCCCCTCATACGAGAAGGAAAAGCCGCGAGGTGATTCCAACTGCTGCCAGCATCAGGTGGCCGGGGCGCTAGGCTGAATAGTAAGACCAACTTAAGTGAACTGCTGATAAACCTCGTTAAAGTTAACAAGCCAAAGATGCTGACAGGCTTGGACCAAAAGGTGGGTGATGGGTTGCTCGTTTGCGTTGTGCGGGCACAAGGACAAAAACATCACCGGGGGAAAGGTAGGGTCTACCCTATTCATGTAACGGCTGTGGAACATGGTAAGCCCGTATTGCCGCCGGGAATTCCGGCAAGCGAACCGTAAGGAACGCCGATGGCAGTGCGGGTAGAGGAATGGGGAAAAAGCAAAGGCCATCCTGTAACCGGATGGATAGGGGTGGAAATAGCATCCCACGCGAAAGCGGGCAGACTTCCTCAGGGTCTCTCTTCACAAGAGAGTTTTTAGAATCCCCTTTACAGGAGGAAAGCAAATGAATGCTGCAACATGGGCATGTGCGCCTTCTGGCTTGACGTGGCACGGCATCAATTGGGCCGATGTGCATCGTCAAGTAAGAGGGCTGCAAGCGCGTATTGTGAAGGCTACACAGGAAGGCAGGCATAACAAGGCGAAAGCCCTGCAATGGCTGCTGACCCATTCGTTTAGCGGCAAAGCCTTAGCCGTGAAGCGAGTGACTGAAAATCGAGGCAAAAACACTTCCGGTGTCGACAAAGCACTATGGAAAACACCGGAGGCAAAGACCAACGCGATAGCGTCGATGAGGCGGCGGGGTTATGCGCCGCTGCCACTTCGGAGGGTTCTCATCCCCAAGAAGAATGGCAAAACCAGGCCGCTCGGCATTCCGACCATGAAAGATCGTGCCATGCAAGCGCTACACTTGCTGGCACTGGAACCGATTGCTGAAACCACTGCCGATCTGAACTCCTATGGGTTCCGACCGGAACGCTCAACCGCCGATGCTGGTGAACAATGTTACATTTGTCTTGCCAAGAAAGCACAAGCGCAATGGGTGTTGGAGGCTGACATCAAAGGCTGTTTCGACGCGATCAGCCATGACTGGATGATCGCGAATGTTCCTACGGACAAAACGATTCTACAGAAATGGCTCCAGGCGGGATACATGTATCAGAACGAGCTTTTCCCTACAGAAACCGGCACCCCGCAAGGGGGGATTATTAGTCCGGGGCTGGCTAACATGACATTGGATGGTCTGGCTGCAAAACTAGCGGAGAGATTTCCACAAGCCAGACAGACAGGCCTGAAAATGAACATGGTGCGTTATGCGGACGACTTCATTATTACCGGCCATTCGAAAGAATGGCTGGAACTAGAGGTTAAGCTCATAGTGGTCGATTTTCTGGCGGAACGTGGGTTAGTCTTATCGCCGGAAAAGACCAAAATAACGCATATCACGGATGGCTTTGATTTCCTGGGATGGAACATTCGTAAATACAACGGCAAGTTGTTGATGAAACCATCGAATGCGAACGTCAAAGCCCATCTTGATAAAATCAGGGAAGTCATCAAGGGCAATCAGACGGCGAAACAGGCACACCTGATCAGAATGCTCAATCCTATTTTACGGGGCTGGGCAAACTATCACAGCCATGTCGTCGCCAAACAGACCTTTGCTCGGAATGATAACGCTATCTGGTCAATGCTATGGCAATGGGCAACTAGGAGGCATCCCAATAAGAGCGCCAGATGGGTTAAAGAGAAATACTTTAAAACCAGAGGGCCCCGAAATTGGGTCTTTGCCGCCACTGAAGAAAAAGAGGGTGCGCAAAGAGAGTGGGTTTTGCTCAAGGAGTCGGACACACCCATACGGCGGCATATCAAGATTAAAGCGAATGCCAACCCGTATGATCCTCAATGGGCGCAGTATTTCGAATCCCGCTGGGGCAAGAAAATGCTGAACTCGTCGAGGGGCCGGGGGAAGCTCTATCGTGTCTGGGTGAGACAAGATGGCAGATGTCCTGATTGCCAGCAGCCCATCACCAAGAGCACCGCTTGGGATGTTCGCCACCGGGTAAAGAAAGCAGAGGGCGGAACGGACGCTGCCAGCAATCTTCTGATGCATCATCGCAATTGTCGGAGGAGGCATCAGCTTATCGAAAAAAACAGTGGTGAAATCGGGTGCCGAAAGGTGCCTTTGTAGAGGCTTGAGCCGTGTGCGGGGAAACTTGCACGCACGGTTCTTAGGGGGAGATGGCGCAGCAATGCGCTGTCTCTACCCGACTCTTTACTGGAAAGTTTTCAACGCCGTTTGACATGCTAGGACATACTGACCAAGAGATCACCTCAAAAGTCTACAGACGAGTGGGTGAGGTGGTAAAACCCACCAAATAAAAGCTGGTGGTTGCGGAAACTAGGCAATAAAAAACCGGCTTTGAGACCGGTTTAATATGACGTAAGTCTTTGATTTATTGGCGGAGAAGCAGGGATTCGAACCCTGGGAGGGGATCAACCCTCAACGGTTTTCAAGACCGCCGCTTTCGACCGCTCAGCCACCTCTCCACAGCCCGCATATAATAACTCATGAGTTTTTAAAATCAATTATTTTATTATTTTTTTGATCATTAGTGCCTATCCTAACAATCTCTCTTTAAGCGTTATTGATTAGCTTTAATCCTGGCGGTAATGCTTCACCAAAAATCTGTTTTTCTTCTTTCTCATCCAGTTCCTTAACTTGCTCAACCATATCTATCCAGGATGAAGGCGCTTTACTGGATTTAAGCTTTGCTATGATTTGCAGCCGTACAGATTCATCAATATCCCGCGCTCGATCACCGCTCTTACGCGCAATCAAGGTAGCTGCAAATCCGGCATGAGGCGTTTTTTTCCAATCTTCGGACAAAATCTGAGTCAACCAGCCACAAACTATGCCGGCAGGAATGACATTATGGCTGCTGCCATGAAACGGCATGCGTGCACCGATACGGCCTACAGCCCACCAGGTCTGGCTGGGTTCACTGTTTTTTTGCAAGCGTTTTAGCAACCATTCGCCCAGTTGTATTTTTTTTTCAACAGGCAGCCGTTCCAATACGGCCGCAAGGCGCACCATATCATCATAACCTCGATTTTTGATTTGTTTGGCAACACCGGGCTGTCTTGCTGCTGCGGGGTTTATAAACTTGCCAATGTCCACAAAAATCTGTTCCTGCGCGACTACCGTCAAACCGCCAGCGATCCGCCGCCAAAGCGTCCACCATTCCGTCCAGTTTTGGGTTTCATTCACAAACTGTATACCTTGGGGATAGAGTTTCCAGAGTTGTTCTACGCGCCAGTCGTCCAGTGGATAACCAAAACCCGG
>JAQTQZ010000052.1 GCA_028712695.1 Methylovulum sp. | reverse complement strand
GCCGACAAGCCCGTCGCCGTTGCTAAGCCTTGGTTGCAGATCAGGTAGTCTGTGTAGAGTTCGGTTTTTTCTTTATCCATCCTGGAATGATACGCTTTTTGGGATGGGGGTGCGTAACATCAGTTAAGCATAGTAGATACCACCAAAAACAATCATGAAAAACAACTTAATCTATTTTGTAGTGTTGGTGGGGCAAAAAAACAGGCCACATGGTTTAGATGTTAAGCCATGTGGCCTGTTTTTTGACTGGGTACGCCACCGGGTGCGCCTGCAAATGCCCGCTGCCATCGTGCAGCATGGCCTGGTGCAGGTCGTAGACATTGCGGTAGCCGGGCGCATTGGGTAGGACGGCGACTTGTGGGGTTTCCGGCAACGGGTCGGTGACGATGCTGTAGATGTCGTTGGCCTGGAACCAGATGTCGGCGCTCTGCCCGGTGCTGCCGTCGCCACGGGTGTAGCTGCCGACCTGTTTGAGGGCGTTACCTGCCCGTTGGTAGAGCTTGCGGCCATACAAGAGCAGCAACAGCAGCACCGTTGGCAATACTAAGCCCCATAATTTATCTGCCTCCCTGTTTCTTAGGAGTGTGAATACGCCCAAAATCGATACTAGAAGCAACATTTTTAGCATTAAGGATAAAGCGTACAATATTGGGTTCATCTTAAAATGCCCTATTTCAGTAGAAGAAAACGTGATGCTAAATGGTCAAGGCAGTAAGGCGCCATAACCAACGGGCATTGCCGTATTACTGTCCGCGCCTAATTCAAACTCATATTAAGTCTCCTTCACAACCTCCCCACTCAAGAGGATAAGCGCCTTGCCAACGCGGGGCTGGACTAGCAACTTGCCAGACGTGTTCTCCGGTAGGCAATCCACCATGATATATGGATACCGTTGTTGTATTAGGAATGGCTGTTTGCCGATGCAAAAACTACCTACAAGCTTTGGCATTTATTCCCCCCTTCCGACCCTATCAATTCATCCATTAGGTTCCGCAGCAAGCAAAAATTACACTAACACTAATTATGAGGCGCGTGAACCCAAAAACCACACTTGTCACCAAAAACCACCACTTTTTGTTGGTGACCGTGATCTATTGCAACCAATCGGGCATGATCCGTTGTTCCAGTCCAGCAACAATCATCCCACCCACCAAAGTGAAGGGTTTTTCGATGGGGGTGCCATATGCTGTTTCGCGCAATATAACTTTTACTGGATTATGATGAATTACGCCTTCACTTTAAATTAACTTAGCGTTTCTAACTGGTCATATAAAAACAAAGCCGTAGCGCCAATCAGTCTATTGCACTGCACCCGGTCTTCACCAAGAACAGGGGTAATAGTCTGGATAATTCCCGATGGTAACTTCCACCCTTCCCGCTTGATCGCCAAACCTCACGGCAATAGGACAATTTAGCAACCGCCGCCGCCCGCTACGAAACCTTCAAAAGAAACTTAGCAAAGTTGGATTCCAATCTTATTTGTTTGGGATAAAAATCAAAAATTGACTTATAAGGCTAGATTTTCTATTGTCTTGACAGCAGTCTATTTTTAGTGCCCCATTATAAATCTGCAAAAAAGGATTCCTTCAGTGAACGCAATTGGCACAAAAGCAAATGACCAACAAGCGCCTGCTAAGGCAACACGCACCGTATTGCCCGTTGTCGGCATCGGCGCATCGGCCGGCGGTCTTGAGGCGTTGGAAGCCTTTTTTTCTAATGTGGCCGCTAACACCGGCTTTGCCTTTATAGTCGTTACCCATCAACAACCTGACCATGTTAGCCTGCTGCCTGAGTTGCTCAAACACTACACGGACATGCCGGTCAGTAGCGTTAAAGACGGTATGACGCTATTGGCAAACCACGTTTTTGTCTGTCCGCCAGGAAAAAACATCACCTTAAACCAATGCAAATTACACCTGGTTGAGCCAGAAAAATTCAACGCCGCTAACCTGCCTATCGACTTTTTCTTGCGTTCCCTGGCAGAAGATTTTCAAGCATTGAGCGTGGGCATTATTCTGTCAGGCACCGGCACCGACGGCTCGTTAGGCCTTAAAGCCATCAAAGGCGCATCGGGTCTGACCATGGCCCAAGCCCCCAAAACCGCAAAATTTGACGGCATGCCCACCAGCGCAATTGGCCTTGGTGATGTCGATTTTGTCTTGCCCCCAGAAAAAATGGGGTTGCATCTTGTCCAGTACAGTAAAGGGCCTTTTTTTGACAACTTCCATACGCTTGCCATTGAATCGTTGATCGCACCGGAACCCATCCAAAAAATATTTATCCTGCTACGCAACCGTACTGGCAATGACTTTTCGGCGTATAAACAGACCACCATCAAACGGCGCATCGCCCGGCGCATGAATATCCATCAGCTCAAAAATCCTGACGACTATGTGCAGTTTCTGCAAGAAAACCCGGTTGAAATAGACAAATTGTTTAAGGAACTGCTGATTAATGTGACTAATTTTTTTCGGGATGCCGAGGCTTTCTCTGCATTAAGTGAAAAAGCCCTGCCGAAACTCTTTGCAGGCAAACCCGATAACTACGAGTTTCGGGTCTGGGTCACCGGTTGCTCCAGTGGTGAAGAAGCTTACTCACTGGCGATCTTATTTAAAGAAGCCATCGAAAAAACGGGCCAACGCTATAGTTTTCAGATTTTTGCCACGGATTTGGATGAATCGTCGGTTAACCGGGCCCGAGATGGCCTCTATCCGGTGGGCATTGCCGCCGATGTGTCTACTAGCCGCCTGGAACGTTTTTTTAAACTGGATGACAATCAATACCGTATCAACAAAGACATTCGCGAGCGGGTGATATTTGCCATACAAAACCTGATACAAGACCCGCCTTTCACCCGTATCGACTTGATCAGTTGCCGTAACCTACTGATTTATTTAAACCCTGAACTGCAAAAAGAAATCCTGCCGCAATTTCATTACGTGCTCAACAGGGACGGCATCTTGTTTCTGGGCTCTTCAGAATCTACCGGACAATTTGAAGAGCAATTTTTAGCGCTTGATAAAAAATGGAAAATTTATCAACGTAAAATGGGGACGGCCAGCTTCCCTTTAACCAAACTCAATTTATTACCGGTTGTCGCCAACAACCCAACGGCCAGACCTTTCAATTCCCTGAATCGGGAATTCCAGACCGGCAATATTGCCCGACAAATAGAACATTTATTGTTGGTGCGTTTTGCACCGGTCAGCGTGATTATCAATGAACACGGCAAAATTTTTTATATCCATGGCCGCACCGGCAAATATCTTGAACCAGCACAGGGGCAACCTAACTGGAATATTATCGAAATGGCAAGGGAAGGCTTGCGCTTGCCTTTGGTGGCCGCACTAAGTAAGGCGACAAAAACCCATGAAAAAGAAATTATCCATAAGGGGCTGAGAGTCAAAACCAACGGCGACTTTGAAACGATTGACATGACCTTAAGTAAAATCTTTGAGCCAGAACCGTTAAAGAATTTATTTTTAGTGTCTTTTCAGCCACAGCAAGCCAAAGACATCAGTCCATCCTCTACCCCACCCCCCGCTAAAACCTTAACAGAACGCGAAAAAAATCAGGAGAAAGAGCAGCTTGAGCAAGAACTGTACTTTACCAAAGAATCGCTGCGTGCCACTATTGAAGAACTGCAAACCTCCAAAGAGGAAATGCAGTCCTTAAATGAGGAACTGAACACCGTTAACAGTGAACTTCAATATAAAGTTGACAAGCTGTCTGACATCAATGATGACATGCAAAACTTGATGAACAGCACCGACATTGCCACCCTTTTTCTCGACACCCAACTGCACATAAAACGCTTCACCCGCCAAGCCCAAAACATCTTCAAACTGATTGACAGCGACATTGGCAGGCCACTAGGCGACTTAGTGCCCATCCTTAAATATGCGCATCTGATGGCTGACGCCGAAACCGTATTGCAAACCTTGGCATATAAAGACGTCGAAGTGCAATCCTTGCAAGGCGATTGGTATTTACTGCGCATTTTGCCGTGCCGGACAACAGAAAATATGATTGACGGCCTGGTGATCTCTTTTATTGACATCAACCGGATAAAAAAGGCCGAGCAAAGCGCTAGGGCCGCTGAAATAACCACCACGATTGTCAACACCATCCACCAACCGCTGTTAGTGCTGGATGAACAGCTCCACATCCTGACCGGCAATCCGGCCTATAACCAGGCGTTTAATCGCGGCAATGAAACGCTGGCAGGCCAGTCTTTGTTTAACATCAGTGGCTCGGCTTGGAATTCTGAGCAACTGCGCCAACATTTAGCCCAGACCTTTGCCAGCACGACGGCTTTCGATGCGTTTTATTACGCGGCGGAGTTTCCTGATATTGGCAAAAAAGAACTGGTTATCAACGGTCGTATGTTAAAACAATCCCCCAGCAGCCCCGCCCTCATCTTATTGGCGATTGACGATGCCCACGGCAGGACAAACCAATGAGCAGCACCCGCATTGATTTGCGCAAACAAGCCGAAGCCCTGCTTAGCGAAGCTGACACTAATGCTGTGCGGCAATCCACTAAAAATATACAAAAACTGCTGTATGAATTTCAGGTCCACCAGATAGAACTGGAATTACAAAATGAGGAACTGAAACATTCGCAACATGAATTGATGCTATCGCGCGACAGTTATGCCAGTCTTTATAATTCCTCGCCGATAGGCTATCTGACCTTGGATGAGGCCGGCGTTATCCAAAAAGCCAATCCGGCTGCCGCACGGCTGCTGGGTTTTAGCCCTATCGAGCTGGTGCACAAAAAATTTGGGCATTTTATTAGCCCATCGGATCAGGATAGCTATTATTTTTTTATTTGTGACATTTTCAGCAGGCGTACCGAGCAAATCCTGTTTATCCAGTTGAACCACCCCAATGACAAACAAGCCGCCTTAAATCCGGAAAATGATCCGGACAACACTGTAAAGTTTATCTATTTAGAATGCCGGGGCATTTATGCTAAAAACGAAAGCGATGCCACGCAGATAAACCTGTCAATGATCGACATCACCGAAACCAAAATAGCGCATGAGACCATTGCCTGCCTAAATAAAAAATTAAAGAAAAGAATTTTTGAACAATCCCAAGCATTAATGAAATCCCATGCTGATTTACTTGAAAGGACTGCACAACTGGAGGGGTTCGAAAAAAGATTAATCGAGCGGGAGAAAAAACTTAATGCCATTTTTAATGCCGCGGTGGAAGGCATCATCACCATTAATTTGTCCGGGGCGATCATTTCTATCAATGACGCCGTAGAGAAAATTTTTGGTTACCGCAAAAGGGAGCTGATCGGTCGCGACATTAGCCTGCTTATTCCGTCATCGGCGTATAAAAACAGCTCACCCGGCACTTCAGATAGCATGTTGCACTGCGTTACCGGCATCATCAAGGAAATGCAAGGTTTCCGCAAAGAAGGCGGCATTGTGCCACTGGACGTTTCCACGGCACAATTTTCCATTGATGGAACAACCTATTTGACCAAAATTGTCCGTGATGTGTCTGAACGTAAACGCCAGGAACTGCGTGACCAGCAACATATCGACGAACTGGCGCATGTCACGCGGCATGGCTTAATGGGGGAAATGGCGTCCGGCATTGCCCATGAAGTAAATCAACCACTCACCGCCATCACTAGCTACGCCCAGACCTGTTTGCATTTAATAAAAAATGAAACAATCAATCAGGCGTTGCTTAATGAGACCTTGCAAAAAACTTATGAGCAGGCACTGAGGGCAGGCAAAATAATCCACCGTATGCGGGAATTTGTCAGATCCAAAAAACCACAGCGTTCAACCGCTGATATTAATGGCTTGATTATTGATGCCTTGGCATTATGCGGGTCTTATATTAAGCAGCATCATGTCAAGCCGCAGCTGCTCTTGGCAAAAGACCTGCCCCAACTCTTTATTGACCACATCCAAATTGAACAAGTTATATTAAATCTAATCAAAAACAGCATAGATGCGCTTTCCCTCTTACCGCCGGAAAAAGCACGTGATTTAAGCATACAAACCCTGCTAAACGGCCCATGCACACTAGAAGTCAGGATAGAAGACAGTGGCTTTGGTATTGATGAAAATGGGCAAAAAAACATATTGACCCCTTTTTACACCACAAAAGCAGAGGGTATGGGCATGGGCCTATCCATTTCCCGCTCGATTATTGAGGCGCATGAGGGTACGCTACGCTTTAACAGCCAATTTGGAAAAGGCACTACTTTTTATTTCACTTTACCTATAGGAAAAGAAAATAATGGAACTGAATAGATCAACGGCTTTAGTCTACTGGGTAGATGACGAATTTGCAGCGTGCAATGCGTTGTCACTTTTTATTGAACCTACAACAGTCAGTAGCCATTCAGCACAGGAGGGCGCAGGAATCATGGACTTTAGCCCTCGCACCTTAGATGCGCACTGGCTCGCGTGATGGCTATTCAGCACTAACCAATCACATTTCTTTCTGTTCATCCCGAGGCTTGTTTTATGCACAATCGAAAAACACTTACCATCGATGGAAACCAAGCGGCGGCTACGATAGCGCACAAACTTAATGAAGTGATTGCCATTTATCCAATTACCCCCGCATCGCCGATGGGTGAATGGGCGGACGAATGGTCATCACGCGGCCAGCCTAATTTATGGGGAACGGTGCCGCATGTCATCGAAATGCAAAGCGAAGCGGGTGCAGCAGGCGCCATCCACGGTGCCTTGCAAGCCGGTGCATTAGCAACCACGTTCACGGCCTCGCAAGGCTTGCTGCTGATGATCCCGAACATGTACAAAATCGCCGGTGAACTGACGCCGACGGTGTTCCATATTGCCGCCCGCTCCCTCGCCTGCCAAGCCTTATCCATTTTTGGCGACCACAGCGATGTCATGTCCGTGCGCATGACCGGCTTTGCCATGCTGTGCTCCAACTCGCCCCAAGAAGTCATGGATTTTGCATTGATTGCCCATGCCGCGACCTTGGAAAGCCGTGTGCCGATGCTGCATTTTTTTGACGGTTTCCGCACTTCGCATGAAGTGGCTAAAATCCATACACTAGACGATGACGTGCTCCGCGCAATGATTGATGATAACTGGATCACCGCACATCGAAGCCGAGGCATGACGCCCGATAATCCCGCCTTACGCGGCACCGCGCAAAACCCCGACGTGTATTTTCAAGGCCGCGAAGCCGTCAACCTCTACTACCAAGCCTTGCCCGCCATTGTGCAGAATACAATGGACCGTTTTTCAGCGCTCACCGGCCGCGCTTATCGGCTGTTTGATTATCTGGGCCCAGAACACGCCGAGCGCGTGCTTGTGATAATGGGCTCAGGCGCGGAAGCGGCGGAAGAAGCGTTGGCTACGCTCAACCAACAGGGCGAAGCGGTCGGCTTGTTGAAAGTACGTTTATACCGCCCGTTCGATGCCGATAGCCTAATCGCTGCCCTGCCCGCAACCTGCCGGAAAATCGCCGTGCTGGACCGCACCAAAGAGCCCGGCGCCAATGGCGAGCCGCTTTATAAAGATGTGCTGACCGCAATCGCCCAAAACCATAGCAAATTTTCGGGGCTGCCAAAAATTGTCGGAGGGCGCTATGGTTTGTCGTCCAAAGAATTCACGCCGGCAATGGTTAAGGCAATTTATGACGAGCTGGCGAAAGACCAGCCGAAAAATAATTTCACCATCGGCATCCACGATGACGTCACCCACACCAGCTTAACGTGGGACGCCAGTTTCCGCACCGATGCGCATGCCGACATCTTCCAGGCCATGTTTTACGGCCTAGGCAGTGACGGTACGGTCAGCGCCAATAAAAACAGCATTAAAATCATTGGTGAAGCGACCGAGTTGTATGCGCAAGGCTATTTTGTCTACGACTCTAAAAAATCCGGCGCGATTACCGTCTCGCATTTGCGCTTTGGCAGCAAACCCATCCATTCAACTTATCTCATCAGCGATAACGATGCCAACTTTATCGGCTGTCATCAGAGCGTGTTTCTGGAACGTTATGACATGCTGGCCAACGCGGCCGACAACGCCGTGTTTTTGCTGAACTCACCAACACCAGCCGGGCAAATTTGGGACACGCTACCAAAAAAAATGCAGCAACAAATGTTGGCTAAAAACATCCGCTTTTATGTCATCGACGGTTATGCCGTCGCCGAAAACAGCGGCATGGGCAAGCACATCAACACCATCATGCAAACCTGCTTTTTTGCCATTTCTGGTGTGCTGCCGCAAGCAGAGGCTATCACCGCGATTAAACACGCCGTCGAAAAAACCTACAGCAAAAAAGGCCAACGGATTGTCGAGCTAAACTTTAAAGCGATTGATGAAACACTGGCGAACCTACAAGCCGTAGGGTACCCACCGCGTACCGATACCATCGGCAATCTGGCCATTCAATCGCGCATCCCCGATTCCGCCCCCGATTTTGTCAAGCGCGTGACCGGGGAAATTATCGCCGGACGCGGCGATTTATTGCCCGTCAGCGCCATGCCAACTGACGGTACTTTCCCGGTCGGCACGGCGGCCTTTGAAAAACGCAATCTGGCCTTGGAAATCCCGGTCTGGGAAACCGATTTGTGCACCCAATGCGGCAAATGTGTGATGGTTTGCCCACACGGCGTGATACGCAGCAAAATTTATGCGAACGGGCTGTTAAACGACGCGCCAGAAACCTTTAAACATGCCCCCATGTTAGGCAAGGACTTTCCGGCGGGTTTGTCCATGAGC
The DNA here is from genome assembly GCA_028712695.1 of Methylovulum sp. GTDB lineage: Bacteria > Pseudomonadota > Gammaproteobacteria > Methylococcales > Methylomonadaceae > Methylovulum. Next base: position 6,895 of record JAQTQZ010000052.1, on the reverse strand, counting down.
TATCAAGTGTCGCCGGAAGACTGCACAGGTTGCACTCTGTGCGTTGACATTTGCCCCATCCGTGACAAATCCAACGCCAGCCGCAAGGCCTTGAACATGCACCCGCAACCGCCGTTGCGTGAGGCTGAGCGCGGCAACTGGGACTTCTTTTTAGCGCTGCCCGAATATGACCGCCGCCTGCTGAAAACCAACACGATTAAAGGCGCGATGGTGATGCAGCCGCTGTTTGAGTTTTCCGGCGCGTGCGTCGGTTGCGGCGAAACACCGTATCTAAAACTGGCTTCTCAGCTGTTTGGCGACCGCATGGTGATTGCCAATGCAACGGGCTGCTCATCCATTTATGGCGGCAACCTGCCAACCACGCCGTGGACTAAAAATGCGCAAGGACGCGGCCCCGCATGGAATAACTCGCTGTTTGAAGACAATGCCGAATTTGGTTTGGGGATGCGGGTCTCGCTAGACCAGCAAGCCAGCCATGCCGCTGAATTGCTGTTTTCTCTACGTGAACAGCTTGGCCGGGAATTCGTTTATACGCTCTTAAATGCCGACCAAACCGATGAAGCCGGTATTTATGAGCAACGTGAACGGGTTGCCGATTTAAAACAACGCTTATCCGAACTCCCGGACGACGCGGCGGTGACATTGCGTGAACTGGCTGATAACCTGTGTAAAAAAAGCGTCTGGATTATTGGTGGTGACGGCTGGGCCTATGACATCGGTTATGGTGGTGTCGACCATGTCTTGGCGAGCGGGCGTAATGTCAACATTCTGGTGCTGGATACGGAAGTGTATTCCAACACCGGCGGGCAAACATCGAAAGCAACCCCGCTGGGTGCGGTCGCAAAATTCTCGGCTGGCGGCAAGGCTACGGCCAAAAAAGATTTGGCCTTACTGGCGATGGATTACAGCAATGTCTATGTTGCCCATGTCGCTTACGCAGGCAAAGACACCCAAACATTGAGTGCCTTTTTGGAAGCGGAAGCGCATGATGGCCCATCCATCATTATCGCCTACGCGCCCTGTATTGCACATGGCGTCGATCTGTCCAACAATCACCGCCAACAAAACTTGGCGGTAAAAAGCGGGCATTGGCCGTTGTTCCGCTTCGATCCCAACAAAGCCAAACAAGGCAAAAACCCCATGCACCTTGATTCCGCCGAACCTTCCATCCCTTACCGCGATTTTGTCATGACCGAAACCCGGTTCAGTATGTTGTGGCAAACCCATCCAGAGGCGGCCGAAGCTTTTCTGAAACAAGCGCAACAAGATGTCAAAAACCGCTATCACTACTACAAACAATTGTCGGAGTTGGAGTGGAACGAAAACACCAGCGTCTCGGCAGTCAAAGCCCAGCTGAAAATTGATACCACTAAAGAGGTGAACCATGGTTGATTTAACAACACATTACCTAGGCCTGAAGCTGGCAAACCCTTTGGTGCCATCGGCATCCCCATTAACCAAGGATCTGGACACGGCCCGCCGCTTGGAAGATGCGGGTGCATCGGCGTTAGTGATGGCATCGTTGTTTGAAGAAAAAATTGAATCCGAAGCACAACAGCTGGAACGGTTTTTTTATCAGCAGGCGATAGGCCATGGTGAAGCCGATTCCTTTCATCCAGTGCCTGATAAGGTATTGACCTATCAGGAACAATATCTGGAACATTTGCAAGAGCTGAAGTCGGTGCTGGCAATTCCCGTTATCGCCAGTTTAAACGGCACGTCGTTGAGCGGCTGGCTGGATTACGGCGTGGCGCTGCAACAAGCGGGCGCTGATGCACTGGAGCTGAATATTTACCAATTGGCCGCCAATGGCCATGACAGCAGCGAAACTGTCGAAAACCACTACCTGGAAATCGTGCGGGAATTAAAAAACCAGCTGAGCATTCCGCTCACCCTGAAACTATCATCACAATTCAGCTCGCCCGTTAATTTTGCCAAACGTCTGGAAACAGCAGGCGCTGACGGCATTGTCCTGTTCAATCGCTTTTATCAACCGGACATTGACCTGGAAACCTTGCAAGTGGTGCCTAAGCTGGAGTTGTCAACGTCTTCTGAAGCCTTGTTGCGCATCCGCTGGACTGCGGTGCTGTATGGCCGGGTCGGGCTGTCCCTGGCCGTCACCGGCGGCTTCCATCAGGCACCAGAGGTGTTAAAAGCCTTGTTGGCGGGTGCGGATGTGGTGCATCTTTGCAGCGTCTTGCTGGAACGTGGCACTGCGTATTTGGCTACTCTCTTGCAGGCGCTTGAAGACTGGCTAGATGCGCACGAATACAGTTCCGTCACACAGCTAAAAGGCAGTGTTAGCCAACAGCACGCCATCGACCCTAGTGCGTATGAGCGGGCCAATTATGTGCAGGTACTGGATAATTATTCGCACCCGACAGGGGTTTTGAGATAACAAAATATGGGCTGGGAATACTTGAAAACAACAACGCCCTGTTGATTTTTTCTGGTTTGTGAATGGCTACGGCCGCTAGTGCTTAACGGATTGGCGGTCGGTTTGTCACCGGAATTATTCCGTTAAACAGCTCCCTTAATTTCCATGGCCTAACCGAAAACACCGCTGGTTATGTTTCAGTGGTGTTTCAAATAAAACAGAAATGTTGCACTGTTTCACAGTGAAACAACCTATCCGATGGCATCAACTCGTTTCGTTTTTAAAATAAAGACTTAGGCGCACAAACAGATACTAAAAAATGGCCCGATATTTGCTTATTATTTTGAAGCGCTATACTCCAAGCATTTAGGTATTCCCTTAACATTTATACTCGGAACCGTTAATACCATGAAACCACAACATTTAAGTGAGCTTCGTGAAACCCATAAAGCGTGGATTGACGAATTGGGCAATTTATTAATTGAAGTGTTTCATTATCTGGCGCTATTTGTCATTGGTGCCAGTATCGTCTGGTCAGCGGTCATGGCTTTTGCAGGCATGATTACCAATGGAAATGCCACAATAGGTGACATTCTGCTGTTATTTATCTATCTGGAATTAGGCGCGATGGTCGGTATTTATTTTCAGACCAATGCCATGCCCGTGCGGTGTTTGATTTTTATCGCCATCACCGCCTTATCCCGGTTGCTGATTGCCGACATTCAGGCGCACCATCAAGCCGGTATGGGGATTTTATTCATATCCGGGTCAATTTTACTGTTGGGTTTGTCGACTTTAGTCATAGCAATATCTAAAAACAAGTCATAAAAGTGATGGCGGGGAATGTGATTAGCCATGACTTAAAAATCATGCGTGCCACCAAAAACGATGGTTTTATCAATTTTTAACTGGAGAGCCGCTATTATGATGAACCGCTCTATCCCTAGACTCGGCTTATTACGCTGGGAAATAAGCCTCGCCTTATTCATCAAAGTCATCTTATTGACCGGACTTTGGTTCCTTATTTTTCGCTGGCAGGACAAGCCAGCCAGCAAACCCGATATTGCCGCCCATTTCGCACTACCCGCCAACCCAAGTGATTTTTCTTCCCAACCTACAAAGGAGCCCCACCATGATCGGTGATGATGTTGTTATGCTGTCGCGGCTGCAATTTGGTCTGACCGCGCTGTACCATTTCCTATTTGTACCACTTACCCTAGGCATGACTTTTATCCTCGGCATCATGGAATCGGTGTATGTGATGACGGGCAAGGAAGTTTATAAGGATATGACCAAGTTCTGGGGCAAGCTGTTCGGCATCAATTTTGCGATGGGCGTAACCACGGGGCTGACGCTGGAATTCCAGTTTGGCACCAATTGGGCCTATTACTCGCATTATGTCGGTGATATTTTTGGCCCGTTACTCGCCAGCGAAGGTTGGATGGCATTCTTTCTGGAATCCACTTTCGTGGGCTTGTTTTTCTTCGGCTGGGACAAGTTGACCAAAGTCCAACATCTCACCGTGACTTGGCTGTTAGCCGTCGGCACCAGTTTATCGGCGTTGTGGATCCTGATTGCCAACGGCTGGATGCAGTATCCAGTCGGTGCGGAATTCAATTACGAAACGTTGCGCATGGAAATGACCAGCTTTGCCGATGTGATCTTAAATCCAGTCGCACAGGTCAAATTTGTGCATACCGTCGCGGCGGGTTATGTCACCGGCTCGATGTTCGTGTTAGGCATCAGCTCGTGGTATTTATTGAACAAACGCGACATCGGCTTTGCACGGCGGTCATTTTCGATTGCTTCGGCGTTTGGTTTGGCGTCAATTTTGTCGGTGATCGTGCTGGGCGATGAAAGCGGCTACACCTCTGGTGAAACGCAAAAAATGAAGCTCGCAGCGATTGAAGCAGAATGGGAAACCGAACCGGCTCCAGCCAGTTTCACCCTCATTGGGATTCCGGACCAAAACGGGCAACGCACTGGCTACGCCATTAAAATCCCTTTTTTGCTGGGGTTAATGGCAACCCGTTCGATTGATGAAGAAGTCAAGGGTTTGAAGGAGTTACAGGAAGGCAGTTTGGTACGCGTTAAAAACGGCATGGTGGCCTACGGCGAGCTGCAAAAACTCCGTAGCGGTGACCATAGCGACGCAACCAAACAGGCGTTTGCCGAACATAAAGCCGATTTGGGCTATGGCCTATTGCTGAAAAAATACACCGAAAATGTCGTTGATGCCGATGCGGCAATGATAGAAAAAGCCGCCAATGACACCATCCCTAAGGTCGCCCCGCTGTTCTGGACATTCCGCGTGATGGTCGCTTGCGGCTTTACCATGCTGTTTGTGTTTGCCATGACATTTTATTATTGCGCCACCCGTGTCGCCGACCAAAAACGCTGGCTGTTGCGCATGGCGGTGTGGTGTATCCCGTTGCCGTGGATTGCCGCCGAAACCGGCTGGTTTGTCGCCGAATTTGGCCGCCAACCGTGGACTATTTCCGGCATCCTTCCTACCCACCTGAGTGTGTCGAGCGTCAGTAGCGGGCAATTGTGGTTTAGCATCGGCGGCTTTGCCTTGTTCTATACAGTGCTACTCATCATCGAACTGTATCTGATGCAAAAATATGTGCGTATCGGGCCCAGCAGTTTGCACACAGGCCGTTATTGCCATGAACAAGCAACCACCACGGCACATTAACTTGGAACTCGCCATGAAAAATTTACTGCTTTTCGCTTTTTTAATCGGCGCGGTTTGCCCCGCCACCAACGCTATCGAGCCAGCACCAGCCGAGCGGCTGGACGCTGTTGTCGAACGCGGTGTCCACGTAATGCCGTTCAATTTGGACAAAACCCTGCACATTTTCAATAAAACCGACAGCGGCGGCATACAGCAAGTGATTGCCAAAAATACCGAGGATAACGAGCAAATCAGCTTGATCCGTCAACATCTTGCAGGAATCGCCGCCCATTTTGCCCAAGGTGACTTTTCCGGCCCGCAGCGCATCCACGGCAATGACATGCCAGGCGTCAAGGAATTGGCTTCAGCGGCAGGGCGGGTGCAATTCAACTACCACGATTTGCCAAATGGCGGACAAATTGACTATGTGACCACCGAGCCGGAACTGATAGCCGCTATCCATCGCTATTTCGATGCGCAGCTTCGCGATCATGCCCGCCATGCCATATCGGGCGACCATGCTTTGCATCACGGACATCAGCCGTAACCATCCAACCCATTTTAAGGAGAATTCCATGTTTGATTATGAAACTATGCGCGTGATCTGGTGGCTATTCATCGGCGTGGTCGCGATAGCCTTCGCCTTGACGGAAGGCTTCGATTTTGGCGTCAGCACCTTGCTGCCCTTTGTTGGCAAAACCGATGTCGAGCGCCGCGTTATTATCAACACCGTGGGCGCGACATGGGAAGGCAACCAAGTGTGGCTGGTGTTATTGGGCGGCGCAATTTTTGCGGTCTGGCCTGCCGTGTATGCAACCTTGTTTTCCGGCCTGTATGTGGCAATGCTGCTCGTGTTGTTTGCACTGTTTTTCAGGCCTGCGGGCTTCGATTACCGCAGTAAGGTCAGTGATCCGCGCTGGCGTAATGCGTGGGATTGGGGGTTGTTCATAGGCGGGACGTTACCGCCGGTTTTATTGGGCGTTTTGGTCGGCAATCTGATACTCGGCCTGCCTTTCCACCTGGATCAAGATTTGCGGGCATTTTACGATGGCTCATTTTGGGGACTATTAAGCCCGTTCGCATTGCTGTGCGGTGTCGTCAGCTTGTTGGCCAGCAGCTTTCACGGTGCGCTGTTTTTAAAATGGCGCACTGAAGACGTGATTCATGACCGCGCCACACAAACGGTGGCAATTCTCGGCCCGCTGCTGTTGGCAGGCATGGTGGCCGTCACGCTTTGGGTGTTTATTGGCATAGACCGTCCAGAAATTACCCAGATGGCGGCCACTGATGCGCCCTCCAACCCGCTCAATAAAGCCGTGATTGCAGTCGGCGCTAGCTGGCTACAACACTTTATGGCGCACCCTTGGATGCTGTTGGCACCGCTATTGGGTTTTCTAGGCTTGATTTTAGCTTGGCTGCTTGGCAAAGGTACTTCAACAATGGCTGCATTCCTATTCAGTAGCCTAGGCATTGCCGGTATTTTGTTGACTGTAGGTTTTGGTCTATTTCCTTTCTTGCTGATTTCCTCTACCGATCCACGTTCTAGCCTGACCTTATGGGATGCCAGCTCTAGCCACACCACGTTATTGTGGGCATTCTGGATCACCGTGGTGTTTTTGCCCATCGTGCTGCTATATACGCGTTGGGTGTACAAAATACTCTGGGGCAGCATCACTGAGGCGTCGGTTTTAAAAGATTCACACACACTTTATTAGGAGCAAGCGCATGTGGTATTTCACTTGGATATTGGGCGTCGGCTTTGCGTCGGCCTTCGCCATCATTAACGCGATGTGGCTGGAATCGGTGTGCGACATCGACACCCACGGCATCGACCAGTCTTG
>JAQTQZ010000087.1 GCA_028712695.1 Methylovulum sp. | reverse complement strand
TGATATGCCGTGATTAAAATAGGCAAACATTTGGACGGTGTGCATCTTTGCCGCTGGCAACACCTGTTTCTGCAAATTGTTCCAATAATACTTACACAAATGTTCCAAAAATACTTCGTTGTACGATTACGGATGCGCGAGAATTCAGAATGGGAAACCCCCGTTTGCTTTTCGGCATCGCGTGTCGAGAGCTTGCGGTCATCGAGAATGCCAATAATTTTCGCGGCTACAATGGCGCGGGCTTGCTCCAGCCCTGCATTGGGGCGGTCAAAATCGCGGTAAACGTTGCCGCTACCGCGCACCAGTTCCATATCATCGTTATTCATGTTAAAGCCTCCTTCAATCTCTTGAGCCGTTCACTGATAAGATCAACTTCCATTTGCGGTGTTTTGATCCCTGATTTCGATTTCTTCTGAAAAGCATGGGGCACCCAAATATCCGTATCAATCTTGATGGCGTAGAGGGTACGGAAAGCATCGCCGCGATGCTTAAGCGCAATCTCGAACACGCCACCTTGAATGGCTTTGCCTTGTCAGACTTGCCGCCCTCGGCGGCAATCGTGAGTGCGTCGAGCATGTCGCCTTGCACGGCTTCGGGAAATTCCTCGAAGTCCTTACGCGCTGCTTTCAGCCATGATATGGGTCTGGTGTTTTTCATGTAATGGATGTTGGCAAATATGTCACCATATTGCAAGTGAAAAATATAACCTGATCCACCTATAGCGCACAAACATAGTTTGTCTAACAAATGAAGGTTTTTTTAGACAAAATAAAAGCTCATAAAAACAAATGGTTGCAGGGTTAGGTCAATAATCAAAATTTACCGTAGCTGCTTGCTAAATTCCATCCATGAAACTGTCCAAAAATCTGCATAAAGCCAGATTACTGAATTGCTGTTGCCGTCTTCGTAAGCAAACACCGTCGTCTTTTTGCTGCCCGTTGAATAAATAGTAAGTTTTGCAAACGGATTTTATGCCAGGAACAAAAGGAACACTGTGATAAAATTTATCAAAATGCTTTGAAGATGAGGAAACATGACCACGGAATCTGAAGCCTTAATGAATATTTTAGCATGGTCGGCTGACTGTCCAGCTTGGCAACGCGATGCATTGCGAAGGTTAGCAACCAAACCAACTTTGGAGAACAACGAAACTGACGAACTAATTGCTATCTGCAAAGGCCTGGCGCAAGCTGTTCCTTTCGATGCCTCCCATATCCGTACTCCAAACCTGAACCATGGAGAGGTGAAATGGTCTAATAAAGCCGGACACTTATGACAGTCTACAGAATCTGGCGGATCACGACGAGCTAGTACGGCAGCGCAAAGAAAAAGAGCAGTTGCGGATGGAGCGCGGCGGCTGTCGGACGGGCTGAAAAAAGCAGGATTCCCCGTGGGTCGTTATAAGACCCGGAGGGTGATGGCCGAATTGAACTTAAAGCCCCGCTATCCAAAACGCTTCAAGGCCACGACCGACAGCAACCATAACGAAGCCATTGCGCCGAACTTGCTGGATAGGAAATTTAATGTGGCAAAGCCGAACCACGTATGGACGACGGATATAACCTATGTCTGGACATTTGAAGGCTGGCTTTATGTGGCCATCGTCGTGGATTTATTTTCACGGCAAGTCATCGGTTGGGCAATTGACGGCCACATGCGCACATCCTTGTGCGTCCAAGCCCTGCAAATGGTGTTTTGGCGCCGGAAACCCGATCCGGGATTGCTTCACCATTCGGATCGGGGCAGCCAATACGCCAGTTCCGAATACCGCCAGCATTTAAGCGTCATGAAGATGAAACAGAGCATGAGCCGCAAAGGCGATTGTTGGGATAACAGTCCAACCGAACGGGTATTCCGTAGCCTAAAGCACGAACAATTGAACTACGAAAGGTTCAAGACAAAGGCTGCCGCAAACACAGCATTATTGATGTGTTGCTTTTTATAACGGCAGGCGTTTGCATTCGACATTAGGCTATAAAACGCCTTTGGAATTTGAACGGGAATTTTACAGCAAGGTTGCCTGAGAAAGTGTCCGGTTTTTGTTGACCATTACACCGCGTACAGGATAACGTCTTTCGGATAGTGGGCGCCTTTAAAGCTGATCTTCATATTCTGGCAACGAAAATGGGCGGATTATCTCCCAAGTTTGGGATATTTGCGACAGAACCAAATTACTTGACCACCAGAACCCACACATCGGTTTGCCCGGGAATGTCACCCTGAGTCCACCATTTGGCTATATAGGTTGCGTTGTTGTAAGTGACGGCATCGCCCGCCAGATAAATCTGTGCCGATGACCACTCGCCAGTTCCGGTAGGCCCGGTGCCGTAGTCTGGGTTCTGCACAACGCCTTGTCCCCAATAGGCGGTTTTAGTTTTCAATAGCTTGGCAAATGCACCCATGCCCTGATTGATTCCGGAACAATCCGACGATGCCCAAGGCGAAGGCCCGCCAGGACAGGCTTTATCGCGTGCCACCGACCACATGGAAAGAAACCCGACCGACGTGCTCCGCGCAAAAGCTGAAACAGAACGTGCGTTATTAAGCGAAAACGTTTCCCCAGCTGAATCGTTGACACCTATCATTGGGGTAATCCCGATCATTCGCCATAATTGGCGGGATGTTTTCAGCTTTCCCAATGACTGATAAAGATTGTTGAGCTGCCCGTGCACAGCTTGGGCAGCCTGAATGGCGGCAGCGCCCATATCGGCAACCGGATGACCGTAATCCATTGTCATCAAATTCACCGTATCGACAGCCACCCTATGGTTCAATGCGGAGCGAACAACATCCAGGCCGTCCTGCGTCAAACCGCTTTCCATCGTCGGCAAGGTTAGTGACACATGCAGGGCTTTCCCTTGGGCGGTAGCCTGTTGCTGCAAGCGTTTGACCGCGTGGAAATTTCGTTCAATCGAAGCGCTATCCTGTTGCGCGGAACCTTCGATGTCGAAGTCGATATGGGTCAAGTCATAGGTGTCGATCACGGACTGATAAGCATTGACCAACCCATCAACGGAGGTGCACGATTGCGCCAGCGGCAGGCCGTTGGCGCCGCCGAAGGAAATGGCGATTTCACCGTGATTTGTCCTGAATTTATCGATAGAACTGGCAATAGCGGTCAACAAATCCGATGTCAAACCCGCCTCTACATCTTGTACGCCGCCCCAGGACGGGACACAATTACCCGAACCCGTGACGATAAACGCCAGCGTAAATTGGCTGATGCCCTGCCTGACGCCAATCTGGTCGACATTCGGTGTCGGCCAAAGCGTCATATCCACATAAGGCGCATAAACAGGCGCCGCCGCCGTTAGCGAAGAAGCCAGTAGAAGCGGCGGTAACAGCCAATAGTTCAGTCGGTATTTCATAGTTGTTCCTATCCTTAATAAGCGAGGGATTTTGCCGCCTTATTTTACTCGTATGTTATAAGAATAAGCCGCATTCTGGGAGTTGGTTTGGGATTGTTCGGATCACCAGTCAATGATCAGCCGCCAAGATACAACCGTAATGAAGGTACAACCTACGCTGGCATGTGTTAAGTGTAGACCAATTTTTTATATACCCAATCAAAGGTGTTAATCAACAAAAGGGCTCTAAAGTTTTACAAGTGAAGATTAGGAAAATGGTTATCAAGCGTTGCCGTACATCCTGGGAGTGTAAATAATTTCGTGTAACCGCTTATTTTCAATGCAGTAGAATTCCTTTAGGAGGAATGAAAATGAGCGACATCATCAAAGCCCCAGTTTTAGTTTCAGCGATCCAAGATTTGGCACGG
>JAQTQZ010000086.1 GCA_028712695.1 Methylovulum sp. | reverse complement strand
AGTTTTAAAAGTAGTAGCTGAAAAGAACCTACTTGTTATTAAAGGATGCGTTCCTGGACATAACAACTCTTATGTAATCATTCACAAGTAATGGAAGCAAAAGTATTAGATTTAAACGGAAAAGATACTGGAAGAAAAGTTCAACTTTCTGATTCAGTATTTGGTATAGAACCAAACAATCACGCAGTATATCTTGATGTTAAGCAATATCTTGCTAATCAACGTCAAGGAACGCACAAAGCAAAAGAAAGAGCTGAAGTAGCAGGAAGTACTCGTAAAATTAAAAAACAAAAAGGAACTGGAACTGCTCGTGCGGGTAGTGCAAAGAATCCATTGTTTAAAGGTGGTGGAACAGTTTTCGGGCCAAGACCAAGAAGTTATTCATTCAAATTGAATAAAAGCTTGAAACGTTTAGCAAGAAAATCTGCGTTCTCAATTAAGGCAAAAGAAGCAAACATAATTGTTCTTGAAGACTTCAATTTTGAAACACCAAACACTAAGAATTTCATCAATGTATTGAAAGCTTTAGGGTTGGAAGATAAAAAATCTTTATTTGTGTTGGGCGATTCGAATAAAAATGTATATTTGTCGTCACGCAATTTAAAGGCATCTAAGGTGATAAGTAGCTCAGAATTAAGTACTTATGATATTTTAAACACTAATAGTTTAGTGCTTTTAGAAGGTTCTTTAGAGGTAATTGAAGAAAATTTAAGCAAATAATAGGATATGAGCATCATAATTAAACCTATAGTAACAGAAAAAGTAACCAAAGAAAGTGAAGTTTTAAACCGCTTTGGATTCTTCGTTGACAAAAAAGCAAATAAAGTACAAATTAAGAAAGCTGTTGAAGCTGCTTATGGAGTAACTATTTTGAGTGTCAATACGATGAATGTTAGACCGGATAGAACTACAAAATACACTAAAAGTGGTCTTATCAGTGGAAAGACGAATGCTGCTAAAAAAGCATTTGTACAAGTACAAGAAGGAGAAACAATTGATTTTTACAACAATATCTAAGATAGAAAAATGTCAGTAAGAAAATTAAAACCTATTACCCCAGGTCAGCGATTTAGAGTTGTGAATGGTTATGACGCCATTACAACTGATAAGCCGGAACGCTCTTTGATAGCGCCGATAAAAAACTCTGGAGGTAGAAATAGTCAAGGAAAGATGACCATGCGTTATACGGGTGGTGGTCACAAGCAGAGATATCGTATTATTGATTTCAAACGTACAAAAGAAGGAATTCCAGCGACGGTGAAATCAATCGAATATGATCCAAATCGTACTGCGTTTATCGCATTATTAGCTTATGCTGATGGTGAGAAAACATACATTATTGCTCAAAACGGATTGAAAGTGGGTCAGAAATTAGTTTCTGGACCAGAATCTCAACCTGAAATAGGTAATACTTTACCATTAAGCAGAATTCCATTAGGAACTGTAATTTCTTGTATCGAATTGAGACCAGGACAAGGAGCTGTAATTGCTCGTTCTGCTGGAACATTCGCACAATTAATGGCAAGAGACGGAAAATATGCTACAATCAAAATGCCTTCTGGTGAAACAAGATTAATCTTGTTGACTTGTGCTGCTACAATTGGAGCAGTATCTAATTCAGATCATCAATTAGTTGTATCTGGTAAAGCGGGTAGAACAAGATGGTTAGGAAGAAGACCAAGAACAAGACCAGTAGCAATGAACCCAGTCGATCACCCAATGGGTGGTGGTGAAGGACGTTCTTCTGGTGGACATCCACGATCTAGAAACGGTATACCTGCTAAAGGTTATAGAACACGTTCTAAGAAAAACCCGAGTAACAAGTATATTGTAGAACGTAGAAAGAAATAATTAAGATATGGCACGTTCATTAAAAAAAGGACCTTTCGTTCATTATAAGTTAGAGAAAAAGGTTGAAGAAAACATAGAAAAAGGGAACAAAGGAGTAGTAAAGACATGGTCTAGAGCTTCTATGATTACTCCGGACTTTGTTGGACAAACAATCGCAGTTCATAACGGTCGTCAATTTGTACCAGTTTACGTAACAGAAAATATGGTAGGTCACAAATTAGGAGAGTTTTCACCAACTCGATCTTTTAGGGGTCATGCTGGAGCAAAAAATAAAGGTAAAAAATAAGAAGCAATGGGAGTTCGTAAAAGAGAAACAGCAGATGCAAGAAAAGAGGCTAATAAGTCTCTAGCCTTCGCAAAATTGAATAACTGCCCTACTTCACCTAGAAAAATGCGCTTAGTAGCAGATCTAGTAAGAGGTCAGAAGGTAGAAAGAGCACTTAATATATTAAGATTTAGCTCTAAAGAAGCTTCAAGAAAATTAGAAAAATTGGTTTTATCTGTAATTGCCAACTGGCAAGCAAAAAACCCTGAGGCTAATATGGAAGAAGCTGGTTTATTTGTTAAAGAGATCAGAGTAGATGGTGGAATGATGTTGAAAAGACTTCGTCCAGCTCCACAAGGTCGCGCGCACAGAATTAGAAAACGTTCTAACCACGTAACAATCGTGTTAGGATCTATTAATAACACACAAGCAATTTAATAAAGATGGGACAAAAGACAAATCCAATTGGAAATAGACTTGGTATCATCAGAGGATGGGACTCTAACTGGTATGGTGGAAATGATTACGGTGATAAAATCGCTGAGGATTATAAAATCAGAAAGTATATCCATGCTCGTTTATCAAAAGCTAGTGTATCAAAAGTAATCATCGAGAGAACTTTGAAACTTGTAACCGTTACTATCACTACTGCTAGACCTGGTATTATTATCGGAAAAGGTGGCCAAGAGGTAGACAAGTTGAAAGAAGAACTTAAGAAAGTTACTGACAAAGAGGTTCAAATTAACATCTTTGAAATAAAAAGACCTGAACTTGACGCGTATCTAGTTGCTACAAGCATCTGTCGTCAAATCGAAAGCCGTATTTCTTACAGACGTGCAATCAAAATGGCTATTGCTGCTTCAATGCGTATGAACGCTGAAGGTATCAAAGTTTTGATTTCTGGTCGTTTGAATGGTGCAGAGATGGCTCGTTCAGAAGGTTTCAAAGAAGGAAGAATTCCTCTATCAACTTTCAGAGCTGATATTGATTATGCTTTAGCTGAAGCTCATACTACTTATGGTAGAATGGGTATTAAAGTATGGATCATGAAAGGTGAAGTTTATGGAAAGAGAGATCTTTCTCCACTTGCTGGAATGGATAAAAAACAAGCTGGTGGAAAAGGTGGAGATTCTCCAAGAGGAGATAGAAAACCTTTCAATAAAGGTGGTAAACCAGACGCTCGTAAAAGAAAGTAAATTTTTAAACTAAAGAAAAATGTTACAGCCTAAAAGAACAAAATACCGTAAGGTACAAAAGGGTAAAATGAAAGGAAACTCTCAAAGAGGGCATGAACTTTCTAATGGAATGTTTGGTATTAAATCTGTACATGAAGATGGAATGTTCTTAACCTCTCGTCAAATAGAAGCTGCACGTATTGCTGCAACTCGTTATATGAAAAGAGAAGGACAATTATGGATCAAAATATTTCCAGACAAACCTATCACAAAGAAACCTCTTGAGGTACGTATGGGTAAAGGTAAAGGTGCAGTTGAATATTGGGCTGCCGTTGTTAGACCCGGAAGAATTATGTTTGAAGTTGGAGGAGTACCTTTGTCAGTTGCAAAAGAGGCGTTACGTCTTGCGGCTCAAAAGCTTCCAGTAAAAACTAAATTCATCGTTGCTAGAGATTTCGAAGCATAATTAATTATATATTATGAAACAATCAGAAATAAAAGATCTTTCTGCAGCTGAGTTGCAAGAAAAACTTAACCAAACTAAGAAGGCATATGCCGACTTAAAAATGGCTCACGCTATTTCTCCAAT
>JAQTQZ010000085.1 GCA_028712695.1 Methylovulum sp. | reverse complement strand
AAAGTTTAAGTTAGTGGTTGTTTTCTTCTTATCTTCCAATATTCTCTGAGCTTCTTCCAGTGAATTAGCGTACCATACATGGTATAAACCGGCAAATGTTCCGATGTTGTAAAATGCGGCCACGGCATACATTCCACCTTGACCCATTACACTTTGATTACCCATAGATGATTTTCCCATCGCTGGTTCACCATATTTATATAAGGACGGAATACCAATGGGTTGCCCAATTTCATCTATGTTGCCGTCTTGTACCAAAATATCGAGATAGCAGTTTATTTGCTCTGCTGGCCAACCGAAAACATCAACTAATTGGATAATATTAAACTTATCATCTGGATGGTTTGAAAACCAATCCAGCACGCCCGAATTATATGCTTCCTCAATTTGTGCTCCGGTGTATTGCTTACCCGGTTTATATTCATACCCACCGCCCTCGATATATTTGCGGTGAATTTCGGGTGCCGCTTCACGCACAGTGGGTTCATGTTTCCCACACTGACATTCTACCAATGTTTCAGCCGAACTAATTAATATAGCATTAAATATTTCATCACAAACATCCAATGCTGATCGTACATCAATTTCGTACATACTTAATGCCTTCTGTGCGGCATGATTCATTAAACCCTTTTCTTTTAGCTTTACCTCAAGTGCAACCATAGCATTACTGATTTCGTCTAACTTTGGGAAATTAGGGTCACGCCTTGAGAATAATTCAGTGGCAACCAATGTTGATTTAGTTAATACTATTAAATCGTTTGCCTCAATAAATGGATTTAATTTATCAGTACACTCATGCTTCAACCACGTTTCCAGTCCATTTCGCATCGTAGCCATTTATTTCTCCTTACATACCTGTTCGGATACATTCTTGACCAGAGTGTTTCTTGGCTTCTGAATAAGCCTGCTGGTAAAGCATATCATTCCATAACCGAGCATCTGCCACATCATCTACTGTACCACCACCTATTGTAATCTTACAATCCCAGGCTGCACGCCTTAATTGACGACATCCATCCATAAGTCTTTGGGCAGCATCCCTGGCATTGGGATTAGATAGCATAACCTTCACATCATCATCCATACCAGCGTGTTCATTTAAGGCTGCCATAACTTTTTCAGCAACCGAATCATCTACGGTTTTATTAGTCACCGCACGTTCATGTGCTTCTCGCAATAACACCGCGGCTGCACCCAAATGTTTGGTACAACATTCCCACCTGTAATCTTCATCTGATGTGGTTTCTGGGTGAAACATTGTCACTGGTTCGAGTTTAACCTCGGTCTTAGTCTCCGGTTCAAGTTTTACCTTGATTTTGGTTTCTACAGGTTGAGAAACTACGGTTTCAGTCACTTGGGTATATCTTGCGTGTGGTTTACGAACCTCGTTGCGGATCATTTCACTAATTAATTGGCTACCTTGCTGGATTAATCCAATAACTAACTCGCTTGTCATGTGGTCCTCCGCAAACTATATTATATGTATTTAGCATATAGTATTCGGCCGTATAAAGTCAAGACTATCCCCGAGGAAAGATTGACGGAAAAACGAGATCATGTTATGATATTTACCAAAGAGTTGGAAGATAGTCTACTCACTCCCGGCGACTATTCAGTTGACTATAAAGGCGTATTAGGTAGTAAAGAGGGTAGTAATATGACGAAAACGGAACAAATTAGGGCAGCCTTATTATCTGGACAAAGACCATATCCGCTTACCAAGCAGTTTACGAAACAGCTGGTATATACCATTTACAATAACATGGTTGACCGGGGTGAAATACCAGATTATAGCTCGCAATCCGTTCGCAATGACATTAACAATGAACCTGATGATCAATCAATTCCGAATGTTCAGAATTTTGAAGATCCTATACAACAAGCGCCTCCAGGACAAACCATCCAAGTAAAGCGAGCTACAGCTACGGCAACTGGTAAGGCGATTGATGTTATAAATTTTTCAGGTAGCCAGAATCTACCACAAGATGCGGCTAATGCAGTCCGTGGCGCATTGGGCATGACAGTTGTACCTTCTGTTTTACGAATGCCGATGCCTGAAATGCTTTACCCTGCCATGATTATTGCCATTGCTGAAATGCATTGGCAACCTATGCAACCCCAGGATTTCATTGATACCGTGTTATATGAGTGGCTTGAGGCTTGTGGGTATGTGCCGCGGGCGTATATGAAGAAGGATGATCTTCAAAGGTTGGTTGAGCAATACAATGTGCTGGACGATAAATCTCCAGCTTTACAGAAATATATCACCGATCACCAGCTTCTCACACCCCAACAGGTACAGGCATTAATTGATGTAGCGTTGGAAAAAATAAAACAAAGTATGAGTGCTGCACCCACAACTGGAAGTAATGGGCATAATGGGAATGGAGCTGACAAAGCGGCTCCAGAGACGATTAAACCAGCTCCAGAAGTAGTTAAACCAGAAATAGATCAACAACCTAAACCGATTATAGAGGTCTCACAACCTGATGGTACACCCAAGCCAGTTGAAACACTGGTTGCTGAGAATAAGGATGTGACAGTGGCTCAATTAATTAAAAGCGTAACCGATCCGAAGCCCAAGATTGAACCACCTAGAATTAATGTCACTGGAGTTGGCTCAATAAGTGTCCAGAATCTACAAAATTTTAAAACATTCCAACCTTCACCTGAAATGTTGGTTGCAAATTTACCCAATGTTGTGACCTGGATGATTAACCGACTAAGGGATAATGGAATTATCACATTAGGTCAATTAACTTCCAAGAGTGAAAGTGAATTGGCCCAATTACCTAATATGGGTGATTTAATGGCAAGGAAGATACATGAGTGGCTTAGAATGATTAAAAGTGGATTAAAACCTGAAGGCGCAAAAATAGAAAATAGTAAGGAGGATAGCGGTGACAGTACAAGAAGTTCCAAATCCCATGATTCACAAAATCGAGTTGAACCCGAAGGCCAAGGAAATGGAGGCCAAGACCAAAATCGAACAAATCCTATCGGAACGGGAGAATCGGGCAGCCCAACGTTATAGCGTGGCGGAGCTAGAAAAAATGGCATTGGAAGCTGAAAATGATGCAGCTAAATTAAGGGGTGAACCGCCACCTCATAGAACCGCATACGATGAGGATGAAGAAGTTGAGGAACGGATCGAAAAACGGCGAGATCGCAAGCGGGAAAAGATGATGGCAGCAGCCCGAGCACTCATTGATTCAGGAACTGATCCTGAAATTGTGGCTCGTATGATGTTGCAGATTCCAGGTGAACAACCTGTACAACAACAACCTCAACAACAAGGGCCATCTATACTTGAGTTAACTGAGGCTCTTAAAAACCTGCATGAAATTTCTGGTAGCAATAACAAAGGTGATGATCGTATGGCTGAAATTCTTGCCGAAATGCGTCAGGAGCAAAAAGAGCTAAGGGCAATGGTAATTAAACTAGCCACAGAGGGTGTTGGACAGAAACAACCGCATGTTGATTCTTTAACTGCGGCTAAAAATCAAGCCATAGCATTAAGGGAATTTAGTGCCACGGTAAAAGAATTGGCTACTGAATATGGTTGGGCACCACGAGGCACAGAAACAGGTAAGACCCAATCAACCATTGAAGAAATAAAGGAAAAAAATCGTCACGAAGAGGAAATGGTAAGAATTAAAGCCGAAGGTGAATACAAATCATCAATGGCAGATACACTGTCTAGTATTCCGGCTATGGTTGGCGAAGGCATCGCTAAAAATATGAAGGAAGGTATGGGGCAACCCCCTGCTGCCCAACTTGAGGAAGGCGGTGTTGAATCCCATACTTGTAGCAAATGCGGTACCAAAATATTTGCCCCACCCGGTGCATCCAGGATTAAATGTCCCAAGTGTTCAATGGTTTACGAGA
>JAQTQZ010000051.1 GCA_028712695.1 Methylovulum sp. | reverse complement strand
TTCAAGCTGGAATGTTTGAAGATCAGACATAAAACCAACCATTTCGCCATGCGGGCTAAGCTGTTCATCAAGGCTAACCAGATCGCTTATGAAGAGTTGCAGAAATTACGGGCTGCGTAACATCAGTGCTTAATTCAAAAACAACAAGCCCGCCGTTCCTGAAACGGTGGGTTTGGCGACCAGAAACTTGACCCATAAAAAGCCTCATCCATTAACAATCGGCAAAATCTGGTATACCGCCAAGGCCGGGCAGGGCGTTATTCCCTTGGGTAGGGAAGTTAGAAAGAGATCCATCTGAATCTGAATAATGCGGTGCGGACAGCAAGGTGGCGCAATGCTTTTATGGCCTTTAGGGTGCGTTGGTTATTGCGCCTTACAGCCTTGAATTTATTAACTAACCGCAATTTTACGTTTACATTCAAAGGAGCAAACCATGTCTACCGCATTTGATTACACCGAAGCACAAATACGCAATGCCTTGATAAAAACTAGCCCGGTAGGGTGGGCAGGCGGTTTTGCCCACCGTTTACATTACGGATTTGTTTCGCGTGGGCACGAACAGCATGTGCCCACCCTACCGGGCTATGTTGCCGCGTATCAATATAGTTTAGAAATTCTCAAGTGGGTGTTTTGGTTATTGCTGTTAGGTTTGTGTGCAACTCAAACAATCTTTGCCGAACCCGAACCGCACAAAACTCCTGTTCCACCTAAACTCCGTATCTTGGTGGATCGTGACCCATGTGAATATCCTAAGCTTCGATATTGTACAGAGCTAACCAACGTGCAAATTGGACGTTATGCGTTTAAAGTTCCCTATAACCTCATAAAAGCATTTCCCTCTGACAATGCTTTTATGGAGCTGATGCCAGAATGGCCAACTATGGAAGGTTTAGTTAAAAATGATAAGGGAGATACTTTTGATATAATTCGTATAATGATTAATACCTTACGTCCTGCGAAACCAACAGAGGAGGGTATTCGCTATTATATTCAGCGCGACAGACTTTTTTCTGTCCCGCTTCCTGAGCTTGGTTTACTAGAATATCGTCGACCAGAATTTAACAAGGTGGCGTTTGCTTATGTACCAACAGATCAAGCAAATCTATTACCAAATAACCAGCCTTTGTTCATCCTCAGAGCGTTTAGACCTGATGGAGAATTTAGCCACGCAAAACCAGACCCCGCTAAAGGTGGAATTGAAGGAACGTATACTTGTTCTTATGGCTATACCCTTCGAGAAGGCTTATATGTAAGCGTTGAATTTTACAATAGACACATTAAAGACTGGAAAGCAATCACTATTGCTGTCCGCAACTTAGTAGAATCATTTATTCAGGAGTAACCTCATGTCCACGAACTTTCGTTTTTCACCCGAACAACTGATCGAACTCGACCAGTTAAGAAGTCAATCCCAAGCTTCTGGCAGCTATTTTGCGGTCTACCAATATATCCTCGATATTCTCGATCCACTTTTTGGAACAAATCCCCCGCGTGATGACGCAGCAGTTGGACTCTCTTATAGCTGGATTGTTGGCGCACGACAGGTCAACGAAGGCACAGGGCCATTTGCCACCTTGATTATCGAATACACGCAACGCCAAGCGGAGTTGCGTTATGGCGTGGCGTTCACTCCAGCAGAAATACAGAATGCTTCAAATCAGGTAGCGGAACGTGTTTTGACTGAAATTCTTAATCCAGAAATACCCGCAAATACTGGTCTGTTACCTGACATTACCCAAATTGCCATATTTGATGCAGAAGCCGTAGCCTTCCGGTTATTTGGCAACGATCGCAACGATACTGCATACCTGAACAGTGCCGCCTGGCCTGGTGCATTACTGTTTCCCTTGCTAGGTTCAGACCAAAGTTGGCGTCTGCTCGGTTCGGAAAATGACGGCGTATTGAATACCGTCGATGATTTAAGGAACACCTTGTTCGCCTTTGACAGCTTCCTTTACGCGATCAAACAGTTATCCACGTTTGACAAAGAGCAATTAATACCTATTGTGGGTGATTTTTTTGCCCAAGCCATCGTGAATTTAACGCTTGCCAATTTTGACGAAGTGTCAAATATTTTGGGGCTACTGTTTGGCAGCTCCGCCGCGACATCGGCCTTAATGTTAATTGCCGACCAAGGGCAAAACGAAGCGTTTGACATGCTTCGCAGCGCTTACGAAGGTACGCCTCTAACAGGGACTACCGATAACAATTTTATTGCCGAAGCCCGAGCATTCTTTTCCGCGTTAGGAACCGATACGCAGAACATTGGGTTAGAAAGCCTCGACAACCGTGATGCAGACAATTTGCAAAGCTTGGCAAAACTTGACAATGAGATGGGGCTTGCTACCCGCAACGCGCTCCAGTCACTGAGCATTTTTGCCTTAACCGGCATCAACTACGCTAACCCAAGTGATCTGTCCTTGTATAATCCGAGCACGGGTGAAGGTACATTGACCGACGCCTGGCTGACTGATCGTGCCGACTTTCTGTGGGCAAAAACACACGCCACCGATAACGTAAGCGATATTCCCGGCAGCCAACCCAAAATCTACCAGCAATACATTAATGGCGAAGTTCAACAACAAGTCACCGTCTTGGATTCATCTTCTCCTAGCAGTGATCCGATCAGTTATTTCCTGTTCGGTGACAACAAGGCCGATGACAATTTGCTAGGAAATAACAACAACGACCACGACCACCTCTACGGCGGTGGTGGCAACGACACATTGGATGGAAGACATGGTTTCAACCTGTTGGAAGGCGGCGCCGGTGATGACATTTTGGTCTCTAGCTTTGGCTTTGACACCCTTCGGGGCGGCGAAGGGGATGACACCTACTACATCAACTGGCGTGGTTTCGTCCATATTGAAGACAGCGATGGCAAAGGCCATGTCTACTTGAGGGGCGGGGAACTTCGCGGGGCTAAAACAGGTTCGGGTCAAGATTTTTGGGGTGGGTTCCCTGTGAAGTACCGTTTATTTGGGGATACCCTGATAGTCAGTGATGGCGATGGTGGTACCGCCATCATTGAAAACTTCACCAACCACGATCTGGGCATAGACCTCAAGGGCGATGACAAGGGCGGTGGCAACGGTGGCGGTAATGGCGGCGGTAATGGCGGCGACGGCCCGCTGGGCGGGCTTCCTGACGCAGGCGGCATCGTCTCGCCGATCGCCCTCGACCTGAACGGCGACGGCCTCGCCACCCTCCCTGTTGACGACGGCGTCTACTTCGACCACGACGACAATGGCTTCGCCGAACTGGGCGGCTGGCTCAATCCCCAAGACGGCCTGCTGGTGCGGGACCTGGACGGTGACGGCAACATCACCAGCGGCCGGGAACTGTTCGGCTCCAACACCCTGCTGGCTAACGGCCAGAGCGCCGCCAACGGCTACCTCGCCCTCGCCGGACTCGACGCCAACCACGACGGCCGGATCGACGCCCAAGACGCCGCCTACCAAAGCCTTAGGGTTTGGCAAGACCTTAATGGCGACGGTCAAAGCGCAGCGCAAGAGCTGCTGACCTTGGCCGAAGCTCAGGTGCAAAGCATCGCCACCGCCTATACCGCCAGCGACCAGACCGATAACGGCAACGCCCTCAAACAGGTCGGCAGCTACACCCGTGGCGACGGCAGCACCGGGCAGAGCGCCGACATCTGGTTCCAGGCCAACGACATCTACAGCATCGTCACCGACCCGTTGCCGGAAACCCCACAAGTCGCCGTCCTGCCCAATGCACCCGGTTACCGCAACGTCCACGACCTGCACCAGGCCATGCTGCACGATGGCAGTGGGCATTTGCAGGCGCTGGTGCAACAGTTTGCCGATGCGCCAGCCCAAGACCGGTTCACCTTGGTCGATGGGGTCATCTTTGCCTGGTTGGGGGTCGATGGTGTGCCGGTGGGTGGTCGGGGTGGATTCATAGACGCCCGCAAATTGTCTGTGCTGGAGGCGTTCACTGGGGAACATTTTATTCAAGGGAGCGGAACTAACGGCGGCACCGGCAACCCAGGGCCCAATGCGGGGCAATACTTGACCGGCCTTTACGACGGCCTCGCCAAAGTCGTCTATCAACAGTTGATGGAAAGCCATTTCACACCATTGCTCGACAGCATCGGTATCGGTTGGGACACAAATACTAACCAGTTTAGCTTCGATGTCAGCGATACCGTTATCCAACTGCAGCACCTTTACGACCAAGATCCCAACGCCTACCAAGAAATCAATGAATTCAGCAACACCTTGAAGTTGCACGAAGATTTAGGTGGAAAAGTGCTCAACACCCTGCGCCTACAAGGCAATTCCGGAGAAGGTTTTTTGGGGCTGCTAGGGCGGATAGGCTACAACTTCGACTTGACCGGTGATAGCGGCGACAACATCTTGCGCGGTAGCCAAGATAACGAGGCTTTTTCAGGCATGGACGGGGATGATCGTTTGTATGGTAACGCGGGAGATGACCGTTTGGATGGCGGGGCAGGTCATGACTATTTGGAGGGCGGGAGCGGCAATGATATTTATTATTTTACCCGTGGCAGCGGTCAAGACCACCTTTTCGAGTTTGATGCCACCGCAGGCAATTTAGACACCATTAGCTTTGGTGCAGGCATAGCACCGGCTGATATTCAGCTAACCCGCAACGGCTACGATCTGCTCTTCAACATTAATGGCACAGACGACCAATTGACCGTACAAAATTTTGGTGGCGGTGCTGCTTACCGGATTGAACATGTCCAATTTGCCGATGGCACAGTTTGGGATGTCAGTTATCTGTACGCCCAATTTGCTGGCATACCTGTGACGGGTGGCGAGGGTGATGACCTGCTAGTGGCGTGGTTTGGCGAGGACGGCTTCCTGCAAGGCATGGGTGGGGACGATACGTTGTATGGCTTCACCGGCAATGACACACTGGATGGCGGCTTGGGGTTGGACACCCTGATTGGTGATGCCGGTGACGATATCCTCAATGGTGGCGAAGGCGACGACACGCTCGATGGGGGTGCGGGTGCGGATAACCTTTTTGGTGATGCCGGTGACGACATTCTCAGTGGTGACGAAGGCGACGACACCCTGTATGGCGGCTTGGGGGCGGACACCCTGAACGGTGATGCCGGTGACGATATCCTCAATGGTGGTGAAGGCAATGATTCGCTTACCGGCGGCCAAGGCTTGGACACTTTAGTGGGCGGCACAGGCGATGACAGTTATTACGTTGACCACACCACAGTCAACATCATTGAAAATAATGACGAAGGTTTCGATACCGTGCAGACCCGCACCAATTTTGTCTTGGCCGCCAATATCGAACGCTTGGTCTTGGAAGAGGTGGCCGGAAGTATCAACGGCACGGGTAACGCGGGTGACAATTACCTGATTGGCAACAGCTCTGCCAATCGCCTGGATGGTGCTGGGGGTGCGGACATCCTGGAAGGTGGGGACGGCGGTGACACTTATGTGATCGACAATGTACAAGATCAAATCATTGAAACCGGCACGACGGGGGTCGATACCGTGGAAAGCAGCATTTCCTATACCTTGGGTGATATGCTGGAGTATTTAACGCTGATTGGCATCCAGAATATCAATGCCACAGGCAACACCAAAGCAAATCATCTTATCGGCAATAGCGGCAACAATGTTATCGATGGGGGAGGAGGTTTCGATTACATGGTCGGTGGGTTGGGGGATGATTATTATGTCGTAAGGACGGCGGGCGACAGTGTCATTGAAAAAGCCAATGAGGGTATGGACACCATTGAACGCGGTTTTGAAAGCAATTACTCTCTGGAAAATAACGTTGAAAATTTGATTATCACGGGAACGGTCTATCGCGGCAACGGCAATGCCCTAAACAACACGATCACCGGTAACAATGCCGACAACAATCTGGCAGGATGGGGAGGTGATGATGTTTTGTATGGGTTGGACGGCAATGACTCGTTATTTGGGGGCATTGGTGCGGACATGTTGGTTGGTGGTGTTGGCGATGATTCGCTATCCGGCGATGATGGCGACGACACCCTGGACGGCGGAGAGGGCAATGATTCGCTGTTTGGGGGCAGCGGTGCGGACACGTTGATTGGTGGTGTTGGCGATGATTCGCTATCCGGCGATGATGGCGACGACACCCTGGACGGCGGAGAGGGCAATGACTCGCTGTTTGGGGGCATCGGTGCGGATATTTTGGTTGGTGGTGCTGGCGATGATTATTACGCAGTTGACAACGAGGCCGATACGATAATAGAGGCGGCCAATGAAGGCTACGAAATGGTCCGCAGCACGGTCAGCTATGCCTTGAGTGACAATGTGGAGCGTTTGGCTGTTGATGGGGCTTCCGACCTGTCGGCAACGGGCAATGCGTTGGACAATGGCTTATGGGGGAATTCCGGCAACAATATCCTGACCGGATTGGCAGGCAATGACTATCTTGTAGGCAATGCCGGAAATGATACCTATGTGTTCAACCGTGGCGACGGCCATGACAGTATCGACAACACCGATGCGCTGG
Organism: Methylovulum sp.; assembly: GCA_028712695.1. Lineage (GTDB taxonomy): Bacteria > Pseudomonadota > Gammaproteobacteria > Methylococcales > Methylomonadaceae > Methylovulum. The sequence goes on along the minus strand of JAQTQZ010000051.1, from coordinate 9,760 downwards.
ATGCCATCGACACTTTGCGTTTTGGTGACGGGATTGGAGAAGGCGATGTCACTGCGTTCCAAAACGGCAGCGACATGTACCTTAAGATCAAGGGTGCGGATGACCGCGTTTGGCTATTTGGTTACTATGCGGCCGACACCGTTAGCGGCGGGATAATCCAAGACCATAAAATTGACCGTATTGAATTTGCCAACGGCGTGGTCTGGGATCAGGCTATGGTCCAGACCCAAGTTGACCATCAGGTCAATAATCACCGGCCTGAAGTCAACCGTTATTTGCCTGCCCTTAATGCGGAGGTAGGAAGCCTGTTTTCTTATCTTGTGCCAGAAGACACCATTATTGACCCTGACCCTTGGGATAGCATTGATTACAGCGCCAAGATGGCGGACGGTTCGGAATTGCCATCCTGGCTGCAGTTTGACCCCAACACCCGCACCTTTTCAGGAACACCCGCCACAGCAACCGGTTTTACCTTTATCTTGTGGGGGCAGGACAATTATGGCTCTGCAAACGGTGAATATGTCACGCTTAATGTCACGGCACACAGCAATTTGGCTCCAACGCTCAACACGCCGTTACCAGACCAAATAGTGGACGAAGGCAATGCGTTCAGCTATACGCTGCCTGCCACCAGTTTTGTCGACCCCGACAGCAATGATCCGCTCAGCTACAGCGCCACCCTTGCCAATGGTGATCCATTGCCGGATTGGTTGAGTTTCAATGTCAACAGCTTGGCCTTTGAGGGTGTCACGCCAATTGGCCAAGCTTCATTAAGCATCGAAATCACTGCTACGGATACCGGCGGTTTGACCGCTTCCGATGTGTTCGGGCTCATCATCAACGTCCAAGATTTAACGTTGGCCGGTACGGCCTCAGCCGATGTTCTGGTCGGAGGTTCAGGCAACGATACCCTTACCGGGTTAGGCGGCCAGGACACCTTGATTGGCAATGGTGGCAAGGATACCTTGAAGGGCGGCAATGGCAATGATTTGCTCTACGGTGGCGCCGGTAACGATGTGTTAAATGGCGGTACTGGCAAGGACATCTTTGTTTTTGAAACGGCAATCAATAAAAACGTGGATAAGATAGCCGATTTCAACCCAACCGACGACACCATTAGCTTGGAAAACAGCATCTTCACATCGCTTACGGCAACGGGGATGCTTAATGCCGTAAACTTTGTCACCGCTGCTTCTGCACAAGACGCTGATGATTACATCATCTATAACAACATCGATGGGGCGTTATTCTATGATGCCGATGGTACCGGCAGTAATCCGGCGGTAAAAATTGCCACCCTAGGTATCAATCTGGCCTTAACCAACGCCGACTTTATGGTTGCTTAAGGATGGATGCTGCGGTGGGTAGTGATTAGGCGGGTTAAGTCAGGTGTTGGGGTGCTATTCCCCAACCAGTGTTTGGATCCTGAAAGAACCTGTTCCGTTAGCCAAGACCTCAACCAGCCAGGGCAAGGTCTGCTGCATCTGTGCCATTAATGTCCAGGGTGGGTTGATGATAATCATGCCGCTGGCGGTCATGCCGTCTTCATGGCTGTCAGCGCGGATGCCCAGTTCAAACAGCTGGATATTTTTTATGCCGCTGTTTTGTAGGGCACGTTCCAGTTCTTGGTTGCGGCTGCGGTCAATCACCGGATACCAAAGCGCGTAAGTGCCAGTCGCAAAACGCCGGGCCATTTTAATAAGGGTTTCGGTCACTTGCCGGTAATCTGTTTTTATTTCATACGACGGGTCGATTAATACCAGGCCACGGCGCTCGAAAGGTGGCAGTAAAGTGGGGGCGTTGGCCAGGCCATCGGCATGAAGGACAGTAATGCGCTTGTCTTTGCTGACGGCGGCAGTCAGTAGTTTTATTTCTGTCGGATGCAGTTCATATAAAACCAGCCGGTCTTGTTTACGCAGTAATTGTCGGGTGATAAGCGGCGAGCCAGGATAGCGCTCCAGTCGGCCTGAGGCATTAAACTGTTTGACCAAATCGACATACTCTGCAACGCAATCCGGCAAATCATCGCGTCGCCATAATTTGGCGATGCCGTTGTCAAATTCGCGGTTTTTTAAGGCAAAATCGCTGCCCAGCAAATAACCGCCCGCGCCGGCGTGGGTGTCGATACCGCAAAAGCCTTTGTCTTTTTTGCGTAAGTGTTGAAGGAGCTGTAGTTGGATAAGATGTTTTAAGACATCGGCAAAATTGCCTGCATGAAAGGCGTGTCGGTAGCTGAGCATAAAGGGATTTTGGCTGTTAATTAATTTTGCGAGGATAGCACACGGTGGGCTGGTTGTTGTATTCCATAAACCACCTCCTTATACTTTGGCAATTAAGGGCAAGGTTGTTGGTTTGGCCATTAACAAAGCCCGCTAATTACACACGAGAATAACCGATGGAAATATATCTTGTTGGTGGGGCGGTACGCGATAAGTTGCTGGGCCTGCCGGTAACGGAACAGGATTGGGTTGTTATCGGGGCAACTCCTGAAACGATGCTTAAGCAAGGTTTTCGGTCTGTAGGTAAGGACTTTCCGGTGTTTTTGCACCCGCAAACTTATGAAGAATACGCCTTGGCCAGAACCGAGCGCAAAACGGCGCATGGTTATAAAGGGTTTAGTGTCCATGCGACGCCCGATGTCAGTTTGGAACAGGATTTATTGCGCCGTGACTTGACCATTAATGCGATGGCTATGAGCAAAGACGGTGAGCTGGTTGATCCTTATCATGGCCAACGTGATTTGGACCAGCGCATTTTTCGCCATGTCTCCCCCGCGTTTGCTGAAGACCCGGTGCGGATTTTACGGGTCGCACGTTTTGCCGCCCGCTACACGCGGCTGGGGTTTAAGCTGGCGGATGAAACCTGCGCCTTGATGCAGGCGATGGTGGCTGCCGGTGAAGTCGATTATTTAGTGCCGGAGCGGGTGTGGGCCGAGCTGTATAAAGCCCTTAACGAGCCCGTGCCGTCAGCGTTTTTTCATACCTTAATACGTTGTGGCGCGTTAGCCAAAATTTTCCCCGAACTTGACCAGTTATTCGGCGTGCCCCAGCCGGAACGCTATCACCCTGAAATTGACACCGGGTTACATAGCCTAATGAGTCTGGATCAGGCGGCGCTGTTGTCAGTCCGTCCTGAAGTCCGGTTTGCCGCGTTGGTGCACGATTTGGGCAAGGCGGTTTCACCTAAAGATAATCTGCCCCATCACTACGGCCATGAAGCGGCGGGTCTGCCCATTCTGGACAGATTATGCACGCGGTTACGTGTGCCGAATGCCTTTAAAGTGCTGGCGCAGCATGTCATGCAATACCACACGCACTGCCATAACGCCGGACAATTGCGGGCCGCGACACTGACCGATACGCTAGTGGCGTTAGGTGCATTCAAAGCACCCCATACGTTGAATGATTTTTTACTTGCGTGCGAGGCGGATGCACGCGGCAGGACAGGGTTTGAAAACAGCCCCTATCCCCAAGCCGATATTTTCAGGACGGCTGCCCTTGCGGCGTCAACAGTTGACAGCTCAGCCATCCTGACCAGCGGCCTGCAAGGTGCAAAAATTGGTGAAGCCATCCGCAGTTTACGCATTAAAGCTGTCGAGGCAGCCGTCAGTACCCATGGCACGGTTGCAAATCAATGATAAAACCGGTATAGAATATTTCTTTTTTAATCCACGTCCGAACGCCCATGCCTTCCTTTGATATTGTCTCCGAATTTGATAAACACGAGGCTAAAAATGCCATCGACCAAGCCAACAAAGAAGTTGACACCCGTTTTGATTTTAAAGGTACGAATTCATCCTTTGAAATGACGGATGAGAAATTGGTCATGATTTCCGAGTCAGTTTTTCAGCTCCAACAAATGTTCAGCATTATTTGCACAAAGCTGAGTCGGCGCGGTGTTGATATTGCCTGTTTGGATGTGGGTGAAGCCAAAGGCAGCGGCAAAATGATGCGCCAGGAAATTACCCTGAAACAAGGCTTGGACACCGCACTCGCCAAGAAAATCATCAAATTGATTAAGGACAAAAAGCTAAAAGTCCAAGCGGCCATCCAAGGTGACCAAGTGCGCGTTACCGGTAAAAAACGTGACGACCTGCAAGAAGTGATGCAAATGTTACGCGATGAAAAAATAGAAATGCCGTTACAGTTTACTAACTTTAGGGATTAAGCGGTTTAGCGCCTAGGACTAAAGATGTTGGTGGGCACTAAAACGGTGCGCTAGGCCCTTTCATTTTGCGCGGTATTTTTTAGATTAATGATGCAACTTTTTTAAGTGGGGCTGCCTAAGACACGGATGCAGTGGAGGGTCAGGTTTTTGACCGCCACAGAATTTATGATTTATCACAAATTAAGAAGAAAGAGGATCTAATGATGGGTATTTTGGATCGATTAAGAAACGAAGCGACAAGTAAACAGGAAAGTGAGTTTTCATCTTCTGTCGCGGAACAGCGCTTAGAGCATGAGTACCAAGCTAATATTTTGCCGAAAATGCAAAAAACCTATCGCTTTCTTAAAGAAATTGTTGATCATTTAAATTATCTTGAAAAGGCTGTCGAGGTTAAGGGTTACAGCAACAACTATCGGCAATTAGGCACTTTATTCCAAACTAACTATAAGATTAATACCGATGGTTATAGTGGTGTAGGCGATTTTAATCGGATCATGCAGGTTAATGTTTCTTTTGTTTGCCAAGGTGTGGGGACGTTTGGATACAGCCTGGAAGGGAAATCACAAATTGAACACGAAGTCGCTTTTTTGCATTCTAAACACATCCCCTTTACTTGGAAAAGAGGGCTTAATAAGGCCGTCGCTGCATTTACTGTTACCCGTAGAATACCCATTCTTTTCAAATTTGAGGTCGATTTTATCAATTCACAAATTAACTTATTGATTAATAATCACGAAAATTTTAATGTTTATAGTAAAGCCTTTTCTCCAGAGGCCATTAATGACGCCTTGTTAGATGAGGTTGTCCGCTTTATGCTAAGAGAGGACAGTGATTTTATCCGGCTTGAAATAACGAGTCAGGATAGACAAAGGATTCAAAAAAAAGTGGCGGATGAACAGCGGTTGCGCGAACAATTGTTGGCAGAAATAAAAAAACAAGAAATGAAAATACGTGATGCCCATAATGAGCATTTGTTTTTTAGGCAGATTAAATTGTTGACTGGAAAAAAACAGAAATAGTACTGGCGGTAATTTTAACGCGCCCTAAAATGGGGTTACATTGACGCCCCTGACCATTGGCTATATTCTAGCGCTTGAATATACGCGGGTTTATCAACGTGAACCCAGTTTTTTTGGGGGCTGGTCTTTGGTTTTGAAGCGCCGCATTTATAGAATGGTGTGCCTACATACGCGTACCGAATTTTAATCTAAACGGATACTCTTATCATGAGCGAAAATTTATCAAACAATGCCATTATCTACGCGACGCTGGCGCTTAACAGTGAAATAGCTTTGCAAAAAGAATACTTGGATTCATCTGATGTACCTGAAGATGAGCGTGAAAACGAGGAGGAAATCCTCGATGATCTGGAACAGGCTTTTATGGAGTTCGTCGATCTTTACAAGTCCCGCTGTAAAGCGGATAAAGAGCTACCCAGCATTGAAGAGTTGTTAAATAGCCAGTTATAAGCCGTATGTACACGCTTTACGGTATAAAAAACTGCGATACCGTCAAAAAAGCTCGAAAATATTTGGATGAAAGAGGGCTGCCCTATCAGTTCCATGATTTTAGGGCAGATGGGTTTACTTTCGAGTTGCTTGAGCATTTTGACGCCTGCTTGGGCTGGGACGCCTTGCTTAACCGTAGTAGTACCAGTTGGCGGCAACTGGCCAGCGAGCAGCGTGCCAGCATCACCCGAACAACTGCATTGCAATTGATGTTGGACATCCCAACGCTGATTAAACGCCCCGTTTTAGATACGGGCGACCAACTCATCATAGGCTTTAAAGCCGATTCGTATAAGCAACTATGAGCGCAACCCTAGACCTTGCCAAAGACTTGATCAGACGAGTCTCTGTCACCCCAGAAGATGCCGGTTGCCAGGATCTTTTGGCATCCCGTTTAACGCCTCTGGGTTTCAATGAAGAACGGCTGGATTTTGTGGATACCCAAAATATCTGGTTACGGCGCGGCAACGCACGGCCATTGCTTGTGTTTTTAGGCCATACCGATGTTGTTCCGGCCGGATCGCTGGCGGCTTGGGACTTACCGCCGTTTGAGCCGACAGTTTGTGATGGCAAGCTGTATGGTCGTGGCGCCGCCGATATGAAGGGTGGTATTGCGGCTTTTATTACCGCAGTCGAACGCTTTATTGCCAATTATCCTGATCATCAAGGTTCTATTGCGGTGCTGATGACCAGTGACGAAGAAGGTATCGCCAGCCACGGTGTGGTGAAAGTGGCCGAAGTGCTGGAACAGCGCAATGAAAAAATCGACTGGTGTCTGGTTGGCGAGCCATCCAGCGACAAAAAAGTCGGCGATGTGATTCGGGTCGGCAGGCGCGGCTCGTTATGCGCCAGATTGACTGTTGCAGGCATTCAAGGCCATGTCGCTTATCCTGAGCTAGCGGAAAATCCTATACATACATTTGCGCCGGCGTTGAAGGCGCTGACAGAAGAGGTCTGGGATCATGGCAACCAATTTTTCCCGCCCACCAGCCTACAGGTTTCCAACATAAATGCAGGAACCGGCGCCGAAAATATCATTCCCGGTTGTGTCGACATCCAGTTTAACCTGCGCTTTTGCACCGAGTTGGACGAGGAAACCATTAAACAACGTGTCCACGCTATTCTCGACAAATACGGCTTTGACTACGAATTGCAATGGCGATTGTCAGGCAAGCCATTTTTAACCGCAAAAGGCGCGTTAATTGATGCGGTTCATGCGGCAATCAAATCAGTGGCTGGTTTTGAAACCCGCGATGATACCGGTGGTGGCACATCAGACGGGCGATTTATTGCACCGACAGGCGCGGAAGTTGTCGAACTTGGGCCATTAAACGCGAGCATCCACAAGGTCAACGAAAACGTGGGGGTTGAAGAGCTGGAGGATTTATCCAAGATTTATGAACAAGTGCTGGTCAATTTGCTGGGTTAATCCTGTTGGGTTTAACTTCTAACCCAGCGTGCTGCCATGCCAATTGAATTTAAGCCGCTTCATTAATCTGTCATACGTATCCTCGATAATTTAAAGCTATGCAGAGATTATTTATTTATGGGTAGCTTTTTTTTGATCGTCAATGCCGGTAGCACAACAGTAAAAACGCGGCTTTTTGATGAAAAATTAAATGTTCAAGCGGTGTTGAATGCCGATTATGGCGTTGATACAGGGCTTGTTATTGATGGCTACGATGTCAATAACAAAACTATCCGGCAAAATATCAGTTCCTCTCATGATGCTAAATCGGCATTGGCTGTTGTTTTAAACCAATGGCGGCAGATTTTTACGGCAAATGACGTGCCGCTTACTGCTATAGGGCATCGTATTGTTCACGGTGCAAGCTGGTTTGATACGTTAACCCCAATTACTCAGGAAGTCCTTGACCGCTTATCCCAGCTCGATGATTATGCGCCGTTGCATAATCCGCTCAACCGTCTGGGTGTAACCATGGCGGCTGATATATTTGCTGATATTCCCCAATTTGCGGTGTTCGACACTGCGTTTCATCGTCGCATCCCTGATTATGCCGGTCGTTACGCCATTCAGGAAGGCTTGTCCCGCAATGTTGAGTTTTATCGTTATGGCTTTCATGGCATCTCTTGCCAACATAGCTTATGGGCGGCCGCCGCATTTCTAGATTGTGCCCCTGAAAATTTAAATTTGCTTGTCCTGCATTTGGGCGGCGGTGCTAGTATCACCGCAATCCGTGCAGGCGTCAGTGTTGACACGTCGATGGGTTTTTCACCGACCGAAGGCTTGATTATGGCGGGACGCTGCGGTGATTTGGATCCGATGATCCCTCTGGCTTTGCAACGGGAAGGGTGGGCGCTGGAACAACTGGATAAACTGTTAAACCATGACAGCGGGTTGCATGGCATTTGTGGTGAAGCCGATATGCGGATGGTTTTGCAGAAAGCCGGACAAGGCGATGCTGACGCTATGCTTGCGATTGATATGTTCTGCTACCGGATCAAAAAATACATCGGTGCTTATTATGCAATACTGGGTGACGTTTCCGCGTTGGTATTTACCGGCGGTATCGGCGAACATGCGCCGGTAATCCGAACTAAAATAATGGCGGGTCTGGATAAATTAGGTTTTTCAATAGACGAACAGGCGAATCAACAGCAGATTCAGCAAGATAGGGATATTGGTAGTGATGCGGGCCATTCCCGTATTCTGGTCATTCACGCGGAGGAAGAACGTGTTTGTGCGCGGCAAATTTTAAGTTTCTTGGGCGACAACGTCCAATTATAGATAATCAGGTTATACACAAGAGGATAATAGCGTGGAACAAAGTCATCAAGATTTTCAATTGCCTAGCGAGCTTCTCGAACGGATGGATGCTTATTGGCGGGCGGCAAATTACCTTTCGGTCGGGCAGATTTATCTGATGGATAATCCTTTGCTCAAAGAACCCCTTAAGCTGGAACATATTAAGCCACGCTTATTGGGACATTGGGGAACGACACCAGGGTTGAATTTTATCAATGTCCATTTAAACCGTGTGATAAACGCGTATGACCTCGACATGATTTTTATTTGCGGCCCTGGCCATGGCGGCCCTGCGATGCTTGCCAATTGTTGGCTGGAAGGGACTTACAGCGAACATTACCCAAGTATCTCGATGGATAAGGGCGGCATGCAGGCGTTGTTTAAACAGTTTTCGTTTCCTGGCGGAGTGCCCAGCCATGTTGCGCCGGAAACCCCCGGTTCCATTCATGAAGGCGGTGAATTGGGGTATGCCTTGTCCCATGCTTATGGTGCCGTATTCGATAATCCTGAGCTGATCGCCTGCTGTGTGGTCGGTGATGGTGAGGCGGAAACCGGCCCGATGGCCGCTGCCTGGCATTCGAACAAGTTCCTTAATCCGATACGCGATGGTGCAGTATTGCCAATACTGCATCTGAATGGCTATAAAATCGCCAATCCCACCTTGCTTAGCCGTATTGATGAAGATGAATTGTTACATTTATTCGAAGGCTACGGCTACCGGCCTTATTTGGTGGAAGGCAGTGATCCTGAAGTTGTCCATGCGCGGATGGCCAGCGTCCTCGATCAGTGTCTTGATGAAATTAAAGCGATCCAGCGGTTGGCGCGTAGCGGTGAACTTGAGCCAATAAAACGCCCCATCTGGCCGATGGTGATTTTGCGTACCCCTAAAGGTTGGACGGGCCCTGCCTGTGTGGACGGCAAGAAAACTGAAGGGTTTTGGCGTTCCCATCAGGTGCCGTTAGCTAACTTGGCGGAAAATCCAGAACATGTCAGTTTGCTTGAGCGCTGGCTCAAAAGCTACCGCCCCGACGAATTATTCGATGAACACGGTACACCGTTACCGGAATTGCTGGAGCTTGCTCCCCGTGGTAATAGGCGTATGAGCGATAACCCGCATGCTAATGGCGGCATGTTGCTAAGTGATTTACGCTTACCTGATTATCAAAACTATGCGGTCGATGTGCCTACTCCCGGCACTACTAATGCTGAAGCCACGCGGGTGATGGGCGGTTATTTGCGCGATGTCATGAAAAATAAGCTGGATCAAGGTAACTTTCGTATTTTCGGGCCGGATGAGACGGCGTCAAATCGTTGGGAT
>JAQTQZ010000084.1 GCA_028712695.1 Methylovulum sp. | reverse complement strand
TATGGCTCCGCGTTAATTTTTCCAATTGCGCTTTTTGCTCTTCGGTTAATTTAATTTCAATGGCTTTTCTTGGCATAAGGTATAGTATACCTTATATGAAATGCTTTTAATGCAATTAAACACTAGAATCTTTTCGTTATTGTTATTAGTGAAGATTTCTGCAACTACCGTAAGATATTGGCCTGATGTGTAGTACTCCATTCTGATTCTCCAGTTACCTGAGCCTATGTCTCTATACGGCCCCTCGGTAATACTTCCTTTTCTTAAACAATCAATAACTTGCGCTAAAGTAATATGCCTCTTTTTCATGCTTTGCCTAGCATGGGGTATCAAAAATATATTGGCAGAATCTTTTACAAGCTCCCTGATCTGCCTCAAAGCTGCGCTGGTAGTTAAATCTATTGGGATGATATTTTTAGCCATTATTTACCCACCCTTTTTACCTATAATAATTATAGGTATTATGCTATATTTTGTCCAATTAGTTACCAATTTCAGGCGCACAAAAAAACCGGCTAAGCAGCCGGTTTAAAATGCGTCAAATGCTGGTTAGACAATAGTCGACGTCAATTGTCCTTGTTCTCGTTGGTCTCCATAACCTCAACAAAACTGGCAATCCCCAACCGCTGCGCCCTGCCCAGTACCGGCTTCATCATTTCCCGTTGCTTCTCAATATTGCGCTGGTGGATTTCGTCCAGTTTGGCTTGTGGGATTACGGTTACATCAACTTGATGCACTTGTTTATCGCGCCATTTGTCCGGTTGCCGGTTGTGCAGCCACATTCTCTGAGCATTCACGTTGGGTTCTGCTTGCCGCTTAACTTGTACGATTGCATGACCGTCCGGGGTGTTGACGATGCGCTCCTCGGTGATGACATGCTCACCAATGGCTGACTTGTAGAGAGCGGCGGCTACTTTTGCGTCGGCTTTGAGCTTGCCGTCCAGGATGGACTGTAAAAATTCGGGGTGCTTACGTTTCCAGGTATTTATCGTCTTTTGCGATACTTCAAAATAATCAGCCAAACCGTCATCATCCGCACCAAGTAAGCAGCATTCGTAGGCTTGCTGGGCACATTCCGGCCTATAGTCCGTGGGCCTTCCTACCGGCCTTTTTTCTTTTGTCATTGCGTTCATCCCAGCCAATAGTCCGAATACCGCCAATAGCCCAGCCGTTGAATCAGATTCATGAGCGACTAGGAACCCGTCCTAGCCAGTCATTTTTATCCCAAGCGGTCAACGAGCAAAGCGTCATAGGGACGAGCAACTCGACAAAATGACCATCACGATCAACCGGGGAATCGAGCGGCAAGCCGATTGATTCTATGACCATTGGCGAATAAAGCCGGTTTTTGTAATGAAATGAGACCATCGCCGGTGAAAATGAGGGCAGCATCGCGTCGATTAAGTCGCCTTCGCCTTGGGCAGCTTTAACCAAAGGGCCTAGCGAATCAGGGGACAGGCGTTGCGGCAACGCCCACGACACCAATAGATTTATCGGCGCTTCGACTTCTCTAGCCGGGTCATGCCAAGCCCTGAACAACACCGTTACCGCAATCTTGACCGGGGGCATCCCGCTAAAAACCTGTGTTGAATTAAGCTTGGTGATCCCGGTGCGGCCCTCGAATTGGTTCAGATAGCCGGGGGCTTTATTTTTTAACGAATCGACAACGCCGCCAACCGATTTAATGGCCTCGTTGATAGCACCGTTACCGAAACTGACGTTTTTGGCTAATTTGTCAACGTTAATGGCGTCGATAACCGGCTGAATCGCGCCCGATTGCAGCATGGCAAGCAAGGTTGGCGCGACATTACCAGCGTTCAGGTTCTCCATCGTCGATTGCCAGCCGGGTTCAAAGCTGATGTTGCATTCGGTGACAGCGGCCTTGACGTTGACATAAATCTGTCCGGCATAAGTGGTTTCGGGCTGCGGGGTACCGGCGTGGTCAACTCGGCTGAACGTGGCTATCAGGTGCTTTGATAGCCCGTGCCAGTCGGGTGATAAGGTGAGTTCGACTAGATTATCAGGCATGGCCGTATGCTTGGGTGAAAATCGGATCGTCGGGCTGAGTTCCCGCCGGTAGGTTGGCTAAGGTGCTTTCAATGGCCTCATGCAACAACAGCCCTAACGCCAAGTGAAGTAAATCCCGGTCTTTTTCGTCACTGAAGGTGATGCGATTCTCATCCAGGGCGCTCAGCATTCGTGCGCCAACATTGGCAACGGCAAGCCTTGTTTCGTCAGGGTTTTTCGAGGCCGCGTCAATTAGTTGCCAATTGGCGACCAACGTCCTGAAAGTTTGGCTGTCCATAAGATCCACGATGTGGGTTAATTTGTCGTCGGTACTCATGATTAAACCTCCGCTGTTTCTGGTTGCTGGGTTTCACCCAATGCCTTTGCTATCAGCCCGTAAGAATCCCATTCTATTTCGCGGCAATGGGTGACCGCTATCAGGCTATCATCCTGATAATAATTGGCCTTACGATCACTTGTATTGGGGTTAACGAATTTGTTCGTCTCCAATGTCCAGCCTTCAAATCGCGTGCCCTCCAGCAAGGCCATGTTGTAGCGCGGGTAATCACCCATAAACCGACTGACCTTTTGCGATTCGGCGGTGATGACGGCGATTTTTCGACGGTGCAGTTCAATGTCGGGTTTAGGTGTATCCTTTAGGATTTGCTGGATTTTTTCGTGATCGTAACCTAGCAACCGTAATTTTTCTGCTTCCTCCTCATATTGCAAAACGGCAAACCCAAAACGGTTGTTTTCATAATTAATGGCTTGTTGTATATGCAAATCGTATTGGGTGCAAATCGACGACAACAGCCTCATGCCGCGTTTTTCGGCATCCTCCCTGGTCTCGACAATTGAGTCGTTGATTCTACCGTAGATGTTGTCCAACGTCCTCAGCGCTGAATCCAATTCGGTTTTTAGTCGGGCGTCATAGTTCTGCGCCCTCAGCACCGCGTTGGAGGTGTCCCGCAACTCGTTGATTTTGTCAGCGAATAACATGTATATTGCAAAATCTTCTTGAAAACTCATTTTTAAGCCTATATTGTTGATAATTAATAATTAAATCTTTGGGAACAAGACGTATCGCGCCACCCGGTGACTGCCTAGCGGCGTGTTTTGCGCCGCCGGTGCGATTGGTCAGATAGTTGATGATGCGTTGCCGTTGGCTAGACGTGCTGGCTGATAGCTTGTTTTTCATGGACTTTTGCCCCCGCAATCAGTTTGGTTAGCCAATATCGGGTGATACCGTGACGCTGGCACACCTCGTCATGGTTGTGGCCGGTGAAGTCAGCCAGAATTTGGCGTTGTTTTTTGGTTGCCCGTTGCCTGCACAGATTGGGCAGGTAGACGTTTTTACCACCGTGACGAGTTGCCAAGGTGTCAATGATGTTACTGGTGATTTGGCCGATCAATGGGGCATTGATGGCGTTGGCCGCTAGCTGTGCTTGGATGATTTCACCCAGTAAACTGTAAAAATTTTGCATTTGAAACCTGCCGTATCCTTAAAACAGGTTTCATTAAATCACTTGTGCAGAAGTGGTTTTGGTGGGTTTTCCCGATTTTTCGATTAGCCGCCCAAACCTAGCGTTCTACGCTCCTTAGCCAGCAATTCGTTTTGCTCGTCCACCCAAACTTGCAGTTTGCAGTAAGCGGCAATGGATGCTAAATGCTGAGTATGTCTTACATCGTTGACGGGATGGTAAGGGTCGTTGTCTATGTCGGACAGCAAGGTGGTGGCTTCGTGCAGGGCGGCTCTATTGACTAATTGTTTAGTCCCATACATAAATGGTGTAATCTATTCCCAACTGAAAGAGGAAAAGCGATGGGACAAATACTACACGGAACCGCCACGACCACGCACGCTATCCGAGAAAAAATTCAAGACTCTCAAG
>JAQTQZ010000050.1 GCA_028712695.1 Methylovulum sp. | reverse complement strand
AGCAGCACCGAGGCGCAAGGTGTACGGGATGTGCTCGGCGAAGCGGCGCGTGTCTTGCTCGTTCCCAATGGCATAGCCAGCAGCGATTTTAAGGTGGCGCCTTATCCTATCAGGGACGGGCTGCAAGTTTGCTTTCTGGGGCATGTCCAGCAGGAAAAAGGCATCAACGCTTTTATCCGTACTTGGTTGGAAATAAGGCATCCCAGCGATACCTTGGTGATTGCCGGCCGGAGCGTGGATGGCGTTTATTTCCAAGAATTTCAGGCGCTGGTGGAACAAGCACAGGGCGCTATCCGTTACCTAGGTTATTTGGAGCGCGGCGAAGTGATGGATGTGTTGGCGGCCAGCCATTTTTTGGTGTTGCCGTCGGGATTGGAAGAAGCGGGCGGGATGCGCGAGAATTTTGGTAATGTGGTGGCTGAAGCCATGGCGGCGGGCCGTCCGGTATTGGTCGCCAAAGGCTTGGCGTGGGATGATGTGGAACCGTTAGGCACGGGCTTTGTATTCGATAGGAATGGCACATCGGTAGGCGAAGTGCTGCGTAAAGCTCAAAGTTTAGATCGTCTTACTTGGGAACAGATGGCGTGGAATGCCAGAAACTTTGCCGAACAACAACTGGATGCGCTCAAGCTTGGCGACAGGGTTTGGCAGGCCTTGACGCAAGCCGGTCAAACCGCAAGCCTAAACCAGAAAATTAAGGCGTCATTGTATGAATAAGGTCGGCAAAGTTGGACTGGTAGTCCCCACTTTAAATGCAGGCAACCTTTGGGAAGCTTGGCTCAAGGCCTTTGCACAACAGTCCCGGAAACCGGACATTTTGCTGCTGATAGACTCCTCGTCGAGTGATGGCACGGTAGCCATGGCGCACGCCCAAGGTTTTGAAACAAAGGTTATCCCCAAGTCGGCATTTAACCACGGAGGAACCCGCCAGCTTGGCGTGAATTTACTGTCAGATGCGGAAATTATTGTCTTCCTGACCCAAGATGCCTTGCTCGCTAATCCCGACGCCATCGAAAAGCTGTTGGCTGGATTTGCAGATGAAAAAGTGGGGGCGGCTTATGGCCGCCAACTGCCGCATCAGACGGCAGGGCCGATTGCCGCCCATGCCAGACTGTTCAATTATCCGCCCGAAAGCCAATTGCGGAACCTGTCAGACCGGCAACAATTTGGCATTAAAACGGTGTTCATTTCCAACTCATTCGCCGCCTATAGGCGTACTGCACTGATGCAAGCCGGCGGCTTCCCTGTTGACACCATCATGAACGAAGACACTTATGTGGCGGGAAATCTGTTGGTTTCCGGCTGGAAAATAGCTTATTGCGCGGATGCCCAAGTGTTCCACTCCCATGACTACAGTTTCTTGGACGAATTTAAGCGTTACTTCGATATTGGTGTTTTCCACACCCATACGGCATGGTTGCAGCAAACATTCGGCGGCGCATCCGGCGAGGGCTGGCGTTTTGTGGTTTCGGAACTGCGCTACCTGATGCAATATGCGCCCTGGTTGATCCCTTCAGCGATGCTACGGACAGGTTTAAAATGGCTAGGCTTTAAATTAGGCGCGTTGCATAGGCGGTTGCCACACGCTATTCGTAGCGGCTTTAGCCTACATAAAACTTACTGGCTTCACACTGTGTCATAGAACCATGTGTCGAAAAAAGCTACCTGCCCGCATCTTGCGGGTGTGGTGGCCCGCACTTAGGAATGTAATACGCTATGTCAAATATTAAACTATCAACCTTACCTTCTAGCCTTTTACCCAGGCTTATCCTGCTCAGTTTGTTTCTGGGCGGCTGTCAGACTTTACAGCCAGAACCTCCTCAACCTGCAGTTATAGTGGAACCTGGAATTGCGCCGGAATCGGTCGCAACGCATGAGTTTGAGTTAACTGGCGGACAAACGCTGGTCGGTGGATTGGCGGCGATGAAGTCGCGGGAAAATGATACGCTGCCTGACATCGCCAGGCATTTTGGCTTGGGTTATAACGATATTACCTGGGCAAATCCCGCTATTGCACCGTGGGCGCCCGCGCCGGACAGTAAGGTTCTTTTACCGATAAGCTTTATTTTACCGAATTCACCGCATCAGGGCATCACGCTGAATCTTGCCAATATGCGGCTGTTTTACTACCCTAAAAAAGAACCTGGCAAAGTCTATACCTATCCGATCGGCATTGGTCGGCAAGGTTGGAGCACGCCAACAGGACTGACACGTATCGTCACTAAAAAAGCCAACCCCACTTGGAACGTACCTCCTTCCATCCACAAGGAACACGCCCAAAAAGGCGACCCATTACCCAGCGCGATAGGCCCAGGGCCTAACAATCCGTTGGGACTTTATGCAATGAATTTGGGTTTTAATAGTTACTTGATCCATGGCACCAATAAACCTTATGGTATCGGTATGCAGGTTAGCCACGGTTGTGTGCAGTTATATCCTGAAGATATTGAGGTTTTGTTCAAGAAAGTAGGGGTCGGTTTGCCCGTGCGCATCGTCCATCAGCCTTATTTGACGGCATGGCAAGACGACAGTTTGTATCTGGAAGCCAATCCACTTTTGCCCAAATGGTCGGGCCAAAAACCCCGCTTAAAAAAACAGCTGCTGGCGGACTTGCGCAAAATGAGTGCCCAAAAAGGCGTCGTGGTGGATTGGGACAAAGTCGAACGTATTGTCGAGCGGGCTGATGGCGTCCCCACGCCCATTCTTGTGCAAAGTCCCAGCATAAGTGAACTTGCGGGCGCTGCCACGTTAGTTAAACATCCTGACCGGCTTTATCAGCAACCTGAACCTGAGGTAATTAAAGACACGGACTGGGCGGCGCTGGTCGCTAGCTTTGATAGTGAAACGGATGCGCAAAAGTTGGCCGCTATGCTAACGCATCAAGGGCCGATGATTCCCGCCCACAAAGTCCAGAAAGACAATAATTACATGGTGATCGCCGGCCCTTTTAAAAGCAAAAAGGAACTCAAAAATGCCGCTAAACGTATCCGCATGGATTTTGAACTTAACGTTGAACCGTTAGAACCGAATTCAGTGTCGGTTGATTAATGTTGCGCTGCTTAGCGGCTTCTGATCGGCACGGCAATGGTTTATGGCTGCGTTGAAGGCGCGTCGGCACCGAGCCTTTGCTGTATTTTTTTAGCCAAGGCATTAATGCTGTGTTGGGTCACTTTTTGGTGTGTGCCTTTCATTTCAATGGCATAACTGCCCACTTGTTGATGGGTTTTGATATTAACCAAATGCGCCATCAGATACGAAAATAAAAAACTGGGCTTGCTGTGGCGGGTGACAATAATCCAATCGGCATCGTGCCGTTTGCCCAGTTTGGCGGCTTCGTCACTGTAATCAAACAGATAACCGGCACTAGGGTTAGCGGCGGCCTGTTCGGCGGGCTTGATGGGGATGATGTCATAATCGCCGGTATTTTTTATCGCCTCTGCCAATAATGGCGCAAAACTAGCCGTGCGGATGATTTCTTGCGGGGTGTTTGGCAATGAGGTGATGTCGCGCAATTCAAAATCTAAAACGACTACACGCTGGCTGGCCTGTGCGGATACGCAGAACAATAAGCCGATTAAGGCCAAAGTAATTGTTTTCATTTGTTTCCTCCTGCTTTTATAGAAGCTGCGTGTTGACATGAATTTTTGTTGGTTGGGTTGGCAGTAGGTAGCGGTAGCGTAACCCAACCGACACCCTAGTTTTCCCCGCTATCTTGCTGTGCTTTATAGAGGCTAATGAAATCCTGCATGCTAAGCGAGCCTATCGGGTTTAGGTTATCGTCGAGGATCTCATATAAAACACCCTCACTGCCACGAATACTAAAAAAAACCACGGCATCTTGATCGCCGCCGCCTTCCCGATGTGGCTCTTCACTTGGCAGGCTGACGGTATACCTGCCCACCGGCCTGATTTCTTTAATTTCACCATTAGCTTCGTAGAGCCGGTGCTCTCCCTGAATGACCAACATCGTGTTGAGGGCTTTGTGCCGATGCAGGACTATCTGTTGGTTGGCTGAAAACTTGAAAAGTACATCAATGATTTTATTTTTTTCATCAATATCAAATATCGAATAAAGTAAATGGTCGATACCGTCAAGCCTGTTCCAATGGATGTTGCGGTCGTCAAAATTGTATGTGGTCATTGTGTTGTCACCTCGATGTCTGAAAAAGGAGCGCCTGACGCAGCACTGCTGTAGGCGTGTGTATCCTAGCGGTACGGCAACAACCCGTCAGCCGACCATTGCCCGCCAAACACGGGATATTTGCCCGACCTGCCGTCCAAGCCTATGCAGCTTAGGTATTGGCCTTTAGAATGGGCCAACTCAAACGGGATGCCCTATGAACCTAAAAATCCAATTGATGGCGCGAATTATGGTGATGGGTTTGCTGTGCCTGATGATGACAGCCGCTTATGTGCTGTACCAATCCCATACCGCAACCGGACAGCAGGCGCATCTGACAGCGGACGCGATAGCTAAACAATTGGAATTCCAACTGCTGCGGATTGATGCAGGTTTTGGGCAAGCGCAGTTATTTCCTGATTTTGACTTATGGAAGACCTTCAGTGCCGTACCCGGCACTTGTGTGCGCTTTTTGGCAACCGATGGCGCGGCGGTGCGCAGTGCCTGTAGCGGTGATGGGCTGCTGTCAGGACACGAACCGCACTGGTTTGCAGCGAGCTATCGGCGGTTATTCCAACCCGGCCTGGAAGTGCGGCGCCCCGTCAGTTTTAACAAGCGTGTGTATGGTTCGGTCAGTGTGACGCCTAGCGACAGCTTGGAAATTGCCCGGGCGTTTGCCGATCTCAGCCATTTATTGGGGCTGTCCGCCGTGACGGTGCTGGCGGTGTGTGGGTTGGTGTTTTTCAGCATCCAACGTTTATTACGTCCGGCGCAAGTCATCGTTGCGGGTTTGCAAAAAATGCAGCAAGGCGATTTGGCGTGGCGCTTGCCGGATTTTGCCTTACACGAATGGCGTTGCACCGCCACCGCGATCAATCAATTGGTGATGCGCCAACAACAGTTATTGGACGATCATGAACGGCTCGCATTGAAATTACTGACTGTCCAAGAGCAAGAACGTAGCTTCCTAGCGCACGAGCTGCATGATGAATTCGGGCAATGTCTCGCCGCCATCCACGCACTGACGGCGGCGATTAGCCAAACGGCGGCGCAACAGTGCCCGGAACTGCTCACCGAAACCGAACAAATCCGCCGCATTACCCAGCACATCATGGACACCCTACGCGGCCTGTTGCTACGCTTGCGTCCGGCTGATTTGGATGAATTGGGATTATCCACCAGCTTGGGCGGTTTAGTGCAAGGCTGGACAGCGCGTAGCCATGGCAAAACGGTCTACCATCTGGACATCCACGGCGATTGCCGGACTTTGCCCGCCCCCCTGCCAATGACGGTGTTCCGCATCGTCCAAGAATGCCTGACCAACATCGCCAAACACGCACAAGCTAGCCAAGTCAGGGTCATGCTCAACATTGTGGCCGACCACCTCGATATGCAAATCGCCGACAACGGCGTCGCCAGCCAATTGCCGTTCAGCACGTCTGGCATTGGCCTGTTAGGGATACAGGAGCGCGTCACCGCACTTGCCGGACAGCTGGACATGCGCATCCTTACAACCGGCGGTTTGCTCATCACCCTACGTTTGCCGATACACCAAACCCAAGGTACGCCATGAACAACACCGACGACGACATCACCATCCTGCTGGTTGACGACCATGCCATCGTGCGCGAAGGTTACCGCGCCTTGTTGGCGAAACAACCACGCTTGCGTGTTGTTGCTGAAGCTAAAGATGGCGGCACGGCTTACCAACAGTATAAGCAACACGCCCCTGCGGTAGTGATTATGGACATCACCCTGCCTGGACAAAGTGGCTTGGAAACCATTGCCCGTATCAAGCAACGCGATAGCCAAGCGAAAATACTGGTTTTCAGTATGCACCAAAACCCCAGTATTGCCCTCCAAGCGACCCGCGCCGGTGCCTTGGGTTATGTCACCAAAAGCAGTGCGCCGGACGTATTGGTTCGGGCGATTTATGACGTGTATGCAGGCCGCCCATCCTTAAGCGCAGACATCGCCCAATTGCTGGCTTTACAACAATTGGGCGGCGAACGCGTTGCTTTAGATGTGTTGACTGGGCGCGAATTTGAGATTTTACGTTTGCTGGCTGAAGGCCAATCAACGGATGATATTGCCAATTTATTGAATATCAGCCGCAAGACAGTATCAAACTGCCATTATCTGATTAAACAAAAACTGGGGGTTGCCAATGATTTTGAACTGGCGCACTTGGCAATCAGGATGAAGGTGATTGACGCTTGACGGCGGCCACGCAACTAATCCGGCACGGTCTTAAACGTGGACATCAAAACGATAAAAGCCCCCCGCCCAAAACCATAGCTAGTGATGAGCAGGCTCGCCATCAGGTACAGGCGGAAAATGCCCGCAAAAAAGCCTTCTGCCGGTGTCGCGGCATCCAATGCCGGAAACATTGCTTGAGCCAAAAACAGGCTGGAATTGGTGAATGCCCCGACCACCATGCTCACCCGCACCGACGTGGGCAATGGCACTTTTGCCGCATAAAACCCGAACAGCAACGCAGCCATCAATAAAAAATCCAGATGCGCCTGAAGCACACGGGTAAATTTGCCTGGAAATATCATTTTGATAAACGCCAAATCAAATTTTAAAAATACAAGGCACCACGCCAAGCACAAAGCTACCAATAACCATAGGGCCGCGCCTCTCAACAGCAGCATGTTGTCTGTCTGGGTAAAATGTGGGTTCATTATTTCGTTTCTCCGCTATAAACTAGGAATGTCCACTATAAATCGAATCAAGCCATTCCTCTCGTCCGGGACGGAACAACAGCTTGACTGGGACGGCATTATCATCTGGCATCGTGCTATATTGCCCGCTACCGGATGATTGGCTTTTGGGGGGAATGATGGATACCGACAAGATGGCACTGTGTGGCCTAAAATCAATGGCTATGCCGTTAACACAAATAATCAAATACTCAACCGAAGATTTGGCACCGCACCAAAGGTTGGAATGGTTGCACGAAGTGATAGGGCGGGAATACGCCAATGTTGAGATAACCGCGCCGCGCACGGGCGTATTTAATGAAATGACGTTGTATGCTTGGCAGACACTGCGCCTGTCCGTCATCCATTCGGCGGAGATTACCCTGCAACGCTTGCCGCGTGAGCCGGATTCAAGCAGCCAAGATGCTTATTTTGCGGTCGTTAACTTGTCCGGTGACTATCGTTTACAACAAAACGGTAGGGAAGTCTTCTTAAAGCCTGGCGATATGGTCTTGTACGACGCCACGCTGCCACACCACATCCATTGTCCCCAGCCATTTTCAAAAGTGCTGATGTCAGTCCCGCGCCCGTTGCTTAGGGAACGGATTGCCGGTGTCGAACACTGCACGGCCTTGACTATCCCAGGACAGGTTGGCATCGGTTCGGTGGCGGTGGACTTTATCCGCTCGTGCGCAAAGCAAGCCGAACACTTAAGCGCCGAAGAGTTTTGCCGCTTGTCCGAACACGCGCTGGATTTGTTGGCCTTGGCGCTGACAGCCGTGCGCCCTGCCCAGTTTAATCTGTCCCGAAGCCGTTCTGTCGCATTGGACCGGATAAAAGCTTTTATAACAAATCATCTGTCTGACCCAAGCTTAAATCCTGCCAAAGTGAGTGCGGGGACTGGTTTGTCACCCAGATATATCAATTTGTTGTTTAAAGGCGAGGACACGTCGCTCATGCGTTATATCTGGCAGCACAGGCTGGAACACTGCCGAAAAGAGTTACTGGCTTCTGTCCATAACGGACACCGGATTGGGGATATTGCTTTTCGCTGGGGTTTTAACGATTTATCACACTTTAGCCGGATTTTTAGGCAACAGTTTGGCTGCTCCCCGACAGATTATCGGGAAACGCATCGGCATTGTGAACAAGGGACGGGCTTTACTGAAAAATAAATAACCCGGTAACTTTGCTTAATCTGGGCAAAGCAAAGTAGTCCAAAAGATACGTGATACCCTACAGTAATTTGTAAAAGCTGAAAACATGACTGTTCAAAGTATATCTGGGCATAAATGCGTACCTTACACAAAGTTTTAATCATTCCATACAGGTAAAGAACTAATGAAGAGAGTCACTGTGTTTTGTGGGTCAAGCTTGGGTTATGAAGATGTTTTTGAAAAACAAGCTTACCTGCTGGGAGAATCGTTATCCGCATTAAAAATAGGCTTGGTCTATGGCGGTGCAAACATTGGGTTAATGGGGGCTGTTGCAAACGGTGTTTTAAGCAATAAGGGGGAAGTCATCGGGGTGTTGCCCCGTTTTTTAAGGACTAAAGAAATCGCCCACGAAAATTTGACGCAATTAATTTTGGTGGAAACAATGCACGAAAGGAAGGCAAAAATGGATGAATTGTCGGATGGCATTATTGCTTTGCCGGGCGGATTTGGCACGATGGAAGAGTTTTTTGAGATGCTGACGTGGGCCCAACTTGGGCTTCATGACAAACCGATAGCACTTTTAAATATGAACGGTTTTTTTGATACCTTACTCTCCTTTATCCAAACAATGGTTGATAACGGCTTTCTAAAAGTTGCCAACCAACAGACCTTGATCGTCAGCGACAATATCGATGATTTGTTAGGACAAATGAACAGCTACACGGCGCCCATCGTCGAAAAATGGATCACTAAAGCAACGACATAAATAGGGCCGTAGCCATGTCCGATACGGTTAATCATTTTTGCCCCCCCCCAAAAAAAACTTAGGTTATCTGGGGGGCGGATGATCAAATGCCAACAGAGTCAGGTAAGTCTTTTTAACATCGTAGGAGCGTCTCCATAGCTGCGATCGCGGTTCCTACGATAAATCGGTTACTTATCGTGCAGCCTCTGTTGATGACACACGATAGCCTACTATTTTCAAACTAAAGCGCCATTACCGCCGCCTTATTCCGCCGCTTCCAGCTTCTCTTCTGCGTCCAGCCAATCGGCCTCAGCATCAGCCAAAGCCTTATCAACTTCCACTTTACGCTCCACCAGCTTTTTTAAGCGGGCTTTTTCAGTGTCAGCATAGATGTCAGGATCAGCCAATTGCCGTTCCAGTCCGCGTTGTTCGTTATGGTATTTTTCAACCGCTAGTTCGGCTTTTTTCAGCGCATCAAACAGGGGTTTGTGGCGTTGCCGCCGCTCGGCATCGAGTTTGCGCTGGTCTTTACGCGAGACCGTCGATGCCGTTTCATCCGCTGTTTTTTCTTCTGGTTTTTTCTGTTCGGTCAACCAAGCCCGGTAATCGTCAAGGTCACCGTCAAAAGGTTGCGCTTTGCCGCCTGCAACTAGCAATAACTGGTCGGTCACTGAGCGCAATAAATGCCGGTCATGCGAAACCACCACAATAGCGCCTTGATAGTCCTGCAAAGCCACGCTCAAGGCATGGCGCATTTCCAAATCCAGATGGTTGGTAGGCTCATCCAGCAGCAACAAATTAGGGTTTTGATAGACCAACAACGCCAAGACTAGCCGCGCTTTTTCACCGCCGGAAAATGGTTTGACGGCTTCCAGTACCTTATCCCCCTGAAAATCAAATCCCCCCAGGAAATTGCGGATGTCTTTTTCACTCGCCTGTTTGTCGAGTTGCTGGACATGCCATAGCGGATTTTCGTCGAGACGCAATTGCTCCAGCTGATGCTGGGCAAAATAACCGATTTTTAATGCGTCAGCGGCTTGCCTTGTTCCAGTCAAAGGCAGCATATCGCCCGCCAACACTTTAATTAGACTGGACTTGCCCGCACCGTTCGGCCCCAACAAGCCGATGCGGTCGCCCGGCGAAATGGAGAGTCCAGCTTGCTTGATGATGATTTTGTCACCATAGCCGATGTCAGCCTTGTCCAAGCTAAGCAACGGGTTGGGCATCCTGCCCGGTGTTGGGAAGCTGAAATCAAACGGCGAATCGACATGCGCCAACGCAATCAACTCCATGCGTTCGAGGGCCTTGATACGGCTTTGTGCCTGCCGCGCTTTGGTCGCCTGGGCCTTAAAGCGGTCGACAAAGCTTT
The DNA here is from genome assembly GCA_028712695.1 of Methylovulum sp. Lineage (GTDB taxonomy): Bacteria > Pseudomonadota > Gammaproteobacteria > Methylococcales > Methylomonadaceae > Methylovulum. The sequence goes on along the minus strand of JAQTQZ010000050.1, from coordinate 6,301 downwards.
GGATATGGGCGATTTCGCGTTGCTGTTTTTGGTAGGCGGCTTGTTGTTGCGCCAGTTTTTCCGCCCGCATCCTCTCAAACGCCGAATAGTTGCCGGTGTAGATTTCCGCCTTGTTCTGTTCGATATGCACGATGTGGTCGGTGATGGTGTCGAGAAAATCGCGGTCATGGGAAATTAGCAGCAAGGTGCCGGGGTATCTGCATAACCACTCTTGCAACCAGATCACCGCATCCAGATCCAAATGGTTGGTCGGCTCGTCCAACAACAACACGTCAGAACGGCACATCAAGGCTTGCGCCAGATTCAGGCGCATCCGCCAGCCACCGGAGAACGAGCTGACCGGCAGCTGTTCCTGTGCGGCGCTAAAACCTAAACCGTTCATCAAACGCGAGGCGCGGGCTTCAGCGGTATAGCCGCCCACCGTCTCCAAGACCGCATGGAGTTCTGCCTGTTTCAGGCCATCGCCAGCTTCTTCGGCTATTGCCAGTTGGTGCTGCAATTGCCTTAATTCCTGATCGCCATCAATGACATAAGCAATTGCGGCGCTGGCAACGGCCGGCGTTTCTTGGGCGACATGGGCAATTGCAAGGTTAGGCGGCATCGAAAAATCGCCTGCATCAGGATGCAGTTCGTTTTTGACCATCGCAAACAGGCTGGATTTACCGGCACCGTTCGCGCCGGTAAAACCAACTTTTTGGCCTTTGTGTATGGTAAAAGAGGCATCGGCAAACAATGTCCGCGTACCGCGGCGTAGGGCAATATTTTTAAAATTTAGCATGAAGTGGTGGATTAAGGTTCAAAACGGAAGCTACAAGAGCGATGGAAAAAGTTAAGCAGTCAGGTTATTTAATTATAACCGTCCGGTTAAGCTAAGGGTATTTGCATTACAGGTTACAGAAGCAGTAGAGTAAGCCTATTTTTTACTGATGCTAGACCTTTATAAAGAGACAAAATAATGTTACATGAAATGATTGACTGGTTGCTCACAACTATCGGCACGATGGGTTACACCGGTATTTTTTTGCTGATGGCGATGGAAAGCTCAATTATCCCCATTCCCAGCGAAATCATTATGCCACCTGCTGGCTATCTGGTGCATGAAGGTAAGATGGATATGGGCTTGGTCATCCTAAGCGGCACCTTAGGCAGTCTGTTCGGTGCGTACATCAATTATTTCACGGCACGTTATCTAGGCAGGCCGCTGCTGCTAAAGTATGGCCGTTATGTTTTGATTACTGAGGAACATTTCGATAAAGTCGAGAGGTATTTCCAGAGCCATGGCGAAATTTCCACCTTCATTGGCCGTTTGCTGCCGGTCATCCGGCATTTGATTTCACTGCCTGCTGGGCTGGCAGGCATGAGCCACATCAAATTTTCGGTGTACACCTTGCTAGGCGCCTTTATTTGGGTTTCCGCACTGACTTGGATCGGCTATTTTATAGGCCGTAATGAAGCGCTGATCGAACAATATTCCCATCAAGTGGTGCTAGATGCGCTTGCCGCCAGTGCGGTTCTGGTAACGGTTTATATTCTGCTGCACCGCAGAAAACTTGCCCGTGTGCACAGCGGAGAGCAAAAATAACCGCTACCGCTATGGGTAATGGTTATTTTTTTAGTGGCTGAAATTTCTTTTCAATATCGGACACCAGTTTTTTGTCTAGCGAGAACATCACCACATGATCGCCCTCTTCAAAAACCGTATCATGATGGATAGCGATGGCTGCATTGTTGCGGATCAACGCGCCCAAGACTATCCCTTCTGGCAACTTGATGCTGTCAACCTTGCGGCCCACCACCGAATTGTCACCATTGCCAAGATGGGCAATGGCTTCAATCGCTTCGGCCGTACCACCACACAGCAAACTGACCTTTGCCACATCCCCGCTACGGACATGGGTAAGTATGCTCCCTAACGTTTCCACATTGGGCAAAACCGCCAAATCAATCCCTGTGCCAGGCAATAATTTGGTATACGACTGATGATTGAGTATGCAAATTGCCTTGCGGGCACCGAGCGCTTTGGCTAAAGAAGCGGCGATAATATTTTCCCCATCGTTATCCGTAATGGCGCAAAATAAATCCGTTTTATCAATGGATTCATCAATCAACAAAGTCTCATCGGCACAGTCGCCTTGCAAGACGATGGTATTGTCAAACTCGGTGGCAATTTTTTGGGCGCGTTTGCGGTCTTTCTCAATAATTTTGACATGGTGGTCTTTTTCTAACGCTTGCGCCAAACGTTTGCCGATATGACCGCCACCGGCAATAATAATCCGTTTTAACGGTTTTTCCAGGCAACCCAGATCCCCCAACAACCGGCGCACCTCAAGACGGGGTGCAAAGAAAAACACTTCGTCATTCGCGGCAATAACCGCTTCGCCATTAGGGCGCAACGCAACGCCATCCCTAAATATAGCGACCACGCGAATCTTACCTTCGGCCAAGCGGCCTTTCAGTGTTTTAATCTTTTTGCCCGTTAAAAATCCATTCGTCACGGCTTTGATTGAAAACAACCGCACTAAGCCACCGGCAAAATCAGAAATATGCAAAACACCGGGCAAATCAATCAGGTTTCGGATTGATTCCATCACGCTTTGTTCAGGGCTGATGACAATGTCGATAGGTATGCCGTTAGGGCCGAACAAAGCCGGATTTTTTAAGTAGTCGATAGCGCGTATTCGGGCAATCGTCTTAGGAGGGTGGCTGTAAAATTTGTTAATGATTGTGCAGGCCAACATATTGGTTTCATCGCGGTCCGTGACGGCGATAACCAAATCAGCATGCTTTACATCCGCCAGTTCCAAAATACCGGGGTGGGCGGCGTTGCCGACGATAGTCCTGATATTCAGACGCTCTTTTAGCATCGCCAAAAAGCAGGCGTTGTAATCAACGATAACAATGTTATTTTCTTCGCCAGCCAAGGCTTCCGCTACCGATGCACCGGTTCGTCCTGCACCTAAAATCAGTATTTTCATAGAGTATTTGTTTAAACGGTTACGGGCTATTATTGCATAATGGAAAACAGGTTATGCTGCATTAACACAACCTGCTGTTTATACTTCATACTGCACACCCAATTCAACAACCCATTCCGGCGGCACCTTAAAAAATTGGATTGGCGATGAAGCATTTCTATACATTATAAGAAATATTTTTTGCCAAAGGCTTAAATCCGCTTTGCCAGACGATAAAATCCTTGTTCAAGCGGATCAATATCAATGCGTTCTTGGTCAGAGCATCGCGGGCGGTTCGAGTGCAACGGCTGCCATGGATGTCCCCACGAGAGGGGTATGGTCGGAGGTAGGGCACCCACAGTAGGCGCTTTAGGCGACGCCCCACAATGGGGTCTAGGACAGGTCAGTTGCGAGGCGCACGGAGCGCAGAAACCGGCGTGTACTGGATGCACATGAGGATTTCTACACCTTCGCAACGCAGCAATCGGGGCGCGTACCAGCTTTTAAAACGCGTTATCAGGAATGGGAGGGATGTCTTCAACCACTATATGGCCAACAAAACAACCCGCCCATACGACACGCGATTAGGCGCGAAGTTTGTCTGTAAAGCATACGGCATACTGGGATGGCGGGCGCTAATAATGTCGGGCAACAATAAAACTGTTGCCCGACCTACCCGGCTCAAAAACTTAAAGAGGGGAAGCTACCAATGAAGCCTTGCAGTTTATATCATAATATTTTGAGGCGTTGACAACACCAATATAGGCGCCTCCGATAAAGGGGGTCGCAATCGTTGTGACAACCAGTTGGCTTTTAAACTTGGCTTCATTGATCAATTCACCGACAAGGTTAGTCCCCAAATTAATCGTTGGAATAATAAACGATGCCTTTTTAATTTCCACATCGGGCATAAATTTTATTGTGAATGATTTGACGTCACCCATCACCGTTGCCTGGGTATCGATATTTTTGTCATCAACAGAATATTTTGCTTTACCCAAATCAAGATTGAGCAAGGTCGCATTATTAATATTCGAATGATCATAAAAAAATGTCAACGCGATGTTTTTACCATTGCATTCATAATAATTCGGGGTATCTGCGTATGCTTGCGCAAAGCCTAAACCCAATAATAAACCCATAACGACAGACGTTTTTTTAACAGACATGGTGTTCTCCTCAAAAGTGATCAATTAATGAATATCTAACGGGCACCACCCTGCCCCAAAATACAAGCAGGATGCCTGTTAGAAGCACTTAGGATACTATCCGGACGGTGAACGGCTTGTTAACAGGAAAAATCTCCTTAGCAACAACGGCTGTACGGCGGATGAATGTAGGCTGGATTCGCCGCAGCAATCCACCAAGAAATGGCGCGGCACTCCCAATGGGTAGCGTTCCAGCCATCGGTGATGATTTTGCGGTATTGCCTTCGTTTGGCATCGGCGGCCCTTGTGCCCTTTTAGATATACTACAAAGCTTTCCTGAGTGCTACCCTAAGAATCTTTATAGAACAATTACACCTTTAGTTTTCGCCTTTCCTAATCTCATTACCGCACCAGTCACGCGGCGGACAACACTCTGTGGTGACATTGCACTACCTCCTCCATGAATCACATAGATGTGGCGAATGCGGATACTGCAGGAGCAACATAACCTGCCCATGTAGCCGCCACTTCAACCTACGCAACGGACTTGAAAAAACGTATTGTTTCACAGCACCCTCAACAAACAAGCATAACTAACAAGAAAAGTAAGTTGCCAAGGCTTCTCGAAGTTAGATAGAATCAACGCCGTTTTTTACTGATTAAGGTACACGTTGATGACTACCACTAAATTGCTGAAATGGGTTTGGCTGTCGGTTTTATTGAATTTGCTATATTCAACTTTGGTTAGAGCAGATTTACCCTATGAAGGGCCATCTCCACAGGCCAATGCTATCCAAACTGATAATCAACGCGTACCCGCAGTAGGGATTATTACTGATCCGATAACCGGATCGATTTTGTTGAAAGAAACCGATTACACAGGCGAAGGCCAGTTTCCGCTGAGCTTTGTACGATATTTCACCTCGCCGAACAATTATCCTTGCGTTCAATCGGATTGGGCCCATAACTATTCGAGTTGCATAGTTACGCACTTTGACCGCTGGTACGTCCAATACCGAACTGCATCCGTTTGCAGCATGGGTGCTTGCACCACGTTTGAATATGATCAAACGAAGCCCGATCCCAAATACGGATACAAGCTAAAACCCCGTTTTGCGAACGTACACGATACGCTGGAACGGGATGTGACTTTTAACGGCAAACTGTTTTCCTTTGGATACACGCAATTTAAAACCGGAATCAAAGAAGGCTACGACTCGAACGGACGCCTTTTATCGCGATTTGACCGCTCAGGCATCGAACATAAGTTAATGTACAACGCATCTAATAGCCTCAAATCGGTCACACATGTACCCAGCGGGCGCCTTTTGCAGTTTCAATATGCCGCCGACTCGACATTGAGCACCGTGACCGACCCCAAAGGAACTGTCTACACTTACGATTGGTTCAACGCTTATCCTTACGCTAGTACGGTAACCTATCCACCCGCCAAAACTGGGGACACCGCTTTGGTGCGGCGTTATGAATTCATCAAATTCTGGTGTTCTGGTGAAGAGTCTCCCCTTCCTTTCCTAACAAAAATAACCGAATCCAATCAGCTACAGATGGAAACCCTGTTTGTAGAAAAAGGAGATAAGAGCTGTGTTCTGAGCGACTTTGTCGGTTATATATTTTTTAGCCAATTGACGCTGGCCGGGCATAATGCTAAGCCATTAATTTATGTATCCGAGCCTACACCCAGTTGGTACTTTAACGGTCTTGACATACCAATGACCCCACCTTATCTTCGAACTGAAGATAAACTGACGTTAAAGTTCGCCGATTCGGATAATGCCGACTATCGATCGCTAAGCACGATTAGAAAATACATTAATACCAATAACGGCTATGTGGGCTACAACGAAAGGTACGAGTGGATGAACTATTCGATTCCTCGTTCTTCGTCCGTTTCTATCCGCTGTGCCGATTGCTTGGGCGACTACAAGAATTACACCTACGACCCGACCACTGGCGATCTTTTGACCCGCACCGACTATCTGGGTCGCATCACCCAATTCGTCAACGACGGCAACGGCCTACCGATAACTGAAATCCAAGCCAAAAGCACCCCTGAAGCCCGCACCATCACCCGCACTTGGGACAGCCGTTTCCCGCTGAAGACATCCGAGAAGATCGGCAACATCATCCACGAATGGCGCTATAACGGCCAAGGCCATGCCATCAAAGACATCGTCCACC
>JAQTQZ010000083.1 GCA_028712695.1 Methylovulum sp. | reverse complement strand
TTAAGCCGCGGCGTGGAAATCACCCGGTTCAAAGGGCTGGGGGAAATTTCGCCGGACGAATTCGGCGCTTTTATCGGCAAAGAAATCCGTTTGCTGAGCGTAACTATTGACCATATGCGCAACATCCCGGAGATGCTGGAATTCTTCATGGGGGACAATTCGAAGACCCCGGAACGCCGTGAATTAATCATGAATAAACTCGTTTAACGGATCATAATATAATGGCAGACAACAAAAAAGAGCGAAAACTGAAGAAGCATGTGCCGGCGCCGGAAGACCCGTCACAGAATCTGGAAGAGGTGGCGGCGCTGGAAGCCGAGGCCTTGTCCGAGGGCGAACAGGAAGCTTCCGCCGAAACTCAGAAAGGCAGCAACAAGTTCATCCGTTCCATGATGGAGTCGAACTTCATCGAATACGCTTCTTATGTCATTAAAGACCGCGCCATTCCGGACGTGGACGACGGACTGAAGCCGGTACAGCGGCGCATTCTGTGGTCATTGCACCGGATGGATGACGGCAAATTCCACAAAGTGGCGAACGTCATCGGCCATACTATGCAGTTTCATCCGCACGGCGACGCCTCCATCGGCGATGCGCTGGTAGTGCTGGCCAATAAAGAATATTTTCTGGAAAAACAGGGGAATTTCGGTAATGTCTACACCGGAGACCCGTCTTCCGCCGCGCGTTATATCGAAGCCCGGCTTTCCCATCTGGGACGCGAAGTGCTGTTCAATGAAGATATTACCGAATTCGTGGATTCCTACGACGGACGCAATAAGGAACCGGTAGTGCTGCCGGTCAAAATCCCGTCGCTGCTGATGCTCGGCGCAGAAGGGATCGCGGTGGTGATGGCGACCAAGATCATGCCGCATAACTTCTGCGAACTGCTCCAGGCCCAGATCGCCGTGCTTAAAGGCGAAGAGTTCGAGCTTTATCCGGACTTCCAGCAGGGCGGCATGATGGACGTCTCCGAATATGACGAGGGCAACGGCAAAATCACGCTCCGGGCCAAGATCGACTTTGACGGCAGAAAATTGATCATCCGTGAAATCCCGGCGACCACGACCACGGAAAAACTGATCGCCTCCATTGAAAAAGCGGCGGAAAAAAGCAAGATCAAGATCGCCGCGATCAATGATTATACCGCTGAGAGTGTGGAAATCGAAATCACTCCGATGCGCGGTTATGATCCGGAAAAAGCCATGCAGGCACTGTACACCTATACCGACTGCGCGGTGTCGGTTTCCGTGAATATGATGGTTATCTGCGAGAACAAGCCGGTGCAGATGAATGTTCCAGGCGTAATCCGGCGGAATACCGAAAAGCTGCTGGAATATCTCAAACGCGAACTGGAAATCGACCTGCGCAAGCAGGAGGAACTGTTCCATTCCAAAACTCTTGCCCAGATATTCATCGAGAACCGTATTTACAAGCGCATTGAGAAATGCGAGTCTTATGAAGTTGTAGTCCAGGAAGTCCATAAGGGACTGCTGCCGTACCGTAAAATGCTCAAGCGCGACGTCTCCGATGATGACGTGGAAAAACTGCTGGCAATCCAGATCCGCCGGATTTCGCTTTTCGATATCCGCAAGAATCAGGAGGAACTGGCCGAGATATTGAAGAACATTGAAGAAATCCACCGCAATCTGAAGCATCTGAATGCTTACGCCATAAAATACATACAGGCGCTGCTGGATAAATACGGTGCCATGTTCCCGCGCCGCACCAGAATCGAGACTTTCGGCAAGATTGACCGCAAAGCCGCGGCTTTGAACAATATCAAAGTCGGCTGGGACCGCAAGAACTGCTATATCGGCACCAATATCAAGAGCGAAGACAACGTCACCTGTAACGAGTTCGATCATCTGCTCTGTGTCGAGCGCAACGGCAATTACAAGGTCATTAATATTCCGGAAAAGATCTTCATTGACCGGCTTTACGATTTCAGGAAATACGATCCGGCGATAGAATTCGGCGTGATCTATAAAGACACAAAAACCGGCAAATGCTACGGCAAACGCTGTGTTGTCAATAAGTTCATCACGGACAAACAGTACCGGATATGTCCGTCCGGCTGCCGTCTGGAACTGATTACGCCGCGGCCTGATTCGATTTATGAAATGACCGTGGATTCAAAGAGAAAAGACAGCAGAATGTCCCAAATAAATCTGAAGGAAATGCCGCTGCGCACTCCGAAAGCCCGCGGCCTGCTGATCAGCTCCAAGCCGTTGCTGAAGCTGAACCATGTCCGTTATCTTGAGGAGGAGGAACTGGCGGCTCTGGTTGTGGAGGCGATTCCGGAAGACGATGAAAATGATTCGTCCGAAATTGAAGCCGTCGAACAGGAAACTGCCGTTGAAGTTACGGTTGAAGCAGTGGTTGAAAGTGTCGAAGAGGAAGAATTCGAGCTTGAAGAACCGGTTCCTAAAGCGGTAAAAAAGAGTAAAAAATCTGTTCCTCCGTCGGAACCGCCGCCGGTATCGAAGCCGGCCAGGAAAGTTAAAACTGAATCCATTCCAGCCGTGGAGGTTCCCGCACCTGTCGTGAAAAAGAAAGCCCAGTCGGAGCCTGTTGTCCCGGAAATTAAAGTAAAAACATCAGGCAAACCTGCTAAAGTCAGTAAGAATGATGAGATTTCACTCGGATTGGAAATTGAAAGTATTCCGCCTGAAACCAGTAAAAAAGAGACCGCTGCGAAGGCCAAAACTGCTGCAAAGCCGGCGAAGAAGTCGGACAGCAAAAAAGACAATGACGATGATGAGTTCGGCATCATTCAGCCCGGATTTGACTTTTAATCCCGTAACGTGATTGAGAGGAAATAATGATTGACTTTCAGAAAAGCACGGCTGACTCAATTGATAAAAACAAGCCTTTGATTAAAGCTGTTTCTGACGCTATACATGCCAATCCCGAGCTTGGATTTGAAGAATTAAATGCTTCCGCCGCTCAGATTGATCTGCTCAAAAATGCCGGGTTCAATATTAAAAGTCCGGCCGGCTCTCTGGCTACTTCATTTAAAGCGGAGTTCGGCAGCGGTTCCCCGGCGTTCTGTCTGTTAAGCGAATACGATGCGCTGCCGGAACTCGGCCACGCGTGCGGACACAATCTGATAGCATCGTCGGCCCTTGCGGCCGGACTCGCGGTAAAAGAGATAATGGAGCAGGAAGCAATTCCCGGCAGATTAGTGGTGATGGGAACTCCCGGCGAAGAGACCAAAGGCGGCAAAGTAATCATGCTGGCGGAAAATGCGTTTGAAGGGATAGACGCATGTGCGATGACGCATCCGTTTCATGTTACCGGCCAGGACCCCGGCAATCTGGCAGTATCCCGTTATGACGTTATTTTCAACGGCAAAGCCGCCCACGCCGCATCTGAACCGGAAGCCGGGATCAATGCGCTTGACGCCATAAACCTATTATTCTGCGGCATTAATGCCTGGCGGCAGCAGCTTCCTGAAACGTCCCGGATTCACGGTATCATTACTGAAGGCGGGATCGCACCGAATATTATTCCCGAGAAAGCCTGCGCGTTTTTCTACATCCGGGCGGTTGACAACACCATCCGCGATGCGATGGAAGCCAGATTTGAGAATATTGTCAAAGGCGCCGCGCTGATGACCGGATGCGGTTATCAATGTTCAAAAGTTCTTCATTCTTATGATGCCAACATTCCTAACGCTCCGCTGAATGATCTGGTGCTGAAACTGGCAGAGCAGTTTGAGATGGATCCGCAGGTTGTCAGCAGTAAGATTTCCACTGATTTTGCCAATGTAACTCAGCAGATTCCAGGGGTGAGTTTCTTTTTCAGAGCCGTGAAAGATCAGATTTCATTGCATTCCAGGGAGTTTGAGAAAGCTTCCGGGGATGTTTTTGCCTTTGAACAGGCGATGCAGGCGGCGAGGGTGCTTGCCGTTACAGCCCTGATGTATTTGACCGACGGGAAACTGCGCGAAGCCGTCAAGGCG
>JAQTQZ010000020.1 GCA_028712695.1 Methylovulum sp. | reverse complement strand
TTTCGCCTGGCTGGAGAAATGCCGAAGGCTTTGGAAAAATACCGAACGTCTGCTCAACACGAGCCTGCAGTTCGTCAATTTGGCTTTTTTGGCCTTACTGCTACGAAGATATTGAACAGGTTCTAAGTCCATAACGCCAGCCAAGTACAACCAGCTTTCCTGCGTGGGGATATAAGTAGTAGTGCAAAAGTCATTTAACATTCCTTCAAGCAAATTCGATTTGGTAAGTTTTGCCAATGTTGGCAAGAATATCAAAGAGGTTTTGCTTGAGTGACAGAAAAGGGCTGTAAGCGGAAAAAGGCATCCATTCGTGTTTTATTTTCCGCCAAAGTATTTCTATCAGGCTGCGTTCCGGTGAATAAGGCGCGATGGATAAAATCGTCACAATTGCTCCCGCCATCGGTCAATATTGTCCTTAAACTCCTGGCTCGTATGAGTTGGCGCATTGTCGACCACCAACACGGTGGGGCGTTCCAAGGCTTGTGCAAAGCGATCAATGCAAGCCACTACAATCGCCGTGGTGACGCTTTGTTCAAATACCCACGATTGGAATGGGCCGTTTTTGTTCATAAAACCCAACACGTCAGGCGGCTGTTTTTGGCACAAGGCACACCGATGGCTTTCCCCACAGGCTGCCAGGCGTAGGGGATGCAGGGTTCCAGGGTGAAACCGGACTCGTCAAAAAACAAGGTCTATCTGCCGTTGTCCTGCTTGTCCTGGCAATGCAGCCAATTGTTGCCGGGATTGCCCGAACAAGTCGGGGCCACGTTTGGACTTTAATGATTTCCTGACCCGTTTCCAGCCCAGGCCGGCTTGTTTGCACACCCGTTTAAGCGACGTGATGCTGACAGGAATGCCCAAGTGTCCAGGCAGTTGCGCCAATACGGCCTTGAGTGAACGGGAGGATTCCCCAATCTTGCCCGGCACATAGTGTTTGGCTGCCCCGGCCAGTTTACAGGGGCGACCGCTGCGGGGCTTATCCAGGAGGGCGGCAATCCCTCCCTTTTCCCACGCGGTTAGCCAGGTTGCCGTTGTTTGCCTGCAAACACCAAAGATCGCTGACAATTCTTTTAGGCTTAGGACTTTCGCTACCCTGAAGAAAGTAGTGTATGTTCTGCCCCATGATAACAAAGCAAAGATACATAGAATACCTGACCAGCACGCCGACCACACCACCTGCCCGAACTTGTCCGAACATTTGGAGGATATCAGCCACAATGTGGTGAGCAACTTCCTGAAACGTAACCGGATCATGGCACGGTAAGTTTGGGCGTTGGTCAACGGCCTGATTAATAACGCCCCGGAATCCTTCCTGATCCTTGATGACAGTGTCCACAACAAGCAATACTCCAAGTCGATAGGACTGGTCAAGAAGCATACAGTGGCGCTACAGGCGGCTTGGTGCGCGGGATTGGCGTACCCTCAGGGGCATAAATGGTCAACCTGGTACACAGCGACGGTAAGGAACACTATCCCGTGGACTACCGGATTTGTGATTTATGCCCTAGAGGGCACAACACCGCCGACGGCAAGACCAAGAACGACCACTTCCGTGAAATGCTCACCAACGCCGTCGCCGATAAAGGTATCTTGGCAAAAACTGTGCTGTTCGACAGTTGGTATGCCGCTTGGCAGCACCTGAAGCGCGTCAACTCACTCAAGCTGACCTTTTATTTATGCCCTTTAGGGCTCACCACATTGAAAAACAACCGCTTAGTCAGCCTAAGCAAAGACGAAGGCCATGTCCATTTGGACGACATCGACTGGCTCCCCGAACGGCTTAAGGCAGGTGTCGTTGTCAAACTGAATACCCACAAGGGGGCACTAGAAAAGTGCCTTTCAAAGTCAAACTGTTCAGGCTGGTTGGCACAAACGGCGACATTGACTGGCTCATCACTAATGGGCTTGACGATTTATGCCCCAGAGGGTACAAACTGACTGAGCAGGTCGCCCAAAAAGCGAACGACGTGCGCTGGCAGATCGAGCAGTTCCACCGCGAAATCAAATAGTTGACCGGCTCTGAAAAGTGCCAATGCCGCAAGGCACAGTCCCAGCGCAACCATCTTGCCTGCTGCTACGAGGCATGGATTTCCTTAAAAGTGAAGGCCAAGGAACTAAAAAGCACCCTTTGCCAGATCAGGAAGAATTTGTTTTACAACTATCTAAAAGCTGAATTGGAAAACCCTAGGATTACGGCTTATTCTGGGGTTTAGCGAAAGTCCTAAAAATAAGAAAGTTGTGCGAAGTTAGCGTGAAATCAAAAAGGTTTAGTTTTTATTTCCCTAAAAAACTGCTATCATGCACAAATAAGTTGGGAACTGTTTAAGGACAGTGCGTTTTTAATGACCAGTAGGGAGGAGCCATGCTTATATTAACTCGTCGAGTAGGGGAAACTTTAATGATTGGTGACGAGGTTACTGTTACCGTTCTTGGAGTGAAAGGGAATCAGGTTCGTATAGGTGTAAACGCGCCCAAAGATGTTTCTGTTCACAGGGAAGAAATTTACGAAAGGATAAAAAAAGAACAGGCAGGGTCGACAGGTTCTGACGAGTAAAATAATTTCCGGAGGGATGGCCGAGAGGCTGAAGGCGCCCCCCTGCTAAGGGAGTATGGGCTTTAACTCCCATCGAGGGTTCGAATCCCTCTCTCTCCGCCATATAAAATTTTTAATTTTACATTTAATGTTGACATTAATAAAAATTAAAAAGATAATGCCTAGCTCAACAAGGCGCCCGTAGCTCAGCTGGATAGAGTAATCGGCTACGAACCGATCGGTCGGGAGTTCGAATCTCTCCGGGCGCGCCATTGAGTAGTCATAAAAGTTTAATCCCCTGTAGCTCAGTCGGTAGAGCGGGTGACTGTTAATCACTAGGTCGGCGGTTCGAGCCCGTCCGGGGGAGCCAAGTAAATCAAAGCCTTACATGCAAATGTAGGGCTTTTTTTATGCCTATAATTTTATGGGTCATGGCGGGGTCATGTTTGAAGTCCAATCCTTGCCGCAACCGTTGCCGATATGTCAGGCAAAAAAACACCAGCTAAGGCGTTCTGTATTTTCCCTTGTGTCAGTCTTAATCGCTGGTCACTCCAGTATCGTTTCTAGCCCGTCTATCAATCCGTATATCTTGGCGTGGTCGTTTTGCCGTATCGCGGACTTTATGGCCTTGGTTGCCTGTACGAATTGCTTATGACGCTTGGTGTAATTGCCGTTTTTATAATTGCCGTTCGCTTTGCCAGTCGGTGCGCCCGTGGATTTGCCACCGTGAAGCCTACATCGCCCGTTCGGCATCGCAGGGCATAAGCAACCTTTGCCCGTACTTCTGGCCTTTGCGCCGCACCGTGGCGATAAATGGGCTTTTTCTAGTTTACTGTTCATGGGGTTGCTGTCCGTCTGGTCGTTTGGGTGTTCACAAAATGCGTAGTTTTGTTGATTTATTTTTGTACTAAAACCGCCGAAAGCCGTACCGTTCCTAGGTTTTTCTTAGACATGTGTTGCGAAATGTGCGCGGTTTTTTTGTTAAGCAAAAACCGCCGGATTGTGCCGCCTAAGCCGTGTTGTGACTAGGTTTGTGTGTTAAGCATTGTGTGGTGGCTGGCTGTGGTAAATAGCCCCCAATCCCTTGCTGTGCCTAGGATTTGCTGTAGTAGCGAGTTGTGGTAAATCTAGTCCTTATTTCTGATGATTGTTACATTATAACATCGTCAAAACCAGCGTTTTGACTACTGCATATTACAAAATCCATAAGTAGAAACGCCTTTTTGCTATCAAATGCAAAGCTAGTTGAAGAAAATGCCACAAATAAACACCTATAAAAATAGCTTTCTGATACTTGCCCGCCTTAACTTACGATAGAATGCCCAGAAATTAACAATATTAGAATGTTAGTCAACGCGCCCTTTGCATAGCCAGCCCCGTAATCAATGCCCTAGCTTTGCTACCGCCTAGCTAAAACCTATAAAACCTTGGTTTTTAAGCAAGAAATCATTAAATTAATTTTGAGGGAATTTATGAAAATTATGCAATCTATTGTTTTTCTGACAAGCTTGGTGTGTGTCGGGTGTATTCCAGTGCCTGTTGAGCAAAATTCCAGTTTGGAAAATAGTTATCCAGTTACTCCAGCCGCCCCAGTGCAGACAGAAAGAACCACTACTGTTATCCAAGACAGAAATGGGGTTGCGTTTTTACCCAATGAAACCGAACCATTTACTGGCAAGTACTTACAGCCCCAATATAATTCTGAATGTGATTATATAAGCGGCAAGCCAAGCTTTTGTATTTCAAAATATGATAATGGGCAAAAGGAGAGCGAAACGACATTTTATGAAGATGGCAAGATAAAATACCAAACAAAATTTTATCAAAACGGTCAGAAAAAATCTGAAGGTGGCTTCAAGAATGAAAGGCCAGACGGATTATGGACTTCATGGCATGAAAACGGATACAAGAAAAGCGAAGTTAGATGTAAATTTAGTGACAGCATTCCTTATGATGGACTATCTACGCAATGGGATATAAACGGGCAAAAAAGAGTAGAAAACAGCTACAAAGATGGAAAATTTGATGGACTGTGGCTATTGTGGGATGAAAAAGGCATAAAACTATGCGAAGCGTATTATCAGAATGGCACGTTAATCAAGGTAAACAATTATTTTCCTGAAAATTTAAATCAGAAGAACGAAAAAACAAGAATTACAGGGGCTTTACAAACCAGAAACGGGATTGCCTATTTACCCAACGAAACACAACCCTTTACGGGTAAGTTACAACATTACCATTACGAAGCAGACTACAAAAACGGAAAACAAGATGGTTTGGTGACTGAGTGGTATGAAAACGGTCAGAAAAGCTACGAACAGCATTACAAAGATGATGAAGTAGAGGGATTATGGACGAACTGGTATGAAAACGGTCAGAAAAAAAATGAGCAAATCTGGCATAAGGGGCATTTTGAAACATTAAAAGAATGGGATCAAAATGGTTTTCTTAAATAGAAAGATTCTATTTTTTTTCCATAAGGCTAAGTCCGCAAAATCGCCGCGATAGTGCTAACCCTGCCTTGCTAAAGGAATAGGTAAACTTTCAAATTCCCCCCCTATGAAAGTTAAAAAATTAGAAAATTAAGAGTATTTAGCGTTTTTTGAAAGTTTAGACGGTTTAAGCAATGACGCGGCCTGTAGCCCGACTTACCAGACTGGTTAAGGCAATAACCCTACTTTTTGATTTCTAAACTTTCTAAATTTTCAGTTTTTCAATAGGGGGTAAACTTTCAGTTTTCGCCTTGTTTTGCCACACGGTATGCGTCCGCCGTGGCTTGGCGTGGACTCCAAATGTCCGATAAAACTGAGTAGACTTTGGCGTTTTTATCTCCAGGTACTAGATACCAGCGGTGGCCTTTTCCATAATGAACGCCTGTATAAACATTCAGCACTGCATTAATCCGCGCCTTACTAAATCCGCCGTTCTGGTGTGCGTTACGGACTAAATCGGTTTTTAGCGTGTTTCCTTGTTCTAACGCTTCTAGTATCGCGTCAATGACGGGCTTATCCTTTTCCAATTGCTCACTTATCCGGCGTTCCTGTTTGGCTTGTTCCGCTGTGGTTTTGTCCAGCGATTCTATTGAGTCCAGCCGCTGTTGATAAGTTTGGCCTTGTGCGGTCGAGTAGGTGTAACCCGCCTCGGTGTCCACATCGCCCCGCGCCTTGATATTCTCAAACAACACGCATTTTTTGCCATTTTCACCGCTGATTTCATCTAGGGTGTAGGCACAATCCACGTCATCGACAATATCGGACGTGCCGCCAAAAACCACCTTGCCGTCTCCGTTACGGTTTTTGTTGGTATGTGCCAATAAAATCAACGTGCCGCCATTGGTGACAAACACCCTACCCACTTTCATAAAATCAGTTGAGGTTTTTTTGTCCATCAAATCAGCGAATTTTTTTAGCGTGTCCAGAATGATGATTTTGCCGTGTGCGCTTTTATCCTTAACCATCGCTTGCATGTAAGCAATGAACAACTTGGCTTCAAAACCATTATGACCGGGCGCGAGCATTTCAAAGCCATGCCGTTCAGCCAGCTTTAGCTTTTCAACCAAGCCCCTGTAATTATCATCGGCATTGATGTAAAAAACGTCTGTACCCGCGATTGACTTGGCGTTAACAGCTTGGATAAGCAACCAAAGGGTAAGCAAGGTTTTACCCGTGTTGGGTTTGGCATAAATGGCGGTGGCTTGCCCATAAATGGCAATACGGCCTAATACGAATTTATCGGCTAACATTGTTTTCTCCATTTCGCTTGAACGGCCTTTTAGGGAAAATTGGGCAAGGGTAAAGGGTGGCTTGGGTTTTTCTTCCCCTTGTGATTGTGGCGGTGGTTCTGGCGCGTTTTTGGCCTGTTCTTGCATAAAAAGCCGTTGGTTGTGTTGGGTTATGTCAGCATTCCACCTTAACGTCTCCACCCAATCGCAGCCGTGTTCCAGCAAGCGGTAACAATCGAAAGCGTCATGGGCAAAGCCGTCGTTAAGGCAATCTCCGCCGTGGGAATAGACGCGCTCAATACCGTCCTTGCAATCGTGCATAATCGCCACGGCTGGGGCTTTTGATTCGCTGCCCGGCCTGATGAATCGGTCTTTTCCGGCGGTTTTGTAACCGTTGCGGGTAAGCACATCAGCCACACAAAAAGCTTGGTTAAACTCTTTTATAGGGTTACGGTAGCCAGTCAAATTTTCGCCTTTTAACGGCTTGCATGGTGAGATTTTGGGCGGTTCCGCTATGCCTAGGGCAGAATCAAGGCATATTTTCCATGCTCCCCAATTTTCAAGCATATCCAGCAAAACCGCTGGCGCATTGGGTATCGCCGCCGGATTGCCGATTAACTGATAATCGCCGCCGTCAGGGTGTCGCCCTAAAATCACGTCCTGACAATTGCCACAACGTAATTCAAAGATAACCGCGCCGTTGTGCTTGAATTGCCTTAAATTTGCATGGCTAAAACCTTCGGGCAATTTAAAAAGCAATTTCCCACGGTTTGCCTTGGGGCTTTTGATTTCAAGGCGTTGAGGGTTTTCTAACCAGTCTGCTAGGTGTTGGTCGGTCAGTTCTTCAAAAACTTTACGCGCCAGTTCCACGTTATCGAGGTCGAGGGCAAGGGTATTGCTTGCGCCATGATAAAGGCCAAAATTAAAGCCGTTACAGCCGATAAAATCAGCGGCATTTGAGCTGTAGCCGTTTGGATTATTTGCGCTTATTGGTTTGTTCCAATGGCTGGCGCGTGGGGCTTTGGTGGGTTTGCCGTCAATCGGTGCAATCGGCACTAACGACAAACCCGCCGCGCATAAGGCGGCAAGTCTGCTGTCCATATAATTACCCCTTAGCCATCAATAGCCAAACGGTTAAACGGATAAATTCCGCTTTCATGCTTGTGACAAAGGGTTTAAAATCAACTTGCTTTTTATTTTTCAATTGCATTGCCCCCTGAAGCTTTAGCGGTTGCCGCCGCTTTGGCTTCAAAATCATCAACGGCCTGACAAAATGCCGCTATCCTTTCCGCGAGTTCCGGCGTAAATTCTGCGAATAATTCATATCGGGTGAATTTTGAAGTGTGTTTGCAAGGGTCTTTCGTTAGAACAACTTCGTCATGGTCTACTATCGTCCAGCCTTTGTCCCGCAACTTGTCAATGAATGCACCCAAACGATAACTATGGGATGCAAAATCAAATTCACGGTGAGAAAGCATTAAACCAGCGGGTAACATCCGCCGTAATGCCCTAGCTTGAAGAGTGCTAATTCTAGGGAAGAGAACATGTTCAGAGCCTAACAGGGGTTTGTTGTCGTTGTAATCGGCGCGGGTTATATGGCGGCGGTGGTCTCTAATGACTTTTGAAGTAATCATAGTTAAACCTCCAACGCGCCAATAGTGTGCTGTTCGACATAACGCCTAAGGTCGGTTGTTCGGTATTTTATTTGCCTCCCGATTTTAATATATGGCACATTGTTTTCACCCGTGGAACGCCATTTGATGAGTGTAGCTGCTGGAATATGAAGTAACCGCGCCGCGCCGTCCGTGTCAGTTAGAACGTCTTGGTTAAAAGTTAAGATGTGTGGGTCTAGCATAAGTAACCTCTTGGTATCTTGTGAAATTCCAAGTCAGTTTATGCTATGTTTTTGGGGTGGGGCGGGATGAAAGGTGAGATTTTCTATCCCGCTTTTTAAGGTAGCTATTCCGTTAGCTGTCTATTGATTGCCGTTAATATTTCATCACTTAGCAATAAAAGGGCTTTTGGTGCTGTTGTTTGCCGTATTTTATCGGTCAAGTTTTTTATGATGCGTTCCTGTTTCGCGTCACCATCCATTCCGTTGTCAAGATAATCCTCGTATTCTTTTGGATAAAATAATCCCACAATATCCTCATATCTAACATCGCTAATATCCCTTCCCTCGGCTAACGCCACCAGATATAAGTCAATGTAAGGCAATAGCTTTGAATAACGCCAACTCTTGATTTCACTTTCATTGAATTTCGGGCTTTTTTTCGTTGTCGCCTTCCCTCTTAGTTTTTTATGGGGCATGTAGCCTGTTGTTTCCCTGTAGGCTTCCAGCCATTGCTTAAAGTCCGCCCTTATCTGCCTGTTCGTGGCTGTCAAGTCTACGGTGACATAGGTAAACTGCCCTTTCATATCACGCCCTAACGCCCTTAAATGTCCATTCATGGCTATATTGTCCAGATAATAGTCAATACTGTACCACTGCCGCCCATCGCTAGACTTTGTACCTACCTTGTCGGTCAGATTAAAATTTTGTTTGAGCGTAAGGGTTGCCTTTTCTTTAAATTCAGTCCAGTCATTGTAAAACGCTCCGGCTTTGGTGGATGCTACGGTGGTTTGGTCAAAAGTATGGCTAGGCGGTGTGATTGATGAAAATCCATAGCAAGACTGAAAACCAATTAAAAAGTTATCGAAACCCTCATCAAAAATAGGCTTGGTTTCAATATGCGCCAACCACTCAGCTGCATCTTTCCGCCTATGTTGGCGGTCAATCTCATTCCATTCGGGATTGTCTTGGAGTCCATCGAGAATATACCGCCTTATACATAACTGCCTGTACCAGAGCTTTAACTCTTTATTGCCTTTTTTGGTTGTTAACCCGCTATAGTTTTCGATGTCAAACCAGCTTGTGTCAAATGCCTTTTTCGCGGTCATATCCGTTCACCTTTCCACCAAAGTTATCAAGCCGCCAATCTGTCCAACGGCCTGATGTTCGGGCGTGGCTGTTGTTCCGCTTGCCATAAATCCCACTGGGTCTGCATTCCTAGCCATAGGTCGGGGGTTGTACCTAGCCAGATTGACAGGCGCAATGCCATGCCAGCGGTAATTCCTGCCTTGCCGTTTAACACCTTTGATAAGGTGACGCGGGATATTTGCAATTCCTTGGCGGCTTTTGTCACGGTCATGTTTTCTGGTAGCCATTCGCGCAATACTTCGCCGGGGTGTGCGGGGTTGTGCATTCTGCTCATGTGTATTTTCTCTTAGTGGTAATCCAAATAATCAACCAATTCGGCATTTTCATCGTTAAAGGTGAAAGTTAGCCGCCAGTTGCCGTTTACTGTGACCGAATAATGCCCTGCAAGTCCGCCAGCTAAAGGGTGAAGCTTCCAACTCGGTGCGCCCATGTCATCAGGGCGTTTAGCGTTGTCCAATGCGGTCAGTAATACGCGCAATTTTCCAGCGTGGTGCGGTTGTATGCCCGCTTTGCTGCCTGTCTCAAAAAAAGCCTGTAAGCCTTTATGCCGGAAAGTTTTTATCATCGTTAAATTGTAGGCTGTTAATTAACACTTATCAATATAGCGCAAAATGCGGTAAACGGCTAACAGGGCTAAATTTACAACGCGGCGGTTTTTAGCATGATGACGTTATCGCGGTTCTGTGCGGTGTGGGCTTGGATGTAATCGGCAATTTTAAAAGCCGCCTCTTTCATGGTTTGCGCTTCTGGGTTGATGTAACCGCCCGTCACGTCACTGTCTGTCTTATGGTTTGCCAATGCTTTGAGCAAACTAAACGGAATCTGTGCGGCTTCGCCAATGGTTAGGAAGGTACGCTTTAAATCATGGCTGCTAAATTCAATGCCCGTTTTTTTGGACACTTGGGCAATGGGTTTGCGCGGTATGTCCATAACGCCATCTTTACCATTGCCGGGAAACACGAACCTATTATCACCCGTTAGATTGTGGAGGCTTCTTAGATAAGGTTTGATTTGCGGCGGTATGTAGGCGGTAAAGTCAGAATGGTTTTTGGTGTCCCTTGCGGTCAGGCAATCATTTTTAAAGTCAATGTCCCGCCATTCTAAAAATCTTACATCTTGGTCTCTTAGTCCTGTATGGAGTAATAGCAATAAATAAACCTTGGCTTTTTCATTGTCCAAATTCAAAACAGCTTCATACCAGTCTTTGAGGTGGTCACGCGCTATCATGCGTTTTTTGCGTTTGGGTTTTGCCCATAACTTGCCATCGGTCAGCACATCCACGGGGTTTTCTTCTAACGCTTTAAGGGTGGTGACTGCATAACTCATTAGTAAACGTAAAACGCGCATTTTGTTATCCCTACCGCCTTCAAGCTGGTTGCGCTTGGCGGTGACCATATCGCGGGTAATGTCGTTAATCGGCTTGTTTAACCAGTCTGCAAAGCCTTGGTTCAGCTTTTTGGTGTAGTCCTTTATGGACGCTTCCCTTAAATCCGACTTATCAGTCAAGTAACGGTCTAGTAATTCTTGTAGGGTTATGCCCCGTAACCGTTGCTTGCGTTTTTCTTCGGTGGGGTTGATACCTGATGCAATAGATGAAAGGGCGGCAGTTGCCATTTCTTGCGCCTTTTTGACCGATATATCGGGATAACGCCCAAGGGTAACGCGCTGCATGGTTTTGCCCGTCCATTTCAGCAACACAAAAGATTTAACCCCGGTACTGCTAACCCTGCAAGTCAGTTTGGGGCATTCTGTGTCGTAGTAATCAACGCGGCCTTTTTCGGGGGTTGGTAGCTTGTCTATCCGTTGCTGGGTGAACTTAAATTTTTCTGCCATTTTCTATAGCCTCACGTTTTCGGGTCATGTCCGGGTCATGGCGGGGTCATGTTTTTACCGCTGTTTAGGGTATTTTAGAGAATATTAGAGAAATGTCCAGAAATGTATTAATAAAACTAATTCAATGACTTATAGTATTTTTATTAGGTAATTCAAGGGCTAAAAATCAATAGGTCGGGTAACTGTTAATCACTAGGTCGGCGGTTCGAGCCCGTCCGGGGGAGCCAAGTAAATCAAGGGTCTAGATGTTTTCCATCTAGGCCTTTTTTATGTTGAGTTACCACCAGAAAAATTTTTAGCCTCAACGTCTCAAAACCCCATCTGTTTTTAACCGCAACTGTCGCGGTTAAGCCTGAAAAATCTCAGGCGCATTTTTGTCCTATGGTTTGAGTTTCAGTTGGTTTTCGATTGACTGCCAATCGGCGTAAGAGGCATAGCCCATTTTGTTTATCAAGCTCCCTGTATTATTCGGTAACATCTTCCGCTGCCTTGGTGATCATTTTTCTAATCCACGCCTGGGTTTTCCGATATTTGCGTGACAATTCGGTTGCTTTTTCCGCGCACAGGTTTTTTAAATACACCGTTTGTCCCCCCCCGTGCTGTGCCGCGATTTCCTCTATAACCTCCTTTACAAGTTCGGCTGACAAGTTGGTGTCAATCTCGTGATGCTCCAGTTTGGCGCGGATGATCCCGTTCAATAATGCGTAAAAATCTATTATGCTGTAAATCCTCAAGTGTTAAAAGCAATTCCATTAAACCAGTTTTACCAAAGGGGTTTAGGCAAGGTTTCCAAAACCGTCAGCAGTCGCGTGGGGCAAAGCCCTTTTTAGGGGTAGTGAAAAATATTGGTTAAACAGCTTTATAGAAACTTAACAGGGGATTAGGGGGGGTGGGCAAGTTATTGAAATAATTAAGTACAATATTTTTCTTGGCAGGCTTTGGTGGGACAAGTAGAGTGGCAGGGCGGCAGGTTGCGTAACTTCCTAGGTAACCGGCTATGGCGGGCATCGTTGCCCTGTGTTTGGTTCAACAAGGCATTCTGTTCCCAAACAGAAAAAACGTCCGTAACCGCCGCCCGCGCTTTGTCGGTGTGTCAGTCGTTATCCAAGGCAATCAGTGCCAATGGCTTTGTTAAGCGTAAAGCCTTGCGATTGGTTGATTATGCTTTATTGTCAGTTTGACGTATCTGTTATTTCCATATATGATTAACGGTTATGTTAGATAGATTACCAGAATATATAGACCCTTTGCATTTGGCTGATAAGCGGGCTGAACTAAAGGGGAAGATACCCATAAGTAGATTTGAGCGCGTGGCAGAAATGTTACATAGTGCTGATGGTGCAGTTGTGGTAGAGCTGGTTTTTGGCAGGGAAGGTAGGCTTGCGGAAGTTGAAGGCCATCTAAATGCCGTTTTTGAGCTCCAGTGCCAAAATTGTTTGCAGGCCGTAACATGGCCAGTTAGCCATGAGATTAAGTTGGGTATTGTTACTTCCCTTGAGCAGGCAGATAAATTGCCTGGAGATTATGAGCCACTGGTGGTGGCTGAAGAGCAGAAAATACGGCTTAAAGATATTGTCGAGGATGAGTTGCTACTGGTATTGCCCTTATTTCCTAAGCATCAGTATGCCTGTTTAAATGCTGGTATCACAAATAATGTAAATGTATCGGCGGGCTCTACGCAGTTTTCCGCCGAAAACCCCTTTTCTATTTTAGCAAACTTGAAAAATACTGGAGATTTATAATGGCCGTACAGAAAAGTAAAGTATCGCGTTCAAGGCGCGGTCAGCGTCGCTCCCATGACGCTTTAACAGCGAAAGCGTTATCTCAGGATCCAATTACCGGTGAGATGCATTTGCGTCACCATATGACGCCGGATGGCTATTTTAAAGGCCGTCAGATTGTAGGTGTTATATTTGAAGAAGAATAAAATTCTTCTTTGTTTGGCTTGATATTATGCCGAATCAGTTTTGATTCGGCTTTTTTATAAAAACTCTGGAGTTATTTGTCAGCGTGAGCTTAACAATCTCGATTGATGCCATGGGTGGTGATTATGGGCCTCAAGTTACTATACCAGCGTCATTGGATTGTTTAAAAAACAATCCGGGCTTAAAGTTGATTTTGGTGGGTGACGAAGCTGTGCTCAGGCCGCTGTTGTCAAATGGACTAAAAGAATATCCGGGGCGGTTGTTGATACAGCACGCATCGCAATGCGTTGCTATGGATGAGTCGCCGGCTAAGGCGTTAAAAAATAAAAAAGATTCGTCCATGCGGGTGGCTATTAATCTTGTTCGGGATGGTTTTGCGGACGCTTGCGTGAGTGCTGGTAATACGGGGGCCTTAATGGCAACTGCCCGTTTTGTCTTGAAAATGATTCCGGGCATTGATCGTCCGGCTATTATTTCAACGTTGCCTTCGATTTATGGGCATACTTATGCGCTTGATTTGGGTGCAAACGTTGACTGCACTGCTGAGCATTTGTTTCAGTTTGCAGTAATGGGGGCTGAACTTGTTAAGGCGGTCGAAAATATTGATAGCCCTAAAATTGGCCTGTTAAATATTGGAGAGGAAGATGTTAAGGGTAATGAACAAGTTAAGTCAGCGGCAAAATTATTGGAAAATTCGTCACTAAATTATATTGGCTATGTTGAAGGTGATTCGTTAAATGCCGGTCATGTCAAGGTTGATCTAATAGTGGCAGACGGCTTTGTTGGGAATGTTGCCCTTAAATCAATTGAAGGTGCTGCTAAGATGATAGGTACGGCTTTAAGGCAGTCATTTGCTAGGAATTATTGCAGCAAACTGGCAGGTTTGGTTGCTTATCCGGTTCTTAGGTCATTTAAAAACCGCATTGATCCGCGATTATATAATGGCGCCAGCTTCTTAGGTCTGCGGGGGCTCGTGATCAAAAGCCATGGTGGTGCAGATAGGTTAGCGTTTAAAACGGCTATTCAGCTTGCTGAAATTGAAGTCAAGCAGGATGTGATAAAAAAAATAAGTGAACAGGTTGAGCAAAGCTTGGCTTTGAGAGCAAGCGTATGAGACGGTATTCAAGGATAATCGGTACAGGAGGGTATTTGCCTGAAAAAGTGCTCACTAATGAGCAAATTTCGCGTATGGTTGATACTTCAGATAGTTGGATTTTTGATCGTACGGGCATAAAAAGCCGTCGTATCGCTAGTGATGATGAAACTGCTTCAGGGATGGCAGAAATTGCTGCAAGACAAGCTATAGAAGCCGCCGCTTGTAATCCTGAGGATATTGATTTAATCATTGTGGCAACAGGCACGCCTGATCGTGTTTACCCTAGTACTGGTTGTTTGTTGCAGCAGCGTTTAGGTATAAAAAACTGTGTTGCCTTTGATATACAGGCGGCCTGTTCGGGTTCAATTTTTGCTTTAAGTATCGCTGATCAGTATATCAAATCAGGCGCGGCAAAAAAGGTTCTTGTTGTAGGTTCTGAGATCTGTTCTCGTATCGTTGATTGGGCTGATCGAAGCACTTGCATTTTGTTCGGCGATGGTGCAGGCGCGGTATTGTTAGGCGCTTCTTCGGAAACAGGAATTTTATCCACTCATATCCATTCCGATGGTGAATACGAGGATTTGCTTTATTGTCCTAATCCACAGGCTGCTAGTGGCACTAATCGGCAGGGGGCTGGTTATATTGCCATGCGAGGCAACGAGGTGTTTAAGGTGGCGGTTAATACTTTAGGCCGCATCGTCGATGAAACGCTTGATGCTAATAGTATGGATAAATCAGATATTGATTGGCTCGTGCCTCATCAAGCAAACATACGGATCATTGTTGCTACGGCAAAAAAATTGAAAATGTCAATGGATCATGTTGTCGTTACCCTTGAGACCCAAGGGAATACCTCGTCTGCCTCGGTGCTTCTTGCTTTTAATGAGGCGGTTAGGGATGGGCGAATTCAGAGGGGGCAGGTGGTCTTGTTAGAGGCGTTTGGTGCAGGTTTCACCTGGGGTTCAGCGTTAATTAAGTATTAAGTTAAAGAGTGTGATGAGTCTGCAAGCGTATAATTTGGCTTTTGTCTTTCCTGGGCAAGGTTCCCAGTCTGTTGGTATGTTGGATAATTTGGCAATCAGACATCCTGAGGTTAGGCGTGTTTTTGAGCAAGCTTCTGATGTATTAGGCAGAGATTTGTGGGCAATTGCCGCAAAAGATCTTGGGCATGAATTGGATCAGACATGCAACACCCAACCGGCAATGCTAGCGGCAGGTGTTGCGGTTTGGGAGGTTTGGTGTGGGCAAAGTGATGTACGTCCAGCTTGGATGGCAGGGCATAGTCTTGGTGAATATACGGCGCTAGTGTGTTCAGAAGCATTGTCTTTTGAAGATGGTATAAGGCTTGTCGAGGCAAGAGGGCGTCTCATGCAGGCGGCCGTGCCGGAAGGCGTCGGAGCTATGGCCGCTATTTTAGGATTGGATGACCATCGGGTTATTGAGGCATGTGCTGAGTCGGCGGATGATGAGGTTGTTTCTGCGGTTAATTTCAACACTGAGGGGCAAGTTGTTATTGCAGGTAATATTGCCGCAGTTGGGCGGGCTATGCGGGCGGCAAAAGCTTTGGGTGCTAAACGGGCGGTGCTGTTACCGGTCAGCGTTCCTTCGCATTGCGCACTAATGCAACCGGCTGCAGAAAAATTAGGGGAGCAATTGCAGAGCATTGCCATTAATATCCCTAAAACGATGCTAATTCATAATGTGGATGTTGCTTCACATAGTTCGCCAGATGTGATCCGTAATGTATTAAAAGAACAGCTTTATAAGTCTGTGCGCTGGGCTGACACTATTCGATTTATGCGTGATCAGGGGGTCACTAGATTTGTTGAGTGCGGGCCTGGAAAGGTGTTGTTAGGTCTGAATAAGCGTATTGCTAAAGACCTTGAACACCACGCTCTGTATAATTCTGAGACGTTAAATGATTTAATGGAAGCATTCAATGACAACTAAACAAATCGCTTTAGTAACAGGGGCTAGTCGTGGCATTGGCAGGGCAATTGCCGAGAAGTTGGCCGAGGATGGTTTTTTTGTTGTTGGCAGCGCAACATCAGACAATGGGGCGGATTCAATTTCCTATTATCTTGGGGCAAATGGCCGGGGCGTCAAGCTTGATGTGGCGGATCCAATGTCTATCGAAGTCGTTGTTAAGTTTATTAATGATGAGATAGGTGCGCCTTTTGTGCTGGTTAATAATGCAGGAATAACCCGCGATAATTTGCTTATGCGTATGAAGGATGATGAGTGGGGCGATATTATTAACACTAATTTGACTTCCGTGTTCCGCATGAGTAAAGCGGTATTGCGGGGTATGATGAAGGCTAAGGCAGGTCGCATTATTAATATTTCTTCGGTAGTTGGCGCTACAGGAAATGCGGGGCAAGCAAATTATGCCGCAGCAAAAGCGGGTATGATTGGTTTTGCTAAGTCAATGGCAAAAGAGGTTGGTTCGCGGAATATTACCGTCAATACAGTAGCGCCTGGATTTATTGATACCGACATGACTAAGGAATTAAGCGACAGCATTAAAAACTCGCTATTGTCTTCTATACCACTTGCACGGTTAGGGGCAGCAAAAGAGATTGCCCATGCCGTTTCATTTCTTGCGTCTGAGGGTGCCGCTTATATCACAGGGGAAACTGTGCATGTCAATGGCGGTCTGTTTATGCCTTAATATTGTGACATTGTTGTAACATAAAGTATAATTGCCCGCCGTCTGGAAGAACCGGAGACGGGATTTCTAGTAAAACTAATAACAATACCATTGTAAGTCGGGTATCAAACTTACATTGATTGAGGATAATAATTATGAGTAACATTGAAGAACGAGTAAAAAAGATTGTTGCAGAGCAATTGGGTGTTAAGGAAGATATTGCTACAGATGCTTCATTTGTAGATGATCTCGGTGCTGATTCTCTGGATACAGTTGAACTCGTAATGGCTCTTGAAGAAGAATTTGAATGTGAAATTCCAGACGAGGATGCTGAAAAAATTACCACGGTTCAGCAAGCCATTGATTATGTAGAGAAAAACGTATAATTTGCCTAGTGTAGTGGATGATGTTGTTTCATCCACTAAATGCAATTGTTTCTACATTTTTCTTCATTCCTTACGGTACATGACATTGAGCAAGCGTCGGGTTGTAATAACAGGATTAGGTGCGGTCACTCCTTTAGCTAATACGGTCTTAGAAACTTGGGACGGTATTGTAAATGGCAGAAGTGGTATCAGCTCAATTGATTCCTTCGATATTTCGTCTTTCGCCACTACTTTTGGTGGTGTGATTAGAGGCTTTGATATTGGTCAATATATCCCCGAAAAAGATGCTAAACGCATGGATGGTTTTGTCCATTATGGTATTGCAGCGGGATGCCAGGCAATTGACGATTCTGGGTTCGAGGTTACCGAAGAGAATGCAGAACGAATCGGGGTGGCTATTGGTTCAGGAATAGGTGGCATTACTGGTATTGAAGAATGCTATGCTACTTATGAAAAGGGTGGGCCTCGACGTATTTCGCCGTTTTTTGTGCCTGGCAATATCATTAACATGATTTCAGGTAATCTGTCGATAAAGTATGGGTTAAAAGGCCCTAATTTTGCTATTGTCACTGCGTGTGCAACAGGAACGCATAACATTGGCGATGCGGCAAGGTTAATTATACATGGTGATGCTGATATTATGGTCGCTGGCGGTGCTGAACGGTGTACAACATCACCAACCGCAATGGGCGGGTTTGCTTCCGCAAAAGCATTGTCACGCCGGAATAGTGATCCGCAGGCGGCAAGTCGTCCATGGGATAAAGACCGTGATGGGTTTGTGCTAAGTGATGGGGCTGGAGTGGTGGTGCTTGAAGAGTTAGAGCATGCTAAGTCACGAGGTGCAAAAATTTACGCGGAATTGGTAGGTTATGGTATGAGTGGAGACGCTTATCATATCACTACACCGTCAGAGGGTGGTGAAGGCGCATCCCGCTGCATGAGAAACGCGTTACGAGATGCGTGCTTGAACGCTGATGCTGTTGATTATATTAATGCACATGGCACTTCGACACCTGCGGGAGATTTGGGCGAAACCTACGCCATGAAATCTGCGTTAGGTGATCATGCTTATAAGGTCGCCATTAGTTCAACAAAATCTATGATAGGTCATTTACTTGGGGCTGCGGGAGGCATTGAAGCGGTTTTAACGGCGTTAAGCATAAAAAATCAGATCGCACCGGCTACCATTAATATGGATAATCAAGATCCTAGATGTGACCTTGATTATGTGCCAAATGTTGCAAGGTCAATGAAAATTGATGTTGCAATGTCCAATTCATTTGGCTTTGGCGGTACTAACGGTTCTTTGGTCTTTAAGCGTTACAGTTAACGTATTATATAAAATATATAAGGCGCATCTTTCCGGATGATGCTAATAAATGGTGAAAGTAAACGATTTATTGAAGCAATTGATCGTGGATTTCAATATGGTGATGGTTTGTTTGAGACCATTGCTGTCAACAATGGGCGGCTTGCTTTTTTTGACCAGCATTTAGCGCGCTTACAAATAGGTTGCCGCAAATTAGGCATTCCTTATCCAGATGTTCAAATACTTTTTTCCGAAGCTAATCAACTTTGTCGGGGTGTTGACCGTGCCATTCTCAAGTTAATAGTTACTAGAGGGGTTGGTGGTCGAGGCTATCGGCTGCCTGATTTGATCCATCCATCCCGCGTTTTAAGTGTACACCCCTTTCCCGACTATCCGCTTGAATATACAACTGAAGGTATACGGGCGCGTTTTTGCAATACTCGATTAGGATTGAATCCGGCATTAGCAGGCATTAAGCACTTAAATCGGCTTGAGCAGGTGTTAGCTCGTGCTGAATGGGAGGGTACCGCCATTCAAGAGGGTATTATGTTGGATGTTAATGGCTCTGTTATTGAAGGTACGATGACCAATCTCTTCTACGTTAAAGATAATAGGCTTTATACTGCAATACTAGCCCAATCGGGTGTCGCCGGTATTATCCGTCAACTTATTATCCTGATGTCAGAAAGCTTTGGGTTTCCTGTGATCATGCAGGCATTTGCGCCAGAGCAATTGTTAGAGGCGGATGAGGTTTTTGTTTGTAATTCAATTATAGGTATTTGGCCTGTCAGGCAAATAGAAGGCCAGCACTTTTTTGTTGGTATTATGACCAAGCGTATACAAATGTGGTTACATCAGCTCCAGCATGGGTTAATTAGTGTCGGGCAATAAGATTATTGGCGCGGCATTGCTTTTTTTGGCGCTTAGTTGTGTCGGGATAGCAGGGAGCTATAGGCATGCTTTGCAGAGACCTGTTGTAACAGGCGATTCAGTGACGATAGAAATTGAAAAAGGTGACTCATTTAATCGTATTGGCGACAAATTAATAGCCGCCAATCTTTCTATTAATCTTTTTTGGTTTAAAGTTCATGCCGTTCGGCAGCAAGCATTCAATAAGCTTAAGGCCGGAGAATACGAATTAACTAAAGGGTTAACTATTCCCGAAGTATTGACAATTTTTGTGCATGGTAAAACCAAGCAATATGCCATTACTTTTCCAGAAGGCTGGAAATTTAAGCAAGTGTTACAGGCTATTGCGAGTAATCCTCAACTTGAGCACACTATTAACGGCAGTGATGATGCAGAGTTAATGCTGAAGTTAGGGGCGACGGTTGGATCTCCAGAGGGAGAGTTTTTCCCTGACACTTATTTTTTTGAAAAACATACAACGGATATTGCCTTATTAAAAAGGGCCTACGATAAAATGCAATCGGCGATACAGGCCGAGTGGCTTAAAAGAAGCGAAAAGCTGCCATTTAAAAGCCCATATGAGGCGTTAATTTTGGCGTCGATTATCGAAAAAGAAACCGCTGCGCCAGCAGAAAGGGAAATGATTGCCGGAGTTTTTATTCGAAGACTGCAACAAAATATGTTATTGCAAACAGACCCGACGGTGATTTATGGCATGGGTGAGGAATATGTTGGCAATATAGCTTATGAAGATTTAAGAAAAAGAACGCCATACAATACCTACCTATCTAAAGGTTTGCCACCAACCCCAATTGCTATGCCGGGTCGTGAGGCCATTGTTGCAGCATTACATCCCGATAATAGTGATAGCCTTTACTTTGTTGCCCGGGGTGATGGTACGCATGTTTTTTCGGCTACACTAAAAAGCCATAATTTGGCGGTGGAGAAATTCCAAAGGAAAAAAAATGATGCGCGGTAAATTTATTACTTTGGAAGGTTGCGAGGGAATGGGCAAGACAACTAATATGGCCTTTATCAAAAGTCATTTAGAACAACATAATATTCCTGTTGTAGTAACCCGTGAACCTGGGGGGACTCCACTAGCCGAAAAAATAAGGCACTTGCTATTGGATATTGATAGCGAGGTTGTCTCAGAACAAGCTGAACTATTGCTTATTTTTGCTGCCCGCGCGCAGCATATCAAGCATGTGATAGAGCCTGCCTTGGCACAGGGTAATTGGGTGTTAAGCGACCGTTTCACTGATGCTACCTATGCTTATCAAGGCGGCGGACGGAATATGAAGGTCAGCACTATAGAGTGGTTGGAGCAGATTGTTCAGGGTAGCTTAAGGCCTGATTTAACATTGCTTTTGGATGCACCTGTTGAAATAGGCATAGAAAGGGCTCAAAAACGTGCCACTTTCGACCGCTTTGAAGCAGAATCGGTCAGCTTTTTTGAGCGTGTGAGGCGTTCTTATTTATTGCAACATGAACTGTATCCGGAACGTATCAGATTAATTAAGGCTAATCAGCCGCTAAGCGATGTCCAACGCGCTATTGTTGATGCTATGCGGACGCTATTGAGATGACGCAAAGTGCCACTCTTTTACCTTGGCAACAACAAGACTGGGCACATTTAGCCGCTTACCTAGCACAAAAACGAATTCCCCAGGCGCTTTTAGTTATAGGTAAAAAAGGTCTAGGCAAGCAGCAATTGGTTAAACTATTTGCTAATGTATTGTTGTGCAAACAACCTCGGAGTAATGGTTTTTCCTGTGGGCGCTGTTCTGGCTGTCTGTTGTTTCAGGCAGAAACCCATCCTGATTTTTTTTATATTAAGCCTGATGAAAATAAAACCGTTATTGGGATTGGTCAAATTCGCAATCTAGTTGTCCAGTTAAGCTTAAAACCGCAATTTGAGACTTATCGTGTTGTCATTGTGAGCCCTGCGGATGAAATTAGCGTAGGTGCCGCTAATGCGTTTTTAAAATATCTCGAAGAGCCGACTGAACGGACTATACTTATTTTAATTACCGATAAACCAGCGAAATTGCCATTGACTATTGTCAGTCGGTGCCAAAAGCTGATGGTTACGGTACCTGATAAAGATATGTTTTTTTCTTGGATTAAAGCGCGTGGTCCTGATGTTTCAGATGCTGTTGCTGAGACGCTATTTGGCTTGGCTCAGGGCGCACCGTTATCGGCACTAAGCTATCTTAATGGGCAGTCGTTGCTTTTACGCAATGAGTGTTTTAAGGATTGGCTAGCAATAGCGCACCAGCAAGCCCACCCTGTTATTGTGGCCGAAAAGTGGTTTAAATTGCCGGAGGCACTATTGGTTTTTTGGATAAGCTCGTGGCTAATTGATTTGATTAAATGCTACTATCAAATAGGGAAAGATGGTTTATACAATCCCGATTTATGTTATCCCTTGCAAGCTCTTTCGCAACGATTAGAGCCTAAAAATCTTTATAAATTTTATGATTTATTATTAACAACTCGTCAATATTTGCATACACAAATCAATAAACAGCTTATGTTTGAAGAGATTCTAATCCAGTGGTTTGAGCTTAATCAGGATAAATAAATTATGGCAGAATCGGCACCTAGGTCGGGGATTTTGACTATTGCAATCAAAGATAAAAATTCTTTGTACTCTGCGTACATGCCCTTTGTCATTAATGGGGGTTTGTTTATCCCTACTAATAGGCAATATGAAATGGGACAGGATGTTTTTATGCTTTTAAAATTAATGGAAGAAACAGAACCATTACCAATCCCGGCAAAAGTGATTTGGAAAACCCCGCCTGGTTCGGAGAGCTATAAGGCTGCAGGGGTTGGGGTGCAATTTACAGCTGATCAAGAAGGTGTTTTAGCCCGCGATAAAATTGAAACCTATCTTGCTGGGTCATTAGGTTCCGAACGTTCGACTTATACTATGTAAATCAAGTTATTATGTTAATTGACTCACATTGTCATTTAGATCGGATTGATCTGGCACCCTATCAAAATGATTTTGACTGTTTTATGCAGCATGCCAAAAACAGTCAGATAGGCCACATGCTATGTATTGCAATTGACTTGGAATCTTATCCGGCAATGCTTGATTTAGTGGCTAAGTACGACCAAATATCCGTGAGCGTCGGGGTTCATCCGAATGTGGACGATGGTAAAGACCCTAGTAGCAGTGAATTGATAGCATTGGCCCAGACAAGTAAGGTTGTCGCTATAGGGGAAACCGGTTTGGATTATTTCCGTAGCACCGGTGATTTGAGTTGGCAGCACCAACGATTTAAAAACCATATCGACGCTGCCAAAGCACTAAAAAAACCTTTGATTATTCATACACGCGAGGCTCGCGATGACACATTGCGCATTCTTCAAGAAGAGGATGCTGGCGAGGTAGGGGGCGTTATCCATTGTTTTACTGAAGATTGGGAATTTGCCAAAAAAGCAATGGACTTGAATTTTTATATCTCATTTTCAGGCATTGTGACATTTAAAAATGCTAAAGCCATTCAGGAAGTGGCTAAAAAAGTGCCCGCTGATCGCTTTCTCATAGAAACAGATTCCCCTTATTTGGCTCCAGTCCCATTTCGTGGCAAGCCAAATTATCCAACGTATGTTCGTTATATTGCTGAATATATTGCAGAGTTGCGCGGTGTTTCGCAAGGCGAAATAGCAATGCAGTCTATGAAAAATTTCTATGCGCTTTTTAAAAACGCATAAGTAGTAGTGCAAAAATCTTTTAACAAAAAATCTGTTAAATTAACAGAATTTGGACGATGTACTATTTCACGATGCTGTTTGTAAATGCACTCTTAGCTGATGAAAGTCAGACCCTAGAAAACATGAAACGGTATCATCCCAACTATCTTCCACGTGTGCGTGCCCAAGTCGTTTTATTAAGTGCTGCCGGATTCAACTGATGTGTCAACACTTTTCAGGACACAAAGTTAGGCAGCCCTGAGCTGCTTTTCAAATTCAACAGGTGACAGGTAACCATTGCTGGAATGGAGGCGTTGTTGGTTGTAGAAGACTTCGATGTAGTCGAAGCGGGATTTTTTAGCGGCTTCGCGAGTTGGGTATTTTTCATGGTTGGCGCATTCGGTTTTTAGGGTGTGGGAGAAGCTCCCAGAGACGGCGTTGCCCCAGCAGTTCCCTTTGCGGGCCATGCTTTGCTGGATGCCGTGTTGTTTAAGGAGTTTTCGGTCGTCAACTGCACACCCTCTTTCTTCAACCGCTTCAGCCCATCGCACAAATGTTCATCAGTACGCACGACTTTAGTTGGTTCAGTAGGATGACTGTATTTATAAACCCAGCCATACAGCGTATCCGCTTTTATCCCCAACTCACGGGCTATCTCCACCACATTGCTCAGCTCAGCCGCTCGCTCGTTTCACCGCGTTTTCTTTAAACTCCGCCGTGTATTTTTCTTTCGCTTGGCTACTCATATCACGCTCTCAGGTCTTTTCATTTATTTTATAGAAAAGTGTCCTGTTTAGTGTAGCCACATCAATTAACGCTGGGTTTTTAATGCTTAAAAAATAAGGGGTAATGGATGGGCTTGGCTATCATCATTGAAAATCAAAATGATGGCTTTAGTCCCTCATCTAAATTCTATTTTCAAGAACTTTTAAGCGTGGTTGGCCTAGCTTGTTTTTCTTCTATATCCATTTTGAATCACTTTCTGTTACCCTGATAGCTGATAAGTACAGCTAAGCCGCCTTTCCCGATGTCATCCGAACCCTACCGTAAAATCATACACATCGATATGGACGCATTTTTTGCGGCGGTCGAGCAACGTGATTTTCCTCAGTACCGTAATAAGCCTATTATTGTTGGAGGTAGCCCTCATTCACGTGGGGTAGTGGCAACTTGCAGTTATGAGGCGAGGCGCTATGGCATCCATTCGGCGATGTCGTCGGCACAAGCATACCGACTGTGCCCACAGGCTGTTTTTGTCAAACCGCGTTTTGATGTCTACAAAGAGGTGTCAGCGCAAATCAAGCATATTTTTGCCAGTTACACTGACCTTATTGAACCGCTATCGTTGGATGAGGCTTATCTGGATGTCAGTGATGTTGGTGTTCTGCAAGGTTCGGCTTCTTTGATTGCTATGGCTATAAAGGAGCAAATAAAAAAACAAACACAGTTGGTTGGGTCTGCCGGTGTTTCTTATAATAAATTTTTGGCAAAGTTGGCTTCAGATATAAATAAGCCGGACGGTTTTTATTTGATTACGCCTCGGGATGGGCCTGAGTTTGCGGCACGATTACCGGTTAGTAGGTTTCATGGTATTGGTAAGGTGACATCGGCGAAAATGCAGTCGTTAGGGATCCAAACAGGTGCAGATTTACGGGAATTGCCGCTAGAGGTATTGCAACAGCATTTTGGTAAATCCGCAGGCCATTATTACAATATTTGTCGAGGTATAGACCACCGTCCCGTCAATAACCATAGGGTCACTAAATCCATCGGGGTGGAAACTACTTTTCAGCAAGATATTATTTCTAGGTCAGCGATTATTGGGCACTTGCAAGAGCTTTTAGAAAAAGCCTTACAAAAGGTGGCTGAAAAAAATCTCACCGCTTACACATTAACCGTTAAAATTAAATACCATAATTTTGTCCAAATCACTCGTAGCCGTACATTTCCATGTCAAGTTACTGCCACGCCTATGCTTCTGGAAGAATTGATAAAAAATACGGAGATTGGTGAACGTGAGGTAAGGTTATTAGGTGTGGGACTTTCATCATTAGAAGATAAGTTGACAGAAACTGGTTTTCAGCAAATGGATCTATTCGGGGAGGTTACGCGTTAAGCGAGCTCGATAACTTATACTCAGCTATCTGTTTAACTGGCATGCAAAAGGATAGTTTGACAGCCTTGTTATCACTCATTATATTCGAGCGCTTTTAAATGAATACGCTGTTGTATCTACGTATTGCCTGCACTTCCGCTCGTCCATGCCTATCTAACATGGTGCCAATTTTTCTGTTTCGTATATTACGGGGTTATGATTAGGCTTATAGGCCATGTTGGTTGGCAATAATGGGCAAGCGACTTTACTGGAAATTGCTTTTTATGTTATACAAATTCGGTAAACTGTACAGGTATCTGCAACAAACTCCAGTTTGTGGTTGATACCTTTAAGATGCAAGTGCGCGTATATCCCTCTTCAACTAAATTCACCGATAGCTGCTATACAATGGCTGATACGCTTATTTTCTCCCCCAACATTCCGCAAACTCAAGCGCAGACAATCACTTGGTCAGGCTTAGCGGGGTGTGCCGATTCTTTGGCGCTAGCTTCCGCCATCAACAATGAAAACCGGCTGTTTGTGGTTGTCACGCCTGACAATCAGACCGCGTTAAGGCTTGAGCATGAACTGGCGTTTTTTTTACAGGATGCCTATCCCATACTGCATTTCCCCGACTGGGAAACCTTGCCTTACGATGTTTTTTCGCCGTTGCCGGAAATCACTTCCGAGCGCCTGAAAGCATTGGCGTTATTGCCACAAGTAAAGCGTGGGGCGTTGGTGGTTTCGGTGGCGACCTTGATGCACCGGCTTGCGCCTAGGGAGCATGTGCTGGCGAACAGTTTTTCGCTTAAAGTCGGTGATGATTTCAATCTGGAGCTGAACAGGATCAAGCTGGAAAGCGTCGGCTATCAATGCGTGTCGCAAGTTTATCAGCATGCTGAGTTTGCGGTCAGGGGGGCGATTGTTGACTTGTTCCCGATGGGCAGCAAGATGCCGTTCCGCATTGAGTTGTTTGATGAAGAAATCGAATCCATCCGCACGTTTGATCCTGAAAGCCAGCGCTCACTGGAAAAAATAGACCAGATCCAATTGTTTCCGGCACGTGAATTTCCTTTTACCGATGAGGCAATCAAGCATTTCCGCCAAGCGTTTCGGACATGTTTCCCCACAGCCTCGTTAAAAAACAATCTGTACCTTGATGTCAGCAAAGGCATTGCACCGAGCGGTATCGAATACTATTTGCCACTTTTTGTCGAACAGACGGCGACGTTATTTGATTATTTGCCAGCCTCTGCCGTTTTTGTAACGGCTGGTGCGGTCAACAGCAATGCCCAGGCATTTTATGCTGAGGCGCAAGAGCGTTTTGAACAACGTAAATATGACGTCGAACGGCCATTGCTTACGCCGACGGAGTTGTTTTTGTCGGCAGAGATGTTGCTTGAAAAAATTGGCCTTTTTGCCCGTATCATTATTGGTGACGGACAGAAGGAGTCCAGCCATTGCCGGTTACTGCCGGATTTGACGATTAACGCCAAGCTGGACAAGCCCGCGCAGAATTTACAGCAATTTGTCCAAGATTTTACGGGCAAAATTTTGTTCATTGCCGAGTCGGCAGGGCGTCGGGAAGCGCTGATTGAAAAGTTAAGGGCGTACAAAATAACGCCCAAAGGGGTGGATGGCTGGCGGGCGTTTTTGCAAACCAAGCAGTCGCCGTGCATTACCGTTGCGCCGATAGATCATGGAGTGTGGTTGGACGCGGAGCAAAACCGGACTTCGGCAATCGCCATCATCACTGAGAATTTATTATCCGGAGAAAAGGCCCAGCAACGGCGTAGGCGTAAAAAATCGGCGACAAGGGAACTGGAAAACATCATTAATAACCTTAATGAGCTGTCCGTAGGTTCCCCAGTAGTCCACCAAGAGCATGGGGTGGGGCGTTATTTGGGGTTGCAGGCCTTGCAAGTGGGCGGCATTGCGGCGGAGTTTTTGACGCTGGAGTATGCCAATAATGACAAATTGTATGTGCCGGTATCGTCACTGCATGTGATTGGCCGTTACTCCGGCATGAGCCCTGAAAATGCGCCTTTGCATAAATTAGGCGGCGACCAGTGGAGCAAGGCCAAGCACAAGGCCATCGAACGTATCCGTGACGTTGCCGCCGAGCTGTTGGAAATACATGCCAAACGCGCCCTCAAGCAAGGTCATGCGTTTGTCGTTGAAAACACCGATTATCAGGCTTTCGCCGATGCATTCCCGTTTGAGGAAACGCCGGATCAGCAAAGCGCTATCGACGCTATACTTGATGATATGGTCAGTCCGCAGCCGATGGATCGGGTGATTTGCGGCGATGTCGGGTTTGGCAAAACCGAAGTGTCAATGCGTGCGGCGTTTATTGCCGTGCAAAGTGGCAAGCAGGTCGCCGTACTGGTGCCGACGACTTTGCTGGCGCAACAACATTTCCAGAATTTTCGGGATCGTTTCGCCGATTGGCCGGTGCGAGTCGAGGTTATGTCGCGCTTTGTTTCGCCCAAGCAACAAAAAGAGATTGCCGAAAATTTGGCGCAAGGCAAAGTCGATATTGTCATCGGTACCCATACTTTGTTATCAAAGGAACTCAAATACAAGGCGTTGGGTCTGGTCGTGATTGATGAAGAACATCGTTTTGGGGTGCGCCAAAAAGAGCATTTCAAGAAATTGCGCAACGAAATCGATATGTTGACGTTGACTGCAACACCGATTCCGCGCACGTTAAATATGGCTATGTCGGGCTTGCGTGACATTTCCATTATTGCCAGTCCACCACCGAACCGCCACGCCATTAAAACGTTTGTTAGCCAATGGGTGGACGCGCAAATCCAAGAAGCCTGTTTGCGGGAAATCAAACGCGGAGGCCAAGTGTTTTTCCTCCATAACGATGTCAAGTCTATGGAAAAAATGGCTGCAGAGCTGGCCAAGCTGATACCTGAGGCTAGGATAGAAGTCGCCCACGGGCAAATGCCGGAGCGTGAGCTTGAACGCATCATGTTGGACTTTTACCATCAGCGCTTCAACCTGTTGCTGTGTTCGACGATTATTGAGAGCGGCATCGACATACCCAGCGCCAATACCATTATCATCAATCGCGCTGATAAATTAGGGCTTGCGCAGCTACACCAACTACGCGGCAGGGTGGGGCGTTCGCATCATCGCGCCTATGCTTATTTTATCGTGCCGCCCAAAAATCTAATGAGCAAAGATGCAATCAAACGCTTGGAAGCGGTCGAGGCATCGGGTGATTTAGGCGCTGGATTTATGTTGTCGTCAAACGACTTGGAAATCCGCGGTGCTGGTGAACTGCTGGGCGATGAGCAAAGTGGGCAAATTCAGGAAATCGGTTTTACTTTGTACACCGAATTGCTTGAGCGGGCGGTTAACGCATTAAAGTCCGGCAAACAGCCGGAACTCGATACACCGATGGATAGGGGGCCGGAAGTGGATCTACAAGCAGCGGCATTGATACCGGAAGATTATCTGCCCGATATTCATGCCCGTTTGGTTTTGTATAAACGCATTTCTAACACTGACACAATTGAAGACTTGCGCGAATTGCAGGTAGAAATGATTGACCGCTTTGGTTTATTACCCGAACCGGTGAAAACCTTATTTACTGTCACTGAATTGAAACAGCAGGCGGAAAAGCTTGGCATCAAAAAAATAGAAGCGAACGCGGGGGGCGGACGTATCGTTTTTACGGCAGAACCTAAAATTAATACTGAGCAGCTGATTAAGCTGATACAGACACAAGCACAGGTTTATAAGCTGGATGGCATGGATAAGCTTAAGTTTGTGAAGGCGTTTGCAACGGTGGCTGAGAAAGCTGATTTTGTCAGCCACCTGTTAAAAATATTGATGTTGGAGGCATCAACTCATTAAATTGGGAGGGAAATAAGAAAAAAACTGCGCCAAGCCATGTAATTATGGGTTAGTTGTAGTGGCGACCGGTGGTCGCCAGAGGATGCTATTTTACAACACGCAAGGTAGGCTTGGTCGGCGGTTTCTTTTCTGGTGGCGGACTGTCAGTATCATCATCCTGATCAAAAATCATCCCTTTGCCATTTTCTTTGGCATAAATGGCCTTGACTGCAGGAATAGGGACGATAATAAGCATGGGGTTGCCCCCAAACCGGGCATTGAAGCGAATGTCTTCATTGCCTAGCGCAAGTGCTTGAATTGCTTGTGGTCTTATGTTTAAAACGATTTTGCCATCATCAATAAATTGTTGCGGTACAACGGCACCGCTATGGTTGGCATCCACCAGTAAATGAGGGGTCAGATCATTGTCTGTAATCCACTCATAAATGGCGCGGATTAAATAAGGTTTTAAAGAAGTCATTTTAGAACATCTACCATTTCTTTTTCGGCTTCACTGAGGCTACGCTTGAAGGCGTTTCTTCTGAACATGCGTTCGGCATAATTGACGATTTCTTGGTTAGGGGTGGAAACATCAATCCCAATACTGGGAAGGCGCCAGAGTAAGGGCGTGATAACGCAGTCAATGAGAGAGAACTCGTCGCCCATAAAATAAGGCCGGGCTGCAAATATAGGCGCTGCGGAAAGAAGGCCTTCTCTAAGCAACTTTTTGGCACGGGCAGATTTTTTCTCGCCCGAATATAAAATTTCATCGAGCAATTGATACCAGTCTTGATCGATACGCTTAATCACCATTCTGGCAGTTGCGCGTGATACAGGATCCATTTGATGTAAGGGCGGATGCGGGAAGCGCTCATCTAAATATTCCATAATGATGCGGGAATCATACAGGACCAGCTCGCGTTCAATGAGTGTAGGCGACGTGCCTGTTGGGTTCAGTTCAAGTAAATCTTCTGGTGGATTGGCCAGATCATAGTATTCAATGTCAGCGGTAATCCCTTTCTCGTGCAATACAAAGCGGGCGCAGTGGCTCATCGGACAGGTGGGTGATGAAAAAAGCGTCATTACAGATTTACGAGTAATAATATTTGCCACAAATAACAACCTCTTTAGACGTAGGTAGGGCGGTAGAAAAAAGGGGCATTATAGCATGAACAGCCAAGCTTTTGACCGTAGGGGTCATATTGGTCTGTATATGCCATCAATTAAGATGTTTATGCCCTATGTTCCCGTTTTGAGGTACGGTGCGGACAGCTTAAGCTGTCCGCACCGTCATTTTGATAGTGGATCAATGATGAACGTCTTTCCAATATTCTTTTTTCAACAGGTAACTGATAATTAAGAAAATAAACAGAAAAAATAATACATATTTGCCCATTTTTTGTCTTTCTAACTGGACAGGCTCACCGACATAAACCAGAAAATTGACCAAGTCGTTGACCATACGGTCAAATTCATTCTCAGACAGCAATCCCTCTTCTTGGAGGACTAGTTCAGTATAGTGCCCCCAAATGGTTTTTCTTTGCGTGGCATGTTGCTCGCCTTGTAATTGCCAAAGTGGGTTAGGCATGGCAGTGTCTTCAAAAATTAAATTGTTGACCCCAAAAGG
The DNA here is from genome assembly GCA_028712695.1 of Methylovulum sp. Lineage (GTDB taxonomy): Bacteria > Pseudomonadota > Gammaproteobacteria > Methylococcales > Methylomonadaceae > Methylovulum. Next base: position 39,178 of record JAQTQZ010000020.1, on the reverse strand, counting down.
CCTTTTGGGGTCAGTGTAATAGCTTTTTAAGTAGCTATACAACCAGTCTGCGCCACGTGAGCGGGCAATTAACGACAAGTCAGGGGGTTGGGTGCCAAACCATTTTTCGGCGTCATGCTTGTTCATTGCGCTGTGCAGTTGGTCATAGATACTGGCGCCTTCAGGTGCAATATCTTTTAACATGACTTTTTCATCAGTGCCAAGGTCATGGGCAATACGCAGGTAACGCATGTGCTTGGCTGAATGGCAACCTAAACAATAAGTGACAAAGTATTTTGCACCGCGAAGCAAGGAAATATTATCGGCAATGTCGATATTTGCTTTCTGTAGCTTGATGCCTTCTGAGCCCTGAGCCCCAAAAGACAGTGTTAATGACAGTAATAAAGTAATTATAAAAGTTTTCATATTAATCAAGGCTCCCTATTACTTTTTTGGCTAAACGGCTCACAACGTTGAGAATGCCTTCTGCATTAGGCCGTCTGTTAAAAAAGTTACTTCTAAAAGCAGGGTCGCCAATTTCTGATGTTGTTGGCTTTAGCTCGGTCATTTCGTCAAGCGTTGCTATTAACACGGGCAGCTGGTCTTCGAGCTCAAGTTGATCGGTTAATTGCTTAGGTAGCGGCTTGGTTTTTTCCCAACGGGTATAAATGGGCATTAACAAAAAGAAGCCGAAGTAAATCGCGGTAAAAATACGTGCAACTATGGTTGCCGAAGGGGTTGCAGGTTGTGTGCCTAAATAACCTAGGACTAAGAAGCTAATAACAAACAATGCCAAGGCTTTTTTATAGACACCGCCACGGTAGCGAATTGATCTGACGGGGTTGCGATCTAGCCAGGGAAGTAGAAAGAGCACAACGATTGCCCCACCCATGCCGATGACACCGGCAAATTTATCGGGGATAGCGCGTAAAATCGCGTAAAACGGTGTGAAATACCAAACTGGCGCAATATGCTCTGGGGTTTTCATCGGATCGGCAGGGATGAAGTTGGCATGCTCAAGAAAATAACCGCCCATTTCTGGCATGTAAAAAATAACTGTCGCAAAAAATATTAAAAATACCGCGACACCGACAATATCTTTAACTGTGTAATAAGGATGGAGGGGGATGCCGTCCACGGGATGTCCCCAAGGATCTTTGGAATCTTTTATTTCAATACCATCAGGGTTGTTGGAGCCAAATTCATGCAATGCCACGATGTGCATGAAAACTAGCATGACTAAAGCCAAAGGCACGGCAATGACATGGAAAGCGAAAAACCGGTTCAGGGTCGCATCTGAAACAACGTAGTCCCCCCTAACCCAAAGTGACAAGTCGTCACCGATTACAGGGATTGCACTGAAGAGGGAAATGATAACTTGGGCGCCCCAGTATGACATTTGTCCCCAAGGTAACAGATAGCCCATGAAAGCTTCGGCCATCAGGCAAACAAACAGCAACATGCCAAAGATCCAGATCAGCTCGCGCGGTTTTTTGAACGAACCGTACATGATGCCCCTGAACATATGCAAATAAATGACAATGAAAAATGCGGATGCGCCGGTGGAGTGCATATAGCGGACTAACCATCCCCAGCTGACGTCACGCATAATATACTCGACCGAGTCAAACGCTAATTTGGCGTCAGGCTTGTAGTTCATGGTCAATAAAATGCCCGTTATAAATTGGTTGACTAAGACCAATAATGCCAACGAGCCAAAAAAATACCAAAAATTGAAGTTCTTCGGCGCATAGTAGTGCGCCATGTGTTCATTCCAGAATTTAGTGACCGGAAAGCGGTCCAATACCCAATTTCCGCATTCAGCAAAACGATTCATCTTCATGCGCTTTTCTCCGTTGTGGATTCTTCACCAATGATGAGCAAGGTATCGGTCACATAACGATAAGGTGGGATTTCTAAGTTAGTTGGGGCCGGCACACCTTGAAAAACACGTCCGGCAAGATCAAACCAAGAGCCGTGGCACGGACAGAAAAAACCGCCTTTCCAATCTTCGCCTAGATCACTAGGAGCGATTTCTGGCCGAAAGGTTGGTGAACAACCTAGATGGGTGCATAGGCCGACAGCAACAAAAATTTCAGGTTTAATGGAACGCACGGGGTTTTTGCTGGACTCTGGCTGTTTGGATTCTTCAGAAAGCGGGTCTCTAAGCTTGCCGTCTAGTGCTTTTAATGTTTCAAGGACGTCAGATGTCCTGTTAAGTATCCACACCGGTTTCCCTCGCCAGGCAACACGGATCAGTTGGCCTGGTTCCATTTTGCTGATATCGACGTCAACAGGAGCCCCTGCCGCCATCGCTTTGACACTCGGTTGCATTTGGGAAAGGAAGGGAACAGCTAAATAGCCTGTTCCAACTGCGCCAACCACGGTCAGAGCCGAGGTTAAAAACTGGCGCTTGGATTTGTCGACGCCTTCATTATTCATTGGTGAACTCTCCTGATGTGGGCAGTGATTTTAACTGCACTTTTTTATTATGTCAGGCCAATATACCATTATAAGCTAGTGAATTTGAAGAGCTTAGCGGAATTGTTTTAGGTGATGCCAGGCCCTAGGCGAGGTGCTGGTTGGCGGCGGTTATCGCGTTAAAACCTAAGCGTATGAAGTTGAAAAGATAATTGTTTTCGGATGGGAAATTTATACTAGAAACAGGGCTTGTGGACGTGGCTAGAAGGCGGGATGGGCTTACTTGGTTGCTTGCTTCTCCATTAGGAAAAGCAGGCAGGGGAATGGATAAAATCACAGTCTTGTCCACGCCGCTAATGGGTTTCCGTATGAATGCTATCGGGTATTCTTAGCGCATTTTTTAATGATGCCAAGAATGCATTGTTTTCATCGGGAGTACCTATGGTTACACGCAAGCAATCTTTAAGTAACCCGCCTTGTGGATTGAGGTTTTTAATTAATATGCCTTGTTGTTTTATGGCGGCATAAAGGCCGTCTGCCAGCGTATCAGGTGTTCTGAACAAGATAAAATTAGCGGAACTAGGATAAGCGGTGATGCCTGTTATGTTATTCAATTGATTGAAAACACGTGTCCGTTCAATGCAGATTTGTTGTGTCTGTTGGTCGAATAACGCTTTGTGGGTTAATGCGAAATCTGCACTGAGCTGGGTGAGGCTATTGATATTGTAGGGCAAACGGATTTTGTCGAGTTGCCCGATAATTTCAGGGTTACCGGCGATATAACCTAACCGTAAACCTGCCAAACCTAACTTGGAGACAGTGCGCATCACTAGCAAGTTGTCATGCTGCGTTAAGCGGGTCATAAAGCTGGCATTGGCGAAAGGGGCGTAAGCCTCATCGATGATGACGAGGCCGCTAGCCGCCTTTATGATACTTTCTATGGCTACCGGATCAAACAAATTGCCGGTCGGGTTGTTGGGGTAAGCAATAAAAATAACGGCGGGATGGTGCTGTTCGATAGCCGCCAGCATGGCGGACAGGTCGAGCCCAAAGTTGTCGGCAAGCAACGGGATACCCTGATACTTGATCCCTAGGCAGTCACTGAGCTGTTTGTACATGACAAAGCCCGGCGCGGGGGCCAAAACATGGGCTCTAGGCGGCAAGGCCATTAACAGCAGTTGGATGATTTCATCGGAGCCGTTGCCCAGCAAAATGGCGTGTTGGTCTGGAATTTGATCGTGCGCACGGATGGTTTGCACCAGCCGTTGTGCTTGCGGGTCGGGATAGCGGTTGAGGGGGCAGTCCCTGAGCGCCGCTAGCCAGCGTGTTTTGAGCTCTTCAGGCCAGCCGTAGGGATTTTCCATGGCATCCAGCTTAATGAAGCCTTCAGCATGGGCGACTTGATAAGCGGACATGGCCAAAACTTCTTGGCGGAAAACGGAAGCGATGAGCGGGTTTTGTGTCATGGTTGATGGTTAGTTAAGCGATTTGATCCGCCGGGCAATGTTATGTTGTCCGTGTGGTTATTTAATCCGATATTCTGCCGACCGCGCATGGGCTGTCAAGCTTTCACCCCTTGCCAACAATGATGCGGTCTGGCCTAATTTATCGGCACCCGCCTCAGAGCAATTAATTAAACTGCTGCGTTTTTGAAAATCATAAACACCTAAAGGGGATGAAAAACGCGCCGTGCTGGACGTCGGCAAGACGTGATTAGGGCCTGCGCAGTAATCGCCTAAGGCTTCTGCGGTATACCGGCCCATGAAAATAGCGCCAGCATGGCGGATTTTTTGGCACAAGGCTTCAGGATCTGCAACAGAAAGCTCCAAATGTTCGGGTGCTATGCGGTTGGCAACGTCGGCCGCCTGATCCAGATGGTCTACTTTGATGAAAGCGCCACGTGCGTTTAGTGATGCCTTAATGATGTCGGCGCGTTCCATTTCCAACAATAATTTGTTGATGCTTTGTTCGACAGCGGCTAGAAAGTGGCTGTCATCGCTGATGAGAATAGCTTGGGCATTTTCATCATGCTCGGCTTGGGAAAACAGATCCATTGCGATCCAATCAGGATTGGTTTTACCGTCGCAGATAATCAGTATTTCCGATGGCCCTGCGATCATGTCGATGCCAACTTGCCCGAACACCAATTTCTTTGCCGTAGCGACATAAATATTGCCGGGGCCGACAATTTTTGCGACGGCGGGGATGGTTTCGGTGCCGTAAGCCAACGCGGCGACCGCTTGTGCGCCGCCGATGGCAAAAACACGGTCTACCCCAGCGAGATAAGCCGCCGCTAACACCAGTTGATTGGTTTCACCATGCGGTGTCGGTACCACCATGGTCAATTCGCCCACGCCCGCAACTTTGGCGGGGATGGCGTTCATTAATACTGAAGAGGGATACGCTGCTTTGCCGCCCGGCACATAAAGGCCGACGCTATCGAGCGGGGTGATTTTTTGCCCTAACACGGTACCGTCGGCTTCGGTGTATTGCCAAGATTGCAATTTTTGATGCTCAGCATAGGCACGGATGCGGTCAGCGGCGACTTGCAATGCCTCGGCTTGTTCGGCAGGCAAGCCTTCCCACGCCGATTTAAGGGCTGCCATCGATAATTCCAGCTCGCTCGCCTTATTAATGTTGCAGTGGTCAAAGCGGTTGGTGTACTCAATCAGGGCTTGATCGCCGTTCTTGCGGACATTAGCAATAATCGCCAGAACCTGTTGCTGGACTTCTAGGCCATCGTTTTCATTCCAGTCTAGCAATGATTGTAACTGCAGGTTGAAATCAGCGGATGAGGCATCAAGTTGGGTGATCTTTAGGTCGGACATGGGGGACACCTTTTGGCTAAGGTTTGTTCAAATTGATCCAACAGCTCGGCAATAGCCTTGTTCTTCATTTTCATGGCCGCTTTATTGACGACTAATCGCGAGCTGATATTCATAATCAATTCGCGTGGTTCCAAGTTATTGGCTTTTAAGGTGTTGCCGGTATCGACCAGGTCGACGATGCAGTCAGCAAGCCCTACCAACGGTGCCAGTTCCATCGAACCGTATAGTTTAATGATTTCGGCCTGTATGCCAAGTTCCGCAAAATAACGTTGGGCTGTGTTGACATATTTGGTGGCGACCCGAACACGGCCTGAAATGGCGGGTGCGTCTTTATGTGCGGCGGTCATTAACCGGCAGCAGGCGATATTTAAATCGAGCGGCTCGTACAGGCTGTCGGCACCGTGTTCCAGTAAGACATCTTTGCCGGCAATCCCTAAGTCGGCGGCGCCGTATTCAACAAAAGTCGGTACGTCAGTGGCCCGGATAATCACCAATTGGACATCCGGGCGGGTGGTTTGCAAAATAAGCTTACGGCAGGTTGCCGGATCATCAAGTGGTGTGATGCCCGCTTCTGCGAGTAATGGTAAGGCTTCTTCGTAAATTCTGCCCTTCGAGACGGCGATGGTTAGCATAATAAAACCTTATTTGGCGACACGACGGATAGTCGCGCCCAATTGCGTAAGTTTTTCTTCGATGTGGTCATAACCACGGTCAATATGGTAAATGCGGTCAACGAGGGTGCTGCCTTCAGCAACCAACGCGGCAATCACCAAACTGGCTGATGCGCGCAAATCAGTTGCCATGACCGGTGCGCCGGTGAGCCGCTTAACGCCGGTGCAAATGGCGGTGTTGGATTCCAGTTTAATGTCTGCGCCCATCCGTTGAAGTTCTTGGACGTGCATAAAACGGTTCTCAAAAATTGTTTCGGTGATAATGCCAACGCCTTCGGCAATTGTATTTAAGGCGATAAATTGTGCTTGCATATCAGTTGGAAACGCGGGGTAGGGTGCGGTGCGCAACGATACGGCTTTGGGTTTTTTACCGTGCATGTCCAATGCAATCCAGTTGTCCCCCGTGCTGATGTCAGCACCGGCTTCGATTAGTTTGTCAAGCACTGCATCGAGAATGTCTGGGCAGGTATTTTTGAGTTTGACTTTGCCGCCAGTGATGGCGGCAGCGACCAAATACGTGCCGGTTTCGATGCGGTCGGGCAGAATATCGTAATGGATGCTTTCCTGTCCCAGTTTTTCAACGCCTTCGATGACGAGCACATCGGTACCTATGCCAGAAATTTTGGCACCCATTTTGTTAAGAAAATGGGCCAAGTCAGTGACTTCGGGTTCTTTCGCCGCATTTTCGATAATGGTTGTGCCTTCCGCAAGTGTGGCTGCCATCAATAAGTTTTCTGTACCGGTGACAGTCACTTGTTCCAGCACCAGGCGGCAGCCTTGCAAACGGCCCACTTTGGCATGGATATAACCGTTTTCAACGGTTATATCTGCGCCCATTTTCATTAGCCCGTTAAGGTGAATATCGACAGGACGGGTGCCAATAGCGCAACCGCCCGGCAATGAAACATGCGCTTCGCCAAACCGCGCCAATAAAGGGCCTAAAACCAAAATGGACGCCCGCATGGTTTTGACCAATTCGTAAGGCGCGTCGTAGCTGCTGATAGTGCTGCTATCAACTTCAATGTTCATTTTCTCGTCAACGAGCAGATGCACGCCCATGCGCCCTAACAATTCCATTGTTGTGGTGATGTCATGCAGATGCGGGACATTGCCGACACTTACTGGCGCTTCGGAAAGTAGGGTTGCCGCCAGAATAGGTAGGGCCGCGTTTTTGGCACCGGAAATGCGCAGTTCGCCAGAAAGTTTTGTGCCGCCGGTAATAATTAGTTTGTCCATACAGGGAGGGGGTGATTAGGTTAAATTCAGCAATCTGGGTGCAAGGTAAAGCAGTTTGTTGTATCGAGGTCGCTAAGTTTTGCCAGATTGAGCAATTGTTGGGGTATTTTTTTAAAGATTACTTGAACATGTTTGCTACGCGTATATTTTATCCATTCTATCATCAAGGCGAGTCCGGCGCTGTCAGTGGTTACGACGCGGCTTAAATCTAAGGTGATTTCTTTAGCGGAGGTTAAAAATTCAAGCGATTTCACAGTATTTTTATCGATAGTTGAAAAAGTCAAATCACCATCGACTAGAAAATGTCCGTCACCTTCATCAATAATTTGTAATTTACTCACTTTTTTTCTTCCGCCGCTTTAAACAGAAACTGGCCTATGGCTTTTTCTAGGATGATTGCGGATTGGGTGATGTCGATTTTGCTATTGTCGTGTAAAAAAGTCTCAGAGCCGCCTGGCTCTAAATTGACATACTGCTCGCCTAGTAGTCCTGCGGTGAAGATGCTGGCTGTGGTATCGTCTGGCAAAGTATTGTAAGGTGCCTGAATTTTCATTGTGACGACAGATTGATAGCTTTTGGGGTCAAAATCAATAGCACTGACCTGACCGATTTTAACGCCGGCGGCGGAGACTGGTGATTTAACTTTTAAGCCACCGGAATTTTCGAAGCGTGCGGTAATGGTATAGGTTTCTTTATCGTAAAAAGAGCTTAAGTTGCTGACTTGAAGGCTAAGAAAGAACAGGCTGGCAACACCTGCGGCGACAAAAAGTCCAACGAGCGTGTCCTGGGTGCTGGTGTGCTGCATGTTAATCGTCTCCAAACATGAGTGCAGTGAGAATAAAATCAAGGCCTAAAATGCTAAAGGCGGAGTTGACCACGGTGCGCGTGGTTGCACGGCTGACGCCTTCAGAAGTTGGCATGGCGTCATAACCCTCAAACAGGGCTATCCAGGTGGCGACAAAACCAAACACAATGCTCTTGATGATGCCGTTGATAATGTCGTCCTGAAAATCAAGCTTTGCCTGCATTTGCGACCAATAAGCCCCTTCGTCAACACCTAATAAACCAGACCCCACAAGCTGTCCCCCGATAATGCCCACGGCACTGAACAGTGCTGCCAGCAAGGGCATGGATAATAAGCCAGCCAAAAAGCGGGGCGAGATAATGCGTTTGATTGGATCAACTGCCATCATTTCTATACCGGATAATTGCTCGGTTGCTTTCATCAGGCCAATTTCTGCAGTTAACGCCGATCCTGCCCGACCGGCAAATAATAGGGCGGACACCACAGGGCCAAGTTCACGGACTAAAGAGGAGGCCACCATCAGGCCCAATGAGGCTTCGGCGCCAAAATCAGAGAGTATGTAATAGCCTTGTAATCCTAAGACCATGCCGACAAATAGGCCGGAAATGGTAATAATCAAGAACGAAAGCACCCCGACGAAATACAGTTGGTTAAGTAGCAGGCGCGGACGGGGTAAGACACTAAAAAGGCCTGAGAGGGTGCGCAGTAAGAAAAAAGTCGCACGCCCCAATTTAGTAAAACTTGTGCGTGTGCTTTTGCCTAAACCCTGAAGGAATTGAATCATGTTGGCCTATCCATTAGTAACGTTTCCCAGAAGGCAACAGGTCATCAATATAGGCTTTTGCGGGGTAGTGAAAATGCACTGGGCCATCGGCCGCTCCTGTCATGAACTGCTGGATCCATGGGGATGCCGAATTTTGAATTTCTTTTGGGCTACCTTGGCCGACAACTTTACCATCGGAGATGACATAAATGTAATCCGCAATAGCGGAAGTTTCATGGACATCATGGGAAACAATAATGCTGGTGAGCTTCAAGGTGTTGTTCAGCGCTTTGATGAGATGCACCAATACGCCCATGGAGATAGGGTCTTGGCCGGTAAAAGGTTCATCGTACAAAATCATCATTGGATCCAGGACAATCGCCCTGGCTAAAGCGACGCGCCTGGCCATGCCGCCGGACAGTTGGCTAGGCATCAAATGCCTTGCGCCCCTTAAGCCCACAGACTGGAGCCGCATCAGTACCAAGGTATGGATCATGGATTCGGACAAGTGGGTGTGTTCGCGTAGTGGGAATGCAACGTTATCGTAAACGCTCATATCCGTTAATAAAGCGCCACTTTGAAACAGCATGCCGATGCGTTTACGCAGGTTATAAAGTTGCGATCTTGGCAATTGGTGGACATTTTCGCCATCCACGGTAATTGCGCCTTGCTCTGGAAATAGTTGCCCGCCGATCAGTTTTAGCAGAGTTGTTTTGCCGGTGCCACTAGGCCCCATAATTGCAGTGATTTTGCCGCGTTCGAAGTCCAAGGAAATATCGTCAAATATTTTTTTATCGCCACGGGAAAATGTCAGATTTCGGACAGAAACTAAACTGTTTTGCGGATAAACGCTATTGTCCATGCGTTGGATATTTAGGTGCAAATTAAAATAAGCTATTCTCTACGACTATTCCTTGCCAAGTCAATCTATTGTGATAATTGGCTTGTATGACATTTAACAAATGGCGTTTACCGGTGATTCGTCCAACCAATATAGGTTAGCACTTTTTAAATTATGTAAGCTTGCAACTTTGTAGTGAGCACTGCATAAAAGACATAAGCTTGATAAGCATGGCATAATGGCGAACTTTTTTGCATGGACATTAAATGCCAATTTGGACGGATTTGAATTACCTGCACGGATTTAGGTGTCAATTAGATTTTAGGTACAGAAAATGAAATTAAATGATCAAAAGCTGCGTGAATTAGGATTGGCTGTTATCCAAGTGGAAGCACTGGCTGTTGCTAATTTGGCGGGGCAAATTAATGATAATTTTGTCACGGCATGTAAACTGTTGTTTAACTGTACGGGTCGCGTGGTGGTCATTGGCATGGGCAAATCCGGGCACATTGCCGGCAAGATAGCCGCAACCCTGGCCAGTACGGGGACGCCCGCGTTTTTTGTCCACCCAGGTGAGGCCAGTCATGGTGATTTGGGTATGGTGACTCCCAAAGATGTGGTGCTTGCCCTATCCAATTCTGGCGAAACCGGTGAGGTTTTGACTATTTTGCCAATTATCAAACGGTTAGGCGTGCCGTTAATAGCGATTACTGGAAACACCGACTCAACGCTGGCTAGGTTTGCTACGACTTACCTTAATGTATCCGTAGCGCAGGAAGCCTGTCCGTTGGGGCTTGCGCCAACCTCCAGCACAACTGCGGCGTTGGTTATGGGTGATGCGCTGGCGGTGTCGTTACTTGAGGCGCGAGGGTTTACCCGTGATGATTTTGCGCTATCGCACCCTGGGGGTAGTTTAGGTAAGCGTCTGTTATTGCGGGTTAGTGATATTATGCACGTCGGCAATGCCATGCCATCTGTACCCGAATCCGCGCTTATCAGTCATGCGCTGTTAGAAATGACTGAAAAGCAACTTGGGATGACGGCCGTTGTGGAAGCAGACAATAAGGTCATCGGTATCTTTACTGATGGTGATTTGCGTCGGATGTTGAGCAAAAACTTCGACATCCACAATACGCCTATCACTGAAGTGATGACGCCGCATTGTACGGTCATCTCGGCGGATATGCTTGCTGCCGAAGCCATGCAGATTATGGAGCAGAAAAAAATAAACGCGTTGCTTGTCGTTGATGAGCAGTTATGTGCGATAGGGGCCTTGAATATGCACGACTTGATAAAAGCGGGGATTGTATAATGGTCATTTCAGAGATAACGCCGCTTATTGTAGAAAAAGCTAAGAAGCTTAAGTTGCTGATACTTGATGTGGATGGTGTTTTGACTGACGGCAAACTTTTTTTTGACAATCAGGGCAATGAATATAAAGCGTTTCACGCCCAAGACGGGCATGGCATAAAACTATTGCGCCAGACGGGTGTTGAAATAGCGGTTATTTCAGGCCGAAAATCCCCCGTTGTTGAATTGCGCATGAAGAACCTTGGTATTGAGCATGTGTATCAGGGGCATGAAGATAAGCGGATTATGTTTGCTGAAATTATGGACAAAATGGGGCTGTTGGCAGAGCAGGTGGCGTATGTTGGCGATGATCTGCTGGATTTGCCAATCATGCGCAGGGTGGGGCTGAGCATTGCGGTCAATGATGCTAATCCTATTGTCAAGCACTATGCGGATTGGTGCACGTCGCGATGTGGTGGGCAAGGTGCGGTGCGTGAGGTTTGTGACCTTATTATGCAGGCGCAGGATCATTTCGACGACATTGTAAATGCTTATTTGCGATGATGAGTCCGGCCAGAAAATATAGCTATGTGGTTTTGGTTGCTATTGCCTTAGCTAGTGCGTGGTTGGTAAAAGAGATGGATTATGATGTTATCGGTCATGGCCCATCATCAGCACACAGCCCTGATTATTTCAGTATTGGCTATACAAAGCTGGAAATGGATGCAGAAGGCAGGCAAAAAAATAAACTGCTTGCTGATAAAATGACGCACTACAGCGATGATGGCACAACCCATACTGTAAGGCCTATGGTGTTTTTTTATAATGAAAAAACGTCGCCGTGGGTTGTTCAATCAGAAACCGGAGAGTTGTCCGCTGATGGCAAGATGCTGTCATTAAACGGCAAAGTTGTTATTGAACGTGCCAAAGGGCATGCTACCAGGCCATTAAAAATTAATACCGCCAATTTAAAAGTAAAGCCGGAAACTAGCTATGCGGAAACTAGCGAGAGGGTCGAGTTGATTAGTCCGCCGAACGTGACTACAGGGACAGGAATGAGGCTGGTCTTTGTGGCACCTATACACCTTGAATTGCTTGCCAATGTGCAAGGGAACTATGAAAAAAAATAATAAACGGGCATTTTTTCGCTGCTTAGTGTTGCTTCTGGGTGCGTTTTGCGCGGCGGCGGCCCTGGCGCTAGAAAGTGATGCGCAGCAACCGATAACCATTGATTCAAATACCGCGACATATGACGATGCAAGCACCACTAGCACGTATGCAGGAAATGTTATCTCGGTGCAGGGTAGCATTAGGGTTACTTCTGATAAGTTGGTGGTTTATCTGAAAGATGGCGAGGCTGAAAAATTGGTGTTTACCGGAAAACCGGCAAGGTTTAAACAAACGCCCAGCAAAGGTAGCGAAGATATTGTCGGCGAAGCATTAACCGGCGAGTATTACCCCAAACAGAACCTTTTGGTTTTGATGGATCAGGCGGTTGTCAGGCAAGGCAATGCCACCTATGCCAGTAAGTTTATCCAGTATGATATTAGAAACTCTATGGTTAAGGCTGGCGAAAAGGCATCTGATTCAAAACGGGTGCATGTCATACTGAAGCCTAATACGGCAAAATAATATGGCAACATTAGCAGCAAAACAGCTGGTCAAGACTTACAATAAACGTAATGTCGTGGACAGTGTTTCACTGTCCGTTAATACGGGTGAGGTCGTTGGCTTATTAGGGCCTAATGGTGCCGGTAAAACGACCAGTTTTTATATGATGGTGGGTTTAATCAAGGTTGATGGCGGTGAAATTATGCTTGATAGCCAGCAATTGACGCATCATCCTATGCACCTGAGAGCCCAGCAAGGTATTGGTTATTTGCCTCAGGAGCCGTCAGTGTTCCGTAAATTATCCGTGGCGGATAACTTACGGGCTGTCATGCAAATTCGCGGTGATCTGACACAAGGCCAGATGGAATTGATGATTGAAGACTTGTTACAGGAATTTCATATATTGCATTTGCGTGACCAACAGGCGCTGAGTTTGTCAGGTGGTGAGCGGCGGCGTGTCGAAATTGCCAGGGCTTTAGCGACGGAACCTAAATTCATTTTACTGGATGAGCCTTTTGCCGGTGTTGATCCTCTTGCGGTGGAAGACATTAAAAAAATTATAATGCATTTGAAGGATCGTGGTATTGGGGTCTTGATTACCGAACATAACGTGAGGGAAACCCTAGGTATTTGTGATAGGGCTTATATACTTAACGATGGCCGGGTCATTGCCGAAGGAGCTCCTGCAGCCATTGTGTCCAATGCAGAGGTCCGCAAGGTATACTTAGGTGATAACTTTAGTCTTTAACAAAGCAGCCATATAAAATATCGCAAAATGAAACAATCCTTACACCTTCGACAAGGTTTGCAACTCAGTATGACGCCGCAATTGCAGCAGGCGATCAAATTATTGCAGATGTCGACATTAGATTTGCAACAGGAAATCCAGCAGGCGCTTGAGTCTAATATGATGCTGGAACAGATAGAGGAAGAAAGCCTTACGCCGGGCACTGATAGCAGTGCTGATAGAAAGAGCGAGCATGCCGATTTGCAAACAAGCGAAGGCTCGCAGACAGATATTCCTGATGAACTACCAGTCGATTCTTCATGGGACGATATTTATGAAGCAGTCATGGAGTCGGGTTCTGCTACTGGCGAAACGATTGAATTTGAAACACAGCGCAGTGCGGCACCAACATTAGCGGAGCATCTGTTGTGGCAGTTGGAATTGACCCGATTATCAGAGCGTGATCATGCCATAGCGGTTACTATCATTGACTCTATCAATGAAGAAGGTTATCTGATTAGTAGCCCCGACGATATTTTTCAATCGCTACAAAACCAATTTGATGACCTTGATTTTGATGAGGTTAACGCGGTGTTGCACTGTATCCAACATTTTGACCCTGTCGGTGTCGCAGCCATTGATTTAGGTGATTGTTTGCGGCTACAGTTAGAGCAATTGCCGGAAACGACGCCTTATAGGGTTCAGGCATTAGCTGTTGTAACCCAATATCTTGAGTTGTTGGCAACACAAGAGCAGTCCAAATTGATGCGGTTATTGAAGTTGACTGAGCGGCAACTTGATGCTGTGGTTGCCTTAATCAGAACGCTAGAGCCTAAGCCCGGGTCGCTTATTCAGACTCAGAATTCCGAATATATTATCCCCGATGTTTACGTCGTCAAACAAAACGGTAAGTGGCAAGTCACACTTAATCCTGATATTGCGCCTAAATTACGGATAAATCCGTTTTATTCAGCCATGATTAAAAGGGCCGATAACAGCAAGGATAATACCTGTATGAAAGATCATTTGCAGGAAGCGAGATGGTTTATTAAAAGCCTGCACAGCCGTAATGACACGCTGCTTCGTGTGGCGCGGTCTATCGTAGAAAAACAGACCGGATTTCTTGAAAATGGCTCTATTGCCATGAAACCAATGGTGTTGCGTGATATTGCCGAGGAACTAGAGCTACACGAGTCGACTATTTCCAGAGTCACTACGCAAAAATTCATGCACACACCGAACGGTATTGTGGAATTTAAGTATTTTTTTTCCAGCCATGTTGGGACGGAGGGTGGCGGGGAATGCTCATCGACAGCTATCAGGGCGATTATTAAAGAGCTCGTCCATAACGAAAATCCAGAAAAACCACTCAGCGATAACAAAATAGCGGATTTTTTAAAAGAAAAGGGAATCCATGTTGCGAGGCGGACAATTGCCAAATACCGTGAGGCGATGATGATTGCATCATCCAGCCAAAGAAAGCGCATTTTATAGCGTTCATCCCTTAAAATGATTCAGTAACCCTAAAGGAGTTTTACCATGCAAGTAGTAGTAACAGGCCATCATCTTGAAGTAACCGATGCTTTAAAAACACATGTTGACGCAAAATTTGCAAAATTGGCGCGTCATTTTGATAATGTTACTGATGTGCATGTGATATTGGCGGTAGAGAAATTAGTCCAAAAAGCGGAGGCGACGCTGCAGCTGAGCGGGGCTAAATTATTTGCCGAAGATCACCAGGACGATATGTATGTCGCTATTGATAATATGGTCGACAAACTGGATCGTCAGATTATCAAGCATAAAGAAAAAACCGGAAGTCACCGATAACCATAAGGTAAAAGGCGCGAGGGGCAAGGCTAAATAGATTTGGTCTTGTCTCTAAAAATTATGAAACTATTGATTGTTAGCGGTCTTTCTGGATCAGGTAAAAGCATTGCCCTCGAAACGTTGGAGGATTGTGGATATTATTGCATTGATAATCTGCCTGTTACTTTATTGGAAGATGTCATTAACCATGTCATGCTGGTAGATAAAAAACTCTATGCAAAAACAGCAATTAGTATTGATGCCAGGAACCAGAGTGGAAGCTTGGTGAATTTTTCTGAAAGCATCACTCTTATCAGAGATAAAGGCATAGCATGTGACGTGATTTTCATGCAAGCCGAGGAGGCGACGCTATTAAAACGTTATAGCGAAACCCGCCGCCGCCATCCCTTGACGGATTTGAATCTTCCGTTAAAGGAAGCATTAAAAATTGAAAGGGAAATGTTAACGCCGATTGCCCGACATGCTAGCGTTATTATCGATACCAGTAGGACGCATTATCATCAATTGCGCGAACTTATCAGAGAACAAATAGGCGAGCGCAATTCCAAGCAAATTTCATTACAGTTCCAATCATTTGGATTTAAGCATGGCGTACCTTTAGATGCTGATTTTATCTTCGATGCGCGTAGTTTGCCTAATCCTTATTGGCTTCCTGAGTTGCGGGGATTAAGCGGAAAAGACCAGCCGGTTATGGATTTTTTGAAACAACAGGACTTAGTGTCTGAGTTTTTTCACGATATTGCGGGTTTTTTGCAACGCTGGATTCCCCGGTTTGAGGGGGAAGGGCGCAGTTATTTAACGGTCGCATTAGGTTGTACGGGCGGGCAACACCGTTCTGTTTATCTGGTTGATGCGTTAGTTAACCAATTCAAATCCGACTATTCTAATGTAATCGTTCGGCATCGGGAATTGCATTAAAAAAACCCAAGACCGCAGCTTGTTTAGTTGCTGGTCTTGGGCCTTAAGTTTTATACGGTTGTTATTGGATTATTTCAACGATAAGGTTTCTGTACGGCCTTTCATCTCAACTGACAATTTGTCTTCTTTGGCTAGCCAGCCTATTGCGCGTTGAATATCTGTCTTGTTAAGACCTGTTTCAGTGGCCACTTTGCTCACACTGGAAGGGCCATTTTTATCCAGATATTCCCAGACTTTACCTGCTGCATCACCGATTACACTAAGCATTTTAAATCACCTTTTAAGTTAATTGAAGAATTGGATTAATTGAAGAGATTAACTGTTTTTGGCGTGATAATCAGGCAACACAATGTTTAATTCCAGCGTTTCCTGATTTTCATCCTGCTCAAAATTGACGGATATCGCATCTTGGCCTACATTGACATATTTACGGATTACGTCAAGCAGTTCCTGTTGCAATTGCGGAAGATAAGAGGGTTGGCTTCGGGAAGAACGTTCATGGGCAACAAGAATTTGCAGACGTTCCTTGGCAAGCGATGCTGAGCTTGTTTTGGTAATCTTAAAATAATCCAGTAAGCTCATCATTTACCCCCGAATAATTTCCCAAAGAGTCCTTTCTTTTCATCAATAAATCGGTGTGGCCTTTCTTCCCCTAAATAGCGTGAGACAATGTCAGCATACGCTTGGCCTGCATCGCTTTTTTCATCGAGAATGACAGGGACGCCCGAGTTTGATGCAGTTAATACTGATTTTGATTCTGGAATAACGCCTAGTAAATGCAGCGACAAAATATCTTGTACATCATCTACGCTGAGCATGTCGCCGAGCTTTACGCGGTCAGGCGCATACCGCGACAGTAGGAGATATTCTTTTATGGGCTCTTCGTTTTGTTCCGCCCGACGTGATTTGCTGGATAACAATCCTAACATACGGTCAGAATCGCGTACCGATGAGACTTCTGGATTCGTTACCACAAAGGCGTCATCAGCAAAATACATGGCCAAATGAGCGCCTTTTTCTATGCCGGCCGGTGAATCGCAGACAATATATTTAAAGTCTTTAGACAAATCGTCTAGGACTTTGCCTACGCCTTCCTGGGTTAGCGCGTCTTTGTCGCGTGTTTGCGACGCGGGTAGAATAAACAATTTATCGCAATGTTTATCCTTTATAAGCGCTTGGTTAAGAGTCGCTTCGCCATTGATGACATTGACAAAATCATACACTACGCGCCGCTCACAACCCATAATTAAATCGAGGTTACGCAAGCCTACGTCAAAATCAATAACGGCTGTCTTATGACCCTTTTTTGCAAGTCCCATGGCGATGGCGGCGCTTGTGGTGGTTTTGCCAACTCCGCCTTTACCCGATGTTACAACGATGATTCTTGCCACAAATTTTCCTCTAAGTTAGTGTTCACGAATATCTTTAATAAATAACGTATGTTCTTGTAAATAAATTTGCACGGGTCGGTTACGCGTTGAATCATTTATATCTTCACTGATTTTGTAGTTGCCGGCAATTGAGATAAGTTCGGCCTGTAAATCGAAGCAGAAAATACGGGCGTCGGGATTGCCTTGTACTCCGGCTAAAGCGCGGCCTCTTAAGGTGTTGTATATATGGATATTGCCTTCCGCCATAATTTCAGCACCTGCGCTCACTTGCGCCATAACAATTAGGTCACCTGCAGCGTAAATGCGCTGGCCTGAGCGTATCGG
Source organism: Methylovulum sp. (assembly GCA_028712695.1). Classification (GTDB taxonomy): domain Bacteria; phylum Pseudomonadota; class Gammaproteobacteria; order Methylococcales; family Methylomonadaceae; genus Methylovulum. The sequence goes on along the minus strand of JAQTQZ010000020.1, from coordinate 21,543 downwards.
TTGAGTAATTAGTGTGGTGGAGTTTTCTATCTTTTGTTCGGATGCCGTCAGTGGGACGTTTTTTTTCTGTTTTGGCGTGTCAGATGACAGGCTATTATGAATTGAATAGACTGGGATCTGCAGAGCCAATGCCGTTTGAATTTGTTCTTCGTTGCCTCCGCGTATCCCTATGGGCACTAATCCGGATTTTCTAATCACATTGGCAAGCGATGTAATATCAATTTCAACCTCTTGCTTGTTGAGTTCTTGTAGATCAAACACGATGGGTGAATTTTTAAAAAATTCAGGAGCCAATTGGATTTTTTGCTGGAGCTGTTGTTCGATGGCTTTTAGGTCATTATTTGACAAAACCAAAACAGGTACAGAAAAAGTGCTGCTTTTAAATTCCAATACGGAGGCAGTGTGAGGTGTGTTTTGAGAGTCGGTCGACATCCGTTAAATCTGCTTAGCCACAAGTGGTAGGGATTTTAGCACTGCTGGTAAAAAAAATCATTTATCAACAGATAATTGTTTTTTGGAAGGTCGCCGCTCAATGTGAGGCTGGCTGAAGAATGCGGGCAATAGTTTTGCCCGCATTTTTAGACGGATTTATTCTTGCTTCGGTTTTTCTTTGTCCGTCGGCTTAATTAACTTAATCCCTAATTCTTTTAGCTGCTCATCAGTGACAACTGCTGGAGCATTGACTAACGGACAGGCAGCCGACTGGGTTTTCGGGAAGGCAATCACATCACGGATAGAACTTGAGCCCGTCATCAACATGACCAAACGGTCAAGGCCAAATGCCAAGCCGCCATGAGGGGGAGCTCCGTATTTAAGCGCGTCCAGCAGGAAGCCGAACTTTTCTTTCGCTTCTTCTTCACCAATCCCTAAAATACCAAACACCGTCTGCTGCATTGCAGGACGGTTAATACGGATAGAGCCGCCGCCCACTTCGGTGCCGTTTAGCACGAGGTCATAAGCGCGTGACAAGGCGGCTCCGGGATCGGCAACCAGCTCTTCCACCGAGCAACTAGGCGCGGTAAAGGGATGGTGGATAGCATTGTAACGGCCACTTTTTTCGTCCCAATCAAACATTGGGAAGTCAATAACCCAGACGGGCTTCCAGTCGCCTTGGATAAGGTTGAGGTCATGCCCCAGCTTAATGCGTAACGCGCCCATTGCTTCATTGACTATAGCCGCTTTGTCCGCACCGAAGAACAACAGGTCGCCGGTTGTTGCGCCAGTTTTTGCCAAGATGCTTGCCCAGGCTTCAGCGGGGGCAAACTTGACTATAGGTGATTGCAGGCCGTCGATACCGGCAGCAACATCGTTCACTTTAATATAAGCCAGACCTTTTGCGCCGTAGATGCTGACATATTTGGTCAACTCATCAATGTCCTTACGGCTTAAGTTCCCGGCGTTAGGGACGCGCATTGCCACCACTCGGCCTTTAGGGTCATTGGCGGGGCCTGAGAACACTTTAAAATCGACGTCTTTCAGGTCATCGGCAACATCGACCAGTTCCAGCGGAATCCGTAAATCAGGGCGGTCTATGCCAAAGCGGGAGATGGCTTCGCGGTATGTCATGCGCGGGAATACAGCGTCCAGCTCGACGTTGATGACTTTGGCGAACAGCTGGCGGATCATCTCTTCCATGATGTTCATGATTTCGTCCTCGGTCATGAATGAGGTCTCAATATCCAGCTGGGTAAATTCGGGTTGGCGGTCGGCGCGCAAGTCTTCATCACGGAAGCAGCGCACCACTTGGTAATAGCGGTCCATGCCTGCGACCATCAAAATCTGTTTATAGAGCTGTGGTGATTGCGGCAGGGCAAAAAAGGCGTTTTCATGGGTGCGGCTGGGGACAATATAGTCGCGGGCGCCTTCGGGTGTCGCTTTGGTCAAGTACGGCGTTTCAATTTCAAAGAATTCATTGTCATCAAGGAAATTACGCAACACACGGGTGACATCGCGGCGCACCTTCATTTTTTCTTGCATTGCAGTACGGCGCAGGTCTATATAACGATAGCGCAGGCGCAATTCTTCATTCACTTCAATATCGCTTTCGACCGGAAATGGCGGGGTTTCCGACTCGTTCAATATTTCAATGTGCCGTGCCAAAACTTCAATTTCCCCAGAGTGCATGTTGGGGTTGACCGTGCCGGCAGGACGTGCGCGCACCAAGCCGGTGACCTTTAGGACATACTCATTGCGGACGCTTTCGGCGATGGCGAAAGTTTCTTCTGCGTCCGGGTCAACCACTATCTGGGCCAGGCCTGCGCGGTCCCGAAGGTCAATAAAAATCACGCCACCGTGATCCCTGCGCCTGTGCACCCAACCGCAGAGGGTGACGGTTTGCGCCGTGTGTTGTATGTTTAATTCTCCGCACTTGTGGGTACGCATGATGTGTGTTTCTCTGCTTAAGTTAAAAAAGTTGATTGGGAAATGGGGCTAAAAAGACGTATGTCAGGAATTTTTACAGCTGCCTGCGCAACCGCCGCTTGCGGCCGGTGCGGGGCAGCTGGCTTCACCTGCGACATTCTTTTTCGTGCCGCTTTTAAAGTCGGTTTCATACCAGCCGCTGCCTTTTAAGCGGAATCCGGCGGCAGAGATTTTTTTCATCAGTTCCGGTTTGCTACAGGCCGGGCAAACAAGCAACGGTTCGGCATTGAGTTTTTGTAATGCTTCGTGCTCGTGACCACATGATTGACATTGATATTCGTAAATTGGCATTGACCACTCCTAAACATAAATAAAAGCTACAATAAGGCGTTGTCTTAGTTTTTCAAGGCACTTACTATAAAATAACCGGTCATTTTACAGATCACAGCTAACAATGAAAACATTAACCATTACCAAGCCTGATGACTGGCACGTCCATGTCAGGGGCGGGGCGATTTTAAAGGCGGTTTTGCCGCATACCGCGCGGCAATTTGCCCGTGCTATCATCATGCCCAACCTCAAGCCCCCAGTGGCTACGGTGGCACAGGCGCTGGCGTATCGGCAAGAGATTTTGGCTGCGCTGCCGGTAGGTATGGGTTTTACGCCGCTGATGACGCTTTATTTGACGGCGGCAACAACGCTTGAGGAAATCCGCAAGGCGGCCGAGTGTGAACACATACACGCATTTAAGCTATATCCCGCAGGGGCCACCACTAATTCGGACTTGGGGGTTGCGGATATTAAAACAGTGTATCCGCTATTTGCAGCCCTGGAACGATATGACATGCCATTGCTGGTGCATGGCGAAGTCACTGATGAGCAATGCGATATTTTTGACCGTGAGAAAGCGTTTGTTGATACCCACTTGAGCGCTATTGTTGCTAACTTCCCCGCTTTGCGGGTGGTTGTCGAGCATGCCACCACCACAGAGGCTGTGCAGTTTGTGGAATCAGCCAGTGCCAATGTGGCGGCGACGATCACGCCCCAGCATTTGCTGTTTAACCGCAATGCGCTGCTGGCAGGTGGCATACGTCCGCATTATTACTGCTTGCCAATCATCAAGCGCGAACAGCACCGCTTGGCTTTGGTTGCCGTCGCCACCAGCGGCAACCCTAAATTCTTTTTAGGCACAGACAGCGCGCCGCATCTGACGTCATTAAAAGAAACCGCTTGCGGCTGTGCTGGCTGTTTCAGCGCCCATGCCGCGTTGGAGTTGTACGCCGAGGCCTTTGAGCGGGCGGGTGCGCTGGATAGGCTAGAAGGTTTCGCCAGTTTGTATGGTGCGGACTTTTATCGTTTGTCAAGAAACACCGGTACGGTCACCTTGGCAAAAATGGCTTGGCGAGTGCCGTTGGCTTATGGTGATGAAGAGGTGTCTATCACGCCGCTACAGGCAGGTGAGCAATTGGGGTGGAAGATGCTGTAAGGTAGATCGTAGGGTGGTTTCGCGCGAGCAAACCACCATCATGTCCTGGTGGATTGCTCGGCAACTTCCTGCGTTGCCCTACCTCTGTCCATAGACCCTCCTTGTGGGGGCATCCATGCAAGTCGTGGTGCGAAACCACCCTGCAATTTAGGCCGTATTAATCCGGCACCGTTGGCAAATCATCCGTATTGCCGCACCAATCCGCAGTAAGAATGCCATCATGAATGTACCGATGGAATGTGGAATAGGGCCAATCCTGCACCCGGGTCACATAGCCATGCTTCAAAGGGTTGGCGTGGATGTAGTCAATATGTCTGGAATAGTCTAATTCTGTCGTGATCGTATGTTCCCAGTACCGACGCTGCCAAATACCCCGCTCTGAACGCTTGCTGCGTGTTGCCGATAGCCGTTCGGTTCGGGGTAAGCCTTTTGAGAACAGCAGTTTTATTAGCCGCCAGCGCATCGGAAAATCACTGGTGTCGGGCGGTAGCGTCAACACGCAATGCAAATGATCTGGCAACACTACCCACGCATCAATGTGGAACGGGTATAAACGTTTCACCCGCCGGACCGAGTCCCGCAATAGGCCGATGTGATCGGTAAGCAATGTTTTTTGCCGTTCCAGCAAGTTGACGGTAAAAAAATAACAGCCTCCAGCCACAAAGTTGCGCCGGTAATTCGACATAAAGAAACCCGCATCAAGACAAAACCAATGGAAATGGTAGCATGGCGTAGGGTGGTTTCGCGCGAGCAAACCACCGTGCCCAGCTGGCCAAATGACACCACATATCAGAAACAACCGGTTGAAAATTTGGCGTAAAGGTTCTGGACATAAAAAAACCTCGACAGGCAATCTGGCGGGGTTTTGATTGTGTGGCTCCGATGTTGGTGGATTGCTGGCGCGAATCCACCCTACGATTTATCCGTCGTCCGGACGTTCAAGTGGAAGGTCATAAAAAAGCCGCGTTGAAAGCGGCTTTTTGTTATCCCTTCATACCATTGTTGATGATTAAGCGGCTTTTCTCTTCCGTAAAACAGAAATGCCTGCTAAGCCAAGCCCCATTAAGGCTAAGCTAGAAGGTTCAGGAATGGTTTCAACAAAGTTAAACGCAATTTGGGATGATGGGCTTGTGATGTCTATGGTCAGTTTGACTTCATTGATCTTGGTTAAGTCGACCCCTGAGAAATGGTTAAGCCCGATAAGCAAGTCAAAAGTAGTATTTGCATTTCCAGCCAATGTCATATAGGTGAAAATATTGGATAAGTTATTTGCATTGTCTTTAAATTGGATTTTTACATCATTTCCAAAGTGATCGTCAGTGAAGCTGCCAAACGCAAAATTTCTGGCCAAACCGCCATCGGTCAAATCTACAAAGCCTGATGTCATTTTCCAATCCACAATTGCCGTTCCTTTAACAGTTGAACCGCCTGCGCTGATATTTAGGTTGTTCGGTGGCCCTTGCACCGTTTCTACTGTGAATTTAGCGGTGTTATTCGGGGCAGTCTTGTCAGCACTTAGAAAGCGGCTGGAAAATACTGATGAAGCCCCTAAGCTGGAGTTTGTATTTGTTACCGCAGTGCCGTTATTGGTTTGGTCAAAAATTGATTGAGCCGTGCCAAAATCATCAATCAAGGCTGCCTGCGCCTGATTGGCCAATCCCGATGTACCGACCAGCATAACGCCAGCTGCTACGGTTTTAAATAGTCTTTTCATTTGTTGTTATCCTTTGAGAGCGATGTGTGTAAAAAACTCCATTAACGAAGCAAGTTTAATGTTATCCTTGATAAAGGTAAGCAATTTAAATACCAGAGTGATAGGCTGTTGTTACTAGTGGATATTTTTAAGCATCCATTTTGATTTAATTGCCAGTTTGTAAAAAAAACTGACGAACTTGATGGTCGAGTAATGATGCTTAAGCTGTCCATATCGATAACTGTAAAGCCGGTTTTTTCTGGCAATCCGCCAATATTGAAACTACACACTAAAAAACCGCCCAACTTACAGCCCTATTTATGTGTAAGGCATAAAAAACCCTCGCCTGATGATAATCCAGTTGAGGATTTTATGTGGTGTCGATGGATGGCTAAAACTAATCTATCTTGTGTGCAATTAACCGATGCGTTTTTTACGCATAGCGGCAGCTGCGGCCAAGCCTAAACCTAATAATGCGATACTGTTAGGTTCTGGAATGGTAGTTGAGTTGCTAAGAGGGGGGGTTGCCCAAGAGGCAGACCAAGAAGCGCTGTTGCCTGAAATAGTGTTTCCGGTAATGCGGATAGATGCTGTGGCATCGCTGAAAGTGCTGTTGGCGTCATGAAATGTGCCGGTTCCGTATAAATCTAGGGCACCCGATGCGCTGGTATTGCGAAACAGTGTATTTAGGTCAAATGAATAGCGGTTGGTAGGCGTGGTGCCTGTGCTCCAAGTCATAAAGTTTGTGATTGCAGAGAATGAAGCGATATTTATAGTGGTTTGGGTTATGTCGCCAAAGCTGAAATCGGGAACTGTACCGGATCCAGTGTTAAAGTCATTGGGGTTGCCAAATAACGTGGCATCGGTGCTGGTTACTATGAATTCATGTGTATTGGCGGCTGTGCCAAATGTAAATGTGCTGGCTGTATTCAGGTTGGCTCCAGCAAAGCTGGAGCCGCCTATGCCACTTATATTCATTTCTGCGTTTGCAGCTGTTGCTGCCTCCGCTTGATGGGTTGCGCCCAACGCGCCGGCTACCATTATGCTAGCTGCTAACATTTTGAGTTTGTTGTTCATTTTATTATCCTCGTTAAATAAATTAAGAAATGGATTATTAAGAGATGGGGGGAGGCAATGCCCGATGCTTTATTAAGCAATTTAAATGCCATTTTTTTAATAAATTGATGTTAAAAGGATTTTATTCAGCATGCCCTGTTTTGGTTGATTAAGGTGTAAATAATGCTGACGTTGTATCGAGGCCGTAGCTCGTCGGTTGGGGTGAGTGTGCGAACCCCAATCTACTGAAGGCATCTAATAAAAAACCTTGTTCGGATTGTCCGTGCAAGGTTTTTTTATGCCCTGCAATAACCTGTAAGCAGGATTGTTTTTTCAGCTTACTTCCATTCCAGCAATTTCCACATATTGATATGGCTGCCACTATCCGGGTCACTGCTACGGACATCCAGCAAGCCGTCACCGTTGGTGTCCAGAAAATAATAGGGCGGGCCTATGTCGGGCACAACTTTAACCATATAAAGCTGTCCGCCCCGACGGAATTCTTGGATGGTTTTCTTGCCCCGGCGGATAATGGTGATGTCCGGCTCTAGGTTTTCGCCGTTTTGTACCGGCATGGGGATTTCGGGGGCTTCAGGAACGGCATCCGGATTGGCTGGCTGCCCATCGGCAAACACAGGAAAGGCAATAATGCTTAATAGAATAAGGCGGCGCATAATGGCAAACTCGCTTCAAATAAAAGTTTTGTTATCTTATTACAGTTTTTAATCAGTTGCTTGGCTAACTGGGTAGGATGCTATGGTTTAGCGGGGTTAGGCGTCCTCAATACAGCAGGCTTAAGTCCACATATCACCTGATTTTTGCTGCAAATACAAGGAGAGGGGAAATATAAGGTGTTAAAAAAACATGGCATGTCGTTGCATTTGACGCTAAAGCCTTCAGTGCGATTAAAATGGTTGCTGGGTTTGGTGCATTTGTTGGCGTTGTTTGCCTGTTTAAGTAGCTTTTTGCCAGTTATCAGCCAATTTGCTTTGACTTTAATGCTCGCAGTTAATTTTAGGATTACTTCCGCGAGGTCAAAAAATAACCGGTACGCGATTAATTACAGCCAGGCTTCAGGTTGGAGAATTGCAAAAAACGACGGCGTTGTAGCGGTTGAGATACTGCCAACAACCGTTATTGCAACGTATGCCGTGTTTTTGCACATTGAAATTAAAGGTACTGATGCCCATATCTCCAATGTGGCGCTTTTCCTCCGACGTAAAAAAAGGCAATCTATCCTTATAATGGCGGATATGCTGAGTGATGATGATTATCGGCGCCTTATTGTCACATTGAAAACGGCGGCAATAAAATCAGGGCGCATGCCGGTTGGTGTTGGTAAAACTTAACCGGTTAATCTGCTGGAAAGCCACTAAGTTGGCCTGCGGCAATCCCTGTTTGTTGCTTGTGGGAAAGGGTGGCATGAAGACGGGCATGCTTTACGCCGCGTAGCTATGATAATGATTTGTCTTAGCGGATAATTGCAGTTATCTTAAATAAAATTTTTATAAAAATAAGGAGAAATCGGATGTCAAAAGGTCAGAATTTGCAGGACAATTTTTTAAATACACTTAGAAAAGAACACACGCCTGTATCAATTTTTCTTGTTAACGGTATTAAGTTGCAAGGTAAGGTCGACTCGTTCGACCAGTATGTCATTATGCTGAAGAACACTGTCAGCCAGATGGTGTACAAACACGCCATATCAACCATTGTCCCCAGTAAAGCGGTGAGAATGGCTCGTGATGACGAAGGGGCGGTTGATGAATCGCTGTAACTGTGTCTGCGGTCGCTTTGTTTTATTTGTGGAGCCTTTAATTGTTTGATCGTCCTGATTCAGGTGAGCGGGCTGTTCTTGTTCACCTGACCTTTCATTCCGGGCAGGAAAGTCTTTTAGAACTGAAAGAACTGGCTAAATCAGCCGGAACTGATCCTGTCTATGTTGTCACTGGCAGTCGCCACCGTCCCGATCCAAAATATTTTGTCGGCACCGGTAAGCTTGAAGAGCTTAAGTCTATCGTAGAAAGCTATTCGGCCGATGTGGTGCTGTTCAATCACCCGCTTTCACCAAGCCAAGAAAGAAACCTCGAAGGCTTTTTGGGGGTGCGCGTGGTCGATAGGAACGGCCTGATCCTTGATATTTTCGCCCAACGCGCGCAATCTTTTGAAGGTAAGTTACAGGTTGAACTGGCGCAATTAAAGCACCTCTCGACCCGGTTAGTCAGGGGGTGGACACATTTGGAACGGCAAAAAGGCGGTATAGGTTTGCGTGGGCCGGGGGAAACGCAGCTTGAAACTGACCGGCGGTTGCTGGCGGCGCGGATCAAGCAAATACAGCAACGGTTGGGTAAGGTTGATAAGCAACGCCATCAGGGGCGCAGCAAACGCAAAAAATCGGAAACCCCCTCAGTTTCGTTGGTTGGCTATACCAATGCGGGTAAGTCAACCTTGTTCAACCAATTGACTGGTGCGGACATTTATGCGGCAGATCAGCTGTTTGCCACGTTAGACCCAACGCTGCGTAGCGTACAGCTTGCGAACAATAGCGCAATTGTGCTGGCCGATACGGTAGGTTTTATCCGCCATTTGCCGCATGAGTTAGTGGCGGCGTTTAAATCTACGTTACAGGAAGCCAGCGAAGCGGATTTATTGTTGCATATTATTGATGCGCATAGCGATGACCGTGATGAGATCATGCGCCAGGTCAACCAGGTCTTAAAAGAAATAGGCGCGGATGAGGTTGGGCAGTTGGAAGTGTTTAATAAAATTGATTTATTGGACAATATCATGCCGCATATTGATCGGGATGATGCCGGTAGGCCGATACGGGTTTGGCTATCTGCTGCGACAGGGGCGGGTGTCGATCTGCTTTATTTGGCATTAACAGAACTTTTCGCAGTCTCAAAAGTACGGAAGCGCTGTTTTTTAAAGCCGGATGAAAATGCTATTAGAGGCAAGCTATTTACTTGCGCAAAAATAATTGACGAGCATATTGATGATTTAGGGGCGAGCGAATTGCTTGTTGAAATTGATGTGAAGCACTTGGGTTTGCTTAAATTTGTGCGGACTGAAGACGTGTGTAACTGAGCATCATTGTTCTTGAGCCCTTCGTGTTTTCGGCTATTTACGATAGAATACAACAAGTGCGCATCCTAAAACATCAAGTAAAAGGCATCATGCTGAAATTTAAAAACTCCCTGCGGGGTATACCAATGATAGTCAAGATAATCCGATATGGAGTAGTGTATGTCGTGGAATGAGCCTGGTGGTGATAAGAAAGACCCTTGGAGTGGTCGAGGTGACCAAAAAGGCCCCCCTGATTTGGATGAAGCAATACGTTCATTGCAAGAAAAATTAGCTAAAATTTTTGGTGGTGGCGAGGGTGGCCATGGCGATGGCCAAGACCCCAGTAGTTTTTTTGGTCAGAAACTCTTCCAGCTGATTGCCGTGGGTGTAATCGCTTTTGCATGGGTAGCCAGTGGTTTTTATATCGTTAATGAAGGAAATCACGGCGTTGAAACACGCTTCGGCAAATATATCGGGATCACTCAATCAGGCTTGCACTGGCATATCCCTGCGCCTATTGAACAAGCTGTCATTGTCAATGTGAAGCAGACACGCTTTATCGAAGTTGGTTATCGTAGCGCGGGTGGTGAACAATTGGTCGGATCAGTGCCTAAAGAAGCTTTGATGTTAACCAAAGATGAAAATTATGTGGATGTTCGATTGGCGGTTCAATATCAGATAAAAGATGCCAAAGATTTCATATTCAATGTGGTTGACCCGGCGGCAACCCTAAAGCAAGTGACTGAGAGCGCCCAGCGTGGCGTGGTCGGTAGCAGTGAAATGGACTTTGTGTTGACCGAAGGGCGAACCGAAATAGTCACACAAATTAAAAAGGAAATTCAGGAAGTCATGGATAGTTACCGCTCAGGTGTCCAGATTACGAGCGTCAATCTTCAAGATGTGCAGCCGCCAGAGCAGGTGCAAAATGCGTTTGAAGATGCGATTAAAGCCCGTGAAGATGAGCAGCGTTTAATTAATGAAGCGCAGGCTTATTCAAATGATGTGGTGCCTAAAGCGCGTGGCGCAGCCGCCAGAAAAATGCAGGAAGCCGAAGGCTATAAGGAACAAGTCATTGCCCAAGCAATAGGTGAAGCCAGCCGTTTTTCCCAATTGTTTGCTGAATACAACAAAGCACCCGATATTACCCGAAAACGGCTTTATATAGAATCTATGGAAGCGGTGTTAGCCCATGCCAATACGGTGTTGGTTGATGTTAAAGGCGGTAACAACTTGCTTTACCTGCCATTAGACAAGATGCAAGCAAAAATGGCTGAACAACCTGAGAGTAATCCTCAAGAAACCACCGAACCGGTGAAAGTTAAATATCATCCGGTTGTAACAGATGAGCATGTTATTGATCGTGGTTCGAGTCGTGGCCGTGATGCAAGAGGACGCTAATGATGCAAAATAATATGGTAAAAACAACAGGCTATATCATAATTGCAGGTCTTTTTCTGGCAATGATGTCATCTATGTTTACAGTTAACGAAACAGAAAAAGCCATTAAGTTCTATTTAGGCAAAATCGTGAAAAGTGATTATGAGCCTGGATTGCATTTTAAATGGCCGCTAGTCAACAATGTAAAGCTGTTTGATGCACGTATTCAAACAATGGATTCAAATCCAGAGCGGTTTTTAACAGCTGAAAAGAAAAACGTCATCGTTGATTTTTTTGTTAAATGGCGTATCGGTGATGTGACGAAGTTTTATACGGTGGTTGCCGGCGATATAGATCAGGCTAATTTGCGGCTAGACCAGATTATCAAAGATGCTTTTCGTAGCGAATTCAGTAAGCGTAATATCAAACAACTAGTTTCAACTGACCGCAGTGCGATCCGTGAACTTTTGATTGAAAATTCCAAATCTGTGGCGGCTGATTTAGGGATGGAAATTCTTGATGTCCAGGTTATGCGTATTGACTTACCAGAAGAGGTTAGCGTTTCAGTTTTCAGACGGATGGAGGCAGAGCGCGAGCGGGTTGCCCGTGAGTTCCGGTCAGAAGGTGCCGAAGCGGCTGAAAAAATACGCGCGGATGCGGATAGGCAACGGGTGGTTATGTTGGCCAATGCCTATCGCGATGCCGAAAAGCTGCGCGGTGAAGGCGATGCCAAATCATCCGAAATATATGCCCAAGCTTATGGGCAGGACGCTGAGTTTTTTGCTTTTTACCGTAGCTTGAGTGCATACAAAAAGACATTTTCCAATTCAAATATGATGGTGCTTGATCCAGATTCTGAATTTTTTCAATATTTTAAGAAACAGAAATAAGTTCTTCCCCCTAATTAATTCCTTAAGAAATATCAAAACGCTCCGTCTGACGGGGCGTTTTGTTTGAGTGGACACATATAATATGCGACAAAAAAATTCCTGGCTTTTGCCGGATGGCATTGAAGAAGTTCTGCCAGTCGAGGCGCAACATTTGGAAAGCTTGCGCAATAAGCTACTGGCGCAATTTGCTTGCTGGGGCTATAACTTGGTGATCCCGCCATTCATTGATTTTCTCGATTCTTTATTGACGGGAGCAGGCCATGATTTGGCATTGCAAACCTTTAAGCTAACAGACCAAGTGAGTGGTGAGATGTTGGGGGTAAGGGCTGATATGACTCCGCAGGTTGCCAGAATAGATGCGCATAACCTAAAGAACGAGTCGCCAACGCGTTTGTGCTATGTTGGTACTGTCTTGCATACACGCGGTGACCCTTTAGAAAAAACACGCAGCCCTATGCAGCTGGGTGCCGAGTTATATGGGCATGCTGGACTGGAAAGTGATGTGGAAGTGATTTGTCTGATGCTGGAAATGTTGGCAACAACGGGCTTGCAGAACGTTCATCTGGATTTAGGGCATGTAGGTATATACCGCGCCTTATCAGCACAGGCAAACTTGACTGACGATCAGGAAAGTGAGTTGTTTGCTGTGTTACAGCGTAAAGCAAGACCAGAGCTGAAAGAATTGATGGCGGGTTATGACATCAACGGCGAACTTAAAGAGATGTTTCTGAAATTACCCGAGCTAAACGGCGACAAAGACATACTTGACCAAGCCCGATCCTTGTTTGCCACAGCTGACGATGAGGTCAAACAGGCGCTTGCTAATTTGAGGGTAATTGCCGAAAAATTGGCTGCCCGGTTTCCTGGGTTGACGATCAGTTTCGATTTGGCTGAATTGCGCGGTTATCATTACCATACTGGGGTTGTATTTGCGGCGTTTGTGCCATCAGTGGGCAGGGAAATAGCAAGAGGCGGCCGTTATGACAATATCGGCGCGGTATTTGGTCGTGGACGCCCCGCGACAGGTTTTAGTGCAGATTTGAAAGTATTATCGTCGCTAAGCAAACAATCCTTCCAGTACGAAAAGCGCGAGCTTATCTTCGCACCGTGTATAGATGATGCTTCGCTACATGAAAAGATTAGGGATTTACGTGCGCAGCAACAGGCGGTGATTCAGCAACTGCCTGGTCAAATCGGTGGGGCGGAGGAATTAGGTTGCACCGCCTTTTTAGAACAAGACCAACAACACTGGGTTGTAAAGCCCTTAGCGCTAGTTTCGGCAATTGCCCCAGGCATTGCCCTATCTTCTGCATCCATGCAGTCGTAACTTTTTGGAATCATTATGGGAAAAAATGTCATTGTTATCGGCACTCAATGGGGTGACGAAGGAAAAGGTAAGCTGGTTGATTTATTGACCGAACAAGCGCAAGCCGTAGTGCGTTTTCAGGGAGGGCACAATGCTGGGCATACGCTAGTTATTAAAGGTGAAAAAACCGTTTTGCATTTGATCCCTTCCGGCATACTCAGGGATAACGTGCAATGTATGATTGGCAACGGTGTTGTTTTGTCGCCAAAAGCATTGTTGGAAGAAATTGGGCTATTAGAAAAAGCAGGCATCTCGGTTAGGAACCGATTGTTGATAAGTGAAGCCTGCACCTTAATTTTGCCGGTCCACGTGGCTATTGATCAGGCTAGGGAAAAAGCCCGTGGCAGTAAGGCGATTGGTACGACAGGACGTGGCATTGGCCCTGCTTACGAAGATAAAGCGGGGCGCAGGGGCTTACGTGCCGGCGATTTTTACAATGCCCAAAGTTTTGCTGACAAACTTAAAGAGTTACTTGATTATCATAATTTTATGCTGACGCATTATTATGATGCTGAGGCTGTTGATTACCAGCAAACGTTAGATGAGACGCTGGCGCTGGGTGAGCAAATTAAACCCATGTTGTGTGATGTAAGTGAAGTCTTATATCGCTATCAAGCGTCTGGAAGCAATTTGTTGTTTGAAGGTGCGCAAGGCGCTTTATTGGATATAGACCACGGCACATTTCCTTATGTCACTTCTTCCAGCACCACTGCAGGCGGCGCAGCAACTGGCAGTGGCATAGGCTTGCTTGATTTTGATTATGTGCTGGGCATTACTAAAGCCTATTCAACCCGTGTAGGTAATGGCCCGTTCCCAAGTGAGTTACATGATGCAAACGGTGAGCATCTTGGGGTTAAAGGGTTCGAATACGGGGCAACCACTGGACGCAAACGCCGCACAGGTTGGTTTGATGCTGTCGCAATGCGTAAGTCCGCAAAGCTTAATAGTTTAAGCGGTATTTGTTTGACCAAATTGGATGTGCTGGACGGCCTTGAAAAAGTCGGCATTTGTATTGCCTATAGATTGAATGGCTCAGTCACAGAAACTGCGCCTTTGGGTGCAGATCAATATGAGCAATGCCACGCGATTATAGAGGAAATGCCAGGTTGGGCGGAGGCAACCGCAGGCATTACTGATTTTTCTGCATTGCCTGAAAATGCTAAAGCTTATATTAATCGTATTGAAGAACTGGTTGGGATTAAGGTGACGATTTTATCTACAGGCCCTGATCGTGACGAAACGATCATTTTGGAAAACCCCTTTGCATAAAGGCTTGATAAGCCTGTTTATCCCATAAATGACGCCTTCTTGCTTCAGAAAAGAAAAGGAGAAGGTGTCTCCACTCTGAAAAAGTTTTTAGCTTGAGCATTGGCTGCATTTCTACATCGAATGTAAGCGGGCTTTTTAATTATTGTCACCATGAAACATATTGAGCTTCTTTCCCCAGCTGGCACACTTAAAAATATGCGTTATGCGTTTGCTTTTGGCGCTGATGCCGTTTATGCCGGACAACCCCGGTACAGCTTGCGGGTACGTAATAATGATTTTCTCGCTGAAAATCTGGCTAAAGGTATCGCTGAGGCGCATGACTTGGGCAAAAAGTTTTTTTTGGCGGCTAATGTCATTCCGCATAATGCCAAAATTAAAACCTTTATGAAGGACATGGCCCCAATTATTGCTATGCGGCCTGATGCGTTGATTATGGCTGATCCAGGGTTAATTATGATGACCCGCGATGAGTGGCCAGATATGCCCATACACTTATCTGTGCAAGCGAATACCGTAAATTATGCTGCGGTTAAGTTTTGGCAAAGCATAGGGGTTGAGCGGGTTATTTTGTCGCGTGAATTATCGTTAGATGAAATTGCTGAAATTCGCCAGCAATGCCCTGATATGGAGCTAGAGGTTTTTGTTCATGGGGCGTTGTGTATTGCCTATTCGGGGCGCTGTTTGCTATCTGGGTACTTTAATCACCGTGACCCTAATCAAGGCACTTGCACCAATTCTTGCCGGTGGAAATATGACACCATACCTGCTGAGGAAAATGCCGAGGGTGATACTGTCGTTGCTAACAATGTGTTGTCGATGGCTGACATTAGTGCTGCCAGTTGCGGTGGCGCCGAAAGGCATCCATTAGCCGATAACATCTATTTTCTGGAAGAAGAAGGCCGTAAAGGCGAATTGTTGCCGGTCATGGAGGATGAAAATGGCACTTACATTATGAATTCCAAAGATTTGCGGGCAGTTGAGCATGTTCAACGACTAGTGGAAATTGGTGTCGACAGCCTTAAAATAGAAGGCCGCACCAAATCCCATTATTATGTGGCACGCACAGCCCAAACTTATCGCCTAGCGATTGATGACGCCCTTGCAGGACTTCCCTTTCAGCCAGAACTGATTGGTATTTTGGAAAACTTGGCTAATCGTGGCTACACGGATGGTTTCTATCAACGCCACCATACGCATGAGCAGCAGAATTATATTACGGGCTATTCTAAAAGCCATCAGCAGCAGTTTTGTGGCGAAATTAAGAGTTATGACGCGGCAACCGGACTTGCTATGGTTGATGTCAAAAACAAGTTTTCAGTAGGTGACAGGTTGGAGCTAATTTTACCCGAAGGCAATCGGAATATTACACTTGATCACATGGAAGACAAATATGGAAATGTGATGCAAGAAGCACCTGGCGGTGGCTATGAAGTAAAAATACCTTTACCGGAAATTCATAGCAATAATGGCTTGTTGGCGCGTTATACGCATTAAATTACTCTAATATTCCCAGTTAGTTGAAAAATTATCGATTGGGCATTTCATTTTTCGGCGTTCATTTGGATTCATAGCAATCATGGCTATATCCGGCCTATTATTGTTCGGGTCAGGTGATTTACGTAACAAGCGTATAATTTTACGAAAGCTTGTTTTTGGAGCTTTGGCTCAGATAGTGGCAAAAATCACAGAGCCACTGATATTAGTGGCTCCACGTTAGGGTTGTTTCTAAGCTCAATGTGGTATTAATTTTTAATGGATTTCGTATGGATAGCTAGAGAAGCTTTGCGTTCGTAAATGACAAAGTATAGATTTCGAAAATAAATGAACAACCCACTTAATTGGCCGACGATAAAAACCGGATCTTGCCGGTAAATAGCGTAAGTTAGCAAGGTGACGCCGCCAGCAATACTGAAATACCAAAATGCAATTGGAAAAACACTTTTCTTTTCGCGCTCACTTTTTAGCCATTGCACGATAAATCGAGCGGAAAATAAGGCTTGTCCGATAAACCCGACGATCAGCCAAATGGTTTCTTTTTCAATGTTCAAGTTCTTTAGCCTCTGCAATTTTAGTTCGTGTTTTTAACCAGATGACACCTGATAAATCGATAATCCCCGCCCATAGCCTGTCTAACGTGCCATATTTTGATTGACCGCGAGTTCTTGCGCGATGATTGACGGGTTCAGAAATGACCTGGCCGCCAGACCTTAATACCAAAGCCGGTAAAAAACGGTGCATGTGATCAAAATAAGGTAAGCTTAAAAAACCTTCCCTCGAAAACACTTTTAAACCACAGCCGGTATCCGGTGTTCTGTCGCCTAGTAGGGAAGAGCGTATGGCGTTAGCCACTTTTGATGAAAATAAACGCCAACTAGAATCATGGCGCTTGTCACGCCATCCTGCGACCATCCATAAATTAGGTGTTGTTTTTTGATTTTCAATTAATGCGTTATATAAATGGGGGATATCCGCCGGATCATTTTGTCCATCACCATCTAAGGTTGCAATCCAAGGATAACGCGCCGCTTTTATTCCTGTATATATTGCCGTGCTTTGTCCATAACTATGCCGATGTCGAATTACTCTGAGGTTATTAATGCGATGGAGAGATTGTTGCAAGATGGTTTCGGTGGTATCGCTACTGCCATCGTCAACATAAATAATTTCATAGTGTTCTGCCTCATTCATGGCATCAATAATTTCGTTAATCAAAGGGATAATATTGTCTGCTTCATTACGAACAGGAACAACAACAGATATTTTCACAAAACCTCGCTAAGTCAAATGGTTTTTAGTAAAAGAACAAAAGACCTATTAGTTTAGCATTTTTTGTTTTTTTGCAATCAATAGCAGAACATTAAAAATGCCTATGCAGTTTCAAATATCGACGTGTTAATGTATTAAGTGACTGTTTATTTTGTTTTTTTCTGCTATCAGCCAGTGGGCTTGCAATCCGTTCTGTTTTCCTTTAACTTAGCAAAACATCCGTAAAGGCTAGGGGTGCTTCATTATGTATAGTGAGGCTGAGAAAAACCCTTTGAACCTGACTCCGGTTAATACCGGCGTAGGAAAGCCCAGACTTCCCTGCGCCTTACTGTTTTGTTGTTGGAGAAAACATGAGCGCTGTCATTAAAGAAAGTACTTCAAGTAATACTATCCCTGTAAAAATTGATTCCTATCCGGCATCGGAAAAAATCTATGTGCAAGGTAGCCGCCCCGACATACAAGTCCCCATGCGTAAAATTACTTTGTCAGATACGCCTGTGCATTTTGGTGCAGTAGAAAAAAACGGCCCGCTTTATGTCTATGATACTTCTGGTGTTTATACTGATCCAAATGTTGAAGTCGACTTAAAGAAGGGTTTAGGCTCAGTACGCGGCGCTTGGATTTTAGAGCGTAACGATACTGAAGAGTTATCCGGACCCAGCTCAGAATTTGGTAAGCAGCGCCTGGCGGATCCGGCGACCGCGAATCTGCGTTTTGAGCACATTCGCAAACCACGCCGTGCTAAAGCTGGCGCTAATGTTTCGCAAATGCATTATGCGAGAAAAGCTATTATCACTCCGGAAATGGAGTTTATCGCCATTCGTGAAAATCAGAAAATGGAGGAGATGTGCCAATTATGGAAAGACCAGCATCCGGGGGACTCTTTTGGCGCATCAATTCCTGATGTCATCACGCCTGAATTTGTTCGCGACGAAGTGGCGCGAGGGCGGGCAATTATTCCTGCCAACATCAATCATCCTGAATTGGAACCCATGATTATTGGGCGGAATTTTCTGGTAAAAATCAACGGTAATTTGGGTAATTCAGCTGTGACTTCCTCCATTGATGAGGAAGTGGAAAAAATGCTTTGGGGCATACGCTGGGGTGGCGACACCATCATGGATTTATCTACGGGTAAAAATATTCATGAAACCCGCGAATGGATTTTGCGTAACTCACCAGTGCCAATTGGCACAGTGCCAATTTATCAAGCGTTAGAAAAAGTTGACGGCAAAGCTGAAAATCTGACTTGGGAAATATTCCGTGACACCTTAATTGAGCAGGCAGAGCAAGGGGTGGATTACTTCACTATTCATGCAGGTGTGCGTTTGCATCATGTGCCGCTGACTGCAAAGCGTATGACCGGCATTGTTTCGCGTGGTGGTTCAATCATGGCGAAATGGTGTTTGGCACATCACACAGAAAGCTTTTTATACACGCATTTTGAAGAAATCTGCGAAATCATGAAAGCCTACGACGTATCCTTTTCATTGGGCGATGGTTTACGTCCGGGTTCGATTTATGATGCCAATGATGCGGCACAATTCGGTGAATTGGAAACTTTGGGTGAATTGACCAAAATCGCCTGGAAGCATGATGTGCAAACGATGATTGAAGGCCCAGGGCATGTGCCGCTGCATATGATTAAGGTCAACATGGAAAAGCAACTGGAAGAATGTGGTGAGGCACCGTTTTATACCTTAGGGCCTCTGACTACCGATATTGCTCCCGGTTACGATCATATTACTTCGGCCATAGGTGCCGCGAATATAGGCTGGTACGGTTGTGCCATGCTCTGTTATGTCACACAAAAAGAACATTTAGGTTTGCCGAATAAGCAGGATGTCCGCGAAGGTATCGTGACCTATAAAATTGCTGCCCATGCGGCTGATCTTGCAAAAGGCCATCCTGGCGCGCAGGCACGTGACAACGCCATGTCAAAAGCACGCTTTGAATTCCGCTGGGAAGATCAGTTTAATATTGGCCTTGATCCTGAAAAGGCGCGTGAGTTTCATGACGAGACCTTACCGAAAGAATCCGCAAAAGTTGCACATTTCTGTTCCATGTGTGGGCCACATTTTTGTTCAATGAAAATCAGTCAGGATGTGCGTGATTACGCAGCGGCTAAAGGTATTCAAGATGAAGAGGCGGCTTTGAAGCTGGGTATGGATGAAAAATCCCGCCAGTTTTTAGAAGAAGGAGCGGATATTTATCATAAAATTTAAGTGGGCTCTATATGGATTTCGTGGTCTTTTTAACCAAAACAGCCAGTAACGAAGGCAGCAAGTTTTCGCCCCGTTTTCTGGAGTTATGGACAAACTCAAAAAAGCCCAGGTACTGCGGCCACTTGGCTTGTGAAATGCCACGATGTGGGCGCAGCCAAGAACACAATAGCGACCAGAAGCCCCCCATCGTGTTCGGATGGGCCTCACAGAAACCCTCGCCGTCTTTGTCGCGGGTGTATTTGCCAGCTGACTGGTTGACAGTTTTGTGGGGATAGCCTCAAGCCTCCAGTGATGTGGCTACACTAAACCGGACACACAAATTAAAATAAACTTAAAAGGGTGTGATCCCCAATGAGCCAAGAAAAACCCAAAACGTATACAGCCGAATTTAGAGCGTCAGCAGTCAAATTAGCCAATGAATCTGACAATCCCATTGCGCAAACCGCGAGAGGTTTAGGGGTTAACGAAAACACCCTGCATACTTGGATCAAGAAATACAGCCGGCCAATGTTGCAGGATAAGGCAATTCGTACTGACGAACATTTATACGAAGAATTAAGACGCCTAAAAAAAGAAAACGCCAGCTTAATAGAGGAGCGCGACCTGTTACTTGTACCCTGCGGGTAAAAAAGGCCTCAGCGTACTTTGCCAAGGAACATCGGTAAGGTACGCCCGGATCAAACAGCATGACAGCGAATTTTCAATTGGAGCGATGTGCCATTTTATGAAGGTTTCTCGAAGCGCCTATTACGCTTGGCAGCATAGGATTCAAACCCGTGGCGGGGAAGGATGATATTGAGCTAACAGGTATTATCTAGGCGGTTTTTAAGAGCCTGTTCAATTCTTCGTAACAGTAAGGCCAAAAAAGCCAAATTGACGGACTGCAGGCTGGTGTTGGGCAAACGCCCGGTGTTTTTCCAAAGCCTGCGGCATTTTTCCAACCAGGCTAAAGAGCGTTCGACGGCCCAACGTTGGGGGATGGCCGCGAAGGTATGCAGTCCGCCCCGTTTGGCGACTTGTACCGTAGCCCCGACCAGCTCCCGGACGCCCCCGGCGAACGGCTGGCCTGTATAGCCGCCATCCACCAAGACCGGGGCCACCGACGATAACCTGTCCTTATTGTGCCCGATAGCGTCGGGTGCGCCTTGGCAGTCAGTGACATTGGCCGTGGTGGCCGCGATGGCATGGGGTGCCCCTTGGGGGTCAACCACGACATGGCGCAGAACACATCGTACAAATCAACGGTGCGCGGACGGGTTTTCTTGCGGGCTGGTTCCAGCAGGCCTTTGGCCTGTCCGAACAGCTCCCGGCTTATGTCACTGGGGTAAGTTTTTCTCATCCCGCTATTTTAAACGCCCGTAGAAGATGTTGAACAGGCTCTAAGGATGTGTCTAGGTTGGATTGAGTTGATGGTGGGTAAAGTTATTGCTTTTAAGTCCCGCTTGATGGATGGCTCAACACTGACTTTTCCAACCTTTCAGCGGGCCAAACTTTAATAATAGACTGCCTAGTAACGCCTAATTTGCTAGCCTCCCGATCAAGAGACTCAATCATCCAGGTTGGGAAATCGACATTTACCCGCTTTTGCGCTTGTAAAACACGCTTAGCTTTTGACAAGTCCAACGAAGCGGTAATGTCAGAATTTTCATCAAATTGTTGCTCAAAATCTTTAGCTTTCATACAGTGCAACCTCCTCGGTGCGTGAGCGACGGACAGAAATAAGCCTAATATTTGTGCTTCGATAAGTAAGTAATAGTGCAAAAATCTTTTAACAAAAAAAGCTGTTAAATTACCAAAATTTGGACGATGTAATATTTCACGGTGCTGTTTGTAAATGCACTTTTAGCTGAAGAAAGAGAGACCCTAGAACACCTGAAACGGTACCATCCCAGCCATGTCCCACGGGTGCGCACCCAAGCCGTTTTGTTAAGCGCCGCCGGATTCAATCTAAAGGAATTGTCAGCCATTTTTGGTGTGTGCAGGCAAAC
>JAQTQZ010000082.1 GCA_028712695.1 Methylovulum sp. | reverse complement strand
TGGGCGGTTTTTAAGAAATACATCAGGAAAAATTATGAATATTTCAAGACACTAGAGGAAATGGCTCGTTATGTTTTTTCTCATTATTTCTCTTCAATTCTAACTACTTTATAGGAATATGACTATAGTTTGACATATAACAAGTCCTTTCCGTTAAGTAGATGAATGGTCATTGAACTAGTATCTCACCAACTTTAATCTTGCTGAATTGTGTCTGCCAAGTCTGAAGCCAGCAGAATAAGGTTGTCGGTCTACTAGGCTCTAGGTGAGAGCCTAATTTCAATAACAATAGACATTATCGGAAAATAGGGGTAGCCGCCATGCCGCCTCTAAGGTGAGTTTCTGATAATATCTAATAATAAATCAAGCAGGGTAGGGTGTGCAACATCTTTTCGTTGCACACCATTTTCATCGGTGTAATTATGAATGCAATGGTAGAAGATATTAAAAAGCTGTCCGTCTCCGAGCGGATTCAGCTTATAGAAGCTGGGTAGGGTGCGTTAGGCGAGTCTTTTTGCGCCGTAACGCACCATTATCGGCACATCAAAATGGTGCGTTACGCTTCGCTAACGCACTCTACGCCTACTACGCCTGTACCCGTTCATGCGGTACGCCATGCATTGGGAGTGGTAATGCGCAAGATCACGCCGGGTAGCCGGGCAGTTACGCAAGATTTTCAGGCATACCGAAAAATCCAATCAAGATAATTTACGTAACTATCTATTGCAATGGAATTCGGTTCGTTTCAAATGGGCAAAAAAGGATAATTGCCCCCAAACTTGATTTCTCACTGACTCCCATGCGCCCTGCGTGGGAATCCATAGCGGCACGCCTTGTGCCGCGTTTGCTAACGCGGTTATGGGTTTAGTGACGCTGGCGCATCAGCACTTGCTTCCACGCGGGGCGCGTGGAAGCAAGCTAAAATCACCTCATTCAACTACGTTGAAATCAAGCAAGTAGCCCACATGAAGTAATAGAAGCATTTAAATGCTATGCTGCACATGGGCTATCAAATAATAGAGAACTCATGAATGGATGACACCTACCGAAAACAAGGTATTTTATTCGTATGGAATCGGCAGAAGGCAAAAACCAATGTGCATAAACATGGTGTTTTATTTGAACAAGCCGCTGAAGCCTTTTTTGCCCCCTCTCTACGAGTGATGGAATCTGGCACAACGGAATAACATCGTGATGTTTTGCTTGGTCTGGATACATCAGGACGTTTATTGTTTGTTGTGCATATCGAGCAAGACGAAGACACCTTTCGGATTATTTCCGCTCGTAAGGCAACTACTACAGAGAAAAGCTATTATGAAAGCAACTGATTTGAAAAAACGCCTGAGCAAAGAGCGCCCGTTAGTTTCGGTGCAGTTGCAAATGCCTGAAGATGTCCTCGGTGATTTGCAAAAAATTGCCGCATTTCAGGGTATATCTTCGCCGGAAGCCCTGATGCGCCAATACATCGGCCAATCTTTGCGCCGTGATTTAGAACTGTACGATAATTCGCTGATTTCCGTTTTGATTGAAAACCTGAAACGGCATGGTGTTGATGAAAACCTGATTCAGCAAGCGGTGAACGAAGCCATACACCAGCCTGCTTAAATGCTCAGACGATATATCGCTGCTGCAACCGGAATTGCTTAACGGCTACGCCTCGGCGGTGATTCTGGCGGCGCGCAAACACCGCGACGAGCGGCTGCGTCAGCAAGGCAGCGGTATTCGGTGGCGACTGCGATTTCAGCAACGTGGCGCGGGTGCCTCGCGCCGACGAGCGCCGGACGGCAGACAGTTGATTTTTCCCTCGTGCCAGCATTCTACGCGGCACGAGCAGCGGGCGCTCTGCGCCCATTTTGGAGATTCTTTTACACCCTTACCCTGGTGGGAGTCGGTAACGGCGTGCCTTGCGTCGTGTGTTTGCTGACGTGATTATGGGTTTAGTGGCGCTGGCACATCAGCACTTGCTTCCACGCAAGGCGCGTGGAAGCAAGCTAAAATCACCTCATTCAACTACGTTGAAATCAAGCAATTCAAACAATAAACGCCCCTGCTCACTGGTATTTTTATAAACACCGAGCAAAGCCCATAAATTAACCGGCTCGCCAATGATGGGTTGATAGACCAAGTAGGGAATTTGCAGGTTCAAATTCGAGCTAACGGTTGCCACTGTGGTCATGTTGGGATTGCCCGTAGCCGTTGTGACTTGAATACCGCAAGAAACTGGATTTTGTTTACATTGCTCGATGCCTTGCTGAGTCGAGCCGTCCGTATTAGCGTTGACTTGAATGCCGCAAGAAATTGGATTTTGTTTACATTGCTCAATACCTTGCTGCGTCGAACCATCTGTATTGGCGTTTACTTGAATGCCGCAAGCGGCTGGATTTTGTTTACATTGCTCAATGCCTTGCTGAGTCGAACCATCTGTATTGGCATTCACTTGAATACCGCAAGAAACTGGATTTTGTTTGCATTGCTCAATGCCTTGCTGAGTCGAGCCGTCCGTGTTGTCACCCACGCTCATGCCACATGAAACTGGATTTGTTTGGCATTTCAAAATGCCAGTGGAAAATCCCATCTCATAGGTCGAAATAGCAGGATCAATAGTGCCGCTTACCGTGACCGTGACACTTGTTTGCTGGTTGGATGAAGGTTTCAAAAGATAACTATCCGGGAATAATTCCACTCTGTCGCCGCCATGATAACTGGTATAACTTAATATCTCTCCAATATTTTTATAGAGAAGATAGGTTTCAGTGGCAGTTCCGGGAAATGTGAGGATACCGGCGGCAACCTCTGCTCTTTGCCCGGCAGTGACAATTCCTATTTTCCAGGTTCCGTTTAGTCCCAGTTTATAACCACCGGGAAATAGCTCAACTTCTTTATTGGTACGAAAACTTGAATAGGTTAATATATTTTCCCCTAATTCGTCATAAACAGTAAACGAATCCAAGCCAATTCCAGTGACGGTCAATCGTCCGGCATTGGCTGTTGTTTTAGTGCCAGCCTGCACATCCGCAGGGATTTTTGAACCATTCAGACTAACCAGATAACGCCCGGCCAGCAATTCCCTTTCCTTATTTGTGTAAAGAGAGTTTCCTCTTGTTTCTCGGCCAAACTCGTCATAGACAAAAAAAGAATCATATCCCGTTCCCGCCACGCTCAGGCGTCCGGCGTCCAGAGTCGCGGTTTTGTCCGCTTCCACGCTAATCGGCGCGGTGGAATTATTCAAATTCACCACGTAAGCGCCGGGAAACAGCACGATCTCCTGGTTGGTATAGAGAGAGCTGCCACGACCTTCCCTGGCATATTGGTCATACATCCGGTAAGAATCGTAGCCTGTCCCGTTCAAGCGGAATTTGCCGGTTGGCAGACTGAGGTTTTGTCCGGCAGCAAGCGTAACCGTTTGTGCTTCGCCATTCAGTTTGACCAAATAGGTAGCTGGCACAAGCGTGATGAATTCATTGGTATATTTGCTACCCTGGGATTTATTCCCGGTTTGATCGTAAACAGTATAGGTTTCCTTGCCGGTTCCCAGCACCGTCAGCATTTCCGCCCAACTAGGTGCGGCGCAGAGGCAACCGCAAACAAAAAAGAACACTTTGATGTACCGCATGAAAATATATCCTAATGAAATAGATTAACGTAACTCCGAAAATTGTGCCGCCATCCGCCATCCGCCAAACAGCCAAACAGCCGCAGGGTATTATTCCATCGGTGACTAGTAATTGTCACTCAAAACCTGTGTTTGTGAGTAAGGGCAGGAGGCTGGGAAAGCTGGGTGGCCGAGTAGGGTGTGCAACCGCTTTTCATTACACACCATTTTTGTCAATTCATGGTTTTCCCTCATCCTCAGCCTGCAAATGGAGTTAAAACACTTATTATTGAGTACTTAAACACGTTTGCGCCTCTCGCGCCGTTTGCGTTTATTTTTAAGAACTTCCGCCCAAACCTCAGCCTGCTTTAACACCCTCTGCACCGCCGCATCCAGTAAATCCGGCAGATAGCCATAAAAATTCAACGCAAACGGCGCTAAAGACGCAAGCGTTTTAAGTAGGTGACACAAGCTGTTTTAAC
>JAQTQZ010000081.1 GCA_028712695.1 Methylovulum sp. | reverse complement strand
CAGCAGCGACAACTGTAGAAACAAACGCTGCTGCAGCTGGAAACGGACAAGTTTATATCAACGTAAACAACGGTTCATTTGATAAATTGGTGATGGTAGATAGCGGTGTTGATCAAGCGGTTACTATCACTGTTGATAATACATGGACACAAAATGGCGGACTATTTACTGTAGACGCATCAGCATTGGTCAGTGAAGATGTTTCAACTGCTACGGGTGCAACAATTATTGATGGATCAAACAGTGATGCGGCTACGTTGACAATTCTCGGCTCACAAAATGACGATACGATCACAGGTAGTGATTTCGTTGATGTTATTTCGGGTAATGCAGGTGATGATACCATCAACGGCGGTCTCGGTGACGATACAATCAACGGTAACGACGGTAATGATATTTTGAACGGTGAAGCAGGTGTTGACACTATCAACGGTGGTGCGGGTAATGATACTATTACCGGTGGCGCGGCAGGTGATATCTTGACAGGTGGAACAGGTGCTGATACATTTGTATACGCTTCTGCTACTGAGTCTAACAACAATACTGCAACAACGTCAGATACGATTACTGACTTTGAAACTGGTACGGATGTGATCGCAGTAACGATCGATATGTCAACTACTAACGCAAATCAAACATTCAATGTATCTGAATTCAACGGTTCAAACAACACCGTTGGTGACGCTGCGTCTACATCACTCAACGGTAAAATCGGTGACTATTTCTGGTCACACGACGGTGTTCTTGCGGTTGATATGGATGGAAACAATGTCATCAATGCGAATGATTTGTATATCAAATCCGCGAATGTAGTTGCTGCTAAAGATGTTCATTTTACTTTGATCGCTGATAGTACAGCAAATGCTACAGTAGATACATTTGAATTTACATCTGCAAATGTTGCAACGGTCACTATCGAAAACTTTGGTTCAAATGATCATGGTAATGCACTTGCTACAGGTGTTACGGATGATGTTCTTGATTTCTCTGCACTTGGATTGGCCAACACAACAAGTTATGCTGGTGCTCAATTAGCGGAAGGTACTACTATGGCTACAAGCTTTGAATCGTTTGTAGCAAATGGTATGGGTGCAACGACTGGTAACAACTATATTTATGTTGATGCGAATCAGGATGGTGTGTTTAATGCCGCTCACGATATCGCTATCGTCCTTGTAGGAACAGGTGATATTACTTGGGCAACTCAAGTATCTCTCTAATACTCATCTAAACCCCTTCTGGGGTTTAACCTTTCAACTTCATTCAATCTTATCAGTCTTTCTTTATTTTCTTCTTTTATTTTAATCACATTTTAAATATCTATCTGCTATTCTATTTACAGTTTCACTATAATATAACAAAGGATCACAATGATGCCAGGAACTCCAATCTCTAATTTGGCTACGATCATTACAAACGGCTATTATGTTTCCCGTACAGGGTATGTCAATAAAGTCTATTTGGACGGAAAAGGGAAAGATCTAACCGATGTTCATGTGTACAATGTCGATTCGGTTTACGCACTGGGAACAAAAAATGAGACACTTCATTTAGAGAGTGGGACATATGGCTCTCTACCGGGTAAAATCGATTTGGGGGCAGGATCGAATGACACATTGGTACTGTCTAATAATGATTATTTATTAACTCTAAAAGGGGTAGAAACGGTACTTGGAAATGGTTCACATTTGAGTCTGAGCGGAACTGCGGCGTTCAACACCGACGGAAGCGTTGATACGATCATTGGTGATAAATATGCGCAGCTCATCACCTACAATGGCTTGTCTGGGAATTCGTCTATCGATTTAGGTAGAGGTGCGGATAAAATCGTCTTGAACTTTGATAACCATCTTTACAACTGCAGTGGGCATTTGTATGCTGTTGATTCTAACAGCGGTAACTATCTCGAGATTGACAATGCGAGCGGGAACACCAGTCTTTCTATCGTAGAAAACGGTAAAAGTTTGACGTGGGCAAAAGCGCTTGCTACCGCAGAAACGCATGCGGCGATTAACGTGGATATCAATACTTCATACGGTGTGGCAGAGGACATCAACATCACACCATGCCAAGTAGCGTCTGTCCATTTTGATATGAATGCATCAATGTATTATTCTGATTCTGTTGACACCGTGAACGGGTTTAAAACGGGTATTGATAAAATTGATTTTTCTGGAGATACCGGAACTCCTTGGAATTATGTAGAATTAGACGGAAGCGGATTCTCAACGATCAGCGATGCGGCCGATTCAGTGGCGTATGAAACATTTAACGGAACCATCGGATTTGTAATGTTTTATAATCTCAACGGTTCCGGAAACGGTGCACTGATCGGAGATCAAACCTACGGTGGAGCTCCGGACAATATGATCATGATCACGGGTGTCAGCAATGCAAACGGTTTTGATTACACCGATTTGGTCGGAAACGGTATTATAGGCGATTAATGAGTGAACGCTTTGCGTTCTTCGACATGTTGGAATTCCTTCTTACTGCGTTCCCAAGCCAAGGTTTGGGAACCTATATCACTCCTTTATTCTCATAGTTTCTTTTAATTTCCTTTTAAATAATTATTTGATAAATTATATAATAATCATCTATGAATAGTAGAAGGAGAGACAATGAGTACAGGAATTTCGATCTCAAATTTGGCCACGATTATCACAAACGGTTATTATATTTCACGCAGTTGATATGTCAACAAAGTTTACTTGGACGGGAAAGGGAAAGATCTTACGGATGTCCATCTATACAACGTTGATTCGGTTTTTTCAGTCGGAACAAAAAATGAAACAGTCCATTTGGATAATGGGACATTTGGTTCTCTTCCCGGAAAAGTCAATTTGGGTGCCGGAACGAACGATACGTTAATATTGACAAACAATGATTATCGTTTAAATTTACAGGGTGTGGAAAATGTCTTCGGAGACGAGACGAGTTTGAGTCTGAGCGGAACTGCAGCGTTTAAAACCGACGGAAGTGTAGAATCGATAAGTGGAGATAAATATGCTCAACTTATTACTTATGATTCTTTGACGGATAATTCGACAATCGATTTGGGTAAAGGTGCCGATAAAATCATCTTAAACTTTGACAATGATATCTACTCTTCCGACGGTAAACTTTATGCGTTCGATAACCATACGGGTTATTATCTCGAGATGTCAAATATGAGCGGCAATACTAGTCTTACAATCATTGATAACGGACATAGCTATACGTGGACAAAAGCGTTGTCAACGTTTACCAATCCTCCTCCGGTAATGACTGACGATACGATGCTTAATGATACGATCGGCAGTGATGCGGCGCACGCCAGAATCATTGCTGTGGATTCGATCCAGTATGCGGCTATCAGCAGCCTCAGTGATATCGATATGTTCAAAGTCCATCTGGAAGCAGGAAGTACATATCAGATCGATGCAGAAGGGGCTCCGTCGGGAGACGGTACACTCAGTGATACGTGGTTAAACCTGTATAATACCGATGGAACGTCACTGATTGCTCAAGATGATGACAGCGGTATTGGATGGAATTCATCCATACAATATACGGCGGCTACTACAGGGGATTATTATTTCAGTGTTGAATCCTATTATCCAGATTCACATTACTATACTGGAACCTACGCCGTTGAGGTTACGGGTGTCGTCTAATCGTCGCGCTTACAATGCTAAGAGGAGGGGTGGTGATCTTCGGATCATCCCCCTTTTTTTTTGCCCTTATTGTGACAAACGGGATAAAGAGGGCTAAGGCGCACTGCCAAATCCGGATCGTGAGGAGCGATTGTTTCGATATAACGTGCTGCTTTGGATGGTTGATCGTTTAGCAGGGCCAGCAGGAGACGCTGATAGGCGTAGGCTGCGACCAAAGGTGTAAAGGCGATCAAATGGTGCGCCATCACGACGGTGTCGAAATCGGGATCGGGGAGTTCCCAGGGGCCGTAGATGGTGCGCAAGATTTCATGAGGGTCCGAGAAGTAGGAGATGGGACCGTAGGGCGTAGGGCGCGTCGTGATATCATAGCGGGGGAGGCGGGTAAAGCGCCCTTCTGCGGGAGTCCCTCCCTCCAGCCACCATCCGCTGACGATGCTTCCATCAC
>JAQTQZ010000049.1 GCA_028712695.1 Methylovulum sp. | reverse complement strand
TGGTTTTCATGGCTTGCCGTTGCAGGTTTTCCTGCGAACCGCATAAATTACAGGGGATAATCGGAAAGTCCCTAAAGGAGCAATAACGTTCAATGTCTTTTTCCCGGCAATAGGCGAGGGGGCGGATGACAATATTTTTCTTGTCGTCACTTAATAGTTTAGGTGGCATGGCTTTGAGTTTGCCGCCATAAAAAATATTAAGGAAAAAAGTCTCAAGGATGTCATCCCGATGATGGCCTAAAGCAATTTTGGTTGCGCCGATTTCTTCGGCATAGCCATACAACGTACCGCGCCGTAACCGTGAGCATAGGCTGCAGGTTGTTTGCCCTTCTGGAATAACACGTTTGACGACGCTGTAGGTGTCTTTCTCAATAATATGATAGGGCACGCCAATTGATTCAAGATATTCTGGCAGGACGTGTTCAGGAAAACCGGGTTGTTTTTGGTCCAGATTAACAGCGATCACGTCAAAATCAACGGGGGCGGTTTTTTGCAAATTGAGCAAAATATCCAGTAAAGTATACGAATCTTTGCCGCCCGACAGGCACACCATGACTTTATCGCCGTGTTCGATCATGTTGTAGTCAGCAATTGCATCACCGACGTAATGGCGTAGGCGTTTTTGTAGTTTGTTGTACTGGGTTTTGGATTTTTGGATAGACGCCGGCATGGTCAGCAATGTTTTAATAGCGAAGGGAAAAATGCAGGCTTTTTAAGCCTTGCTGTGGTTTAGGAAGGGGCTAGGGAATGAGGTGATAGTTAAAGTGCCATAGAATGTCGGCAAAGAGAAATTCTACGGCACTTTGGCTTAATAGCGGCAGTTAGCCGTTATAGCGTTGAAAAATCAAGGTAGCGTTAGTGCCACCAAAGCCAAAGCTGTTCGACATAATGGTGTTTAACGTGACATTGTCCTTACGCTCGCGGACGATTGGAAGGCCTTCAGCGGCAGGATCAAGCTGCATGATGTTAGCGGATGCGCTTAAAAAGTTTTTGGTCATCATCAACAGCGAATAGATCGCCTCATTAACCCCTGCAGCACCTAGGGCGTGGCCGGTTAGGGATTTTGTTGAGTTGATCCAAGGCATGTTATCCAAGCTAAATACCGTCCGCAATGCGCCTAATTCTTTGGCATCACCTACGGGGGTGGCGGTACCGTGGGCATTGACGTAATCAATTTTTTCATGTACATCGGCCATTGCCAGTTGCATACAGCGCACAGCGCCTTCACCGGAGGGTTGCACCATATCGTAACCATCCGAAGTCGCGCCGTAACCGACTAATTCGGCGTAAATTTTGGCGCCCCGGGCTTTGGCATGCTCTAGCTCTTCTATGACTAATACGCCACCACCGCCGGAAATG
The DNA here is from genome assembly GCA_028712695.1 of Methylovulum sp. Classification (GTDB taxonomy): domain Bacteria; phylum Pseudomonadota; class Gammaproteobacteria; order Methylococcales; family Methylomonadaceae; genus Methylovulum. The sequence goes on along the minus strand of JAQTQZ010000049.1, from coordinate 16,332 downwards.
ACAAAGCCGTCGCGGGTTTCATCATAGGGTCGCGATGCGGTTGTTGGGGTGTCATTATATTTAGATGACATGGCGCCCATCGCATCGAAGAGTACGGACATGGTCCAGTGAACCTCTTCACCACCACCAGCAAAAACAATATCCTGCTTGCCCATTTGGATAAGTTCCATCGCATGGCCGATACAGTGGGCACTGGTTGCGCATGCGGAGGTGATTGAGTAATTGACGCCCTTGATTTTATAAGGTGTGGCAAGGCAGGCGGTGTTGGTGCTGGACATGGCCCTAGGCACTCTATAAGGCCCTACGTGCTTGACGCCTTTTTCCCTGAGGATATCTGCCGCTTCAACCACATTAGCCGTTGAAGGGCCACCTGAACCCATGACTAAGCCAGTCCTTACATTAGACACATCCTTATCCTCTAAACCAGAATCCGTTATGGCTTGTTGCATTGCAATATAATTGAATGCGGCACCGTCCCCCATAAAACGCTTTATTTTACGGTCTATGAAGGCATCTACGTCTATGTTGATAGCGCCATGCACTTGGCTGCGAAATCCTAACTCTTTGTAAATATCCGCAAAAACAATCCCTGAGCGGCCTTCTATGAGAGATTCGCTCACTTCGGCTTGGTTGTTACCGATGCTTGAAACAATACCTAAACCGGTCACTACAACTCTTTTCATTACCATAGCCCCTAGAAATTTTCTGTAGAAGTAAATAAGCCAACCCGTAAATCAGTTGCTTCGTAAATAACTTTGCCGTCGACTTCCATGGTGGCATCGGCGATTCCCATCACCAACTTGCGCATGATGACGCGTTTTAAATTAATGCGATAAATCACTTTTTTGGCTGTAGGTAAGACTTGTCCGGTAAATTTGACTTCACCGACCCCTAAGGCGCGTCCCTTACCCGGCCCACCTAACCAACACAAATAAAAGCCAACCAGTTGCCACATGGCATCCAAGCCTAAACAACCTGGCATCACAGGGTCGCCTTGAAAATGACAGGCAAAAAACCATAAATCAGGCGTAATATCGAGTTCAGCAATAATTTCCCCTTTGCCATATAAACCACCTTCATCAGTAATGAGGTTAATACGGTCCATCATCAGCATGTTTGGTAGTGGAAGTTGCGCGTTTTTTGGCCCATAGAGCTCCCCTCTCCCGGACATCAGTAATTCTTCGCGCGTAAAACTATGCTTTTTCTCCATACCTTATATCTACCTTAATCATTATTTTTATAATTGAACCGCATATTATCTAACAGACATCAATAAAAATCAGCTCAATTTTTAGTTGATTTTACATCGCTTAGTAAGTCTTTTATTTTCAGCGCATTTTTCTGCATACGGTACTGATAAATCAATGCATAAGACAGCACTTTTGTGACATATTTTCTGGTTTCTTCATAAGGGATAGTTTCTATCCAAATATCTGCCGGCACGGATTTATCTATTGGCTGCCATTTTGCCACACGGCTAGGGCCGGCATTGTAAGCGGCAGTTGCCAAGATAAAATGCCCATTAAAGCGGTCTAACAGTTTTCTATAGTAGGTGCTGCCATAATGGATATTCAGGTCAGGATTAAATAATAGTTTCTCCGACTGCCAAGATTCACCTAATTCACCGGCTATATGTCGGCCAGTGGTGGGCATTATCTGCATTAATCCTCTTGCTCCAACAGGGGAGATGGCGTTGCTGTCAAGCATGCTTTCCTGACGGATTAACGCAAAAATAATTGCCGGATCGATATTCGAGCGGTAGGCGTTGCTGTTGACTTGGTTAGCATACCGTATTGGAAAGCGCAAGCTTATGTCATCCCAATATTCGGCTTTAACTAAAGTGATGATTGCCAGTTGATCCCAATGCCACTGTTGCGCCAGTTTGGCGGCAAGTATAAGTTGTTTTTTGGATAATTTATTGAGGGCAAAAAACCATTGCTGACGGGCTTCCGCTTTTAAATTAAAAAAATTAAATTCCTGAATCACAGCAAAATCAGGTGTTGCGGCCAAACTGTCCAGTTCATTTTCGGTATAAGACACAGGCGCATCGGCAATGTGATAGGGTTTATTGATTTTATCAGCGGCTAAAAAACCGTAAAAACTTCGGTCGTTTGCTAATTTAACGTACGTGGTTTGGGCAATTTCCCTGTTGCCTGTGGCTTCCTGCGCTCGGGCATACCAATATTGCCATATTGGCATCTGCAGCTCTTGTGCCGTTAAGCGTGCTAAAGCCTGGGTGACATGTTGCCAGTTTTGTTCCTGTAAGGCCGTCCGGATTGTCCATTCCCTAACTTTTTCATCCTTGACGGGCAGTTGGCTTAATCTACTGTAGGCTCTGCTGTCACGTTTATAGGCTAGAGCCAGCGCAAGTTTTCGGTCAAGTTGCTGTTTAATTTGTGGGTCAATTGCCAATGGTTTTTTTCGTCCGTCCCAAGCCGCGAGTGCCAAGTCAAGGTTAATCTTAGCCATCCGGTCTATACCATGGGCAAACAGCCGTCCCGTTTGCGGTGTGTCAGTCGTCCAAAAATCAAGGTCTTGGACAAGTGCTGGGTTTTTATGCACTTGTATCCAAACGTCTGCGCTAGGTTGTTCGGCTTTGCTTAATAAACCACGCAGGTAATCAGCCAAGTTAATGTTATTTTTAGCTAAAGCCAATTCAAACCGTTGCCAGAGTAACTCACTCGAAAAAGTAGGTGACATAATTAACGCCAAGAACAAGCTATCACAGGCTTTTGGCCTAATGTCCCCTGTCATCCACAAACGTTTTGCCTCTGCCAATGCCAATGGTTTATTGCCAAGCGTATAGAGTGCCCAATAAAACTGACATTCACGCGCTATGTTGCCAGTTGGTTGGTAATATTGTTTAAATTCGTGCCAGCGTTCATGCTTGGCAAGATAATTTAACCATTTCGACCTAAGTGCGCCTGCATAGTAACTGTCTTTGTAGACCGATAGAAAAGCGGTTATTTGCCCAGTGTCCTGCAAATTATTTTTTAGCCATTGATAATGTAAGTAGGGATAGAGCGGATAGCCTTCTAGGTTTGAAGATAAGGCAAAAAACGCGGCTATATCGCCTTGTTGCAACTGTTTTTGAGCTTGTAAGAAAATATTTCTTTGCTGATCCAAGTTATTGTTGCATCCTGTCACCGATACAAAAGCTAGGCAGATTATTAATAGCAGGTCGCATTGACAGTTACACTTCATGCTGGGATGTTTTATTGTTGTGTGGCAATTATTTAATCGTTAAGAACAAAATTATTGGTTGTCTAAAAAACTAGAGGTTATATGTTAGCCCTTCCCTAATGATAACTCCAGCGGCATGTCAAGAAATTTAAGCTTGAAAATTAAAAAACGCTTTTGCTATTTATCCACTCCGGTCTTTACTAACCAAGAAAATTGCCTATTATGTTTGAAATATCTTAGTATTGGCAGAATACCTTTAGGGACAGCCTAATGATTTTTAAAAAATTGAAGTTTCTTCGTGACAAAAAATCCTCCGGTGAAAAGGCAGGTGCCAGTCAGTTTTTTACTTCTTCAGAGAAGCTGTATATACCTGTTAGCCAACTGACGTTAGGCATGTATATAGTCGAGCTTGATCGGTCTTGGCTGGATACGCCGTTCATGTTCCAAGGCTTTGAATTACAAAATCAAGTGCAACTTCGTGCGGTAAAAAATATCTGTGATTATGTCTATATTGATACGACAAAATCAAAGCGCCACGAGTATCAGGCTATTGCCAATCAAAATAGACCGATGGCTGTAAGCCACTCTAAATTATTGAATAATATACATAATACGCCCCCGGTGAAATTGGGTTTCTTTGAAGAAGAGATTTCACGGGCAGAGGTGATCTATAAACAGACTGAGGCTCTGGTTTCTTCGTTTATGAAGGTGGCCGCAAAAGGCGGTAGCCTGGACGGATGGTTGGCCAAAAAAGCAGTCCTAGAGTGCATGAACAGTGTGCTGCATTCACCAGATGCTATGCTGTGGCTAACCCAGCTAAAAGATAAGGATGAATATACCGCACAGCATAGCCTCAATGTTTGTCTTTTAGCGATTGTCTTAGGCCGGCATTTAGACCTCCCGCACGATAGTATTGTCACTTTGGGGCTTTGCGGCATGATGCATGATATAGGCAAGATGCGGATACCTCTGGCTATCCTGAAAAAGCAAGAGGCGCTGGATGAGGACGAAAATCGCCTTATGGAATCGCATACGTTGCTTGGCTATGAGTTATTAAAATCAAGTGAAAATATGCCCACCAGCGTTATGGAAACCGCTTTAACCCATCATGAACATGTTGATGGCACAGGCTATCCCCGTCAACTTAAACAAACGGCGATTTCGGATTTTACCAAGATCATTTCAGTAGTTGACGTCTATGATTCTATGACAAGTAATAGGAGCCACCGAAATAGTCTGCCCCATCTTGACGCAACCCAAATGTTGACTAATATGGCGGGCTCCCATTTGGACAGGCATGTGGTCATCAAGTTTATTGAGACCCTAGGGGTATATCCTCCCGGTAGTGTTGTCCTGATGACCAACGGTGAAATTGCGATTGTTATTGAAATTAATGAACAGACTAAGTTGCGGCCTAAAGTTATCCTTATTCTGGATGAAGAAAAGAATCCAGTCCACGAACGGGTAATCGATTTATCAAAAATGGTTGTCGATAAAAAGGGCGATCCTTATACCATTAAGAATGTTATTAGGGCTGAAGATTGGCATATCGACACTCACAAGTACTATCAGCAAGGTTTTATAAAGAAAAGTCTTGCCGCAAAATAGGATGCAATAAAAAATCTGGCCCATCTTTAGCAGCCAAGCGATTTATATTACCGAAGGGATCCCCCAGTTCGCGCAGTAGTCCAATGAATAAGCTTTGCTATATAAGGCTGCGTTAAATCACACTCCCAAAGCCTCCGACATTAACCAAAACATCCGCATAACGACTATGTACAAACCCGTCACCCCCTTACTTGCCGCCGATACGTTAATTGAACTCATCGATCTTCCTGGACACCCATTTGTTTTGATTGAACGCGCTAACCCACCTTTTGGCTGGGCTGTGCCCGGCGGCTTTGTCGATGTCGGTGAAACCTTGGAACAGGCCGCGATACGTGAGGCAAAAGAAGAAACCTGTCTTGATGTAAAGCTAATGGCTTTATTGGGGATTTACTCCAATCCGCAACGTGACCCTCGCAACCACACCGTGACGGCTGTCTACATTGCCGAGGCAAAAGGTGCCCCGCAAGCGGCTGATGACGCCAAAAACTGTGGGATTTTCACTTTTGATAACCTGCCCGGACAATTGGCTTTTGATCATGACCAAGTTATTGCCGATTATCGGCATTATCGCCTAACCGGACAGGTCACCCCCCTGCGGTTTTGATTGCAATGCACTTGCTTGATTCTTGCCTGCGTGTATTCTGTATTAGTCTATTGTCCATCTATGGCTTTGGCTAGTTAGTTTTAGCTGGTGGCTGTCCAGCGGTTATAGCGGGATAGGCTAAACAGCACATTTGCCATCCATACCCTTCAGCTAACGTGCACAGAGATTAATACCATGAATCACATTGCCTTAAAAATGTTGATGGGTGATAAAGGGAAATACTTGGGTATTGTTATGGGGCTGACTTTTGCCTCATTAATCATGACCCAGCAACCTGCCATTTTTGTTGGTTTAATGTCTCGCTCCTACAGCTTTATTTCTGATGTCGGCTTGCCGGATATTTGGGTGATGGATCCAAAAGTGCAGTTTGTCGATGACATCAAACCCTTGCAAGACACCGAACTGTATCGGGTGCGCGGCATTTCCGGCGTGCAATGGGCGATGCCGATGTATAAAGGGTTGTTAAAGGCACGGTTGACAGACGGCACGTTCCAGACCTGTAATGTCATCGGCCTGGACGATACCACGCTCATAGGCGGGCCACCGATTATGCTGTCCGGAAAAATAGAGGATTTGCGCCGTAGCGATAGCGTCATTGTGGACATCGATGGTGCTCGGGACAAATTGGGCAAGCCTTCGCCAACGTCTGGGGGCAAACGAATCCCGCTTGCCGTTGGTGACACCTTGGAATTAAACGACCACCGCGCCATTGTGGTAGGCATCGCTAAAGTGACCCGCACATTCCAGTCACAACCCGTTGTTTATACAACATATTCCAGAGCTAAAAGCTACGCGCCCAGAGAGCGTAAATTACTGTCCTTTGTGCTGGTCAAGGCAAAGCCTGGTCAAGACATAGCGCAATTGACCCGCCGCATACGCGCGGCCACCGGCTTATCCGCCTATAGCCATAATGAGTTTAAGGAACTGACCTATAACTATTTTATGAAAAACACCGGCATTCCGATCAATTTTGGCATTTCGGTCGCTTTAGGGTTTATTGTCGGTGCGGCTGTCGCCGGGCAAACATTCTATAATTTTACGCTGGAAAATCTCCGCCAGTTCGGCGTGTTAAAGGCGATGGGCGCGAACAACTTAACCTTGTTACGCATGATTTTGTTACAGGCGGTGCTGGTGGGCAGTATTGGGTACGGTTTAGGTGTAGGCTTGACCGCGCTGTTTGGACATGCCATGCGCCACACTATTTTGGCGTTTAAATTCCCTTGGCAACTGCTCATTTTTAGCGGTGCTGGCGTGAGCCTGATTTGTGTGTTTGCCGCCCTGATCAGCATCATCAAAGTCATCCGTTTAGAACCGGCCATAGTTTTTAAAAGCTAACTTATGACTGAAAAACAATTGGCGGTGCATTGCCAGCATATTGGTAAAACCTACCAGGCTGGCGGCCAAAAAATCGTTGCGCTAAATGACATTAAGCTGGAAATAGCTTTAGGTGAGCTGATGATGCTGGTGGGGCCTTCCGGTTGTGGCAAGACGACCCTGATTTCTGTGATTGCAGGCATTCTCGACCAAGATGAGGGCAGTTGCGCATTGTTTGGCGAAGATCTGCAACAGATGCGCAGCAAAGACAAGCTCAATTTTCGGGCGCGGAATATTGGTTTTGTCTTTCAGGCTTATAACTTGTTGCCGTCATTGACGGCGGTAGAAAATGTCTCAGTGCCGCTAATTATCAATGGAGTGAAGCGTGCTGTCGCCGAGCGCAAGGCGGGCGAAATATTGGAATTAGTTGGTCTAGGCACACGGACTAAGTCGCTGCCAGCACAGTTGTCCGGGGGGCAGCAACAACGGGTTGCCATCGCCCGTGCGCTAGTCCATAGTCCCCGGCTGATAGTCTGTGATGAACCGACCAGTGCCTTAGACCACGAGACGGGACAGACGGTCATGGGCTTGTTGAAAGACGTGGCGTTACATGCGGATAGGGCACTGGTGATTGTCACCCATGATGCCCGTATCTTTAACTTTGCAGACCGTATCGCCAAAATGGATGATGGGCATATCACCAGCGTGGGAGCGGTTAACGGCTTGCTTGGTTAGGGCCACCGCACTTTATTAAATACCCGTGCATTTGCTTGCAACAACCGCTGCTTTTAAAAACATCATGACATTAAAATACTTGCTTCCCTTACTGGCTCTCTTAGGCTTTATCTTTGCCGCTTACACGGTTGTCAGCAGCAACAAACCTATGCCTGTTGCTGCTGCTGTGGTGGAACCGGCCTTTGCCCCGTTCCCTTCGTATATCGCAGGTTCGGGTATTATCGAAGCCAAAAGCCAAAATATCGCCGTTGGCACGCCTTTGTCAGGCATTGTCGAGCGTATTACGGTTAAGGTGGGTGAGAACGTCAAAGCCGGAGTGCCACTGTTTTATCTCGATGACCGGCAAACCCGGGCCGAACTGGCGGTAAAGCGTGCTGATTTGCTCAAGGCTAGGGCCGAAGTGAGCGTTGCCCAAGCGACTGTTAAGGATGTTCAATCCTTGAGCCAATTGGCGCAGGCGGTCACTGATAAACGCGCGATCAGCAGTGAGGAACTGCTCAAGCGCAATAATGCCGTGCAAGTTGCCAAAGCCAAACTTGATAGTGCGTTAGCACTGGTTCAGCAGGCTGAAGCCGCTTTGCTCAACACGCAAACCTCCTTGGATAGGCTGGTTGTCCGTGCACCTGTGGAAGGCGAAGTGTTGCAGGTGAATATCCGCCCGGGCGAGTTTGCCTCCGCTGGGTTCTTAAATACGCCTTTACTCGTGTTGGGTAATCTGCAGCAACTGCATGTCCGCGTTGACATTGATGAAAATGACGCTTGGCGGTTTGTTAAAAATAACAAAGCCGTTGCGTATTTGCGCGGTAACCGGCAGTTTAAAGCGGATCTTACGCTTGCTTATGTCGAACCCTTTGTCGTGCCGAAAAAATCCTTGACCGGCGACAGCACCGAACGGGTTGACACGCGGGTTTTGCAAGCATTGTATAGCTTTGACCGGCAGCAGATACCCGTTTATGTTGGCCAACAAATGGATGTGTTTATTGAAGCCAAAGACTACACCGCTGACACTACGGCAGAGCCATCATCATGAGACATTGGCCTTTTGTCTGTAGCCTGACCGCTTTGCTATCGGCGTGCGCCGCAGTGGGGCCTGATTATCACCCGCCTCAGGTGGCTAATCCCAAGCAGTGGGGTACCTTGCTTGGCGCAACAGCATCCACCAGATCATTGGTACGATTGGATAGCTGGTGGCAACGCTTTAATGATCCGCTATTAAACCAACTAATCACTGACACCCTTGCCGCCAATCTGGATTTAAAGCAGGCATTGGTCAAAATTAAAGACGCCCGTGCCCAACGTTATGCCACTTTTGCCGGCGTTTTGCCGGAAGTGACGGGAAAAAGCACCGTCAGCCGGCGTTATAACAACACCTCTGGCACATCGCCGACTGGTGGTTCCGGCGGTTTTGGCGTCGGTAATAACCTCATCAATATTTTTCAAAGTGGTTTTGATGCCCAATGGGAGCTGGATTTTTTTGGTGGCGTGCAACGCGCATTAGAAGCGGCTGATGCCACGATTGAGAGTGAAATAGAAAACAGCCATGCTGTGCAAGTCAGTTTGCTTGGTGAAGTGGCCCGTAACTATATTGACTTGCGTACAAACCAACAATTGCTGATGGTTACCCAGGCCAATATCACTGCACAACAGGATTCCCTGACGTTGACCGAAGTGCGGCAACAAGCAGGCTTTGCCAGCATGCTCGATGTCAGCCAGGCACAAGCCTTGCTTACCACTACTTCCGCCCAGTTGCCGGTTTATCAAACTGCTGTCAAACAGGCAATACACGCCCTGGGCGTGCTGAGCGGACGCCAGCCTGAGGCGTTGGCCGCACGACTGGATCAGGCAGGACAGATACCGGTTATTAGTAGTGCGGCATTTTCGGAATTACCTTCTGAGTTGCTAAAACGTCGCCCCGATATTCGCCGTGCCGAGCGTTTAATGGCAGTAGCCAACGCCACTGTCGGGGTGGCGGTGGCTGAGCTTTATCCAAAAATCAACCTGACAGCATTTCTTGGTTTGCAAAACATGCGGATCACCGATATGACGCCCATAGGCAAATCTTGGTCAACAGCCGCCTCATTAACCTTGCCAATTTGGAATTGGGGGCGCATTAACGCGGACATTAAAAGCAAACAGGCACAATCGGAACAAACTGTACTGGCTTATCAGGGGGTTATTTTGGCTGCGTTTAAAGAAGTGGAAGACGCCTTAGTTGCTTACAGCCAAGAACAACAACGCCAGCAATCATTAGCGCAGGCGGTCAGCGCCAATCAGTTGGCGGTGGCCTTGGCTGGCGAGCGTTATCAAAAAGGCCTGACCGGATTTCTTGACGTGTTGTCAGCGCAGCAAATGTTGTATCAGGCGCAAAGCAGTCTGGTCAGCAGCAAAGCCGCACTGGCGCAAAATTTGGTTGTACTCTACAAAGCCTTGGGCGGTGGTTGGCAGATGCTGTCATAATTAATCATGGATAATTCCTGCTCTGTTGGGGGATTCACAAAGTTTGACAATTACGGGAATCATCGGTAGCCGTGAACCGCATGGGAATGTAAGAAACTTGGGTTCGGGATAAATTAGGCATTGCCCAAGACCTTGAGTGTGGTTTGGGACAGGGTTGGCTTATCATCGGACAGGCAATAGGTGATGATGCTGGCCATGAGTTGACGACAAAATTAAAGGTGGAGCGCTGGTGTCAGTTGTAGCTATTGTGCCATTGGCTTTGTCCGGGTCTTGCAGGAAAGCGCACGCCCTATAATGAAATTGCAGTATGATGGGAAAATGGAAAATAAGGGGGGGTATATGGTTATCATCTTAAAAAAAATAGCTAAAACGACAAGGAAACATCAGCTTAAAGCCTTCGTTGAACCGGCCCTTAAAGGTAATCTGCTGGCAAGTAATGGTTATATAGAGAGTATTTCTATTTGCATATTAAAAGACACTCAGTTGAATGTTCTTGAATATTACGGCTTGGTCGGAATTATCCCTGACATAGTTGCTAAAAGGGCTATAAAGAAGCTTAATGGCAAACAGCTAAATGGTCAAAAAGTGGATATCAGTGCTTTTTTTGTTAGGGATAGACGTAATGATCAGAGGGTTAATTACCAGGTGGGTGCCAAATTTTTGGATAAACGGAAAAGGGATCGTAGAAGGCCTTATCTTGAAAAAGTTGGAAATATTGCCATTGAAATAGATGATAAGACCCTTACTTAATAAGGGCTAGGCCGACCATTAAACGGCCTTCTGGCCGCTTTGCGATGGACTTGAATTTGATTAAAGTTTTCTCCAAGCCATGCCGACCTTGGTAACTTTGGGGTGCAGGCTGGTTAGGATATGTCCGAAGTATTGACAATTAAATCCATGACTAAAACCCTATCAACCACTTTATACGGGTTGGACTAAAGGCCGAAGGGTTATCAATCAACGATAATATGCGGCATATATTTTTTTAGGCAATACATTCCTGGATAATTCTCGTTTTTGTAGACGGCGTACAAATTGTTTGCCTTGGCATATTTCAGCAACTCTAGGATTGATTTGAGGGCGCAGAAGAAAAACTCGGCGCTGTCGCCATCTTCACCATAATCCGCCTGCTTATTCAGGTCTTCGCACACAACTGCATTTGCTATCGCGTTTTTCACATCTTCGTCATCAAATTCCAATATATCGCTTGCAGGGGAGACGTTATCGCTGCACCATGAAAACAGCTTTTTAAGATCAGCAATCACGGCGTCACATTTTTCTGGTTTTATCACCGTGTATTGGTGCGCCGCAAACTGATCATCCTCTTTGTCCTCCTCCTTTTCTTCGGTCTCCATATACGTCGCGTCTTCAATAATGGCACCGTACTCTTTGCTGAGCACCAAGTGAGTGCAGGCTGTTTCTGCGATAAAGCGTAAAGATTCGATGGACGCTAATTTTAACAACTCGGCCATTCGCCATTTAAACGAATCGCTTCTTGTACTGCCCCGCATCCTACGCTGTAGGGTGTTAGCCGTCTCAGTATTCTGTGGAAGTGTACTAGCTTCTTTACCCAGCAATATTGCGGCTACTTTTTCGCCAAAATAAGCAGGTATCTCTGTTTTATCGAGAACAACCAAATCAAAATCAGAATAATGCGACATTTTTTATCCCCTAATAGTGTTTTTAAGTTGAGGTTACAGGCTAGGTACTTAATTGTTTTGTGGCAGTTTTTGATATTGCGTCGGGTCTGGCACACCAGCCGCTATAAATCCGGCAGTTCTCAACCGGCAGGCATCACAAACCCTACAAGCACGGCCTTGTCCGTCAGCCGAATAGCAAGAGACGGTGTGCTTGTAATCAACACCGAGGGCAATACCTTGTTTGATAATGTCGGCCTTGCTGAGCTGGATCAGTGGTGTGTGTATTTTAAAATGCGTGCCTTCAACGCCCGCTTTGGTCGCCAGATTAGCCAATTGCTGGAATGCTTGGATAAACTCAGGCCGACAATCGGGGTAGCCGGAATAATCGACGGCATTGACGCCAATAAAGATGTCATGCAGGTCCAACACTTCCGCCCAGCCTAGCGCAAAAGACAGGAAAATGGTGTTTCTTGCCGGGACGTAAGTGACAGGAATGCCTTCTTGGGCGGTATTGGGGACGGCGATATGGGCATCGGTAAGCGCTGAGCCACCAATTGAGCCTAGACCCAGTTTGATGACTTTATGTTCGGCAACTTGATAATGTGCGGCTATCTGCGCGGCGGCCACCAGTTCGGCATTATGGCGTTGACCATAATCAAAGCTTAATGCGTAGCAGGTAAAACCTTGTTGTTTGGCAAGGGCGAGCGTGGTGATTGAATCGAGTCCGCCTGAGAGCAGAATAATAGCTTTTTTTTGCATCGGTGATCATTTACCTTGGGCGTCATGCCAAAGCAGTTTATGGAGTTGGATTTGAAAACGGACAGGCAACCTGTCGTGAAGGATTTTTTCGGCAAGCTCAGTAGGTTGCTGCTGTCCCATGACGGGTGAAAATAATATTTCACAACAGTCTGTTAGGTTATATTGCTTGAGTATGGCTTTTGACCAGTCATAATCTTCGGTGGTGCCGATAACAAATTTGACTTGATCTTTAGGGCTTAAGTGTCCGATATTTTCATACCGGTTTTTACCGGCTTCACCTGAGCTGGGTGTTTTAAGGTCCATGACTTTGACGACACGCGGGTCGACACCCGCCACATCAAGGGCGCCGCTGGTTTCCAGTGAGACATTGTAGCCTTTATCGAGCAATTGTGTCATCAATTCAAGGCAGCCTGGTTGCGCCAGCGGCTCACCGCCGGTGACGGTGACATAGCGGCAGCCGTATTGCTCCACTTCGCTGAGGATGGCAGCTAGCGTCAGTTTTTTGCCGCCGGTGAACGCGTAAGCGGTATCGCAATAACCGCAGCGCAACGGGCAGCCGGTAAGCCGGATGAAAACCGTCGGCAAGCCGACGGTGTTGGACTCACCTTGCAGGGAATAAAATATTTCCGTGATGCGTAACGGACTCACGATTAGTTACTGATATTAAGTTGGAGGAGTTTTTTTGCAGCCAGACGTGCAGCCGGTGACGTAGGGTAATTGGTGGTGACTTGGGTGAAATACTCACGCGCTTTGTCTGGGTTGCTTTGCTCCAACTCGATTTTGCCAAGCATAAGCAACGCATCCGGCACTTTTGCACTGCCTGGATAATTGTCGACGACTTTGTTAAACGCGGCACGCGCCGCGTTGTCATCTTGCTTGACCCGATAAGCTTCGCCCAGCCAGTATTGGGCGTTATTGGCGAGGCCGCCGGTGGGATATTTTTCCAGATAGGCGTTAAATTCGGCTATGGATTGATCGGTGTGTCCGCGTCTGAGGGTATCGTATGCGGCTTGGTATTCCTGTTTTTCGGCATCGGGCACTTGGACTGCACTGGCTTGTGGTTTGTTTTCTGGAGCCGCCGTTTCGGCAGCAGGTTCTGCTGCTGTTTCGGTGGACGGTGTTGCCGCTGCGGGTTCTGCAGGTGCTTGCGATTCGGACTCTGGCGGAGTTTCTACGCTAGCCGGGTCTGCGGGCTGGGTGGTGTCACTGGCCTTGTTTTCGATAGTTTGCAGGCGGTCATCAATATCCGCATACATGGTTTTTTGCTGTTTTTTCAGCTCAGCAATCGTATTGGCTTGTTCTTCGACTTTGCCGGTCAATTGTTGTACTTCAGTTTGTAACTGGTCTAAGCGCCCCGTTATTTCAATCAGTGTATTGGTTGACGGTGTTGCGGCGATGGTATTATTGGCCGGCCTTGCTGAAGGGGGATATGCTGAGTTGTCAATAACTTCAGGCAATGCATAAGCGTTGGTATAAACGCAACCCCAAGCGCACAATAAAATAACGAGGCGTTTTTTCATTTACTTACCTTGATAATCAATAACTACACGACGGTTTTGTTCCCATGCGGCTTCATCATTACCGTAGGCGGCAGGTTTTTCTTCACCGTAACTGACAATTTCCAGCTGGCTTTCTGAAACGCCTTGGATCTTCATCATATTAGCCACTGACTTAGCGCGTTGTTCGCCCAAGGCAATATTATATTCGCGCGAGCCACGCTCATCGGTATGGCCTTCGAGAATGACGCGTTGTGAAGGGTTTGCCAGCAGGTATTGCGAATGCGCAGCAATAACCGGTACAAAGTCTTGCTGTACTTGGCTGCTGTCGAGCATGAAGTAGATGGTGCGTTTTGATAACGGGCTGCTAGGGTCGCTAAATTCAGGGCCTAAATTATTGGCGCCCGCATTGTTTGAGCCATAAGCTCCTGATCCGTAAGCGCCTGAACCGCCCATTTCTGAACCATTGAAACCGGAGTCGCTATTTAAGCCGTTGGTTGAGGCGTCATTGATACCACTGGCATTTTCCATGCTGCCGTCGAGAAGACTGCCATCTTTTTCTTCGGTGTCACCACAGGCAGACAACATAAGTGCGCTGATGGTTAACGCCAATAGTGCTTTGTTAAATTTCATCGGGTAATTTCCAAGTAAGGTTATAAAAAATAGGGAAGGGTTAAGAACTAGGGAGACCATGAAGGTTCACGTACTTCACCCCCATTAAAGACCAGCTTTTGCTGCATTTTACCATCTATCGACACTGCCGATAAGAAGCCAGTCCGGCCTTTTTTGGAGGCATACAAAATCATGCTGCCATTGGGTGCAAAGCTAGGGGATTCGTCGTTAGGGCCAGCGGTTAAGACATTGATTGACCGGGTTGCCATATCCATAATGGCAATACGGTAGCTGCCGCCTTCACCATGCACCATAGCGATATATTTGCCGTCTGGCGAAAAACTGGCGCGGGCATTGTAACTGCCTGAAAAAGTCAGCCGTTTTTCTTGTCCGCCCTGGCTGGATACGATATACAGCTGGGGTTTACCGCCCCGGTCAGAAGTGAATACCACGCTGCTGCCATCGGGCGACCAAGCGGGTTCGGTGTCTAAGGCATTGCTGGTGGAAAGTTTGGTCAATGACCGGCTTAGCAGGTTAAGGACATAAATGTCCGGGCTGCCATCTTTTGATAAGGTCAATGCCAGGCGTGTGCCATCGGGCGACCAAGCAGGCGCGCCATTGATGCCCCGAAATTCCGCTACGCGCTCGCGCTGACCGGTGGCCAGTGTTTGGATGTAAATCGCCGATGATTTTTTCTCAAACGAGACATAGGCAATTCTTTTGCCATCGGGTGACCACGAAGGCGACATCAATGGCTCAACAGAAGAAGCTATTGTTTGTGGATTAAAACCGTCAGCATCGGCCACTTGGAGCTGGTGGGCGTTGGCACCGCTGCTGGTGATGTAGGCAATATGACCGCTGAACACACCTTTTTTGCCGGTCAGTTTTTCAAAAATCAAATCGCTGATATGGTGGGCGGTGCGGCGCAAGTCAGCGGCTGAGGAATTCATCCGGTAACCTAATAATTGGCCGCCCTTATAAACGTCAAGCAACTGGAATTGGACGTCATACTGACCACTGTTATCGTTCACCCGTCCTACAACCAAATAATTTTGGTTAAACGATTGCCAGTCTTTGAAGTTGACTTCTTGTGCCGTTGTAGGCTGGCTGGGCATGCTGGATTCAGCCATCATTTTAAAATAACCGCTACGCTCCAGATCGGCGTTGACAATATCCCTGATATCAACCGGCGCAGTGCTCGATGCAAAGGGCACGATGGCGATGGGTAATGCGCTTTCAGTGCCTTCGGTAATTTCAATTGTCAAATCAGCATAACTGAGGGACGCATTAAGGCTACAGAAAGCAATTAACAAAATGTTTCTAAAAAAAACCATGATTTTTAACCTTTAAGTCGTAGGGTGGGCAACGTTTTTTGCCCACCAATTTTATTCCTGTCCAGCTATTACTATGACGGTTTAAAGTCGAATATTAATGGCCTGAACTTTTTAGCGAATAGTTCCTTATCTTTGGGTACATCTAAAGGCGATGCTTTATTGACGGCATTGATTGCCGAATTGTCAAACATAGTGTCGCCACTGCTGGTGACAAGATCCACATCAATCACTGTACCGTCTGTTGCCAAACGTACTTTTAGCCGACATTTTAAGCCTTGGATATCCGAAACAGGGCGTATCCAACTGCCATTTACTTTTCTCTTAATAGCGGCTATGGCTTCTGCTAGTTCAGATTCTTGAGCCTTAGCTTTTGCGGCGGCCTCAGCCTTGGTTTTTTCAGCGGCTTCCGCTTTGGCCTTTGCGGCGGCCTCGGCCTTGGCTTTTTCAGCGGCTTCCGCTTTGGCCTTTGCGGCGGCCTCGGCCTTGGCTTTTTCAGCGGCTTCCGCTTTGGCCTTTGCGGCGGCCTCGGCCTTGGCCTTTTCAGTGGCTTCGGCGTTGGCCTTTGTTGCGGCCTCGGACTTGGCTTTTTC
>JAQTQZ010000019.1 GCA_028712695.1 Methylovulum sp. | reverse complement strand
CGTGACCGTCTTTGGCAATGTCATCGACCAGTTTGGCAAGGCTGGGTTTTTCAAGCCCGGTGACGGTATCAACGGCTATTTGTCTATGCGACGTGGCGTCAACCAGCAGTTGCCGCAAGGCATCCAGGCCCACCAAATTGAAGGGTTTAAGTGACACTTTATCGCAGGGCAAGCCCCTCAATAATGCCGGGATGCTGTCCAGCGCGGCCTGTTCACGCTGATAAATGGCCATTGCCAAGGAATCACCGTCGGTCTCGCCGGCAGGCAAGAGCGCATTGATGAGCAAATATTGATTTTGCAAGCCGATGGCGGCGAGTTCTTCATGGGTGTGGGCAACCTCGAATAAGGTGCTTTGCTGGGCGCGTGCCACCAGGATCAGGCGGGTGCGCATTCCATCAGACAACGCTTGCACGGCGGCCTTGTACTGCTCGCGTTGTTTTTCCAGCCCAGCCAAAGGGCCCAGGCACGAGGCATTGCCTTTGCCTTCATCCAGAAAACCGCTCCAGGCGCCGGGCAATTGCAACAGGCGTATGGTATGGCCGGTTGGTGCGGTATCGAACACGATGTGGTCATAGCCGGCAGTCAGTGCCGAGTCGGTCAATAATGCGGTGAATTCATCAAACGCGGCAATCTCGGTCGTACAGGCGCCGGACAATTGTTCTTCGATACCTTTCACGACCGTTTCCGGCAGTAGCCCCCGCACCGGGCCGACAATACGGTCACGGTAGGCTTGTGCCGCCGCTTGCGGATCGATTTCTAGTGCGGCTAGGCCGGGGACAACGGGGATAAGGGTGATTTGGTGGCCGATGGTGACGCCGAACACTTGGCCAACATTGGAGGCCGGGTCGGTGCTGACCAGTAGCACTTGTTTTCCTGATTCGGCGAGTTGTATGGCTGTTGCACAAGCCACCGACGTTTTGCCCACCCCGCCTTTGCCGGTAAAAAACAGGAAGCGTGGTGCTTGGTTGAGGAATTTTAGTTCAGACATGACGATGGCTCTTATAGGTTGACTGTTCTGTCGCGATTCAGGCAGAGCCTTGCATTGTGCAATGCAAGCGCCTAATCAGCAACTGCGGCCACCACCACAGCAGCCGGACGCGGGTTTTTC
Source organism: Methylovulum sp. (assembly GCA_028712695.1). GTDB lineage: Bacteria > Pseudomonadota > Gammaproteobacteria > Methylococcales > Methylomonadaceae > Methylovulum. The sequence goes on along the minus strand of JAQTQZ010000019.1, from coordinate 72,820 downwards.
GGCTGTTTCAGCAATGGCTGCCCAGCGGGACAATTCGGCACGGTTGGGATAGCGGCCGGCTAAGGCCACTTCGCCATCAACTAGAATCAAAGGCAATGCTTCGGCTCCGGATCGCTCAAGAAATGCTTTGGCGACAGGGTTTTCCGCAAAAGCCATTGGCTGCTGCGCTAGGTTAAAGCGCTCAATTTGAGCGCCGTGTTGTTTAACCCATTCAATATCGGCAGAAAAGTCGACTAACTGCTGGTCGACTTCGACACCGCACACACCGGTGCTGCAACATAAAGCAGGGTCAAAAACGTGGATTGTTGTCATGGCATAACTCCTTAAGATAGTTAGGGTAATAGGTGGCCGATACGGTCCAGTTCCGCCTTCAAGCGGTCAGGGTCATTTTTCAACTCGTCCAGCGGCAACGCCAGGAACTGTTCGATGCGATGCCGCAAGATGCGGTAGGCCGTCATGAATGAGGCGTTGATTTCATCATCAGTCCCGACCCTGTGGGCAGGGTCTTCAACACCCCAGTGGCTGCGCAGCACCGGGCCGAGGTAGGCGGGGCAGGTTTCGTTGGCGGCGTTGCCGCAGACGCTTAGCACAATGTCGGGGGTGACCGGCAGGTCGTTCCAGGATTTGCTGTAGTAACCTTCGGTGGAAATGCCTTCGCGTTCCAGTAAGGCCAATGAGCGCGGGTGCACTGTGCCAGTGGGGTTGCTACCGGCACTTAATGCGCGCCAGCCCTCCGGCGCTAAATGATTGAAAGTCGCTTCGCCGAGAATGGAACGGCAGGAGTTGCCAGTACAAAGAAAAAGTACGTTCATCGTAGTTAATTCGCTATGTGGAGGAAAGGATTTAGTCTCAACAGAAGGTGGCCGTGCAGCATTCAGTGGTCAGATAACCACACTTAGCGCCTGCATCAAGGTTACCATTGCCGCACTTAGGGTAGGCGAGTTCTTGATAGCATGTCATCAGGAAAAGTGTACAGCAAATTACAGCTTTCATTCACCACCTATTTGTAAAACCGTGTCTATTGCCCACCTAACGCAGGCATTTGCTCTAGTGGCTTTATGGACGGTTCAGGGGACGAAGAGCTTTATATCTTAACTTTGGGTGCAAGGTTTTGGCTAAAAATAACTTCCCGGAATCAGCGGTCTTTAGGGATACGAGGCAGTTCCAGCGAGGAATGTAGCCGTCAAACAGATTTGTTTAAGCCGCTTTGCCCTGCAGGTAAGGCAGTTTAGTTTTTTGGCTTTGTGAAATTTAAAAACTCCCACCATTTATGTTGTCTAGATTTACGATATTCCACTCCCATGCTAAATGGCCTGTTTTTATTGGCCAGTCACTAGTTTAAAAGTTAGTGGCCTGGTATTGCACTTAAAGCTGCGGCATATCCCATAGCTAGGTGTGTGATATGACACAATTTTACCAATAGGCAAAAAAGTAGCCGCATTTAGTTCTGCATAACGTCTATAAAACAACCCTATGCACCTTTCCATCCACATCGCAGCTTATTGGTATAGGCTTCTTAAAAAGTAGGGCATATCACCCATTTTGCTATTTAAAAGTAATGCTCTCTTTCTAATCTATCACACCATCAGCCCTAATAATGAGCTAATCCTTAATTAATCCCGTTTTGTTAATTTAATTATTTAAATTAAATCAGTTGGTTATAATTAAAAATTTATTTAATTATTTGGCATAAATAATGCTTTAACCACGATTGTCAACAAACAAATAGCAATAACCAGGAAGCATTTTAATAATAAAAACTTATGTCCTTAAGGAGGGCTTGATGAAACACTTTAAAGCTGTAAAGAAGATGGCGCTTTATTCAGTGGCTGCCGTTATGGGAATGGCAGGCACTAGCGCATTTGCCCACACTGGGATTAGAGACGTGGTGCAAGAAAATGTTGCTGGCTACAATGCCTTTACAATAACCCACGGCTGTAACGATAATGTCGAATTAGGCTCCCATCAAGATATTATAGCAATGAGTACGGTTTTCCCTAATGCGGCTGACCCTGCGATGGCAAAAATTTACAAATTGACCAGCACAGGTATTCAAGGCGAATCAGTGCCTGACTTGTCTGATGATATTGTTGGTGTTCTGCCAGGCGTAGGTTTCACTAAGCTGGGTGTTGGTTTGGTGTCAGGCGGCGGCACTTTGTTTGCTAACTTTCTTCCTACCCTTGATTCTACTACAGCAATCCGTGGTTATCATACATGGGCAGGCCCGGCGCCTTATAGCTCAGCGCCATTGGCTGAGCAAGTGACCAGCGCGACCGGTTTATCCCCTTTTAGATACGGTGCGATTCAGTTTCAAACCACGTCATGCGCAAAAAGCCTGAAAGTCCGTATCGCTGTTGCTAACTGGTGCAGACGCGGTAATCGCACCAAAGATTTGGGTGATAGATTGGATGTATGGATGGGTCATACCACGCCAGTGTTCCATGACCAACGGACTATGCCTAGGGCGGCTCCTTACGATGCGTCTGTTGAAGTCCCTTACTGGCCAACTATGACTATCGCACGTGATTTGGTCGCGAACCCATTGACTGCAGCGTGTAACGGTGGTTATGACTTGTCCATTGAACCGGCTGATGCCGATATTGACACTTTCCTGCCTATTCCTGGAGGCCAATATCCTGCGGGCGCACCGGGTGCAAAATTCTTCCCATAGGACTAATGGGAGTTGACTTCAGCTAACGTAACTGCAATTGTTGCGATAGCTGCTTGTTTAAGCATCCTTGCCGCACAGGCAAGGATGCTTAGTTTTTGGTTTTTTAAATTATTCGTGGTTGTTGAATAACAGCGCGTTGTTTATACTCAACGGTTTTTTAAAATCTTTATTCCGCCAGGCAAAATATGATGATAGCTAGGTTTTCGGTACTATGCCTGCTCATGTTAAAGCCAATTTTGTTATTGGCCGACCAACAAACTACCCAGCAAATAAAGATTAGCACCAGCAAAAATGCAGGCGGCGAATTGCGCTTAGTAGCAAACCAAGTGGCGCTGAATGATCTACTTGCCGCGCTTTCAAACACCACAGGTGTGTTAATCCACTCTTCCGCACTGCCCCATGGTTTAGTGACTGCAACCTGTTCAGACCCAAATATCAAGGCCATATTGGAGTGTTTGTTCAATAAAAAAGCGGATATGGTTTTCCGCTATACCCAAAATAATCCATCCCAACAACCTGAAGAAATTTGGGTGATAGGCAATAATTTTGCAGTAGTACAAGAAAAAAAGGATAAGCGAGAAGCACCGGTAAACCCAGTGGCAATGATACAGAAACCTGAGTCTATAACAACAGACGTCAGCGACACAGACCAATTAATGGCCATGGCCGTCTCGCAAGACCCTGAACAGCGAATTGACGCGCTAGCATTACTGGCATTAGACCAGAAAATAGACGATGCAACCGCGCATAGCTTATTAACGTCCGCGTTGCTTGATCAGAATGCAGGCGTGAGGGCACAAGCAGTTGATGCTTTGGCAAGACGCGAAGGCGAAGCGGCGACAGGGATATTGCAATCTGCTTTGCAGGACAGCGATGCGTCAGTGCGTATCATGGCTGTCGACAATGCAGGCACGAATAAGGCCTTATTGCAGCAAGCGCTGCATGACAGCGACAGTACCGTCAGCAATTATGCGGCAACAAAATTACAGGCACTTGCGGAGCAGCTGTAATGCACTGATAAGTGCAGAAAAATGGGAGGGGGATAGCAAAAAACCACCTGACCATTAATCATTCATATTGCCAACCAAAAGGAAACATTATGAAAAACATGACCATAAAAACTACATTACTGACCGTCGCATTACTGGGTGCTGCAAGTTTCGCATCTGCCCATGACCAATCCGGCACACTCGGTGCTACAAAAGGTGCTATCGACTATTACCAGATCCAATGCTTTGACGATGGTAATGGTGCAACGGATCATCTGGCGTTGCGGGTTATTGATCCGGCAGGGCCGAAAGCTGCGCCTGTGATTAGCGCCCAAGTCACCAAAGGTATATTGGCTTTCAACACCACGGACATTAAAGATGGTATAGCCCAAAAGTAAAATTAAAAGGCGGCAATGGCTCTTATTATGTGATAGTGGACAAAACCAACAAAGCGGCAGATAACTATTCTTTGGAATACCATTGCGAAACGGCGACAAAGGCGCATACAGGCACGAATATTACGATTTTACAAAACAAATAGGTTTTTACGGCATAGGTATATACGCATTTTTAATGTTAACTAATTGTATAGATACCTATGCTTTAAACATCAGTAGGCAAGATGGGTCACCAAGCATAAAATTACGGGCGGGAAATTTCGGAAAACATAACTCGCCTATTAACTAAATTAATATTCCGGACATAAAAACTTATGAAAAACACGATCATAAAAACCACGTTATTAGCCGCCTCATTACTGGGCGTTGCAAGTCCCGCATCTGCCCATGACCAATCTGGCACACTTGGTGCTACAAAAGGTGCCATCGACTATTATCAAATCCAATGCTTCGATGATGGTAACGGCGCAACGGATCATTTATCTATGAGTATTATTGATTTAGCCGGGCCGATTGCCCCGCCCGTTATTAGCGCTCAAGTCACTAAAGGCATATTAGCCCTTAATACCACGGACACTAAAGATGGGGATGCACTTTATAGCCCAGAAGTAAAATTAAAAGGCGGCAATGGCGCGTACTATGTGATGGTGGACAAAACCGGCAAGGCTGCAGATAACTATTCTTTACAATACCACTGTGAAACTGCGACAAACGCACATACAGGCACGAATATTACGATTTTGCAAAACAAATAACCCTAAACAGCTAATAGCCGATGCCTGTAAGAAAAGGCTGGCCGGTTATTTTCTGTTTTATCACTCTTCAGGTTGACGATAAAAATAATAACAATGAATCAACGGATAGCTGCTTTTTTTTCTGTTTTACTGGCTGCAATGCCTTTGCAGCCTTTGTTTGCCCTCGACAAAGGCGATAACATGCCTGATTGTGCGTTAACACCGGTCGGCGATACGCAACGCTATAATCTGCAACAGTTCAAGGGCAAAGTGCTGTATGTGGATTTTTGGGCCTCATGGTGCGGCCCTTGTGCAAAATCATTCCCTTTTTTGAATGATACAGAGCAAAAATATCAAGGTCAGGCGCTAAAAATTATTGGCATTAATTTGGATGAAAACCCCAATGATGCTCAGGATTTTTTGGCTAAATATCCCGCCAACTTTACTGTGGTTGCCGATGTGGGCGAGCAATGTGCGCAAACCTTTGCCGTAAAAGCCATGCCCTCATCTTATATTATCGATAAGAAAGGGGTTATCCGTCATATCCAACTAGGCTTTAGAACGGGTGAAGCAAAAGAATTGGATGTTTTGTTGGGGCAGTTATTGGCAGAATAGTCTAGACTTTTTCTCCGTAAGCCTTAGTGTCCACAAATCATGAATAAACTTGTCTGCTTACTACCGCTAGTGCTGGTTATTACCGGATGCACCGCCGTTGCGCCTTGGCAACGCGGTACGCTGGCGAAACCTCAGATGGCGCTAGAACCTAATCCTGTCCAAAGCGCACTACGTACACATACCTATGGCAGCCGCGAGGCCGCCGCTGGTGGGGGCTCGGCAGTGGGAGGTGGTTGTGGCTGCTACTAAAGTGACATCGGCATTACAGGCCTTAACGGTTGCGGCATTGGCGCTGCCCGGTCTGTTACAATCAACAACCTGCCTAGCTGACGATGATGAAGTGGACTTCCAATATTCCCATTATCAGGAAGGCAAGCGTTCGCTGGTCAAAGTGCCTAATAACCGCAACCCTATTGAAGTGGACAGCATTTTTGGCAGCAGTAAAGTTTCATTGACTGATAGGATCAAATTTGCTTTTGCCTATACTCAAGACACGTGGTCAGGCGCCACGCCTATCACTACGGCACCGTTAGTCGGAAATGGCAACCATCCCATTCAGGTAACTTCTGGAAAGAACTTGCTGACCGTTGGGGCATCACCGCTGATTAACCGGCAAATCTTTTTAGACCCCCAATTACATCCGCTCAACTACAAGCAACAAATAGACGCATCGCCCGTACATATTCTTGCCACTGCGTCACCGGAAACCCGTAAACAAGGTGACTTTAAGTTGGGTTATGAATGGGATGAGGCGGCAGTGGACATAGGCGGGGGCATTTCGGTGGAAAAAGATTACGAGTCGCGGTTTGGCAATATCAACACGCGTTGGGATTTTAACCAGAAACTGACCAGCTTAAATGTGGGGTTGAGTTACACCAACAGTGACACTTCAGCAATACTCGATCACGATGCCGAACCTTATATCACCAAGACGGCCTTCCAGAACCAGATAGAAATCCTTCCTTATACACAGGTTTTATCCGGTAATAAACAGGACTGGAGCAGCTCCTTAGGTTTAACGCAGGTGCTTAATAAGAACGCCCTGATCGAAACCAATATCGGTTATACCCGTAGCACCGGCTACCTTGAAAATCCGTACAAGGTGATGACAGTGGTGTTTGCCGATTCGGCGACGCTAGGCAGCGACCCATCCGCACCTAATGCGCTGGTGGGGGATGTCCGCGCATTGTTGGAGCAACGCCCCAATGAACGCAACCAATTGACTATGGGCGCGCGTTATATCCAGTACATTAATCCGCTGGATGCGGCGCTGCATCTTGATTACCGATTTTTTCACGATGATTGGGGTATCAATGCCCATACTTTCGAAGCTGACTGGGTTCAGCCTTTAGGGCAGGGCTGGACGGTTACCCCAAGGATTCGTTATTACTCGCAAGATGCCGCCAATTTTTATGCGCCCTACCTGATTTCTAATCAGGCGTTTACCAAAACAGCGACCGATTCGATAGGTCGTGAAATTTGGGTCGATGCCAACAATCCAAACAATGGCCAACAGTTTTTTCGCACCAATAACGGCGGATTTGTTGATGATAAAGGCAATAGCGTCGATATAACCGCCGTTGATATAACGCCTAAAAGAGTGGGTTTCGATGCCAGTAAACTACCTGCCAATTTTTCCAGCGACCAACGGCTGTCGGGTTATGGTGCGTTAAGCGGCGGCGTAACCGTCAGCAAACAATTTGCCAAAGGCCTCAGCTTGGAAGCCGGTTTTGAATATTACACGCATCAAGGTGCGTTAAAGTTAGGCGGCGGCGGGGAGGGCGCTTACTCAGACTTTAACTATTATGTTGCCAATGCCGCGCTCAAAGTCAATTTATCGACGCTAGGACGCGCTATAGCCGACCATAGTTCTCATACGCAACACCATCATGAACATGGCACGCCTGCGCCGGCGGGTGTCATGTTCAGCCACATGCTCGGCAATGAGGGTGACATGATGGTCGGTTATCGATATATGTACAGCCGTCAAGCGGGCGATATGCTACATGGCACGGATCCCGTCAGTGACAAAAACATCAAAAACAATGCCTGTTTGGACAGTTACCTACGCCGTTGCCGCGTAGCGCCCGACTATATGGATATGCACATGCACATGCTGAACATCATGTATGCCCCCACTGATTGGCTAAACCTGATGCTGATGCCCCAGTTTATGGATATGGGAATGAATCAGCGATTGTTGTCGGGTGTCACCTATGATGCCACCCAAGACCACTTGCATGGCGGTCATCAAACTGGCGGCGTTGGTGATACGGGTATGTACGCGCTATTTAAACTGTTCGATAAGACCGGTCATCATCTTCATACTAGCTTAGGTCTCAGCGCCCCGACCGGTGACGTAGACATCAAGCTCAGGCGCATGCACGGCAAAGATGCAGGCTTTATCCATTATGGCATGCAGTTGGGTAGTGGCACCTGGGACTTTAATCCTAGCCTGACCTACACGGGCAATTTGGCCCGATGGTCATGGGGCGCGCAACTGAGTGGCACCATCCGTCTTGAAGACAAAAATGCGTCTGGGTATGCGCTCGGCGATATATTCCAGTCCACCGCCTGGGGTAGTTATAACCTGACGCACTGGCTATCCGCTTCGGTGCGCGGTGTTTATACCGCGCAGGGGCAAATTAACGGGGCTTTTAATCTTACCCCTGGCGTGGCAAATGGCAAGCAGGTTAACAATGTCAATCCTGGTTCAAAATCTAACTTCAGCGCCGGGCCTATGGATTACGGCAATAGTTATGGCGGCCGCTATTGGGATGTTGGTTTTGGCGTAAGTGCCACTATTCCCGAAGGCACATTTCAGGGGCATCGTTTTGGCGTTGAATGGCTGCAACCGGTGGAAGATGATGTCAATGGTTATCAGCTTGAACGTGTCGGCGCCTTATCGGCAAGCTGGAACCTGATGTTTTGATGGCTTATGCAGCTTTATCACAGTGAATTTAAGGCGATGGGAACGCCTTGTGACATTCAGCTCTACACTAAAAACGCCAGCCAAGCCAAGCACATTGCCGATCTTGCCATTGCCGATGTGCATCGATTGGAAGCACGTTATTCACGTTACCGTAACGACAGTTTTTTATCTGAGATTAATCGGGCGGCGGCGGCGGGCGGCCGCATAACCGTAGATGCGGAAACGGCGGGGCTGCTGAATTACGCGGCAACTTGCCACGAGCAAAGCGAGGGGCTGTTTGACATTACCTCCGGTATTTTGGGTAAAGCCTGGCGTTTTGACTCGGACCAATTGCCCGATGAAGCACAAATACAGGGGCTGTTAGTCAGGATAGGTTGGCATAAGCTGCATTGGAAGCCACCCGTGCTCGAATTTCCGAAACTGGGTATGGAGCTTGATTTTGGTGGCATAGTCAAAGAATACGCCGTTGATAGGGCGGCGGCGTTATGTTGGGAGGCCGGTATCCGGCATGGTGTGGTCAATTTAGGTGGTGACATTAAAATCATCGGCGCACGGGCGGACGGTACTCCTTGGCGTATTGGCATCCGCCATCCCCGTGACCAACAAGCCGTCATCGACATCCTGCAATTGCATGAAGGGGCGTTGGCCAGCAGTGGCGATTATGAACGCTGTATTAACATCAATGGCATCCGCTACGGTCATATCCTCAACCCCAAAACCGGCTGGCCGGTAAAACATCTGGCATCGGCCAGTGTGGTCGGCGAGTTCTGCGTGGTTGCCGGTAGCGCCGCAACGATTGCGATGCTTAAAGAAGAGCAGGGCGCAACTTGGCTGGAAAGTCTTGGCTTACCCCATTTGTGGGTGGATGTCGCCGGTAAGGTCGGTGGCACGCTAACAACAACCTAAATCTATTTTTAATCAAAATCATGACAAATAAATCACTCAACGCATTTGGCCGCACTGGACTTTACCTGACCGTTTTCACGACCGGCGCTTCAGTCATGGTGATAGAACTGTTAGGCACGCGCATGATAGCACCGTTTTACGGAGCCAGCCTTTATGTGTGGTCGTCGTTGATTTCCGTCACCATGATTGCGCTTGCCACTGGGTACTTTGTCGGCGGGCGCTGGGCGGATAGCGCAAAACGTACTGGCCTGTCGCTTATCATTGCCTTGGCGGCGATATTGACACTACTGATCCCTTGGCTGACCCGCCCTATCTTACTGGCAACTGACCCATTGGGATTACGGGCAGGGGCATTTGTCAGCGCGTTGATCTTGTTTTCGCCCAGCCTGACTTTATTGGGCATGGTCGGGCCATTTGCCATCAAACTTTCAACCGCCCGTTTGGACGGCGTTGGCAACAGCGCCGGTTCTATCTACGCGGTCAGCACCGTTGGCAGTGTAGTAGGTACGTTAATATTGGGTTTTTTCCTGTTCCCTTTAGTGGGTTCGCGGGAAATATTGGTCGGTCTTGGGGTATTGTTATTGGTGCTGGCCGTACTGGTGGCGCTCTATGAAAAAAACAAGCTGGGCGTGTCAGTCGCGGTAATGCCAAGTGTGCTGCTGGCAATAATCGGTCTGAGTTTATTGCCGAAAATCGTCGGGGCAGGGCATCCTTATACAGGCGGCAATAGTTTTCAAATCCAGTCTGAACGTGAAAGCTTATATGGCTGGGTGAGGGTGATCGACCAACAAGCCCGTGACCTGAGATTGTTGACGTCCGATGCGTCAACCATTGGCGCAGCGAGTATTAGCGATGGCCAAAGCCGTTTGAGTTACCAGGATATTGTCGGCTTAATTCCAGCCTTGTCGCCAAAAAAAATGACCCGCGCCCTGATTATCGGCCTAGGTGCCGGACACATGGCAAAAGTGCTGCATGAACGGTATGGCATTGTCACCGATACGCTGGAAATTGATCCGGCGGTTGCAAAGGCCGCCGTCGATTATTTTGGTTATAAACCGACCGGGCAGGCGATTGTCGGTGATGCACGTTATGAAATACGCCATTTGCAAGGCCCTTACGACTTGATTATCCATGACTGCTTCACAGGCGGATCAGAACCGGCGCATTTATTGACCACCGAAACCTTAGCCCAGTTACACGGACTGTTATCGGAGCAAGGCATCCTTGCGCTAAATTTTGTCGCTTTCTCGCATGGCGGACACAACACCGCGCTGGCTTCCGTGTCCCGCACCATTGCCCAAGTGTTCCCGCAGCACTCGGTCTTTGTGTCCGACCCAGGCCGTGATTTCAACGATTTCATCTTTTTGGCGGCCAACCAAGCGATAAACCTTAATTCAAAATCTTTACTGCCAGACCAAGTGGTTTGGCTTAAAGACCGGTTGTTTCCAGTGGACGCTTCCCAAGGCGTTGTTTTGACTGATAACCTTAATCCGTTAGAACATCTGCAAACCGCCAAAGCGGAACATTACCGGCATGTCATTGTTGATTGGTTTGGCCCTGAATTGCTGGTGCGCTAAGCTATAGTTTAAACGGTCACAATTCGGTTTTTTATGTAGGGTACGCACTGCGTACCTTTTATAAAATTAATATAAAAATCAATGAAAAAGGTACGCGGTGCGTATCCTACGAAAGAATATAAAAGCCGTAAACATGACCGTTCAGAGTATAGATTAATAAATAATCGCACCCTCTTTCAGGCGATAAGAAACAGAATCTAGGGCTATTTTTTGGATTTTCTCCAGCAAGCCTATAATTTGCTGATCCAGCATGAACCGCAATTCCCATTCCATTGCCAAATCGTCCGGCAAGCTGTCGATGCGATGGTAGTCCGTGTAGCGTTCTTTCAGTAGCGCATGAATGTCGGCAACCTCAATCCGGGTCTCCTGTTGCTCACCCTGTAGCACTAGCGCCGCATTCTCCAAGGCGCTTGCCAGCGCCGTATCGAAAGCACGGCTGTGTTGTTGCAGTTCATCAGGAAAACTGCTGAATTGCTGTCCGCTTAACAAGCGGTAGCGGCGCCGGATTTGCAACAAGGCCGACAAATTGCTTGCGTCTTCAATCATCTTGCTTAGCGCTTTTCTTTCGTTGATTTTGTGGGCCAATCTTGCATCCGGTTCCAGCACAGCGTGGACCACCAAATCCTGTGCAGCAGCCAGATCTTTGTCTGCCATTAAGCGCAGTGGCAAGGTAGATTTAAGCATCAGGCCCATATCTGGCAGCCGGGCTGTAAGCTTGGCGAGTGTGTGTAATGCCGCTACGCTATGGTGGCGGGCAAGCACAATCGAACGCCGCGGCCACAGGGCATAGTCGATTACGCCCATGACGATGATGCCCAGTAAAATGCCGATAACTCGGTCGCGCGGCAGATAGAGATCGGTGACCGGGCCGAAATCATGCAAAACAAACATCGCGAACGAAAACCCGACCTGCCTGCCTAGGTAGGCGATACGTTCACTACCGGCGGAAATCCAAGCCGCAATGGCCCAGACCGGGGCTGTTGCTAGGGCAAAACCAGCGATAGTGTCGAGCTGGGATTGGAACACCAGCACATAAACATAGGCGCAAAGCCCACCCAAGACTGCTCCCGACAAACGTAATAGCGATAATCGGTAGTCGGCGCCGAGACTGGTTTGCGCCGCGACCAAACAGGTGGGTATGGCCGTATTGATAGCTGGCCAACCTAAACTTTCTACGATCAGCATACAAAGTATCGCGCCCAGAGAAAATTTAATGCCGAATTGCAGGCTGTCAGCATGTGTCGCCCAGAAGTCATAGCCAAACCAAGCCGGAAGCCAGTTGTCTGCTTTGTTGTTGGTTTCGGTTTCCACGGCTCGAATGGCAGATGTTGGTATGGGGTTATGCAAGTCGTGCAACAATCCGGCAATACGCTGCAGCGCACGCCATAGGGCGGTTAACAACGAAGGGTTGGTTTGCAGCGAATAACCGTGCAACACTTCCTCGGGCAGCAACGTCTCTATTTGCCCGGAAACCTCATGTGCTTCTTCCACACTTTCCCGCAGCATTGCACAGGCGCTTTGCAGCGCTAGGTAGACCTTTAATTTTTCTTGGTTCATCGGCTGGGCACGATATTCTGCCGTCAATACCTGATCCAGCCAGACAGCAAGCTCACGCAAACCGTCGATTTCCAGTAGCAGCGCCAAATAAGTGTCATGTTGTTGTCGCATGGCTGGATGTATCAGTTCCGCGTTTGCCAATAGCCCCAGTATCTTGCCAAAGTTACCCGTACTGGAAAGTGTTGGGGCTAGCCGATTGGGAATATTAACGCCGCTATCGGCCAGGCGTGCACTAAAAATGCTTTCCACGGCTGCCAACTGTGCCGTGATATTCGCCTTCAGCAGTATGAGCGGGTCTTGCGGTTTGATGGTCAGGTGCACCACAGTCCATGAACCAATGGCGAACACGCCAATGATCGGGATATTCCATAAGGCGTTATAGATAGCTTGATCGGGTGTGCTTGGGTTATACAACACCGCTACGGAATACCATAGGGCAATGCCGGTGGGCCAGGCGATCAGGCGGGCATGGAACAATGCGAGCGCAATAATGATGAAAGACAAAGGCAACAACAGCCAGGCGTCATTGCCTGCGAACATCAGCGTAAAAACCGACACCAGGGTGGTGACGATAATATACCCTAGCTGGCGCATCCCGAACGCCAGTGATTGGCCCGTATTCGCATACGCGTCGTAACTCAAACAAATGAGCAGCGCAATCGCCGACAATGGCGGCACGTGCAGGGCTTGGCTGACCAAGGCGATGATTAGTGAAACAATGAACAAGCGCAATGCAGCTACGCGCCGCCCTGGAAAATCCCTGAGCTCAAGTTTTAGGAATTGTGCCAGACTGGTTCCGAACCAAAGCCTGTTCCGGTTTTTGTCCAACGCCGAAGAATGCTGCGTATCGCCGTTGCTCATTGCGGAATCTGGGCTTTACTGGCTCCCTTTTCGCCAACTGGAGAAAGCCCGGGCTGTTTGGCGGGACTGTCCAGAACGGTGACAAAGGCCGTCATGCCCATGCGTAGCGGATGCTCGGCGTCCCGTTCGTGTATCTCAATACGGACAGGGAAACGGGATGCAAGGACAACCCAGTTCAGTGTGCGCTGAACCTCCGGCAGTACGCCCTGTTGCTTGGTATTGTCAGGATAATTGGCCCAGCCGATACCGGTCACCACGCCCCGATAGCGTTTTCCCGGGTAACCGACCAAGAATACTTCGGCTTCCTGACCTGGGTGGATAGATTGCAGATAAGTTTCTTTGAAATTGGCTATGGCATACCAATGGCGGTTATCGACTAAGGCGAACAGCTGCGTTCCGGCTCTGGCGTATTCGCCTTCGCGGGTGTTTAGGTTAGTGACATAGGCATCGAAAGGCGCCCGCACCAAACAGTATTCCACATCGAGTTCGGCGGCAGCAACGACGGCCTTCGCCGCTTCGATGTGGGCATTGACCTTACCGACTTGGGCAATCAACGAGTCGGCGCGGCGGCTTTCGCTTTTGGCTTCTTCTATCGCGCTCCGGGCCGAAAGCGCCTTAGCCTTCACGTCTGCCAGTGCAGCGCGTGAAGCGGCATACTTGGAGCGGGCTTGTTTGAGCTGGTCTGCGGTTACATATTGTTTTTCGGCCAATGGCTTAATGCGTTCCAGATAGTTATGCAGGTACTCATCCTCGGCCTCAATCCTATTGACCTCAGCTTCGGCCGCCGCGCGTTCGTGCTCCAGACGCCCGATGGCGAGTCCGGCAGAACCGCTGGAGGCGCGGCGTGAGTCCACCTCTTTTTCGGCCAGCAGCAATTCAGCTTTGGCCTTATCCAGTATGGCCTGATAGGGTCGCGGATCGATCACATACAGTAACTCCCCCTGTTTGACGTACTGATTGTCTTCGACATGCAATTCCACGATACGGCCACTCACTTCAGGCGCGATGCCGACGATATTGGCCCGTATCATCGCATCGTTGGTGCGGGGGTGCTGATAGTTTATGCGCCAGACCAGTGTCCCTGTCACCAATGCACCTAACACGATTAACGTGCCGATAAAACGTCCCAGCAGTATCCGGCGGCGGTTAATATTTATAACATGGCTATCAGTTTGATTGTTTTCCATGATGGACGGCCCCCGTGTTTACGTTGAGTAAAATAACAGCCAGATGACGAAGGTGCATAACATCCAAAGGCTCGGGACAATCAACAGCGGCGGCCCTAGATACGGAGCCAGCCTGTGCCGCACCAATTGCCACATAAGCACCATGCCGGCCACCAGTCCGGCAAGAATACAGACAATCCAGGCTGGCCAAAATGAACCCTGAATGCTCAGCATTGGATCGCAAGCCGTCAAAAGAACCGCAAAAACGGTTGGAAGACCCATTTTCCTAAAGCCAGGTAGGAATATCATAATTTCTGCCAGAGCCGGGAACTGAACTTGAATAATCTTCTTAAGCACATTTGATTTATTTTAAGCAGCGTTTTTGAATATTGATCAGGTAATTAAAAAACATCTTTAGCTGAAAACTAAAAAGAGTTTAATTAATCGTTTGAGCGCCAAATTTTGACATTTACCCCTCATTACTAAACTCCTCTATTATGAGCGGTGCTGCGCTTACAGATTTGTATGGAAGAAGCTGTAGCAAAGGAAAAATATGCCAGGACAGCATAAGTGCAGGTACGATTGCCGGACTTTTTCTTATAGTGTCATAGTATAAGTGCAAATAATAGTTTTAACTAGAACTAAATATGCTAGACTTTAGCCACACCAACGGTGAACTTGAATTGGTTTCTAATAACGTGTTCTTTAATGACACAGTCAGAGTTGATTTACGTGAATTCAAGTAATAAAGTCCGTTCAGGTACTAAATTGTAACTTTCTGAAATAGAATGTTATTTCACAACTAACCGACGTTTGGACAAGGTATTTAAATTTGCGAGAGTTGCGGCGCCGTAAGTGCGATAACTTGCTAACATTGTTGTCATGTCTGCCGAGCGGCATCGGCACCGTGATTGTACCTGCCTTGCTGGCATTGACAGCCTGCATGGCACCGGGCGTGGCGCAGCTTGATAAACCCAATCTGGCAGCGCCTGCCGACCCTGCTGTGTATTGGGATGATTATCAGGCTACAAGCGATACACAGCATGCCCACTTATCCAGCCGTCCGCCTGAAGAAAGTCCCGTCGATACTAAACTGACTTATGACCTACCGGCGCTGGTCGATTTGGCCTTGCATGCTAACCCAGAAACTAGGGCTAGCTGGGAGGATGCAAAAGCTGCCGCCGCTAGTCTCGAAAGGAATCGCAGTGCCTGGTATCCGACGCTAACCGCTATGGCGTTCGGACAATATTTCAATACCAGCTTCCCCATCCCCGGCGGCGCGTTGGTCAGCAATGGCTATTCCAATTTTGGTAGTTTGAATTTGGCATGGACACTGTTTGATTTCGGACGCCGTGAAGCAATGGTCGATGCCGGCTTACAACGCTTGAGCGCCGCCAATTTTGCCTTCAACCGCAAACATCAGGAAATTGCTTATCGGGTTGCCAGCAGTTTTTTTTCCTATCAGGCCATTTTATCCAAGGTGACTGCGGCACAGCAGGCACTAGACGCCGCAAGCGCCGGCACTGCATCAGTCCAGGCCAAATTCAACCAAGGACTGGCGACGCGCCCCGACTTGCTGTTGGCTGTTCAGGAACAGGCAAAAGCCAGCTATGACCTCCAGGACGCCCGTGGCTCGGTGATTCAGGAAAAGGCCGATATGACGGCGAACTTGGGCATTTCGCCTTCTTATTCCTTGAAACTGATAGACCTGAGTGAGCTGCCGCTACCTGCAGGATTGCTGCAGTCGGTCGAAAAAATAGCGGATCAAGCCTTCGGGCAACGTCCTGATTTGATGGCGCAGCTTGCAACATTGCGTGCCCGCGAAGCGGAAGTGAAGAAGGCTAGGGCGGAATTTTGGCCCAAGGTTTCCCTAGGCGGTATGGTCGGCAATCAATACTGGGGCAATGTGCACACGACGCCCCCCGGTAATGAAAGTTATTCGGCAAGCAACCTGGTTGGCACGGCGATGCTGACGATGGAATGGACTCTGTTCGACGGCTTTGAGCGTAGCAATGCCGTACATGAAGCGGAAGCTAGAAAAGAAGCATCCAAAGCCGAGCTTGAGGCCTTGCGTCTGGAAATCATACGTGACATTTGGAAAGCCTATGCCAATACCAAAACTGCATTGGAAAAACGCGAATTCGCATTAGCCTTATTGAAAGCGGCTGAAGAATCCTATGCCGCCACCCAAGAATCTTATAACCACGGTTTTTCCACGGTCATAGAATTGCTGTCCGCACAAAAGGATTTGGCACGTGCCCGATATACTGAAATCGACAGTCGCGCGGCCTTGCTTAGCTCGGCTTCAGCCTTGGTTTATGCTTCCGGTGGACAAGGCCGGGGGATTGAATATGAATACTGATAGCAAAAAACAAACAACCGCCAGCTAAAGCTGGCGGGTTTGATTTACGGACTGAAAGTGAGGTGATCCTTAACTTGCCCGAATAGAAAAAAACGCGCTCAAGCCAGTTTTTGGGCAATTCGATGGGGTTTACAGTTACAGAGTGTGCGTTGTGTGCGGGCGGCTTTGTTGTATAAGACGGCGTGACCGGGGCTTTTTACACTCAAGCCAGACAGATCAGTTTTTTCTGCCTCTTGCTTTATCGTACACACTTGTTTTCCCTTTTACCTACGGCAATAACAAAAACAATGATTTCTTGTCATCAACTTCGTAAACAAGCCGATAACCTGCTGAACGAAGCTTGATTTTATAGGCGCAATCAAAACCAGTTAATCGGTTTGCGCGGATATGTGGATTTTCTAAACACTTGCCCAGCTTGCTTTTAAATTGTGCTTTGATGCTGTTATCCCGTTGATCACATTATTTTTTTGCACTCGGTAGGAACTTTAACTTATAAGTCATCAAGCGGCACATCAATTGCCAAGTGTTTTTCGGCTTGCCGTTCTAGGATGATTTTAGCCAACTCGTAATCTTCGATTTTCTCAAAAAGTTGTTGATAAACATCAGCGGGGGCAAGGTACGCGGTAGGTAGATTATGGTTAAGAATGGCAATGACCTCACTTTGTGCCTGATTAAGCAAAGCGGTCAGGGTTTTCTTTAGTTCTGAGATGCTTGCGCTGAATGGGGCTAATATGGGTTGCATGATCACACCTAAAGGCTAAATTAAGCCCTTATATTAGCTCTTTATTTAACCAACGCAATTGGGTAATTCGGATGTAGGGGATTCACTCTGTGCGTGATTTGCCGATAGGCTTCGTGCCCAGCCCATCCTACGTGTTGTTTCGATGACAGTTGTCCAATGTGGACGACAATCGTTAAACCGCAATTCGCTGGGCGATTTCAATGTCTTTGCGTAACAAATCATTAACCAAGATTTACAAATGGTCGGGGCTACATTTTTGGCTTAAATATCGCTCCACGTCTTGATCCAGATAAATCGGGGCTTGAAGTAATTCGCTTGTTCCCAAGCTCTGGCTTGGGAACTATAGCTCAGAAGCTCTAGCTTCGATATTTCTGGAAGCTAGAGCTTCCAAAACTGCATTCCCAAGCTGGAGCTTGGGAACAAGCAGAACGATGCGCCTCCTCACGTCGGCACATCCTATATCAGCGCACCTTATCGCGTTTAATGGCAGTGACGCGGCGCGTGGGAATGGGATAGTGGGTTTCCCAAGCGGCGGGGCTTGGGAACGGGCGAACCACAGGGATGCGGGATTAAGCCGCCTTGCGTCGCCGCCAAATGGCTGCGCCGCCGATGGCCAACAGCGGCAAGGTCGCAGGGGCAGGCACGGCGGTGGTGCTAATCTGCCAGTTGGCCAGGTTGAAGGTCTCTCCGCTGGGTAAGGAGCCGAACACACCTTGGCCTGCGTAAACAGGATTACCTATCACGCCCGCAACGCCATTGCCGACGGCAAACACGAAAGCAGAAGTAGTGCTGTCGCTTAAACAAGCAGACGACACGCAGGCGATGAAATCGATGAAACTGCCATCCAGCGTCACGGTGGGCAACAGGCCGGGGGCTAAACCGGCGGCAGTATCATAGCTGCTGACGAACGCCAGCGAGGGCGCCGGTGTGCCGTTGAACGTGGCAAAATCCACAATCGAGTTCACGGTCACCGTGTTGTGGTCGGCTTGCAGGACGCCATCCAGCGTACCGGCGAGTGTGCCGAGGCTGGAAGCGTAGGAAAAATTGAACAAGCTAGCTTCGGCTTGCGGCATGGCAAAAGCCAGCGCGAAGCCGGCGGCGATAAGCGATTTTTTCATGGTGGGTTCTAATCTCTAAATTAAGGGTTGCGGAAGTGGTTGTAACTACCTGGGTCGATAAGCGAAATCCCGTGCAGCCACTCCGCTATATTAACCAAATTTCGGGGTGGGGGGCAACAACGAGCCACAGCAAAAACATCCGAAACCATCGCCTTGTTCCCACTCAGCGCACCTTATCGCGTTGCCACGCCAGTCAATTACGGTCAATCTTAACCATCTGTGGCTGGCCTAATTTGACTATAGAAAATGCTTGGCAAGTGGCACAAGCCTGTGAGCTTTATGGTAAAGGCCTGGATTTTGCCGATGCCTTGCATTATTGCGCCAATACCGATGTTGAGGTTTTCTATACCTTTGATGAAAAATTTATTAAAAACGGCAAGCTAGCCAATTTAAATATGGGTAAGCCAGATAGTATTCCCAATTAATCATCACTTAGTTTTTATTCATGCCCCTAAAAAGCGCCTTAGCACGAACCAATTTCCTGGTTGGCAACATTAACCACTGCCATCCCCCACAGGATAGGGAGAAAATATCGAAAGCCTATGATCGTGTTGAACACGCACTCAGCAACACCGAGAGATATTTTCCAAGTCAGAAGATTGGGGGAAAGCTCTGTATCAGTTTATTTGGAAACCTGAAAATAAAGAACGAGCCTTAATTAAGTTCATCATGGAAATATTCAGGTCTTTGCGTTATGGATATGAAGGAAGTAAACAAACCTGTGTTGTTGACGAAAAAACTGGATTTCTTGTCTCAAGAGACAAGCACAAAAGCTAAGTAGGGTAGGCAACGCAACGCTTTTCTGCCCACCTTTTGGCCTATGAAAACATCAAGTTTTTTACACCAAATAACGCTTTGTATAACGTGATGTCTTTTTTGAAATGTTTGCCAACAAGGGCGGCAATTTCATCATCATAGAGCGCATTGGGTGCAGGCAGTTGCCCTCGCTTTTTTAATGCGCTGATTTCGTCAGGCCGACAATCGGCATAGTTGTGGTCGCTTAATAGGGTAAAGCGGTCGGTGCCGTGTTTAGTCAACTTTCTGGCGTCAACTATGTCTAGCTTGGCTTTTGTTTCTATAACTGTTTTTGCGGTAGGGAAGTTTTCCAAACAAAAATAATCGTCATAGTCTTTATAAACCAGATAATCCACTTGAGGCCGCCAATGGATGTTGGTATGCAACAGTTTTGGGTGGGTGATGGCTTTTACAAACCACCTGAATGTCATGTCGGCAGGGTCTAGTTTTCTGTCCAGCGCATCGTAAAGCATCCATGCTTCGGTTGTCCGGTCGACTATTTTGTCCAGATATGCGCTGGCCAGCCGGGCATAAGGGCATCTTAAGACAACAAACGTGTAATCAGCCAGTGCCAAACTGGCAAGGTCTGCGACAAAAGTCCCGTTGTTTTGATGAATCCAATTAAAGTCGGCTTTATCAGCAATGCAGCCATTGGCTAAAGCAAGTGACACTCTTAGGGTAGAGCAGGCGTTTTTGGGGATGAAGCTGTAGATTGTATTGCTTTTGTAAATCCGTAACGCATGGGCTGCGGCAAACTGGTGCTGCTGATTCTTAAGCAAATTGCTGTAGCTTGCCGCAGAATAATTAAGCTGTCTGGTTTTCATTGGCGCCCGTGATTTATTTGCCTAATATCCGCACGATCAGCTCATTTCTCTTCTTCAGGTGCCGACAAATTTAAAACATGACCGCCGGAAGTGTTGCTGGTCGAATCTGAGGTTGAAGGGGAGTTATCGCTCCCATCGGACATATCATCTTCAAGCTCAATCTCATCGACAGGTGAATTGCCATCATTAATAAGGTATTCACGATGCTGTTGATAAGAGTTTTTTATAAAGTCGTAACGGTCGTCAATCGAGGCTTCATCAACTATTTTTTCTGTGCGCATCATATCAGCCCTGTTATCGGCAATATCGACCACTTTAGAGCCTGCGGTGGCGGCACTGGCAGTGGTCCCCATAAAGGAAACATAAGTCAGCGGATTTAATAAAGCGTCACCAATCCGTCCAACTGTGTCCCGTGGCGAGCTTGGGCCAAAGAACGGCAATACCAGATAAGGCCCTGATCCTACGCCCCAATAACCTAAGGTCTGACCAAAATCTTCATCATGCTTAGGCAAGTCGAAGGGGGTTGCAACATCAAACAAGCCGACTACGCCGACGGTGGTGTTTAAGAGAAAACGGCTGGCATCCATACCGCCCTGTAACAGTTTGAACTGGAGCATGTCGTTTACTGTCACGCCAATATC
Source organism: Methylovulum sp. (assembly GCA_028712695.1). Lineage (GTDB taxonomy): Bacteria > Pseudomonadota > Gammaproteobacteria > Methylococcales > Methylomonadaceae > Methylovulum. The sequence goes on along the minus strand of JAQTQZ010000019.1, from coordinate 51,932 downwards.
ATTGATATTACTGAATAAATTGGAGATGCCTCGGTTAACGGGCTCAGGTGTAATATATTCATAGCCTTGGCCTAGTGGTTTCACAATAAATTTGTCAACCGTATCGTTGAATGTTTGGGTGCCATGGTTCCAACTGTACCAAGGGTCATCTTGGTGGGCGGGGGGCGTTGCACAGCCGACTAACGTCATGGCGATAGCTAGGCTGCTTAATAGCGGCGGAGTTGGGTTGTTTTGTAAACGCATGATGGTTCCTTGTTATTGTTTTATAGCGCTAGATTACGGATGCAGCGAGTAGTTTTAAAAAGTAATTTTATCATTGGAATGGCGTCAATGGTTAAAGGCTAAACAGATCACCTCTAATCACCTGCCCATAGAGTCTGGGGAAACTTTGTGCATAAGGTCTTAATAACTTTAACGTTATCAGTTATTTTATAAATGATTGCCGGTGATTTTTAATCTATCCGTCTCATTTTACTTAACCAAAAATAATTTGTGTATAAATATTAGCTGATAAGCTTATGTGCATCGTTTGGTTTTTACCTGCCAGGAGTTATTGTCATGTTCTTGTTTATCGCCCTTAGCCTAGCCCTTTGTTTTATAGTACAAATGGCAAGTCCTTTGCCAAGTTTATTAATAATGCCATTTATAATCTATATAGGTACTTTTTTGGCTATTGCCAGTATTTTAGGAGTTGTTTTTAAAAAAGGCTCCGCAACGATTTGGCACGATCTTTTTTCCAGTAGCACCTTGCTGGCCTGGTTTGCTTATTGGCATTCCCTTTTTAATGAGGGTTCGCCAATGTTTTTCTTTTTTCCGCTTTATTTTGTGTTTTTGGCGGCTTTTATTGAGATGCGGGCGCTTGGCCAGCGACCGCACATTGATGATATGAGCCTTAAACAGATGAGGACGTTTGCTAATAACAATATAGTCCAGCCTTGGATAATTATGGTAGGCGTGTTAGTAAGCCTACAGTTACCACAACATTTTTTATTATATCCGGTGATGATGACGCTTTTGTTGATACGGTTCGCGTTATCGCGCTATCTGGGGCGTAGCTAACTTGATTGTTGTTTAATCCCGTTGAAATTTTTAAAAGCGAGCGTCTAGCCCTGCAATGTTTCAAAAGGGTTTGAACAGGTTTTTAGAGGATTTCTAGCCTGTTCCTGCCATTTTTTTTGGCTTTATAAAGCGCCCTGTCTGCAAGGGCGATGCAGTCCTTTAAGGTGATGCCACCGGATTTTTCCGGTATGCGGCATGTCAAGCCTATGCTGATGCCGACTTGCCCGCGATTAGGCAGGTGCATTCCAAGATGAGAGACCGCGTTGATTATTTTATGGGCGATGGCTGTCCCGTGTTCAATAGTACTGTTGCCGAGCACCAATGAAAACTCATCGCCGCCGAATCTTATGCAAAGGTCTGATGCCCTGGCCGCATAGGGTTGGAGAATATCGGCAACGTTTTTTAAGCATTCGTCTCCGGCAAGATGGCCGTATTCGTCGTTATAGCGTTTGAGGTTGTCGAGATCAAGCATCATGATGCAAATCGCGGTGCAGTCCCTTTTGCATCGGCGCCATTGCTCTTCCATGAAAATATCGAAATGTCGCCGGTTTGACAGGCCGGTAAGAGGGTCGTGTAGAGATTGCTTTGTTATTGCTTGCTCGGCTAGTTTTCGCAACGTTATATTCTGATGGGTCAAAACGAACGCAGTCCCATGACGCCCTTTAGCGGGAACCATCCGAAGAATAAACCAGCGTTGTGTATTGGGGCTATGGCAGGGATATTCGAAAGAAAAGGCGGGGCGGTCGCCTTGCAAAACGGATTTTATGCCGGTAATTGCGTCAATTGCTAAGACGTCACCGTTGAAATGGGAGGCCTCACAAACTTTCAGATAATTGCGGCCTAGCCATTGATAGTTGGGATTGCCGCCATTTTCAACATAAAATTTCATCCAACTCTCATTGACAAAGGTAATGAATGCTTGGTTGTCAATAATCGCAAGTTGTTCTTCGAGCGAATCCAAAATGTCCCGAAAAAATAAATTATCCACTTAATTTCCTAGAAAATCCTGCGCTCAAAACGTCCGTCCTTAACAAGATGAGGGGGAAGTTTACAGATAATCAACGACGATAGGTTGTGCATGTGCAATGTAAACCTTAGGCCTGTCTCTAGCTATGCCGGTAATGGGTTTTATTGTGTTTTATGGGTTTTAGTTTTGATTTTTTGCTATTGGAAAGTCTCAGTTTAGTTTTTGTTTTGCTTGATTTTTTGCTTTTGCTGACAAGCTTGTGGGATTTTACTGTTGCCGGGTGGCTAGAGTAAGTGACCTTACGATTAGGGGCTCCATTACCGCAATCAAGCAGATAGGGGGCGGGGCTTGTCATTTTTGCAGGTATTGCCGTGATATGTTTTTCCTGTGACGGATTGAAGTTATCAGCAAAGCCATCATCCATCATGCGCGTCATCAATTGGTAGCGTTCAGCACTGGTCGATCCGCCTAACACCACGCCAATCAGCCGTTTGTTATTTTGATAGGCGGAGGACATCAAGTTGTAACCGGAGCCGCAGGTAAATCCAGTTTTCATACCTTCAGCCCCAGGATAATTGGCGGTGAACTTATTAATGCCGCGCAATTCTGTGCCTCTAAAATAAAAGCTATGGGTAGAAAAATAGCCATAAAAATTAGGGAAGTCCCTTTGCACCCGCCAAGCCAATAAGGCCATATCCCGTGGCGTTGTGACTTGCCATTGGTGTGGTAGTCCTGTGGCGTTCATGAAATGGCTGTCATACATGCCTAAAGCATGGGCTGTTGCAGTCATTCTCGTGGCGAAATTTTCTTCATTACCTGCCATGTGTTCGGCAAGGGCAACTGCTGCGTCGTTTGCAGAGCGGGTAATGATTGCCAAGATGGCTTCCTGGACTGTTAATGCTTCACCCGTCCTTAGACCGAGTTTGCTATTAGGCTGACGTGCGGCATGAGGTGAGGTGATTACGGTGTCATGCAAATGAATCCTTTTTTGATCCAGGGCAGTAAAAGCAACGTACAGCGTCATGACTTTAGTAAGCGAAGCGGGATACCATGAATGGCTTGCATCAGCTTCGTATATTATGCGGCCGCTATCGGCTTCGACAAGAATGGCGGCATGACGGCCATAACTCGTTTGTGACGCTAATGTTAGCCAGAGCGGCAACACGATAAGGAGGATTAATTTTACTTTAGTCATTTTAATAAAGCTTGGATAAAAGTCGGTTGCTGAAGCGTTGTTGCGTCAGCTTTATAGGTATTTGGTTAAGTTGGTTGGCAATATGATAAATGGATAGGGCGTTATTTATCAGTGCTATTTATTTCTTGATTGCAAGTGTAAGGCGCTTCGCCTTGGCAGATTCCCCAGAACCGGCCAGAGTCACCTTCACTGCTGGGTTTCCAATCTTCTGAGAAGGCTTCAAACACGCTGCCTGACCAGTTCTCTTTTGCCAGTTTTTTAAAGGTGTTTTGTACGACTATGGCTTGGTTTTTTAGGCTGGCGACACCACAATGCTGGCCTGTTTTGATATTGATTGCGGTACCGTTTTTCGGGCCGTTTGGCCAGCCGAATTCAGTCACCATGATCTCTTTGTCAGGATTAACACTATGCACTTCGCCAAGCCGGGCAATATGGAAGTCAGCGGCTTGCTCGGCTGTCGTGCAGGTATGGATGCCGGAAAAGCGGTTCTCCCACCAAGGGAAAATATTAATCCCTATCCAATCAACTTGTGCGGAAAAACTGGTCTGCCCACAAGTTAATGAGCGGTTACACCATTCCCACCACGTATCTATTGTGGTGATCGGCTGGGTTACTTTGGCTTCACGCAGGGCTTGGATGCAGCGGGTGATTTCACCGTCAAAAACATAGCCATGACGCGTCCTTACTTCGGAGCCGCAGCTTAATTTAATGATAGTGCCAGGATATGCCTTGGCGGCTTGAATGCCAGCAGTAATGGATTGTGAGTTAACGGCAATGTCTTTATCGATCCAGAGAATGGCAATAACCTTAATATCCCTGGCTTTAGCCGCTGCAAATGTGTATTCAAGCCCGTTGATAACACCGTAAGTCATTATGCAGCGGAAACGGGTGTCCTTGACCAGTTTGTCCAGCAGTTTGTCAATTAATGCCTTGGACGGCTGTGCGCCATAATCGGGGGTGAGTTGGCCGACATAAGGACTGAATGCAACACATTGCAAGGCTGTGGCCGTTTCTTTTGGTTGGGGCACCGTGATTTCTTTATCTGCAAAGGTATTTTGGCTAGTGATTAGCCATAGTAAAACCACAACTGGCAAGAGCAGCTGTCCTGGGGAAATTTGCATAATAAAAAAACCAAATAATTGTTTACGCCGCAATGGATGCGGGCAAGTAGCCTAGGCTGAGCAGCTTATAGCGCTTGTATGGGCAAATACACGGGTGGTATTTGCCCACAGGTGGAATTTAATGGCTTACATCAACCTTAGCACCTAAGGTTTGGCCTATTTCAGCTAAGGTTTCATTAAACCATGGGGTATCGAGATCAAAAGGTTTGCCGCCTTTGATACGTGGAAACTCAATGGCGCGGAGCACACCACCACGGTCTTCGTCATGGCCCATAACGCCGGATTCACGGCGCAATGCACATTCGACCGCGAGATCAGCACACGATTTGATAAGGCGGATATCTTTGCTATTCGCCGCAGAAGCGCGGGCGAAATAGCCTGATTTTTGCACCAACGTTTTTTCCGCACCAATCATGGCGGCAAATTGTTCGCCAAACCATTTGCCGGGATTAATGGCGTCGAGTTTGAGGTGACCAAAGGCGTCGCGTGGCACATCTTCACCTTTAGCCTGCATTTCTGCCACGATGGCTTCGACCCCTGCGCCTTCAGAAACAAAAATGTTTACGCAATCCACGGTATCCATTACAGCACGTAAGCGCTGTGCTTCAGCAGCAAGGTCAATCGCCATTTCAGGGACAAATACTGCGTGAATTTCAAACGCTTTACGATCCAAACCAATTTCAGGCAACCATTCGGCACTATCCAGTAACGTGCGGTATTCTTTTGCTGTTGCCGCAGTCAACCAACCACAGTTCCGGCCCATAACTTCGTGGACGATCAGCATACGTGGATTGGCATTGTTTTCAGCAACGACATTCCAGAAATACCGTGCGCCTTGTTCAGCAGCAGTCCAAGCGCCCAGCGATTGTTTGATTGGAAAAACATCGTTATCAACGGTTTTAGGCAAACCGATAACGGTCAGGCCGTAATTGTTTTGCGCCAAGAAAGCCGCAAGATCAGCGGCTGCCGTGTTAGTGTCGTCGCCGCCTATGGTGTGCAATATGTCAACACCGTCTTTAATCAGTTGGTCGGCAGCCACTTTTTGTGGGTCTTGCCCTTCTTGAACCAGACCGCGTTTTACGCAGTCTTTAACGTTAGTCAGTTTGACCCGGCTGTTGCCAATAGGTGAGCCGCCAAACTTGTGCAGTCTGGAGGCGTTTGCACGGACTTCTGGTGTTACTGTATATGAATCGCCAAGCAACAACCCTTTATAACCGCTACGGTAGCAGATAATTTCAATGCTAGGGTCAATTTCGGTGTAACGTTCAATCAGGCTGCCGATAGCTGAGCTGAGGCAAGGCGCCAATCCGCCAGCGGTGAGAAGTGCGACTTTTTTAGGTTTGTTCATATCAGTATAAGTGTGTGGTTAATGTGAGGTGGCAATTTTTCCAGCTGACAGTTTACGAACCTTTGGTTTTGTTTAGGGTTTGTGTCATCTTTTTTAAGTTAAGTTTAACGGTAACTAGCCACTGCTGGAAGGTAACATTCCCGGACGAAAAACAACCAAACCAGTTAATTAGCGATAATTTTTTAACTGCGCAAGCGCGGGAAAGGTTAAGAAATTTATGGCTATCACTGATCTTTGGTTGGGTACTCCGGCAGACCGAAATTTTAACATATTGCCAAAGAATGTCTGCGATTTTGCACAGGGCGCAGATAGTTTGCCCTAGCGTTTTCTTACGATAAGAAGTTATTCATTGGTAAATCGCGGCACGCCTTTTATCGATATTTTTGCCATGTTAATATATTGCAAGCCCAGCAATATCCCTCCATTGATCATTTCATCCCTCCAGATGACTTGGGCTTGCCCTTCCACATCCAATTCTTTGAATTGAAAAGAAACAGTATCCCCTTCTTCAAGGTAAATATGTTCAGGCAAATGGATCATCAGGCCATCGGTTGAGATATTGACAGAAAAAAAGTTGTAATAGGTGCCATTCACTAAGAGTCGGCCAACAACGGACATGGTTTTTCTGTACGCTTTTCTTTTGTACATTAATTGGTCAACATCATAAGAGATGTGTTTGAATTGCAGCGCAAGCGTAATATGATTGGGCTTTTTGCTATCGATCCTGACAACATCAGCCTCGCCAGCCAGTTGTAACTGAGGGAGATAAATATCAATCGTAGGCGATGCAGCGACAGCAGAAGTGATAAATTCAAGATCAGAGCAATTTTTTAATTCTGCAAGCGCACCAGTTACAGACAAGTTTTTAAGGGTGATTTCCCGCTCTTCACCGCCTATGTAAGCAAGGCCTTGCGATTTAAGGTTTTTTCGGTAGAGTCTGTTTATGTTTAAATTCATTTGGTTACCTATCATAAGCCAAGTGCGGCGCTATTAATTATAGTTCTTATTTTAGTCATGTCTGTTTTGGATATGGAAACTATATTCTTCTTCGTTCCATGAAAAAGCCACTGTTTTTTTTGTTGCTTGCGCTAGCGGGTTGCGCGGCTATCCCCCCTAAGAATAGTGATAATATATGCTCCACTTTTAGGGAAAAAGAGGCTTGGTATGGCAATGCAAATACGGCTTATCAAAAATGGGGGGTGCCGGTGCCGGTGTTGATGGCGATCATGCATCAAGAATCGCATTTTGTTGCCGATGCCAAGCCGCCACGTGTTTGGCTGTTAGGGTTGATCCCTTGGTTTCGGCCAAGCAGTGCTTATGGTTATGCCCAGGCACTCGATGCCACATGGGATGATTATCTTGATAGCGCGGGGCGCTGGGGTGCTGACCGCGATGATTTTGCTGATGCCACCGATTTTATTGGTTGGTACAATTATTTAAGCAATAAACGCTTGGGGATAGCAAAAACCGATGCTAAAAGTCTGTATCTTGCGTATCATGAAGGCCATAACGGTTACCGAAAGAAACGCTATTTGCAAAAAAAATGGCTAATGCAGGTTGCTGCCACCGTTGCGAAACGGGCCGCATTATTTCACAAGCAATTAGCCGTTTGCCAATTAGCGGATAAACGTTGATTTTTTGCTAAACTATACCGCTTCACACCAACAAAAAGGCGAAATCATGAGAAATATTCAAATTAAAGTTCTTTCAATTGTTACTGCCCTCTTACTAGGAATCACTATGTTTTCAATGGCTAACGCCACCACTCCTGAAGAAAATAAAGCCGCAGGCATCGCTTTTCTTGCGGACAATACTAAAAAAGCCAACATTGTGACGACTGCCAGTGGCTTGCAATACGAAGTGCTGACGCCAGGCACCGGAACCAAATCGCCTTCGGCAACGGATAATGTAACGGTGCATTACAAGGGCACAACAATAAGCGGTGAAGAGTTTGACAGTTCCTACTCCCGAGGCGAGCCCGCCACGTTTCCTCTAAATGGCGTTATTCCTGGCTGGACTGAAGGTGTCCAGTTAATGAAAGAAGGCGCTAAATACCGTTTTTACATCCCTTCAGAACTTGCCTATGGTGAGCGCGGTGCTGGCCGTACCATCGGCCCGAATTCAACGTTGATATTTGATGTTGAGTTGATCAAAATCCAATAAATCAAGCGTTAATGATGCAATTCCTGTACATCTGTTTCTAGCTAAGACTTGGCCTTATTCCGCTATTGACCCTGATCTTACTATTGTTATTGAGGTCGATAGCACACCGATTTTTCCTACCTGTTACGCACGCCCTTACCATTATTAGTTATGCCCATTTATCAATTATTTGCCACCACGCCTAAAGCGATGGAAACCATTCTCGCTGAAGAGCTGCAAACACTGGGCATTAGTGCGGTCAAACAAACGATGGCGGGGGTGGCGTTCCAGGGTGATTTGGAAACGGCTTATCGCGCTTGCCTGTGGTCGAGAACGGCTAATCGAGTTTTACTGGTGTTAAGTACGTTTACCGTAAAAAACCAGCAAGATCTTTATGACGGTGTACAGCGCATTAACTGGTTTGAGCATCTTGGCCCTGAGGATAGTTTTGCCGTCTCGTTCAGTGCCAAAAATGCACCGGCAATTAACAACACGCATTTTGGCGCATTAAAAGTCAAAGATGCGGTTGTCGATCAAATGCGGGCAAAATTTAACACGCGTCCCAGCATCAATACCGAACAACCCCATATCCGTATCAATATTTACTTACAAGGTGAAACCGCCCAGCTTAGCCTTGACCTATCGGGTGAAAGCCTCCATCGGCGTGGCTATCGGGATATTAATATTAAGGCGCCGATCAAGGAAAACTTGGCTGCCGCCATGTTATTGCGTTGCGGCTGGCCGCAAATCGCCAAACAAGGTGGTTCATTGCTTGATCCCATGTGTGGTTCCGGCACGTTGTTGCTGGAAGGTGCGATGATCGCGGCCGACTATGCCCCCGGTTTGCTGCGTGATTACTTTGGCTTTGTCGGTTGGAAACAACATGACATCGCCTGCTGGAAAAAATTACGGGCCGAAGCGTTACAACGTAAAAATGCCGGATTGGAAAAACTTCCGGTTATCGTCGGTTTCGATCAAGATCGCCATACCATCAACACGGCGTTAATCCATATTGCGAATGCCGGATTGCAGGCTAAAATCCATGTCGAACGCCGTGATATTGCCAATGCCGCGCCCGCTGAAAGTTGGAAGCCAGGGTTATTGATTTGCAACCCGCCTTACGGTGAGCGGTTGGGTGACGAGGCGGAAACCGCCGAGCTTTATAAAGCCTTTGGCACGTCTTTAAAAGCCCATTTTATCGGCTGGAAGGCGGCGATGATTATCAGCAATCCAGAGCTGGGTTTTCGGTTAGGCATACGCTCACAAAAACCGATCACGCTGTTTAACGGGGCGCTGGAGTGTAAATTATTGCGTATGGACATCGAAGAAAGCGCTTTTTTTATCCCGAAAGCCAAAAGCCAGGAAGAACGCCTGGAGCAAGTCACCGCAACCAGCACAGAACCTGAGCTTGAGTTGGACACGGGGGCGGTGATGTTTGCCAATCGCCTTAAAAAGAATGTTAAAAAACTGGCTAACTGGGTCAAACAAAACCAGATCAGCTGTTACCGTATTTACGATGCCGATTTGCCCGAATACTCGGTTGCCGTGGATATTTATCAGGGTGACGCTTGCCGCTCCCAGCCCGCGCCCCTCGCCAGCATTCCTGTAGGTGAACAGACTTGGGTCAATGTGCAGGAATACGAGCCACCAAAAACTATCGACGCGCATAAAGCAGATCAACGTTTAGCGGGGTTGTTAGCAGAAATACCTAAGGTGCTTGGTGTCAAGCGTGAGCATGTTTTTTTAAAAATACGCCGAAAACAGCGCAGCACTGACCAATATGAGAAATACGGCGAATCAGGGCATTTCCATGTTATTGCAGAAGGCAACTGTAGGCTATTGGTCAATTTTGAAGATTATTTGGATACGGGGCTGTTTTTAGATCATCGTCCAATCCGTCTGTTGATTGGCCAGCAAGCCAAAGATAAGCGCTTTTTAAACCTATTTGCTTATACTGGCAGCGCGACGGTACATGCCGCAGTCGGCGGGGCCAAATCAACGACTACCGTGGATATGTCCAACACCTATATTAATTGGGCAAAGAATAATCTGGCGTTAAATGACACGGTTGGCAAGCATGAGTTTATCCAGGCCGATTGCCTGGAGTGGTTGGAAAATGAGGTGCGGCAGGCGCATTGTCGGCAATATGACTTGGTTTTTCTTGATCCGCCCACATTTTCCAATTCCAAGCGGATGGAAGGCGTCTTTGACATACAAGCAGATCATGTGGCGTTAATCAACAACGCTATAAAATTATTGGCGCCGCAGGGTGTGTTATATTTTTCCACCAATTTCCGGCGCTTCAAACTGGATAGCGAAGCGCTATCAGCATCAAATATAGAAGATATTACTGCGGCCACTATCCCTGAAGATTTTGTCCGTAACCCTAAAATCCATTATTGTTGGAGAGTTTTTAAGTGATGCGTAGAGTAAAAGTTCTGGTGTCAGGGCGTGTGCAAGGCGTTTATTTCCGTGTCTTTACCCAGAATAAAGCCAAACATTTTGCCATCAAGGGCAGTGTCAGGAATTTGCCCGATGGACGCGTTGAAATCATTGCTGAAGCAGAACATTTAATGATAGAGAAATTCATTAAATGGTGCCATAAAGGACCGGTCACTGCACGCGTCGATCAGCTTGAAATTAGTGATTTGTCGAGCGATGAGGCATTGACATCATTTGAAATAAAATAACGTATTTAAAGCCATTGTTATTTATCAAATGGTAAATTGATATAAATCCCAGCCCATTCACCTTACTTAAACTTAACAACATGGATCTATTATTGATACTTAAAGCCTTTATTCTGGGTATTGTTGAAGGCTTAACCGAGTTCCTGCCAGTTTCCAGCACCGGCCATTTAATTTTGGTGGGCGACTTGCTCAACTTTAACAATGATAAGGGCAAGGTATTTGAAATTGTTATCCAGGTTGGCGCTATTTTGGCGGTTTGCTGGGAATATCGCGCCAAAATAACGTCTGTTGTTATGGGCTTGCCAACGCAACGGTCAGCGCAGAAATTTACCTTAAATTTGGTTATTGCTTTTATACCCTTGGCAAGCTTAGGACTTTTGTTTGGTAAATATATTAAAGCCGAGTTATTCAAGCCGGTGCCTGTTGCACTAGCCTTTATTATTGGTGCGATAGTGATTATTTGGGCAGAAAAGCGCGAACATAAAATCCGCATCTATGAAGTCGATGATTTAACGCCGCTGGATGCGTTAAAACTGGGGTTTGCCCAAGCTTTTGCGTTGATTCCTGGAACTTCCCGCTCCGGTTCCACTATTATTGGTGGACTATTTTTTGGCTTGTCGCGCAAGGCGGCAACCGAGTTTTCATTTTTTCTGGCGATTCCAACCTTGATTATCGCCAGCCTTTATGATGTTTATAAGCACCGCGACTTATTAGATATTGCGGGGGACGCGCCTTATTTTGTCGTCGGGCTTATTGCTGCTTTTATTAGCGCATTATTGGCAATTAAAGGCTTACTGCGCTATATCAGCCACCACAATTTTATTATTTTTGCGTGGTACCGTATTGCTTTTGGCTTGATAATTTTAGCGACCGCTTACAGCGGCTTAGTGCAATGGACGGTTGATTAGGCTAATTTTTTGCTATCGACAGCAGCACAAAAACAGCCCCCGTTCCGCCGTCTTTAGGGGGGGCTGAGCAAAATGCCTGCACTTTTTCGTGCTGCCTAAGCCATAAGTTAATATTATTTTTTAAGACAGGATGATTGTCGGCTGAGCGATAACCTTTGCCATGCACAATATGCACGCACCGGCAATGCCTTATAACACTGTCGGTTAGAAAACACAGCAGTTGCCGTTTGGCTTCCTGGCTACTTAAACCATGCAGGTCAATTTCGGCATCCAGCCCAAAAAAACCTTGGCGTAATCTTTTTAAGACATTTTTTTGTAAGCCGGGGGCTGCAAAGCTTAGCGAATCTTCAAGCCCAACTTTTTCGATAGCTATATCTGGCGTTTCCTTTAAATAAGTTTCGACATCAGCGATAGTTTTTTTAGGGTAGGGTTTAGGTTTATCTGCTTGCTTCAACAAGACTTTATCGACTTTTATCGGACGAACGGCCCCAACAGTGTCACGAAACAAATCACTGTCTTCAATACTGATTGTTTTTTTTGTCACGATAGCTGATTTTGCGGTTTATTGTTGCTAATATATTATATTTTATAGATTTTTTTGCTTTATGGCGATTGATAATGCACATTTTATTAAGTAATGATGATGGCTATTTGGCAGAAGGGCTGCTGGCATTGGCGGATGCGCTGCGAGCATATGCCGACCTATCGGTAGTTGCACCGGATAGAAACCGAAGCGCTGCAAGTAACTCATTAACGCTGGAAATGCCGTTGCGTGCTTATGAGCTTGATAATGGCTTTATTAAGGTTGATGGCACACCAACCGACTGTGTGCATCTGGCCGTGACCGGATTGTTAAAAAACGAACCTGACATGGTTTTTGCCGGGATTAACCACGGTGCCAATTTGGGCGATGACGTACTGTATTCGGGTACGGTCGCTGCGGCAACTGAGGGGCGTTTTTTAGGGTTGCCTGCAGTGGCCATTTCTTTGGTTGGCAGCAATCCCATTCATTTTGATACTGCCGCCCAAGTTGCAGTGACCCTGCTAAAACAATTAATAGCCAAACCTCTGCCTCAAGACACTATCCTTAATGTCAATGTGCCGGATATGCCGCTAAAGGAATTAAAAGGCTTTCAGGCAACCCGGCTTGGGCAGCGGCATAAGTCGGAACCGGTCATTACAAGTAAAGATCCGAGGGGACGTAACATTTATTGGGTGGGGCCGCCAGGTGCCGAACAGGATGCCGGTCCGGGCACGGATTTTCATGCGATTAATGCCGGTTTTGTGTCAGTTACGCCACTGCAAATTGACTTGACTTGGTATGGGCGGATTAATGAGTTAAAAGAATGGTTACCGGACGAGAACGATTTATGACACCGCATCTGCAAGGGATAGGTATGACTTCCTTGCGTACCCGGGAACGGATGATGAACCGCTTGACTGAACAGGGAATAAGCAACCAAAAAGTGTTGGAGGTGATGCGCGATACGCCGAGGCACATTTTCATGGACGAGGCTTTGTCTAGCAGGGCATACGAAGATACTGCGCTGCCCATTGGTTATAACCAGACCATTTCCCAGCCGTATATTGTCGCCAAGATGACAGAGCTGTTACTGGCGTTTGGGCCTTTATCAAAAGTTTTGGAAATAGGCACCGGTTGTGGGTATCAGACAGCGGTTTTGGCGCAGGTGGTCGATCATGTTTATAGCATTGAGCGGATATTGCCTTTACAGAAAAAAGCAAAAGAATATCTGTGGGATTTAAAACTTAAAAATATCAGTTACCTATATGGTGATGGTGGTCTTGGTTGGCCAGAATACGCCCCTTTTGATGGCATTCTAGTAACGGCGGCCCCACCTGGGATACCAGAGATATTATTACAACAAATGGCGGTAAAAGGTGTCATGGTGATCCCCGTAGGAAAAAGTGGTGACAAACAAACATTGCAACGAATTACCCGCACAGAAACCGGTTATAAAGTTGAAGAACTTGAGCCTGTCACTTTTGTGCCTTTTTTATCAGGAAAAGAATAAGCTACGCATAAATTTGGCTCGAATTATGTCCGGTTAGCCTGGTAGCGTAATTATATTAATATCAAATAGGACGGGGTTGAACGATAGTAAGGCTTATTTTTGGGTATGCGCCCGTCATTTTCACACAAGGTTTTTTGGACATGGAAATCATAGATATTTTTGTCGCTAGCCTAGTATTAGGCACAGTCTCAGGCGTATTGGCAGGCTTGTTTGGGATTGGCGGAGGGCTCGTTATCGTACCCGCTTTAACCATCATGTTTTCCACCTATGGTTTTCCAGTTGGGCACGTTCTGATAATGGCAGTGGCAACGTCATTAGCCACTATCATTTTGACGGCAATTGCCTCAGTTGTTGCGCATCATCGTTTAGGCGCGGTGTTATGGGACAAAGTGTTGCGGTTAAGCCCGCTGATTGGTGTTGGTGCAGCGGTCGGCGCAGTCATTGCCAAACAAATTGACGCCGAAGTCTTGCGCACTATTCTGGTGGTGTTTTTGCTGTATGTCGGCACATTAATGGCTTTGCAAGTAAAACCCAGACCCGGTACTGTAAAACAGCCGCTGTGGTTGGATTATACGGTAGCCACATTGATTGGCTTATTGTCATCGATGGTAGGCATGGGGGGCGGTACACTTACCGTACCTTATTTAGTCCAAGGGCAAATGCCGATGCGCAATGCCGTTGCGGTCGCGAGCGCTTGTGGATTGCCTATCGCGATTATCGGGACTGCCAGTTATGCAATATTGGGCTGGGATGCGGTGCAGTTGCCCCAATGGAGTCTGGGGTTTGTTTATTTGCCGGCATTTGCCGGTGTGGCTTTGACCAGTATTTGCACAGCACCGGTCGGTGCAAGATTGGCCCATAAGCTACCGGCGGCAAAGTTAAAACGTTATTTTTCGCTACTGCTTTTTATTATGGCTGCTAGACTGTGGTGGCATTGAACAATAAATAAAACCAATAGCCAAAAGTTATCAAAGAATAGGGCTTAGCATGCCCTAGCCCTTCTTCTTATCCTTAAACGTCATGTTTATCCTGCACAGTTCCAATAAAACCGAAAACCTTGTCGCCCATCTGAGTGCAGTCATCGCGAATGCGCCACTGGATTCGGTTTTTGCAAAGGAAGTGTTCCTGATCCAAAGCCAAGGCATGGAACGTTGGTTGTCGCAACAGTTAGCCACGCAGTTTCAGATGTGGGGCAATTACGAATTTTTATTTCCCGGCAAATTTTTCAGTTCCTTAGCAAAAAAAATAAAGCTGACGCTGAGCGATGAAGCATTTGAGCGGCACCTGATGCTCTGGCGTATTGAAGCATTATTACGCCGGTTGGAAGGTGATGAATTTCTGCCATTGCGCGACTACTTGTCAGGCACCAACAGTGCTTTGAAACGTTATCAACTGGCGCAGCAGTTATCACAGATTTTTGACCAATATCAAATTATGCGCCCCGATATGCTGACGCTCTGGCAGAAAGGGCAACTGCTTTATCATACCGACACTGAACGTTGGCAAAGGGCGCTCTGGCTGCAGATCATCGCGCAAGCGGGGCGGCGGCATCGCGGTACGCTGTGGCTGGAGGTGATAGCCACATTAAATGGCGCGCCGGAAGGGGCTTTTAGCGGGCAGTTACCGGAACGTATTTCGGTGTTTGGGTTAAACACCATGCCGCCGCTGTTTTTGAGCTATCTACAGGGTTTGTCCCGGCATTGCCAAGTACATTTTTTCTTGTTGAATCCGGCGCAGGTGTTTTGGGCCGACCTGGAAACCAAACGCCAACGTGCCGCCCAAGAAACCTTTGATGGCCATCCCTTGTTATCCACCTTAGGCCAGCAAGGACGTGAATTTCAGGAACTATTGCTGTCCCAAGAGATTGCCTTTGAGCTCGAACTGGACAGCTTTGAGGCGGTTGAGGCCGCCAATACTTTGCAACAGCTACAAAATGATATTTTAAACAACTGCCTAGATGGCAGGGTCTTGCAAAAAGATAATTCCATCAGCCTACACGCCTGCCATTCACGGTTACGCGAGGTGGAGGTCTTAAAAAATCAGTTATTGCAGGCGCTTGAGGAAGACAAAACACTTGAGTTGCGCGACATAGTAGTGATGGCGCCCGATATTCAGATATATGAACCGTTTATTTCGGCGGTGTTTGATGATATTCAACATGCGGTCGCCGACCGCAGCCTGCGCTTGAGCAACCATGCCCTGGATGCGTTTATCCGCTTTTTAAGTTTGGGGCAAAGCCGGTTCGGTTGGCAGACGGTGCTGGATTTGTTGGAGCAACCTGTCGTGTATCCTGGTTTCGGCTTGTCGGAAACGGATTTGGAGTTGATTAAATATTGGGTACAAGACACCCATGTGCGCTGGGGCAAGTCGGCGCAACATAAGCAAGAGTTAGGCTTGCCAGAAGTCAGTGAAAATACTTGGCAGGCTGCGCTAGATAGGTTGCTAATGGGCTATGCCGTGGGCAGTGATGCCGACTTTATTGATGAGGTGCTGCCGTATCGGGACATAGAAGGCTCGTCGGCGCTGGCCTTGGGCGGTTTGTGCGAGTTTATGCAGCTATTGTTTAAAGCCGGTGCGGAATTAAAACAGCCTAAACCGCTGCAAGCTTGGAGCACCCGGCTTTATTATTATGCCGACCATCTGTTGGCGAGTGCCGACCCTATTGAACGCCAGCAGCTTAATGAGTTATTGGTGGAGCTATCGGCCGATTTGGCGGATGTCCATAACGATGAAGTTGAGCTGCAAGTGATTGTCAGTTGGTTGCAAGGCATGGTCGCCGAGCGTAAGTCAAGCAACGGTTTCTTGCGTGGGCAACTGACCTTTTGTTCGATGCTGCCGATGCGCTCCATCCCTTTTAAAGTGATTGCGTTGTTAGGCATCAATGAGGGCGAATTCCCTAAAATAGACCGGCATCCAACATTTGATCTGCTCAGCCTGCATTTTCGTAAAGGCGACCGCTCACGCCGCGCTGATGACCGCTACCAGTTTCTGGAAATCCTGTTATCAGCCCGGCAACAATTAATAATCACTTATATTGGCCAGTCGATTAATCAGAACGAAACTATTCCGCCTTCAGTTGTCATCAGCGAATTATTGGACGTGTTACAGACCAGTTATGGCTTGACTGGTTTGCTTATCAAGCATCCTTTACAAGCATTTAGCCCGCGTTATTTTGCCGGTTTAACGGATTTATTCAGTTTTTCGGCGACCGATTTGACAACGGCTAAAGTGCTTTCGGCGCCTAAGGCGGTCGCCTGTCAATGGTGGGAAGGTGCTGTTGATAACACGGTCGATGAGGTGATTGATCTCCATGAATTACTGGCATTTTTCCGGCATCCGCAACGGTATTTTATGCGGCAGCAATTGGCGTTGCGCTTTAGTGGTATTGATGGGGCGACTGAAGAGCGCGAACCTTTTGTCGTCGATAGGCTGGAGAATTATGCCATCCAACATGAATGGATAGAAGGCGCATTGAATGGCTCAGTACCCTCGCTAAAAAAACTACAAGCACAAGGCCGGTGGCTATCGGGGGCCGCAGGGGAGCTGCTGTTTGAGCAACAGCAGCAGTTAATAAACGAATTTATCGGGCGCATACAGGCTAAAAATCTCGGTGCACCGCTTGACAACTTGCTTGTTGATATAAAAGTCGGCCATTACCGGCTAGTCGGCAAACTTAATCATCTTTATGCCAACGGTAGCTTGTTCTACCGTTATGCTGGCCTTAAAGGCAAGGACTTTATCGGCGCGTGGCTGCATCACCTTATTATTAATCAGTGTCAGGAACAATCAACTTATTTACTGAGCGCTGATGAAGAGATGTTGTTTTCTTCCGCTGATTGTAAATCTGATGACTTGCTGCGGTTTATCGATATTTATTGGCAAGGCCAACAGCAGCCCAATGCTTTTTTTGTCGAACCGGCATTGGCCTATATCAGGCAAGCTCATAAGCTAGAAAATAGCAACCGGGCAACAAAATCAGCGTTGGAGGCGGCAAAAGAACAACTCCTGAAAGCATTGGAACAACCCTTTGAACCTGAATTAAGACGGCTTTACGGGATGGTTGATCTGAACTTGGTGCTGGGCGAGGCGTTTGAACAGCAATGTCAGGCATTATTGCAGCCGGTATGGAATGCTGCACAGCAAAGGGTTTGAATGTGGTAATTGGATATTCATAATAAGCCCAACAAGATATAATTTATCCGAATCTATAATAGAGCGAGCTAATGGCTTATCCATCGCTTAATATTCAATCCGGAATTTGTAAAATTAGTCGGGCTGATGATGCGTTGGCATTTTCAGCACAATTAAAAATACGCTAACCCAGTTAGCGACAACAATACTTAAAGAAGGCACACATGAAAGCAAATATTGGCTTGATCGGCCTGGCGGTTATGGGACAAAACCTTGTCCTTAACATGGATGACCACGGCTTTAGAGTGGCGGTTTTTAACCGTACCACCAGCACAGTGGATGAATTTATTGAAGGGCCGGCTAAGAACACCCAGATTATTGGCACACATTCGCTTGAAGAACTAGTGGATAAATTGGAATCACCGCGTATCGTCATGCTGATGGTTAAAGCGGGTGAGGTGGTCGACCAATACATCGATAAACTAATCCCGTTGTTATCGGCTGGCGATATTATCGTTGACGGCGGTAATTCATTGTTTACCGATACTAACCGCCGCACCCAATATCTGCAGGAAAAAAACATCAACTATATTGGGACGGGTGTTTCTGGTGGTGAAGAAGGCGCACGGCACGGGCCGTCAATTATGCCCGGTGGCAATAAAGCGGCTTGGCCTACCGTAAAAGCGATTTTCCAGTCCATTAGTGCGCAAGTCGACGGTCAACCTTGTTGTGAATGGGTGGGTGATAACGGTGCCGGACATTACGTAAAAATGGTGCATAACGGTATCGAATACGGCGATATGCAGTTGATTTGTGAAGCCTACCAATTATTGTCCGAGGGCCTGGGGTTAACCGCAGAAGAAATGCACAGCATTTTCTCCGAATGGAACCAAGGCGTATTAAGCTCTTATCTGATTGAAATAACAGCCGCTATTTTGGCTTACACCGATGAAGACGGTCAGCCTTTAGTCGATAAAATCCTCGATACCGCAGGCCAAAAAGGCACGGGCAAATGGACGGGCATTAACGCGTTGGAATTAGGTATTCCATTAACTTTGATAGGTGAGTCAGTGTTCGCCCGCTGTTTATCCGCGCAAAAATCAGAACGCGTCAAAGCCGCGCAAATTTTACCTAAAGCCTCCGCTAAATTTACCGGCGATAAGCAAGCGATGATTGACGCAGTCCGCGATGCGTTGTATGCCGCTAAAATCATTTCTTATGCCCAAGGTTTCCGGTTGATGCGCGAAGCCTCAAAAGAATATGACCTGTCGCTGAATTATGGCGAAATCGCCTTGATGTGGCGCGGCGGCTGTATTATCCGTAGCCAGTTTTTGAATGACATCAAACAAGCTTACACCGCTAACCCGGAATTGGAAAACCTGTTGCTTGCCGATTTCTTTGTCGAGGCAATGAACAAAGCCGACGCCGGTTGGCGCAAAGCGGTCATTTTAGGTATTGAGCTGGGCATT
Organism: Methylovulum sp.; assembly: GCA_028712695.1. GTDB lineage: Bacteria > Pseudomonadota > Gammaproteobacteria > Methylococcales > Methylomonadaceae > Methylovulum. The sequence continues at coordinate 32,869 of JAQTQZ010000019.1, read as the reverse complement.
CCAACCCCGGCTTTCTCCTCTGCATTGGCTTACTTTGATGGCTACCGCACTGAACGGTTACCGGCTAATTTATTGCAAGCGCAACGGGATTATTTTGGTGCACACACTTATGAACGCGTCGATAAGCCTAGAGGCGAATTTTTTCATACCGATTGGACAGGGCACGGCGGTAAAACCGCCTCGACGACGTATACCGTATAACTCGTCTAGGTGGGGCAAGCGCAAGCGCCCCACCTGTTTTACGCTGAATAATGAGTGTAGGTTTGCTCTAACACATACACGCGTTGCACTTGTGCAGGGCTTGCGTCTGCCACCGGCGTCTTATACTTTTAACCTTATCAGGATCTTATATGAAAGCCGAACCCTGTACTTACGTTATTTTTGGTGCCACGGGCAATCTGTCCCGCATTAAATTAATGCCTGCTTTGTATCATTTGGATGTTGCCAACCGGCTTCCTGAAGGCACGCGTATTCTGGCAATTGGCCGCAGACCTTGGGATCAACAAAAATGGCTGGCGGAAGTCAGGGGTATGGTTCAGGCAAAAGCCAAAGATGATTTTGACGAAGCCATTTTTAAGCGGTTTAGTGACCGTTTGTATTATCACCAAGGCGATCTTAATGAGGCGCAGTGTTATACGGCTCTGACAAGTACGCTCGAAGATAAAAGTTTTTCCAAAAATATCGCGTTTTACTTGTCAATTAGCCCTGCGGACTTTGGTCCGGTCATGAGTCTGCTGAGTGACAACCACTTGTTTGATGAAGACCGCGGTTGGCGGCGCGTCATTATTGAGAAGCCATTTGGCTATGATTTGGACAGTGCGCAGGCGTTGCAAAAACGGATCAGCCACTATTTGACTGAAGAGCAGATCTATCGCATTGACCATTATTTAGGCAAAGGTATGGTGCAGAATGTGCTGGTGTTCCGGTTTGCCAACGTCATGCTCGAACCGTTATGGAACCGTAATTACATAGACCATATCCAAATCACCCACTCGGAAACTATTGGCATAGATACACGGGGGGATTATTACAACAGTGCCGGTGCGCTACGCGACATGCTGCAAAGCCATTTGTTGCAATTATTGACCTTAGTCACAATGGAGCCGCCGGTATCCATGGAAGCCGAAGCTTTGCGGGATGAAAAAGTCAAAGTATTAAAATCCATACGGCCTATTCCTAAAGAAGCGGTTCATGCCCAGGCTTTTCGTGGACAATATGCCAAAGGCCACATGAATAATGAAAAGGTTAACGGCTATTTGGAAGAAGATAATATACCCGCTAATAGCACTACCGAAACTTATGCGTCAATGAAATTGTACATTGACAATTGGCGGTGGCGTGGTGTCCCTATGTATATGCGTACAGGCAAACGTATGGCCAAAGCACAGTCCACCATTTCGATTTGTTTTCGCCATCCCCCATTACAGTTTTTCCGTGACACTGATGTGCACTGCATGAACCAAAACTGGGTGCTATTGGGTATACAACCGGAAGAATGTATCCGTATTGAAATGACAGTTAAAGAACCAGGGCTGGAAATGACCACCCGCACCAGTAGCCTCGATGCCAGTTTCCGCAATGAAGACGAAAAAGCGATCGACGCCTATGAAGACTTGTTGCTGGATGTGTTGAAAGGTGACCGTTCCTTATTCCTGCGCTTTGACGAAGTGGAATATGCCTGGCGTATTGTTGACCCTATCCTGCAAACTTGGGCGATAGAGCGTGATTATGTCGCTACATATCCCGCCGGTTCCTGGGGGCCAGAAGATAGCCGATTATTTGATAAAGACAGCCAATCCTGGCGCAGTTCCCTAACACCGGAGTGTAAATAAATGCAAGAAAATAGCCGATGGCACTTACTAGAAACTGCTGACCAAGTCGCCGTTGCGGCTTGCCAACACATTCTAAAAGCGGCCGGACAAGCCATTGCCGATCACGGTAAATTCAAGCTCGTGCTGGCAGGGGGCACTACGCCTGAAAAAGTCTACCGCCTGTTAGCGGCGGCGGAGGCGGATTGGGTTAATTGGGTCATTTATTACGGTGACGAACGCTGTTTGCCAGTTGACCATGCCGACAGGAACAGCGCCATACCAGAGCAGGTTTGGTTAACTAAAGTGGGCATTCCGGCAACACAAGTTTTCCCTATCCCTGCTGAATTGGGCGGCGAACAGTCCGCTGCGCTTTATCGGCCTATTGTTGAGGCCGCTCTGCCATTTGATATGGTGTTGCTGGGTATGGGTGAGGATGGGCACACGGCTAGCTTGTTTCCCGGTGACAAACATAATGAAGACGAATTGGTGCATGCGGTTTACAACGCACCTAAACCACCGCCTAAACGGGTTTCACTTAGCGCAAAAGCATTAGGCAATACCCGCGAGCTGTTGTTTTTGATCACTGGCTCGAATAAACAGGTAATTGTTAAAGCTTGGCGGGATGGGCAAGATTTACCGATTGCCACCATCCAACCGGAGAATACGATTGATATCTATATTGATCAGGATGCCTTCCACGCGTAATTTTTCCCCCTCACATACAAATTAAAACAGAAGTGGTGGGGTGCAGATACCGGTGGTGCATGGCATTTCATGTTGCTGCATCCTACGATTAATTGTTATCACGTTATTTTTAAAAACACACCCAAACTAGAGTTTGTTAAAAATGAATCCGTATCAACAGCTTCCGGAACAAGCCTTCTGGAAAACAGCGATTGCCAGTAAAAACATGTTCGACATTGGTGATTTGTGGAACCCCAAATTCCAACTGCTGCAGCAGCACAAAATAGCCACATTCGGCTCCTGTTTTGCCCAACATATCGGTCTCGCTTTGCAAAAAAGGGCTTTTTCCTGGCTCAACACTGAACCCGCGCCAGCGGGGTTGTCGAAAACAAACTGCAAAGTTTTCAGCTACGATGTCTTTTCTTGCCGCACCGGCAATATCTACACGACTTCGTTGTTGAAACAATGGGTCGAATGGGCGCTGCTGGAAAAGATGCAACCGGTTGAATATTGGCAAAAAAATGACCGTTTTTATGACCCTTTCCGCCCGAACATCGAGCCGAACGGATTTGAATCGATAGAGGAAATGCGGCTATCTCGGCAACAGGCGATCAGCTCTTTTAAGCTGGCGATAAAAAGAGCTGATGTTTTTGTTTTTACGTTGGGATTGACGGAAAGTTGGTTTAATAAAGAGTACGGCTACGAATACCCGATGTGTCCTGGCACAGCCGCTGGCGAGTTCGACAGCGAACAACATGTATTCAAAAATCAGAAGTTCGCTGACGTGCTGGCCAACCTGAGTGCGGCTATCTCGTTAATGAGACAAGCCAACAAAAAATTGCGGATTATTCTGACGGTGTCACCTGTACCACTGACGGCGACCAATTCTGGCAGCCATGTCCTGCTGGCGACGATGGCATCTAAGTCCGTTCTACGCGCGGTTGCTGGCCAATTGGCAGAGGAACGGATATTTATTGATTATTTCCCCTCCTATGAAATCATCAATAGTCCGCCTTTTAAAGGCGTATTCTTTGAACCTAACCAACGTAATGTCAACTCCCACGGCGTGGATCTTATTATGGATTTGTTTTTTCAGGATATGGAGAAAAAGTTTGGCGAATATCCCATCGAACAAAGCCAAAAAGCATTGGCATTGCGTAAAAAATCGCCAGACGAACTGGTTTGTGAGGAAGAATTATTGGCCGCGTTTGGCAAAAAGGGGCTGAAATGAACGGCTTAACGGATGATAAGGCATTAAATATCTGTGTACTGGGCAACAGCCATGTCGGTAGCTTAAAGTTTGGCTGGGATTTGATAAAACCTGATTATGCGAAAATTAACATAACTTTTTTTGCCGCGCGTGCTGACAGAATGAGGTATTTGAGTATAGAAAAAGGTGTTTTGATTCCAACAACGCCCTATTTAAAGAAATCGATAACGCAAACTTCAGGGGGATTTGAAACGATCAATCTATCTGCTTTTGATGTTTGTCTGATTTATGGCCTTAAATTTTCGTTTCCGTATAAATTGGAGTTCGACAGGACTAGCCATTATTTTTCCAAAGCCGTTTATGAGCACTCTATCCTTGACACGTTAAGTGACACACTATCAATGCAAACCTTAAAAAAGGTGCGCAGCTTATCTGATATGCCCGTTTATATCGGACATAACCCTTTGACGGCGTACAGCAAGAATCCATTTTTGGGTAAAAAAATAAATTATTCTGAATTTGTTAGCTGCGTAAACCGTATCCTTATTGCTGATAAAGCGACTCTACTGGCGCAGCCGGAAGAAACGCTTATTGAAAATATTTATACCAAAACGGAGTATAAATCGGGTGCCATTGGTATGGATGTAGGTGATGGGTCAGCCAATAAACCTTACGCTGACAAAGATAATTTACACATGAATGGTGAATTTGGCCGCATTTACTTGGAATCCTTCTTTAAACAAATACCCCGCGTGGTAGGCTGATAACATCACCCGCCTAATCCTCAATGTTGCTAACTGCGTTTTGCATAGACGTGAAGTGTGCTTTCATAAAAAGTGGCGTATATTTAAACTTGAATCCATTCTGTTAGAGGTCTTGTTATGTCCAGCTTAGAACTTACCAGCGGCAGTGCCATCACCATGCAAAATGGCAAACTTGTCGTACCTAACGATCCAATTATTCCTTATATAGAAGGTGATGGCACGGGGCCTGATATTTGGCGTGCCACGGTACGGGTTTTAGATGCTGCAGTTGCTAAAAGTTATGCGGGGCAACGGAAGATCCACTGGCAAGAAGTGTATGCCGGTGAAAAGGCAAATAATCTGTTTGACACATGGTTGCCTGATGCCACTGTTCAAGCATGTAGGGATTATCTTGTCTCTATTAAAGGGCCTTTGACAACGCCGATTGGCGGCGGTATCCGTTCATTAAATGTGGCGTTACGGCAACTGCTGGATATGTATGTCTGTTTACGCCCGGTTAGATGGTTCCAAGGTGTGCCATCACCCGTCAAGCATCCAGAATCTGTTGATATGGTTATTTTTAGGGAAAATACGGAAGACATTTATGCAGGCTTGGAATTTACGCAAGGCAGTGAAGAGAACAAACGTTTCATGCGTTTATTAGAGGAAAACTTTCCTGAGCAATTCAGCAAAATCCGTTTTCCTGAAACGTCTGGGATAGGTATCAAGCCAGTGTCACAGGAAGGCACGGAGCGCTTGATGCGTTCGGCTATTGAGTATGCAATTGCCAACCAGCGTAAAAGTGTAACGATAGTGCATAAAGGCAATATCATGAAATTTACTGAAGGCGCTTTTAGAAACTGGGCCTATCAGTTGGCAGAGCGAGATTATCCTGAACAAACTTATACTTGGCCGCAATGGGAGAAAACCCGTGCCGAGTCGGGTGAGGCGGCGGCAAATGAAGAACAGGCCGATGCGTTAGCGGGCGGACGTATTTTAATTAAAGACGCTATTGCTGACATTGCTTTGCAACAAGTGCTGACCCGCCCTGAGGATTTTGACGTGATTGCCACGTTAAACCTGAATGGCGATTATTTATCCGATGCGTTAGCGGCACAAGTGGGTGGCATAGGCATTGCGCCCGGTGGCAATATCAATTATCAAACCGGCACGGCAGTTTTTGAAGCGACACATGGCACGGCTCCTAAATATGCAAATTTAGATAAAGTCAATCCCGGCTCATTAATCCTGTCCGGTGAAATGATGCTGCGTTATATGGGGTGGTCAGAAGCTGCTGACGCCATTATTAACGCAATGAATAAAGCAATTGCTAGCCAGCACGTCACTTATGATTTTGCTCGTTTAATGACCGAGGCAATAGAAGTTAAGTGCAGTGAATTCGCTGATGTGTTGATAGACAATTTATAATTGCCATTAAGTCATAACGGGCATAGTCGATGGCTAAATATCCTTGTTGATTAGAGAAAATATAAATTTTGACAATTAATTGGATGCAGAGTAGATTTTGAAAGGTAAAAATGACGCCGTTGCGTTTACTGCGATCCATTTTTACCGGTGATTTCTTGTGTAAATCCTCTTTAAGAACTTATTAGGTGGCACTATCTATGCGCGTTACCCAATCTTTTTTCATTTCTATTATTTTTACAGTAGGAATGCTTACTTCCTCGGCAGCGATGGCTACCGCTGATCCTGCGGCGTTCCAATCTTCTAAAGACCAACAAATAGCGGGCTTGCAAGAAAGATTACAAATAGTACAAACTCATTTGTCTTGTGTACAGGCTAGCCAAGATGCGGCGGGTATAAAAAGTTGCCAAGAGGCCGCTAAGCAACAGAGCAGTGCGCTTGAGACAAAATTAAAAGCCCAACGGGCTGAGAAAAAAGCCCAGCGCGGTACAAAAACGACAACCCCCTAGGATTTCCTGCATTGCAAATAACAACATAGATAAAATGAATTTTTAGAAGGCTGGAGTGGAAACGCCCCGGCCTTTTTTAATTATACTATCAATACTATTGAGGCTTGTTTTAATGCGGGCGTGTCCTATCTAACCAAATCACTCATGTTATACTGTTACTTTTATGCCTAACTTTGGCAATATAATTGAAAAATACTCAAATTTAACAAGCAACTGGAAAACTAAATGACTGTCAGTGTTGATGATTTTAAAAAGGCATTGCAACTATGGGCAAGCGGCGTTACCGTCGTTACCACATACTCTGAAAAATTTGGTAATCAAGGAATGACGGTGACTGCATTTTCCAGTGTCTCAGTAGAACCGCCGCAAATATTAGTGTGCATTAATGATGCGGCAGATACCGGTGCAGGTATTGATGAGAGCGGTTATTTTGCTGTCAATGTTTTAGCATCAGATCAACAGTATGTCTCCAATCAATTTGCAGGAGGCAGCAGTCAGGCGCAACGCTTTGAAAATACTGATTGGCAAGCGGGCAGTAAAGGCACACCGCTCTTAACTGACAGTCTGATGTCACTTGAATGTAAAGTTGTTGATAAATTAAAAGCCGGCACACACCAAATAATTATTGGCGAAGTACATAATTGCGTGTGCCGCCCAGGCGAGCCTATTTTGTATTATCGCGGTGCTTACCGACAATTGGATGTTGAGTAACCACTTTAGGACAGAAAATTTAGGGCAATAAATTTACAAATAGAAAATGGCTCTATATGGGTTTTAAGGTCTTTTCAAGCCACCTCCTCAAAGTTTAAAAATAAGGGAGAAAAATGGGTATTTTGGCCTATAAACTTGCTGATATTGGAGTACAAACCTAGGTTTGTACTCCAATAAATGACATTTGAAGCTTTTGGTGCCCATCATTCAAAAAGACCCTGAAACCCATATTGAGCCTAGAAAATTATTACTACTAAGAAAAATCATGCCAAATACACAATTTAAAAAAAGTAAACCTAAATGTGATCTTACTTTATTACCTGCTTTAGGTATGGAAGTCGCTGACCTGATAACCGATTTTAAACGTAATTACAGTCATCGGTTAGGTAGGGATGAATTTTGCCGTTCACCACATTATGCTTACGAAGCTTTGTCGCTGACGATTAGTGACCGTCTGATAGAACGTTGGAAAAAAACCTACAGCGCTTACATCAAGCAGGATTGCAAACGAGCCTATTACCTTTCGATGGAATTTTTGATGGGCAGGACGCTCAGCAATGCTATGCTCAATTTGGGCGTTGATGATACCGTGAAAAAAATGATGTACGACATCGGTTTGGAGCTGGAAGAATTAATCGAAAGTGAACCCGATGCGGGGCTTGGTAATGGCGGCTTAGGCCGGCTGGCCGCTTGTTTTATTGATAGCTGTGCGACTTTGCAATTGCCAGTGACCGGTTACGGTTTACGCTATGAATATGGCATGTTCAGCCAAGCTATTGTTAATGGCGAGCAAATAGAAAAACCAGACCATTGGCTACGTAACGGTAATATCTGGGAAATTGAACGCCCTGAACATACTTATAGAATCAAGTTTGGCGGACATACTGAAAGGCATATTGATGAAAACGGTAATGAAAGGACTTGTTGGATAGACACGCATGATGTCCTTGCTATTCCTTACGATACACCGATACCGGGTTATCGAAATGGCACCGTTAATACCTTACGGTTATGGAAAGCAGAGGCTACGGAAGAGTTTGATTTAGAAGATTTTAATGCCGGAGATTATGCGGAAGCGGTCGCAGCAAAAAATACCGCTGAAAATATCACCATGGTGTTGTATCCAAACGATGCTAACGAAAATGGCAAAACTCTACGGTTGCGCCAGCAATATCTATTGGCCTCTGCCAGTTTGCAGGATGTGATCACTCACTGGGTTAATCAGCATGGACATGACTTTTCAGAATTTGCTGAGAAAAACTGTTTTCAATTAAACGATACCCATCCTAGTATCGCTGTTGCGGAATTGATGCGCCTGTTTATTGATGTTTACGGATTGCCTTGGAATCAAGCATGGGACATCACCCGCAATACTATGGCTTACACCAACCATACGCTATTGCCTGAAGCGCTAGAACGTTGGTCTGTCAATTTGTTCAAGCAATTATTACCCCGCCTGATGGAAATAATTTTTGAAATAAATGCACATTTTATGGCTGAAGTTTCAGCCCATTGGCCTAGTGATAAAGAGCGGTTGAGACGTATGTCGTTAATCGAAGAGGGTCATGAACAACAGGTTAGGATGGCCTATCTTGCCATTGTAGGCAGTTTTTCTGTTAACGGTGTTGCCGAATTGCATTCAAAATTGCTGCAACAAGGGCTGTTCCGTGATTTTTACGAGTTATGGCCGGAAAAATTCAACAATAAAACCAATGGTGTCACGCCGCGTCGTTGGCTGGCTTCTTGTAATCCTAAATTAGCTGCATTGATTACCAATACCATTGGCGATGGTTGGTTGACCGATTTATCTTTACTGAAAAAATTAGCGCCGTTTGCAGATGATAAAAAATTCCGTAAATGTTGGCGCGATGTTAAGCAAAGTGCCAAACAAGAACTTGTCAATTATAAAAAGCAGGAGCTGAACATTGATTTAAACGTCAATGCTTTATTTGATATTCAGGTTAAACGCATCCATGAATACAAACGCCAGTTGCTAAATGTCTTGCATGTCATCCATCTTTATGACCGTATTAAACGGGGAGACACCAAGAACTGGACAAATCGTTGCGTTTTGATAGGAGGTAAGGCTGCACCCGGTTATTACATGGCGAAACGTATTATCAAACTGATCAATAATGTCGCTAATGTTATCAATCACGATCCTGATATCGGCGATAAGTTAAAATTGGTTTTCTTACCTAATTACCGGGTATCGGCAATGGAAAAAATATGTCCTGGCGCTGATTTGTCGGAGCAGATTTCAACGGCCGGCAAAGAAGCATCCGGTACCGGCAATATGAAGTTTATGATGAACGGTGCGTTGACAATTGGCACATTGGATGGTGCTAATATCGAGATTCGTGAAGAAGTCGGTGATGAAAATTTCTTTCTGTTTGGTTTAACCGAAGAACAAGTGGAAGAAACGAGGCATCATTATAATCCCGTCGAGATAATTAATCAGGATGAAGACTTGCAACGGGTTCTCAATCTACTTGAGTGTGGTCATTTTAACCAATTTGAACCGGGCATTTTTGACTCGATTATCAGCTCAATCAAAAGCCCACAGGATCCTTGGATGACAGTAGCTGATTTTGGTAGTTTCGTTAATGCACAAAGACAAGTGGAAATAGCCTATCAGGATCAAGAGCACTGGACTAGAATGAGTATTTTAAATTGTGCGGGTAGCGGTAAGTTTTCCACTGATAGGACTATCGGCGAATACAATAATGAAATATGGAAGCTGACACCCGTCAACATTGATAGCAAAAATTGATTTATGTTCCATATTGTTTTGTACGAGCCAGAAATTCCTGCGAATACAGGAAATATTATCCGGTTATGTGCAAATACTGGAGCGCACTTGCACTTAATTAAACCGTTAGGTTTTGTTTTGGACGATAAAAAATTGCGCCGCGCAGGATTGGATTATCATGAATGGGTCGCTGTACAAGTCCATGATTCGTTGGGTGAATTTATTGCCAATGTCAAGCCGCTTCGGCTACTTGCATTGACCACTAAAGGTGGGCGCCGCGTCAGCGATGCCTGCTTTAACCCTCAGGATGCCCTACTGTTTGGACCGGAAACGAGAGGCTTGCCAACGTGTGTGTTAGAAGAGACCGGTTCTGATAATTGTTTGTATCTGCCAATGCAAACGCAAAGCCGTAGTCTGAATTTGTCCAACACGGTTGCTGTTGTATTGTATGAAGCTTGGCGGCAATTGGATTTTGCAGGTGCCTTAGTTAAATAGCGGTAGATGCCCTTGGTTTGTTTTGCGCCTAGTGGAGTTGCCAGTGTCAAAGCAACTCCACTAGGTATGCCGTTAAAACCAATAATTAATGTTTGCAGACGGATTTTACCGTAATAGCTGCATTGCTTACCTTGAGTGCGACGCTGGTGGCTTGTATGGCGCCTTTTTTTACCAAAGCAGCGGCCTGAGGTTGCCAGTTTAGATTGCTAACGTTAATTTTTGGGGTGGTTTTGACCATTGAAACCTCTTTAATATACGGACAGCCTGGCACATCACCATTGGCATCAAGTTTGCCCGCTAACACGTCAAGATTTCCCGCACCCCAAGAACTCGTCGATCCAGACAATCCGTAGCCTCCTGCTTGAGGTGAGATAAAGGCAATATCAACTTTTGGGCCACCCAGTGTTTTTATCCAATCAGGTGTTATATTTGCGCTAAAGAGCCCATAGAGCGCATCTATGTCGCCTACGCCGCTACCGGATAGATTGAACGCCATCGTTTGGCCATCGAGCCGATAAGAACCATCGGCATTTCTGGAGAAATTTCCTGAATCAATTTCTTGGTATTCAAAGCTATTAGCTGCACTTACGGTACCGGTTGATGAAAGTTGCATTATCGTAGGATGTTGTGCCGTATACAATGGGAATCCACTGAAATAAACAGGTGTCCTCAGATTGCCTGTTAAGGTAAAGGAGCCATTGGCGTTTTCGTTGATATCGCTAATCCCGAGCCCTTGGTCAGGATTGCCAACATATTTTTTGCCCCAAATATAGCCCAAGTTTGAGTTCAGTTTAATTACAAAAACCGTAGTGTTGCTATTTTTTATAGAGACTTGGTTGGTGCCATAAACCAGATAATTTCCTTGGGAAATGGGCTTAATATTTATGGCGGTATTGAGTCCAGTGCCCCCATATTTTTTAAAGGATCCAACAACTGGATCACCTAAGCTGTTCAGTTGGCCCAGCACTATTTTTTGGCTGCCACCGCCCGAGTTTTTGGCATTAGCCAAGAGAATAAAATTATTGCCTTTAGGGATAAAGGCCGCAAGTGAATCGTTGTAATCGTAATGGTATGCCTTGCTCCAAATGGGTGCGCCGTTATTAACATTGAGCTTAGCCAATAGCATATCAGTCCCTTTGCCGTCTTGACTGAACGATGTGGTTGAACCGGTGCCCCATAATCCCCCCTGTTTATCCTGAGTAATGGATAATAAATCATTTCCCTTGCCTTTATAGATTCTCCTGAATACCGGAGAAAGGGCACCTGTCGTACGGTTGACGTTATAAAGCGCCCAAACGGCATCGTTATTACCAGTCGCTGTTGCGCTGGTTGAGCCCTGTAGCAACACGCGACCGTTACTCAATTCACTTAGAAAAAAACTATCATAAGCGCCGCTAGTGATTTTTTTTGTCCATAAGGGATTGCCATTTGCATTCAGTAGTGAAAACAAGGTTGTCGGTTTGGATGTTTGGGCTAAAGGCGAACTAAGCATTGATAGATAATAGCCGCCTTGCGAAGAGGGCGTGACTGAACCGAATTCGCTACTTTTGGTTCCGTAACTGTTTATCCACTCAGCTTGGACGGTGCCGCTAAAGATTAAGGAAATAGCCAATGCCAACGTAGAAAACGGGATGTTAAGTTTTGCTTTCTTCATAAGAACCTCGTGGTTTTATTGATCTTAAGTCTGGATGCCAATGGTTTTTTTAAAAAAGCCCAGTTTCTACAGTGAAAATAGACCAGCAAAAACCGAAGCTATTTTAATTATAGTCGCACTATTACGAGGTTAAAGCAGAATTGAATTCTTTTGATAATTGGCTTGAGGAAAGTTTAGTGACTAGAATTATATTGATAGTTAAATGATCAATGAGTCACAGGTAAAAAGAGGGCGCTGAAGGTGAGGTCGTCCAGCGCCAACCTTAAAAACTTTAGATGTGATAGGCGATGATGCTATTTGTTATGAATTTCAGCATACAAGGCTCGAAACTCGTCACTTAATTTATGGCTAGGCAAATAATGCACCAACGGCTGCGAAACTGAATGGGATTCCCTGACTTTTACCGAAGGCGAAATCATCGCGGCGAGCACCGGTAATCCTTCGGCAATCAATTCGTCAACCAACTGGCGGGGCAGATTTGCCTGTCTTTGGTATTGGTTGACGATAATGCCTTCCACTTCCAAACCTTGGTTATGGTCGGCTTTGACTTCGGCCACCGCTTGCATCAAGGTATATAAGGCTTCTCTGGCGAAAGTGTCGCAATCAAAAGGGATTAGGCACTTTTCAGCCGCGATAAGTGCAGATTGGCTGTAAAAGTTTAAAATCGGCGGTGTGTCTATGTAGATATTGTCGAAATCCTGTAGTTTTTCTAAAGCTTCTTTCAATTTAAAGATTTTAAAACGTGACTCTAAGCGACCTTGCAAAGGTTCAAGTTCGGGGTGGGAGGGTAGCACGTACAAATTAGGGAAAGGGGTTTCGTGGATAAGATTTTCGAGGCCAGAACCCGTATTGCCCCCGCCGAACAGCGACAAACTTAAGCAGTCTTTAAAAAAATGGGCGATGGTCTTGTCACTGTCAGTGATTTTTGAACCCAGTAAATATTGTGTAGAGTTGCCCTGGATATCCAGATCAATCACTAGGGTACGCTTACCTTCAATGGCACTGATAGCAGCCAGATTGCAGGTGATAGTTGATTTGCCCACCCCGCCTTTTTGATTAAAAATTACTCTACGCATAGTCTGTTCCTGTTAAATCACACGGTATATTCGTTATTATTATTTTTAGATACGCACAAAAGTCGTTGCATTACATTTCGGGCATACGGGGATTTCGCTGGGTGTTTTAAAAGCGATTTCTTTACCACACGCGTCACAAATAAAGGTGCCTGGACTGGTGATTTCGCCACTATGATAAGTGTGTGTTTCCGCCAATTGTTGTAGTTTTGCCAGTTCAATGCGGGTTTTATCGGCAACGCTTAAAAAAGCATCCAAAGTGAAATTTTCAATCAGCTCAACATCAAATTTAAACCATTCGGCAAGTGAATCGTTATCCTCCTTATCCGATAAACCATGTGCTGCATGTTCAATATCACGTTTGACATAGCCGGACACTTTATCCAGCTCTTCGTCCGTCAAGTCACTGGTCTTGCTGGTTTTTTCCTTGGAAATTTCCAAGGCTTCAGCAAACGAGTGAAGGGTTTCTTCCATGGTTTCGTGAAGATGCTCTAAAAGTTGGCTATAGGCAGCGATAAGTTTATTTTTATTCATGGTTCAACTCCTGAAATTGACGCTTTAGATTTAAGCAACTGTACGGTATTCTAACGCTTTTGATTGATAAAAGACGAGAAGGATGCAAGAAAATTATCAGCCGCTCACTATTGAGCAAGACGTGCAGCAAGCCTGGGAAACCGCAGGCGTGTTTAAGGCTTCAGAATCTTCTTCGGCAGACAAGTATTATTGTTTATCGATGTTCCCGTATCCTAGTGGCAAACTACACATGGGGCATGTGCGCAATTACACGATAGGCGATGTCATCAGCCGTTATCAACGTATGTTAGGCAAGAATGTTTTGCAGCCTATGGGTTGGGATGCGTTTGGACTGCCCGCCGAAAATGCCGCGATGCAGCATGGCGTGCATCCCGCTGATTGGACATATAGCAACATCGATTACATGCGCGACCAATTGAAACGACTGGGGTTCGGCTATGATTGGGATAGGGAAATTGCCACTTGCGATCCTGATTATTACCGTTGGGAACAATGGTTTTTCCTCAAATTGCTAGCAAAAGGGCTGGTCTATAAAAAAACCGCGCCTGTCAACTGGTGTCCCCATGATATGACCGTGCTGGCGAACGAGCAGGTGATAGATGGTTGTTGTTGGCGTTGTGACACCCATGTGGAACGCAAGGAAATCTCCCAATGGTTTTTAAAAATCACCGCGTATGCTGATGAGTTGTTGTCTGCATTGGAGACCTTAGACGGTTGGCCTGAACAGGTCAAAACTATGCAGGCCAATTGGATAGGCCGTTCAGAAGGCGTGGAGATGGACTTTGCTGTGCCTGAGTTGGGGCAGCCGGTGCGGATTTATACCACGCGCCCTGACACTTTGATGGGCGTGACGTACTTGGCGGTTGCCGCCGAACATCCGCTGGCGTTAAAAGCGGCGGAAAATAACCCTGGCATTGCTGAATTTATCAACGCTTGCAAGCTGATGGAAACCTCAGAAGCGGCGATGGAGACAATGGAAAAACGCGGTATTGCATCCGGTATTGACGCCTTGCATCCAATTACCGGTGAAGCCGTGCCTGTCTGGATCGCCAATTTTGTGCTGATGGGTTATGGCACCGGTGCGGTGATGTCGGTACCTGCACATGACCAACGCGATTATGAGTTTGCCGTAAAATACGGCATTGCGATCAGACAAGTTATTTTTGCTCAGGATAGTGTTGGCGATGATTGTTCAGAACACGCTTACACAGCAAAAGGTGTGCTGAAAAACTCTGGTGAATTTGACGGCTTAACTTCCGAGCAGGCTTTTGTAAAAATCGCCGGAACGTTAGAGCAAGCCGGAAAGGGATTGCGCAAAGTCAATTTCCGTTTGCGTGATTGGGGCGTGTCGCGCCAGCGTTACTGGGGGGCGCCAATACCGGTCATTTATTGTGATGATTGCGGCACTGTGCCTGTGCCTGAACAAGATTTACCCGTTGAGTTACCTAGAGACGTGGTGTTGGACGGCTCGCAGTCGCCGCTGGTGGCACATCCGACATTTTCTAAGACAGCTTGCCCATCTTGCGGCAAGCCTGCCAGACGCGAAACGGACACCTTTGATACTTTTATGGAGTCGTCTTGGTATTTTGCCCGGTTCACCTGTAATAATGCCGATACGATGTTAGATGCGCGGGTTGACCACTGGTTGCCTGTTGATTATTACATCGGTGGAATTGAACATGCCATCTTGCACTTGTTGTATGCACGTTTTTATACCAAATTATTACGCGACGAAGGTTTGCTAACGGCTGATGAACCATTTAAAAAATTACTGACCCAAGGCATGGTGCTAAAAGATGGCAGCAAAATGTCCAAGTCCAAAGGCAATACCGTTGACCCTCAAGGTTTGATAGACCAATATGGTGCCGACACTGTGCGCCTGTTTATCATGTTTGCCGCGCCACCCGAACAATCGCTGGAGTGGTCGGACAGTGGCGTTGAAGGCGCGCACCGGTTTTTAAAACGGCTTTGGCGGCAGGCGTATTTGCATATTGAGGCGGGCGGTGCCAGGCAAGCGCTTGATAAGCAATCACTAACCCAAGAGCAGCAGACGGTGCGGCGGCAATTGCACCAAACCATCCAGAAAGTCAGCCATGATATGGGGGTGCGCACTATTTTTAATACGGCTATTGCGGCCAACATGGAACTGATTAACACCTTAAGTAAGTTCACCGATGGTTCCGATAACGGCAAGGCAGTGCGCCAAGAAGTTCTGGAGGCTATCGTGTTGATGTTGTCGCCTATCGTCCCGCATATTTGTCATCAATTATGGTTGCAACTAGGGAATCAGCAAACAGTAATTACAGTGCCTTGGCCGCAAATTGATGAAAGTGCCTTGGCGCAGGATTCATTGGAATTGATGGTGCAAATCAATGGCAAGTTACGCGGTAAAATTTCTGTTCCGGCAGGCGCATCCGCTGGCGATATTGAAGCAACAGCGCTGAATGATGAACAGGTCAAGCGTTTTATTGAAGACATGCCGGTTAAAAAAGTGATTGTTGTACCAAACAAACTGGTCAATATCGTTGTCTAATGGCGTTTTAAATGAACAAGTCCCGATGAAAAAACTGGTTGTTGTAATTATTGCTGTCTGGCTCAGTGCTTGTGGATATCATTTGCGTGGCGCTATGGACATGCCTGAAGCATTAAAAAGTGTTTATCTTGAGGGGGCATCGATACCATTGCGCGAGCAATTCAAGAGGGCAATGAGGCCAGCTTCGGGTAAGCTGGCCAGTTCACCTGAAAATGCGGGGATTGTCATCAGGGTTTTTGGTGAAAATTCAGGGCAACGGGTTTTATCGCTGAACGAAAGGGGCAGGTCTAATGAGCTTGAATTGTACTATCGCTTTGATTATGAGCTGGCGACGGCTGACAATACACCGCTGATAACTCGCCAGCCGATTGAGATTAAACGGGAATATTTCAATAACCAACAAGATATCCTAGCTAAAGGTAACGAAGAGATAGTGATCCGTAACGAAATGTACCAACAGGCAGTGCGTGCCATTGTTGACCGGTCGCGTGTGGTTTTGGACGCGCGCGCAAAATAGTTATGCACCTTAAGCCTGAGCAATTTAAGCTGGCCCTGCAAAAAAAATTGGCACCTGTTTATTTCATCAGTGGCGATGAGCCTTTGCAACTCGGTGAAATGGCCGATGCCGTGAGGGCGGTGGCACGGCAGATGGGCTATCTTAACCGTGAGCTTTTGCAAGCCGAAGCCACTGGGTTTTCATGGCATCAATTAGCCCACTCGGCGGATTCGTTGTCTGTTTTTGCCGACAAAAAAATTATTGATTTAAGATTGCCTTCTGGTGCTCCAGGAATTGATGGTTCGAAAGCCTTGATTACTTATTGCGGGAATTTGCCGGAGGACACTGTTTTGTTGATTACCGCCGGTAAAGTGGCGAAAGAGGCTTTAAAAAGCCGTTGGTTGCAGGCATTGGACAAGGTAGGGGCTATTGTTCAGGTGTGGCCGTTGGAAAAACAGGATTTAATCCATTGGTTAGGGCAGCGCCTACAGCAGAGGGGCTTATCAGCAGATCCTGAAGGTGTGAAAATACTGGCGTCCAGAATTGAAGGCAATTTATTGGCTGCCGCGCAAGAAATAGAAAAGCTGTATGTATTATATGGTGCCTGTAAACTGAGCACCGGGCAAATTGTTGATGTAGTTGCCGACAACGCCCGATACGATGCTTTTAAATTAATAGATGCTGTTTTGTCCGCAAATGTAAACCAGTTGTTACGGACATTTTCTGGCCTACAGGCTGAAAATGTTCCTGCCCCTGTGATATTGTGGGCACTGGCTCGTGAAGTTAGAGTGCTAAGCAAGATTAAATTTGCGCTCAAGCAAGGCCAAAGCAAAGAGCTGGTGTTCAAAAACCATCAGGTCTGGGATAAGCGTAAAACGCTTATTAATGAGGCAATCGCCAGACTGTCAGATGCTGACCTTAATAGGCTTTTAGTGTTAGGCGCTAAAGCAGATCGGCAAATCAAGGGCCAGCAATCAGGTGACGCATGGGAGACTTTACGGACAATCTGTCTGTTATTTGCATCAGTACAGGTTCTGGCCGGGTAAGTATAAACTATGGACCTAGAGCTATCTGAAACAATGGGGCCGCGCTTGCGTGTTAATGGAAATGGTTACTGATGCAGAAAAATAGACCGATAATCCAGCGTATTTTGGCAATATATATTGTTATTGTCTCACTGGCCATAGCTTTTGTTGTCACTAAACTTATTAGGCAAGAGGTGCAAACCTCCAAATATCAGGCCCACTATCTTTCCCAAATAAGCAAACAGCTCAGTTTTAAACTCATGCCTGGTTCCAGCCAGTCAATCCGTTATCCGGAGTATGGGCCTTACGATGAACGGCTAGGTTATACGCTGTTGCCAAAAGCCATTGACCGTTTAAAAAAGTCAGGCTATAGCATTACCGCGCAAGCGTCTTCATCATCCATGATGACGGAGCTTGCGGATTATGGTTTGTTCAATATTTACCATGAAAAAACCCAAGCAGGATTGCGTATTTTTGACCGTAGCAACCAACTGATTTTTAATGCGGTTTATCCTAATTACGGTTATCCCAGTTTTCAGGCTATTCCACCGGTAATTTTGAATACGCTGCTTTTTATCGAGAATAAGGAATTGCTCAATGCGGAGAATACCACGGTTAATCCGGCGATAGAATGGGATCGCTTAGGCTTTGCCGGCTTGCAGTTGATGGCGCATAAATTGGGGGCAGGCGGCAATGTGGCGGGTGGCAGCACGTTAGCGACACAAATAGAAAAATATCGCCATTCGCAAAATGGCTATACAAATTCGATCACAGACAAATTTAGGCAAATGGGCACGGCATCGATCCGTGCCTATTTATTGGGGCCTGACACACGAGCCATGCGGCAGGAAATAGCGCTGGCGTATCTTAACTCCATGCCGCTTGCCGCGACGCCAAAATCAGGCGAAGTGCATGGCCTAGGGGATGGTTTGTCGGCTTGGTTTAGCGCTGATTTTAATCAGGTTAACAAGTTGCTTAGTATGGATGCGCTTAATTTGTCCAAATCGGTCAGCAAGCTGCAGGCGCAAGCGTATCGGCAAATACTGGGCCTGTTATTGTCACAAAGGCGTCCATCTTATTTGCTGGGAAAGGGGTTCAACGCGCTACAAAATCTTACTGACCGCTACTTGTGGCTTCTGGCAGAAAAGAAGGTCATTTCTGTAGCACTAAGGGATGCCGCTTTGCAAGAAGTGAGTGCACGCACGCTTAAAACGGCTTTTGTGGCATCTACCTTTGCTACTGAAAAAAAGACGCAGGGCGTATTGCGTAGCCGTTTGGCTAGGACATTGGACATAAAATCCAATTATGAGCTAGATCGTTTAGATTTAACGGTTAAAACGACGCTTGATTACAATACCCAGCAAGCCGTCACCCATGCTTTGCATTCCCTAAGTGAGCCGGCAACTGCCCGGGCTGCAGGCATTGTGGGATTTAGGATGCTTAATGAAAACACTGACCTCGCTCCCATTGTATACAGCCTGATGCTGTTTGAGCGTAGCAAAACAGGTAATTTGCTACGTATACAAACAGACAATTATGATCAGCCGCTAGATATTAACGAAGGTATCCGTTTGGATTTAGGATCTACTGCCAAACTTCGGACCATGGTGCATTATCTGGAGTTGGTGGCCAACGTGTATCAGCAGTATAAAACCCTTTCAGCGAAAGCACTTAAGCAAATTGAACTGCATCCGCGTGATTATATTTCGGCATGGGTACTTGAACAGCTCCGTGCAAAACCACAAATTGGTTTGGAGGATTTACTCAATCAGGCGCTTGACCGGCGTTATTCAGCCAGCCCTGGGGAAAGTTTTTTTACCGGTGGCGGCTTGCATACATTCAGTAATTTCACCAAAAATGAAAACGGCAAAATCATGTCGGTAAGGCATGCTTTACGGGATTCGGTCAATTTGGTTTTCATCCGTCTGATGCGTGATATTGTCTATCATCATCTTTACAAGCCGGAAGGTATCGCGCGTTGGCTAGAAAGTCCTGATAATCCAAAGCGCAAAGAATATCTGCAACGGTTTGCCGACCGCGAGGGCGGCGTCTATTTACGGCGTTTTTATGCCAAATACCGCGATAAAACGGCCGAAGAAGCGCTGGAACTGTTGACTAGACGGGTGTTTTCTAAAGCTTCGCGTCTCACTATGCTGTATAGGGCAATTTATCCTGAGCATGACGAACAAGCACTCATGCGTTATTTACAGGCACATTTAGACAAAAAGATCCCGTTTGATACAGAATTCTATAACCTGTACGATAAATATTCTGTAGGGAACTTTGATTTGCAGGATCAAGGCTATATCACCAAAATACATCCGTTGGAATTGTGGGTGGTTGGTTATTTGGCTGAACATCCTAAAGCGAACCGTGAAGAGGTCATGGCGGCTAGCGCCCAGCAGCGCCAAGATGTGTACCGATGGTTGTTTAAGGGCGGCAGAAAAAATGCCCAGCAACGGCGCATTATGACGTTATTAGAAACAGAAGCGTTTAACGAAATTCATCAGGCATGGCAAAAAACAGGCTATCCATTTGGGGCGCTGACTCCCTCCTATGCGACTTCAATTGGTGCATCCGGAGACCGCCCGGCCGCTTTGGCGGAATTGCTGGGGATTTTGCAAAATGATGGGGTCAGATTGCCGATTGTGCGCTTTGATAGCCTTCATTTCGCTCAAGGCACGCCTTATGAAACCGTGCTGAACAAATCAGTCGAGCAAGGTGAGCGGGTGTTTGCCGTCGAAATCGCAAAAGTCTCACGCGGTGCCTTGCGGGGTGTCGTGGAAGGGGGGACGGCATCACGGCTTAACGGTGTTTATACTGATACGAATGGTAAGCCCCTAGTGGTTGGCGGTAAAACGGGAACCGGCGATCATCGTAAAGAAATCTGGGGAGCGGGAGGGCGCTTGATTGAGTCGAAATTTATTAGCCGGGCCGCTGTCTTTACGTTTTTCCTGGGGGAGCGTTTTTTTGGCGTTATTACGGCCTATGTGGCCGGCGACAATGCGGGCAACTACCACTTCACCAGTTCATTACCTGTGCAAATAATGAAATTCCTTAAGCCAACGCTTATGCCCGTACTAACTAAGACAGAGGCTAAAATAAAGCCCGCAGTTCATGAAATAAATAATGCGGGCTTGAAAAAGATGTTGAATGGGCGTCCGGTTACAGTCAAGCTAGCTAATAATCAGAGCCACTAGGTGCTGGCTTTAGGTTGTCAGGTTCATTTTTAGATGTGTCGCCATAACCTAAAAGGCCGGTGACTTTTTCCCATAGCGTCCTTTCAAGATCCCGTTTGGGTATATCCACTGTCGTTTCACCCGATGATTTAATCACAGGTTTCCCGCTAGGCCGCATATTGCCTTGTATGCCGCTAAGTTGCTCATTATTGAAGAATAATGAAACTTTCTTTTGGACTTTTTCTTCATCATCACTTTTGTCGTAATAAATATAGTCCCAACGTTCAGGATGGAAGACATCAGTCAGCATGGGAGATCCCATGATATAAAGTACCTGGCGCTTGTTCATGCCAGGCCTTAGCTGTTCCACCATAGGCTGTTCGACGATATTGCCTTGTTGGATTTCCAGTGTGTAAACCCCCGGCAAATTATTCAAAACAGTGGAGCAGGACGCGAGCGACAGCCCTGCCAACAAACTTAAAGAAAAAAACGGCTTACTCATTTGAGACTGCAGAAGTATTTAAAAGGCAAAATCATACAGGATGTTAAAAGATTATCCTATAAAACTGTCATGCTCTTACGCATTAAAAAGGCTACAATGCGCAGATTATTATCACCCGCCATTGTCACAGCGGATTTACCGGAGTCTGAAATTGGAAACGCATGATTTAAGGAATGCCGGCTTGAAGGTCACTTTACCTCGGGTTAAGATTCTGCATATTTTAGAAAATCAGGTCAATGAACGTCATTTAACGGCTGAAAAAGTCTATAAAATTCTACTGAGTGAAGACGAAGATATTGGCTTGGCTACGGTGTATCGAGTGCTGACTCAATTTGAAGCGGCAGGGTTGGTGACCCGCCATCATTTTGAAGGCGGAAACTCCGTCTTTGAATTGAGTACAGGCGATCATCACGACCATATTTTATGTATCAAATGTGGGAAAGTAGACGAATTTGCCGACCAAGTGATTGAAGCCCGTCAAAATGAAATAGCAGCAAAACTAGGTTATGAACTAACTGACCACGGCCTTTATTTATATGGGTTATGTCCACAATGCAAAAAATCTTGATTTTTTATACCATCTGTCAATTTCATGTATAAACCCTTAATTTTCTATATTGGCTTGCGCTATACGCGGGCTAAACGGCGTACGCAATTTATTTCCTTTGTCACCTTAGCTTCTGTGCTAGGTATTGCCTTGAGTGTGACCGCTTTGATTACCGTCCTGTCGGTGATGAATGGTTTTGTCAGCGAAATAAGCGACCGTATGCTGAGTATGACAGCCCATGCGACCATTACTGGAAAATATGGTCAATTGGATGATTGGCAAGCACTTGAGAAAAAATTAAAAGATCATCCCCATATCCAAGGCACTGCGCCTTTTATCAATGGGCAGGTTATGATTAATGCTGACCGGCGTGTCAGCGGCACTATGCTCAGCGGGATTTTGCCGGAATATGAGGCGAAAGTGTCTGAAGTGGCCGAAAAAATGAAAGCAGGCAAATTGTCTGATCTGGTCTCTGGCCAGTATGACATTGTGTTGGGCGCTGAACTGGCCAGTTATTTGGGTGTCATGGTTGGTGATAAAGTCACCGTTATCAGTCCGCAGGTAAATTCCACGCCCGCCGGTGTGGTGCCCAGAATGCGCCGGTTTACGGTTGTGGGTATTTTTCAGGTGGGCATGTATGAATATGACCGAAATATGGCTTTTGTGCATATTGATGATGCCGCTAAACTGTTCCGTATGGAAAACTCGGTTTCAGCCCTGCGGATTAAAATGGATAATTTACTGGACGCACCCCAAATAACCCAAACGTTGGCAACTGAGTTTTATAACGACTATCGCGTTAGCGACTGGACGATGGCGCACGATAATTTCTTTCAGGCGATTAAAATGGAAAAGCGGGTGATGTCCATCATTTTGTTGTTGATGGTCGCGGTGGCCGCTTTCAATATTGTTTCCACCTTAATCATGGTAGTCACGGATAAACGCGGTGATATAGCAATCCTTAAAACCCAAGGACTGACTTCAGGATCAGTGATGGGTATTTTTATGGTGTTAGGCACGGTCATCGGTATTTTTGGTACATTGCTGGGAACTGTAGGCGGGGTATTATTAGCGTTAAATGTTGCTGAGCTGGTCAAAACAATCGAAGACGTTTTTGGCATCAAGTTTTTGTCCGCTCAAGTGTATTACATCAGTGATTTGCCTTCCCAATTAATATGGACTGATGTCTATGCGATTGCGGGAATGGCGTTTTTGCTGTCATTGCTGGCAACTATTTATCCTGCTTGGCAAGCGGCTAAAGTTAATCCTGCGGAAGTGCTGCGTTATGAGTAATTCAAGTATTTTACAATGCCGGCAACTGACTAAGCGTTACACCCAAGGATCGCTTGATGTTGAGGTTTTAAAAGGGGTCAATTTAACCATTACTGCCGGTGAACGAATTGCCATAATGGGGGCTTCGGGTTCAGGTAAAAGTACGTTATTGCATCTTTTAGGCGGTTTAGATAAGCCCAATGGCGGCGAAGTGGTGCTGGATGGTGTTAATTTAAATAAAGTGGGTGCCAACAAACTGGCTAAATTAAGAAATAAATCATTAGGATTTATTTATCAATCGCATCATTTATTAGATGAGTTTACCGTCTTAGAGAATGTGGCAATGCCGCTGTTGATTGCTGGGCGGATGGTCAATGAGGCGAAAAGCCGCGCCAGCGAATTGTTAGCTAGGGTAGGTTTAAGTCACCGCATTGAACACAAACCAGGTGAGTTGTCTGGGGGGGAAAGGCAACGCGCTGCTGTAGCAAGAGCGCTTATTAACAGACCCGCATTGGTTTTGGCGGATGAGCCAACCGGCAATTTGGATAGTAAAACGGCCGATCAGGTGTATCAACTGATGCTGGAGTTAAATCAGGAACTCAATGTCAGCTTTTTGGTGGTCACCCATGATCATGAGCTGGCGGTAAAAATGGGCAAGGTGTTACACATGGAAGATGGGGTTATCTTATAATACGTGTGATGACTCTGGAAATGGATGTGCTACTTTCCAGAGTTGTTTTTATATGCCTTTAGCGCGTTTTAATTTTCTTGCCATCCACTTTTTAGCAACATGATGGCGCCAAAAGTAATTGACGCCGACATAGCCGCTTATAGAACAGGCTACCCCCATAACAAAACAGCCCAACAAAAAGGGTTCCCACGTATGGCCAAGCCCTGATGTCATGCCGTCCAGTGAAAATTCAAAATTATTGCCGGGGGCGGGTCGATCCATAAGCAATAAACCAACCCGATAGGCAAAATAAAACAGTGGCGGCATAGTCACTGGGTTAGTGAGCCAGACTAGCGCAATAGAAACGGGTAAATTAGCCCTGCAATAGAAAGCCAATACAGCGGCGATCGCCATTTGCCCAGGAAGTGGGATCCAAGCGGCAAAAAAACCTATTGCAAAAGCCATGGCAATAGAACGCCGGTTTAAATGCCAAAAATTAGGGTCATGCAATTTATCGCCAAGAAACTGGAGGTTCTTGTGATTTTTGATGACATCAGGATCGGGCATAAATTTTTTCAGAACAGACTTAGGCATCGTGGGCACATATAAAGTTACAATTGTATCTGGGCAGTCTAGCAGGTTTTTAAGCCATCAAATACAGCAAACCATTAAATGATTGCTTCTGCATTGGCGTTTTTAGCAGGTATTGTGCTGGTTCAGCAGTTTTCGGCATTGCCTTCTATGATGTGGCTAATGGTTTGCGGTATTGGTGCGGGTATTTTGGCATGGTCGCGTTACTGGTATCTGTTGTTTTTTGTATTGGGCATACTGTGGGTTTGCGTATTTGCCGGTTTTAAATTGGATAACCGGTTGCCAGAATCATTGGCGGGTGTTGATGTCCATGTCAAAGGCGTTGTTGTAGGCTTGCCAAATTTGGATGAGCGGCGCGTACGTTTTGATTTTGTCGTGACAGAATCAATGGCGCAATTGCCCGATAAATTAAAGTTAAGTTGGTATAACACAGACAAGGTGGTTAAAGCTGGCCAGCATTGGTCATTTACTGTCAAACTGAAGCCGCCCCACGGTAATTTAAATCCCGGTGGCTTTGATTATGAGCGCTGGTTATTTACTGAAGGGGTTGGTGCGACGGGTTATGTACGCATTTACCCTAAACCTGAATTGGTAGGCCAAGATTCGCCTTGGGCAAGCCCTGGAATCTGGCGACAAAAAATTAGCGATAGCTTATCAACTACTTTAGCCACCAACCAACAGCTAGGCCTAATTAAAGCACTGACTATTGGTGATGGTAGTGGCATTACGCAACAGCAATGGGATGTGTTCCGTAAAACTGGCACAATCCATTTGGTTGTCATTTCTGGAACCCACATCGGTCTTGTCGCCGGGCTGGTTTATTTGCTGGTGCTTAAGTTATGGGCGTGGCTAGGTTACTTAAAGTGGTCGCCGCAAAAAGTCGCAGCAGGCAGCGCCTTGATAGCAGGCGTTTTTTATGCCAGTTTAGCGGGGTTTTCCGTGCCGGCCCAACGGGCTGTCATCATGCTGGCTATTGGTATGCTAGCCATTATCCTGCAACGTCATGCGCGGCCTTTTAATACCCTCGCAGCCGCTCTTTTTGCGGTGCTTATCTATGACCCGTTGGCGGTTTTAGCCCCCGGTTTTTGGCTGTCATTCCTAGCGGTAGGCATTATTGTTTATGTTGTTGCCGGACGGTTGGGCAAAGCCAATTATTTTTTCGATGCCCTTAAAATAAACTGGGCAACCTCGCTGGGTTTGTCGCCATTGCTGCTGTTTTTTTTTCAGCAAGTCTCACTATGCTCGCCACTGGCTAATTTTATTGCCGTGCCTATTATTAGTTTGCTGGTTGTGCCGGGTGCATTGGTTTCGGTGTTATTGATGTTAGTCTCGCCGTCATTGGCGATGCCGCTATTTTGGCTATTGGATAAGGTGTTGCAAGGTTTGTACGGCGTATTAGATTGGCTGGCGGAGTTGCCATTTGCCACTATTACCCATAGCCAGCCACCTTATTGGGCGTTATTTTTTGTATTGCCAGGGATGTTACTGTTACTTGCGCCAAAAGGGTTGCCTGGCCAATGGTTGGGGTTAGTGATGCTGATGCCGATTATTTTCACTAGACCAAATAATCCCGAGCCTGGCAATTTCATTTTGACGTTACTGGATGTGGGTCAAGGTTTGGCGGTTGTTGTGCAAACGAGCCAGCATACGCTTGTTTATGATACCGGTGCGAAGTTTTCTGCTGACAGCGATATGGGACGCGGCGTGGTCTTGCCTTTTCTTAGGGCTAGAGGTGTTGCTAAAATTGACAACTTAATGATTAGTCACGGTGATAACGATCATATCGGTGGCACCGCCTCATTATTGCAACAAATGCCCGCTGATACAGTGTTGACCAGCGTGCCGCAACAGTTAAGCCAATACGCGCCGGTCATGTGTAGGGCTGGGCAGTCATGGCGTTGGGATGAAGTTAGTTTTGCGGTGCTATCACCACCGCTGGCGCTTGCAGAATCAGACAATGATAATTCGTGTGTGTTAAAAATTACGGCCAAAAATGGTTCGGTGTTATTGACCGGTGATATAGAAGCGCGTGCAGAACGGGCATTAGTTGAAACCTACGGTGATCAACTGAAAGCGAAGGTTTTAATAGCGCCCCATCATGGTAGCAAAACCTCCTCTACGACGGCGTTTTTGCGGGCGGTACAACCTAGGCTGGTGCTAATCCCAGCGGGCTACCGTAGCCAATTTGGACATCCGCATAAAAAAGTGCTGTTACGGTATCAAACGATGCGGGCAAAATGGTTAAATACGGCGGATAGTGGTGCCATTACCATTAATTCTGAAGGGGGGCTCACAGTCCAGATATGGCGCGAAATAGCCAGACGGTATTGGCATAGATACTAAGAAGATGTTTTAGGCTACGCAATTTAAAATACCTTCTGGCAAGGTAAACAGTAACCGACGATAACTAGAGGAGAAAACTAATGGCACAATTTACAGTAACAGGCGATGTTGATCCTTTTTTACATATTAGCCTTAAACGTGGCGAAAAGATTTATTGCGAATCCAATGCCATGGTCATGATGGAAAACACCTTGGAACTCAAAGGTAAAATGACGGGGGGCTTGGGTAGTGCCTTAATGCGCCGTTTTGCTAATGGTGAATCATTTTTCCAGCAGCATATTGAAGCAACACAGGGGGATGGTGATTGCTTGTTGTCACCCACATTGCCGGGTGCAATAGAAATCCTAGAGGTCGGTCATACCGCCTACTTGTTAACAGACGGTGCGTTTGTCGCTGCCGAAAGCGGTGTTGTCTTGAATGTGCGCACACAAGGGGCTGGGTCAGCACTGTTTGGTCAAACCGGTGGTTTTTTTATTTGCGAAGCGAATGGGCAGGGTAAGCTTGCGGTATCTGGCTTTGGTTCCAGTTTTGCTTTAGACGTCACGCCGGGGAAAGACATTATTATTGATAATGCCCATGTGGTTGCTTGGGATAGCCGCTTACATTATGAAGTGTCTGTGGCTACCCGCAGTGGTGGTTTGTTAGGTCAGCTTGTTAACAGCGTGACTAGTGGTGAAGGCATGGTACTTAAGTTTTCCGGGTCGGGTAAAGTCATTATCTGTTCACGCAACCGCCAAAATTTTGTGTCATGGCTGCTTAACTTAATGCCCGGTAACGGTTGATATAACAGCTTATCATTAACCATAACAACCCTTCTCTTATTGTGAAATAGAGGGATTGCTTTTATAGTGTTTTACCGTATGCACGTCAAGTATCACAAAGCAGGCTGTATTTTGGGCATGCAAATTTTATTATTCTTAAATAGCTATAGGGTTTAACTATGTGTTTCAGTGCAAATATGTCACTAGGGCTTGGTGTAATCGGGATTGTCGCATCGGGCATAACGTTTCTTGATAAAGAAGAGCCAAAATGGGTGCGGATCGCCAGGGCTTATGCGATCCTGCATTTTTCGATGATGGAATTGATCCAGTATTTTGGCTACCCAGTGGCCGGTCAATGCGGGTATGGGACAAACTTGTTCTTAAGCCAGTTATCCACATACCATATCAGCTTGCAAGCGTTGGCCATCATGCCGGCATTAGCCACCTATTCACCAGACCGGACTGCATTAAAACGGGCCACACTAATCGGGTTGGGGCTAAGCTCGTCGTTCCTGATATTTAATTTTCTACCCAACCAATTACAACTTTTTGACACAAAACTTGGCTTGACCCCCAACTTTATTGGTGAAATGGTTTCCTGCCTGTTTATGGGTAAATACCATATCGCTTACTCAATATCCAGTGCATACGGAACGCTCGTCACACACGGCTCATTATTTGCGCTTGCTATCAGCGGTTTCTTATGGAAAAACAACAAAAGAATGGCCACCTATCATTTTGCTATGGCAATTTTGACGTTATTTGTTCCGCAATGGTTTTTTGGCGTCACCACAGGCGAAGCGGCGGCAATTTATTGTTTTTATTCTATCCCTATCACAATCAGCTTTATGCCGGTATTTAAAAGGTTTTTCACTGGTCAGCAATATGATAATTATCAATGCGACACGGACTCAGGCCGGACGGTATAACAATAATCGGCGGTATTTTATCAGTTATTTGGCAGCCTATCCTCTATAGAGGTAGCGTTGTCCGGCTAATTTGAAAAATACAGCAAGCCAAGCTTTTTGAAAAAGTGATAGCGGAAAATTTCTGGATAAGGGCATCGATCATGAAGAAAAAATCTTACTATAAGTTAAATGACGAGCCAGAGGTGTTGAGCGGGTTTAGCCGTACGTTAGCTGAAATAGAATGGTTATTATTAGTCTTGGTATTGTTTTACCTTGTTGTCGGAGGGGTAAGTGACGAGATAAAACCAACGTTAATACTAGCTTCCTGTTTATTTGCCCTGCTTGTTATTGTTTTTCAGTATTTGAATTTTTTTCATGATGCTAAGGAATGGAAGATTGCTTTCCAGACATGGATAATGATTTTTTTTGTCAGTTGGATGATCTGGTATACGGGAAAATTACAAAGTCCTTTATTTAACCTTTTTTTACTGCCGGTGATTGCCAGTGCACTTACTTTAGGCAAGTTAGTGACATTATTGGAAGTTTGTTTGATCTGTATGATTTTTACTTACTTGAATTATGACTTGCATGGGGAAGGCGCGTTTTCTTCTTTACAGGCAAGCAGCGATTTATTAATGCTGTTTTTTCCTATGCTTTTAGTTGCGTATATTTCAACTATGCTGGCAGCCGATATCCAAGTGGGCTTTAATAAATTAAAAGCCATTTCAGAAACCGATGATTTGACAAAATTATTTAATCGGCGAAGCATCAAACAATTGTCTGAAAAACTGCTTAAGCAAGCAGAGCGGCATGACTGGCAAGTCGCAGTGCTCATGATTGATGCCGATAATTTGAAAGAAATTAATGACCGGTTGGGTCATGAGGCGGGAAACTTGCTGCTGACTAATTTAGCACAGTGCTTAATGTCCGTGCTTAGGGATGCAGATTTTGCCGCACGTTACGGGGGTGATGAATTTGTAGTTTTATTGGCTGATTGCGATCAAGAAAACGCCCTTATTGTTGCTGACCGTATAGTTGATGAATTTAAACAGGCGCAAATACGCTATCAGGGTGTCAATATCCCTCTAAGTGCGAGTATTGGCGCGGCTTGCTATCCAAAACATGGGCATACGATAGAGGTGTTGTTGGATAAGTCTGATCAAGCAATGTATTTTAGTAAGCGCCAAGGCCATAACTTGGTGACGTTGTATAGGGAAGAGTTGAGTGCTTGAGCTTCAGTATGCTAAAAAGTTCTTTTAAATCATCTTTGGCTTGCCAAAATCGGACACTTGCTTATTTTTATAGCCAACTTGAGCAGCAAAAAAAAATTTTGCAGTGCCTCCAGTCTGTTTTGCCTGACGTATTGTCTGTGCACGTCCGGCATTGTCTTATCAAAGATAAAAAATTATTGGTTTACACCGATTCTGCAGTCTGGGCATCGCAGTTACGTTTTTATAAAAAAATTATTTTAGCAAGTGTTGAGCTGCTATCTAAGCAAGCAGTCGATACCTTACAGATTAAGATTATGGACAGTTATGAGGGGGCTTCCCGGCACCCCTTAAGAAAAGCGAATATTCCGTCTGCTGACACGGTAGCGATTATCCGAACGTATAGTCTGACTGTCTCGGACAATCAATTGAAGCAAGCGATGCTAAGATTAAGCGCAACGCTCGAACGGCTTTCCAGCGAAGCTAAGAACGTGTTTTAAAGGAGTGTAAAAGGGCTTGCATAATTGAGCGGAGCAGCCGGTTTTAAAACACGTTCGAATAAAACCTAAAATTATGCCGAGGGTCTTGGCGTTTGCGCTGAACGCATGAAGGAAATCGGCGCCTCTTCTTCTTCATCAAAGGTGATCATTTCCCACGCATCTTTATCAGCCAGCAATGTGCGCAACAGCTTATTGTTCAAACCATGTCCCGATTTATAACCGGTAAATTCGCCTATCAGGCTATGACCCAGCAAATATAAGTCGCCAATTGCATCGAGAATCTTATGTTTAACAAACTCATCGGCACAGCGTAGGCCGTCTTCATTGAGGATTTTGTTGTCATCAACGACGATGGCATTGTCCAGGCTTCCACCTAAGGCAAGGTTGTTTTGCCGCAGCATCTCTATGTCTTTCATAAAGCCAAATGTTCTGGCACGGCTCACTTCTTTAACAAAAGTTGTTGATGAAAAATCCATTGTTGCAGTTTTTACGTTCTCATCAAAGGCCGGGTGCTCAAAGTCGATGGTAAAGGTCACCTTAAAGCCGTCAAATGGCTCAAAAGAAGCCCATTTGTCACCTTCTTCTACGCGTACGCTACGTTTAATACGGATATATTGCTTGGGGTAGTCTTGTTCTTCAACGCCTGCCGACTGAAGCAAAAATACAAAAGGCCCTGCACTGCCGTCCATAATGGGCACTTCTGCCGCGCTGACATCTATGATGGCATTGTCTATACCTAAGCCGGCAAAAGCCGATAACAAATGTTCAATAGTCGATATTTTTACATCGCCGGCAACCAGTGTTGTTGACAGAACAGTTTCACCTACATTACCAGGCGTTGCTTGGATAGTGACAGGTTCATCCAAATCTACCCTGCGAAATCTGATGCCGGTGTTAGGCTCAGCAGGGCGTAAAGTCAAATATACTTTTTGTCCTGTATGCAACCCTACACCGGTAGCTCTGATCGTATTCTTTAAAGTTCGCTGTTTGATCATAAAATAAATAACTCCGAATGAAAGGAGCAAAAACCGCAGATTATATCATAATGCTTCTCAAAAGCAGGGCAGGAATATATCTTGTCCAGGGGTTATTTGACCAAAAGAACGGTTTGTTTCACGATACCCCTGTATCCCTTGGTATTGGTGGCTTTCAGCTGAAATATCGATTTCAAATTCGCCAATTAGCTTCTTGATAACATCTTGAATATTAACAATATGTTCACGATTATAAAATTCATACTTGCCAATGAAGTTAATATGCTGCCAGGCAACGGGTGAAAACCGTACTATTTCTTTCGCTTTTTCAGGATCAATTATTAGATAGTGCTGATAAAGCGCCGATAGAATGGTTGCATTATAAAAAATCACCGCGTTGGCAATGAGCCGGATGGATTCGGCATTAATGTCGAGTTCACAACAGTTTTTCCATTGAGCATCCTACCGCCGCTAACTTTTGCAATGGTAGAGCTTAACTGATGATAGGATTCGCCACGGTTCAATGAGCCTTGCACCACTTCGCGGATTTCCTTGCTATCGATATAATCCAGCAAATAATCGGTCATGATGACTTCATCAAAAGCAATCAAGGCTTTTAAGGTCGGATCGATCTTTTTACAAGATGACACAAACTAACAATCTGGCTTTGCGTGGTCTTTTTGATTGCCAGAGAGGCCAGAATTCTCAAAACCTTATCCCATTCCTTAATAATGAGCGATTTATTAACCTTGTTGCTGGGCTTAATAAGGTGTTTTGCGTAGTTGTCGATCTCATCGAAGCTCACCAGTTTATGATCTGATTTATCACATAGCTGAGTAAATCGTGGCATAAATCGATAGCCAAACAGATACATTAAGGCAAAATTAACGCGATTGATGCTGTGCATATCACCGGATACCGCCGTAATTTCAACATCTGATGTATTACTTTCGACAATATCCAGTAAGAAGTGACTTTCGTGCTGGTTCGCACCGATGACTTTCAGGCGCAAGGGGAGATGATTGCCGATGAGCGCGAATAAGACCACGCCTTTCAGAAGGCCAAAATATTTTTTCCCGTGCCTGGATTTGATCGTATGGTATTTCGTTGCCAATTTTTGACCGTCAACACTGGCGTGAACACCGTAGTCAGCTAAGTTATACTCGCCAAAAATGGGCAGCTTGGCGGTATGGTTCATGATCACATCATTGGCGGCGCTGAGGGTTTGATAGCGAATATAGCTTTTATTAACACGATCCAGATCTTGCTCTTTCACATCGCTGATCGCCTTCATTTTTTTGGTTTCAACACCAGTGGCATTGGCGATAACACAGGCATGAAGGACTTCAGGATCGGGGTGTGATTTCGCGTATTTGGGCTGAAGATGTGAAAATGATTTTAGAAAACCGGTGGCCTCTGCCGAAAATTTAAGAATATCGCCGATACTTGAGACACGGAGCTTTTCATAAAACGGATTGTTAATCCCGTCATCAAGACGGGTATAAGGCAAAGTCCAGTTAACCAGCTCGCCTTGCTTATTGCGATGAATTTTCAGGCTAGTGTTTTCACCGTTTTTAATATTTTGGTTAACCCGCTCATATTTCTCTTTCAGGTTAGCTTCGAGTTGGCTTAATAAGTCTTCGATGTTCATTGACAGCAAAGGCATGTTGAGCTGCTTTAATATTTCATCTTTATGCTGCGTCCAATATTCAATGTCGATCAGTTCGTCGTCCAGGGTACGATAGCAATTACTGTCTTT
>JAQTQZ010000080.1 GCA_028712695.1 Methylovulum sp. | reverse complement strand
AACAGCCCGTCACTCAGAAAGTCTTCCAGCTCTTCCACTTGGCGGTGAAAGGTCTCCCGCTCCGCTTCCGGCAATTGGTTAAACTGCTTTTCATTTAGGGTCTTATTATCCCGAATCGGCGCAAAGGTAATATTGTCATCTTCCCTGAACAGGGCAATGGCCATGCTCCGCGCCTTTTTATCGACACTATCAATAACCCGATGATAATCATGATTAAACTGCCGCTCTATCGCGGTCTTTTTTTGCTGGTAAGCCGGGCTTTCAAATGCGGCCGGGAAGATGTGCAACAGATTATCCAGCAACGCTTCAATGTCTTTGCGGAACGGCTGCCCAGACTCGGCAGGCAACTCCAACGCCACCGGCTCACGGGAATTCTCAAAATTATCGACATAAGCGAACGAAGCCGGGGTAGGCAATGCCGCCGCCAAACTGTCCAGATGCTGGTTAATCATAGTCAAACGCCCCATACCCGGCTCGCCCATAACAAAAATATGGTAGCCGGACTGTGGCATGGCAATACCAAAAGCCAACGCCGCCCGCGCCCGGTCTTGCCCTAAAATGCCCGACGGCACTGGCGCAAGGGCTGGAAAATCCACACCGTCCAGATCAACAGGGAGCTTTAACGCGGTTATGGGCAGTTTTTCGGTAGAAGTCATGAGTAAAATAGCAGCCGGATAATAATTAAACCGTTGATTTTACCATTTTTAGGGGGGTGGTTGATATGGGTATCTCGGCCTAAAGACTTAAGCGCAGGATTGATAGCATCCGTTTAAGCTATTTCTCCACCAAACCTTTAAAAATCTCCTGCACACTCTGCAAATACCCCAATACACACCCATCAAATCCAGGCGCGGGCGGGTTAGAGCGCACCAACAAATAATCCAGCACATCGTTTTTCGCTTGAGGTTGCCAAGTAAAGCCTTGAAGCAACGCGGGGGAGGCAAAACCGTGCTGTACCAGATACTCGGCCAAGGCAGTCAGATCAAGAACGGACAAGGTATTGGCGCCGGCAAACTTTGCGGTAGACAGCGGCGGTAAAGCCACTGCTTGGCTGTATTTGCGGTAATGCGGTGCCCGCATAGCCAAAACGCTATCAAAGGGGCTAGCCTTAGCATTCAGGCGACGCTCGATAACCAACACCTCGGCTTTAATTTCAGCAAGCAGCTCCAGCAAATGCAGCGCCGAGCCTTCTTCAAAAATCAGCTGCTCGGCTTGCAAATACACTTTTAGCTGTGTGGCGACCGGGTATTGCTCTGGGCAAAAGATAAAATAACCCTCCTGCGCCAAACGCTGTTCCAATGCCCCTAGGCCAGCAATCGCCCCATACAGGCGGTAATGTTGGCGTGACACCATTACCTTAGGGGTAAAACCTTCGGGCAATGGCTGAGCCGCCAAGTGCCGGGGCAAGTCCAAACCCGCTAAAAAGCGTATATATTCCTCAGACGGCGGCAAAAATAACTGGGAACCGGGTTCCGGGATCAGCAATTCCTCAACCTCGGTCAATTCGGTGACAAAGTGCAGATGCCGTTCTGCAAGCCCAAATAAACCGAGCAAATCTTTTGCATAGTCGGGTATACGGTAGCGGGTTTGGAAGCGTTTTAGCTTCGGTAACATCACCACCCCACAACAATCCTGCCCATACTGCCGCCACGCCCAAGCCCGATGGATGGACTCGGCAACAAAATGCCCAAAATGATTGTACACCCCACCCAGATACAACCACTTACCCGCCAGCTTGGCGGGTTCCGCGTCAAGCAACGACGCTTGCAACGCCGCATTCAACAAGGGCTTACCCTTACGCATGTGGGAAAAATACACCGGATCACCCTCGCTGCGCACCACCCCGTGGGCAAAATTCAACCCGCCTTTGCCGAAATCATTAGCGAACGTTTGCGGTACGACCAGCGCGGATTTTTTAGTGCTTATCTGCATCATTAACGCCCATGACAAAATGAATTAACAAGCCGATAACGTCAGCGGCGAAGGTTTTGGCTCGATTAACACCGCTTTGCCAAACAAAACCAACGGCTTGGCACTGGCATAAGTATCCAAATGGCAACTGAGTATTTTCTTGCGGTACTCCGCTTCCGACAGCCCTTCACCGCCTTTGGGATAAGTGGACACCAAGTAAAACTTAATCGCCGTATAAGCATAGCCAGCGAAAATAGCGGCAAACTGCCCGAAAAATGGCCCGACCATAGTCTCGAATTTTCTGGCAATTTCCTTGTGCTTCAACGAAGCAGTCGAATTAACATCTTTTAATTCAATTAAATATAACGCATAATGCCCCGCCGCCGCACACTTGACCAACACCAAACAATCGGGTGCGGGTGGCGGATTGTGCATACGCTTCGAGCTATAAAACGCATCAGGCTTTAAAATCAGCACCCGCTCCCCGTCTAGCTCACCCGCACATTTCAAGTCATCGGCAAATTCGACAAGCGCGTTATTTTCTTCGCAACCGCTGTGGCAGATGATGCCGTACAAATCCGGTTCGTTATGGATTTTAGCGAACATATCAGCCATTCATCTTATTGATAATGGCTAATTTTTCTTCATACAGGCTTTCGGCGGTGTCGATAAAATTATCATCGTCTATGCCATAGGCATCGGTGGGCATTTTTTCGGCGACACTGCCCGTCTCGGTCATCCTGAATAAAAGCGCCTCAAATTTATCGAGGGGGATTTTACCATCCATCACTAAGTTACTGGCCTTATTAAAAATATAATTGCTATGGGAAGTCATCACTAGCTTAATCTTGCCGTCATTAACCAAACGGGAAAATACCTCCATCAGCTTAACCTGGGTTTCCGGGTGCAAATGGGCTTCGGGTTCTTCGATGAAGAGCAAAGGCTTGGCTTGGCTACCAGACGCTTCTGCATTCGGCACAATATGTTTTAAGTAAGAAACGATAGGGGCAATTTCCGACACCATAGAGGAAACCGACAATAAATCTAACCGTAGGGGCAGACCGTTAGGTTTAAAAGCCAAGCGCTTACTGTCATCGTTAAACTCCACCTTGCCCTGCAAAATAGCGTTTTCGATCATATCGGTATACTCACCCAAGCCGCTGTGTTTTTGGCTGTCTATTTCAGACAGGCGTAAAAAATAATCTGCGACGGGTTCGGAAATGGCGGGTAAAGTGATTGGCTTTGAAATAAGGTTTCTGGATTTTGAAAGCTCGGCGATAATCGGCGAAAAAGCCGCCAACCCTTGATATAAACCTGAGCGGGAGGCGGGTAAATAATAGGCTTCGCTAATGTCGGGTAGCTCCGTGTAAAAACGGGCAACAGCATGAGCAAGCATCATGGAATATCTAAGCCCAGAAATAACTGCAAGCTTATCAATATTATCAATATGATCAAGCATCCGTTGTTGAAATTGGCAATCGCTAATTTCTATTACCATAGGCGACACGTCTGTTTTTAGCCCCATAATCAACGTTGCCCCGGCTTTAGGAAACGCTAATGTTATTTTTAACTTATCATCGGTTAACTGATTTTGTAGATTATCTATCTGAATGAAACTATTGATTAACGAACTGTTTAAATTGCTAATGAATGACGCATTGAAAAATTTAACCAGATGGGTATTAATACGGGCAGCAGGTTCTTTTTTTGAATGGGTTTCAGCCTCCTCTTCAATATCACCCTTTAGAAACCAATAAGCATCAAACGTAGCAGTCTTAGATGGTCGCTTAAACTCCTTCAACAACAAATACACCAAAGAAATAGCATAAGACTTCCCGACACTGTTCTTACCAAAAATCAAGAACAGATCCTTTTCGGTATCAAACTCAAAATGCTTAACCGGGCCAAAATTTTCAATTGTTATCCGCATAGCCAAGGCCTTAAATTATATCCGTCCATAAAAAAAGGCGTAACAAGCAACCTTGCCACGCCCCTTTTCACCTCACAAACGTAGCATCTACGCCTGTTGCTTCACCAGCAAATAATCCAACCACAGGTTAGACAATTTCTCCTGCACACTGTTTTGCCGTAACCGCGCGTTCAGATGTGGGAAGTCCACCTTATCCAAATCCTGATCTTGGTTATAGCAGGAATAAACAAAATACTCCTTACCCGATTCAGCATCGACATGCTTACACAAACACTGCGCACAGATACCTTTCATCATGCACTGCATTGGCGAGTTGATCGAGCCTATGGCATGTTGCACCTTGCCTAAATACGGTTTCAGGACGTTATACC
>JAQTQZ010000079.1 GCA_028712695.1 Methylovulum sp. | reverse complement strand
TTGCTTGATGTATTCTATGCAGGTTGAAGTGGACAGCGTTCGTTTGATTTCGTTTTGTGTATTCATGCTTTGAAGCATGCAACAATGGACTTAATTTGTCCAGTTGTTTTTTATGGGTAATAGGCAGCCCTACCAGGCTTCAGGTTTATTCAATGTACCTGAAAAATCAATCAGCCAAGCCCCTTGAAAGTAGTTTGCTATCAGATAGGCGCCCAGGTTTACCCAGTGCTCTACCTTATCCAATATTGCTGAATCCGAGGTAATTGCGGCTTTATGACTGTCCAGAATGGCCTGGTCCGGGTTTTCGATCAACTCTGCCTGCCAGTTCCAATGATGAGAGCCGGCAATGCCCCGAACCATCGCAGCAAGACCGCCGCTATTGGAGACCGGCTTGTCAAACAACCATAACACTCTTCCGGGCGCAAAGGATTGCAGCACCTTACCGGTCAGTTCAATAGCTTGCCGGGTTTCTTGTACCTGCCGGTAGGTTCCGTGAATACTCGCAATATCGCGTATGCAACCATCGCAGCAAACCAGCAATAAACCTCCCGCCATCGCCGTTTCAACGGTAATAATCAGATTGAATCCGTCAATCACCAGTTGTTGATCTTTGATTTTTTCAACCGGCAGGCATTTGTTGATTCTTAACTCCCGGCTGACATTCGAACAGGCTGCCCTGGACATGGCGAGCCGTTGACACAGGGTAAGCTGATGGTTGTTGCCCACCAGTTGAATAGCCGAATGCCTTGCATAGCCGCGGCCAAGCAACCAGCAGAGTTCATAAACTGCGTTATGCAGTCGAAGCAATTGTTCGCCGCCAAACAACGCTTTGTCGTTCAGGTGCATGCCGCGATGTCTTTGTTCGTGAGTATTCATTGGTATTATCTACTCAAGTTCTACCACTTTTTCTCCATAATAGAAAATAAGCGAATGGGGAGGAATAAGGATTATAAATTTATTAACCTGCACATTACTACATAGATGTCCGGAAGCCTGTCCGAGAACCAGCTTATAAAAAATCAAAACCCTGTCTTTTGGTCAAATTATTGTATATTTCATTCTAGGATGACTATGCAGGATGCAAGCCCGCTGGAAAGCAGCGTGCAGCGGAAATTCGCTCCAGCGCCAATCTGGACAAAAGCTATGTTGGCAGCCCTGCAAATAGGGGTTAAAGGAGGCAAATGGCACAGTTTGATCGACAAAGTATCGCGTCTTGAGACATTGAGGTTGGGGGGGGCACAAGTCGAGCGCAACGCCGGGGTGGCGGGGGTAGGCCGAATGAGCGTAGAGCGCTTCGCGCAAGCACGGGACCTCTATTTAGCCGAACTGGCGGAAGCGCTGCGAGATGGGAGTTATACGCCGCAGCCGGTTAGACGTGTGTACATACCCAAAGGCAAGGGACAGCGGCCGATCGGTATACCTGCTGTTAAAGACCGCCTGCTTCAATTTCAATGCTCTAAAGTCAGAAATTGAGTAATGTATCCAATAGCACTAAGCGGCAACAAATGCTCCAGTTTCGTGAGTTAACTATACATTGATTCCCTTGGCCGAATTACAGGCAAAAAAAAGCTTATCAACTGATAAGCTTTTTATTTTTGGCGTCCCCAAGGGGGTTCGAACCCCTGTTACCGCCGTGAAAGGGCAGTGTCCTAGGCCGCTAGACGATGGGGACTAAAACTGGTTTAGCCGGGCCTAAACTTAAGTCGCTCCAGTCTGGAGCAGGCTTAAAAGCGCTGATTTCTTATGCTGAGCATATAATATCTGCGTAAAATATGAGCCATTAAAATGGCGTCCCCAAGGGGGTTCGAACCCCTGTTACCGCCGTGAAAGGGCAGTGTCCTAGGCCGCTAGACGATGGGGACTAGCAATTTTTAAGCAACTTTTTCTTTTTTGGTGGAGCCAAGCGGAATCGAACCGCTGACCTCAACACTGCCAGTGTTGCGCTCTACCAATTGAGCTATGGCCCCAAGCTAAGAACGGGCATTCTACAGCAATTACACATTAAATCCAATAACTAATTTAAAGTTCTTATGTAATTTAGGGCTTTTTCTATTCTAGCCAGGGTTTTCTCTTGCCCAAGCAATGACAAGGTAACGTCAATAGCTGGTGAAACTGCCGATCCGCAAACAGCTACCCGCAAAGGCTGAGCCACTTTACCGAGATTAAGTCCCAGGGTTTCGGCAAGGTTCACAATAATTTGATGTACTTTTTCACCATTCCATTCGGTTACCGCCACCAATTCATCGTGTAAACGCGCTAAAACATGTTCTGATCCCGGTGTGAAATTCTTTTTAACCGCTTTTTCATCATAGGAATCAAATTCCTTATAAAAATAAATGCTGGCAGCTGCCATTTCGAGCAGGGTCTTGCTGCGCTCTCTCTGCGCTTTTACGATATCAATCAATTCCGGCCCGTCAGCAGGATCAATACCTAATTGCCCGATATGCCAGCTTAAATGTCGCGCTACATGG
Organism: Methylovulum sp.; assembly: GCA_028712695.1. Taxonomy (GTDB): domain Bacteria; phylum Pseudomonadota; class Gammaproteobacteria; order Methylococcales; family Methylomonadaceae; genus Methylovulum. Next base: position 1,795 of record JAQTQZ010000079.1, on the reverse strand, counting down.
GCAGGGTCGCTGTTCATAATATATTGATGGTTTAACCACAACAACTTTTCCATGTTAAAAGTTGATGCCGATACATTGACATCATCCAATTCAAAATACTCAACCATTTCATCTGTAGAAAAGACTTCCTGATCGCCATGAGACCAGCCCAGACGCACGAGATAATTCAGCAATGCTTCCGGCAAATATCCGTCATCACGAAATTGCATCACACTCACCGCGCCGTGACGTTTGGATAAGCGTGCGCCATCCGGGCCCAGAATCATCGGTAAATGGGCATATTTCGGGGGCTCGGCGCCCAATGCCTTAAGAATATTTATCTGTCTGGGTGTATTATTGATATGATCGTCACCCCGGATAACATGGGTGACTTTCATGTCCATATCATCAACGACAACGGTTAAATTGTAGGTTGGCGTGCCGTCAGCTCTGGCGATAATCAAATCGTCCAGTTCTTTATTGGCAATGACAATGTCGCCTTTAACCAAATCCGGAATGGTAACGGCGCCGTCAACCGGATTTTTAAAGCGTATTACCGGTTCCATTGCTTGTTTTAGCCCGGCTGAATCCCGGCATTTACCGTTATAGCGAGGTTTTTCTTTGTTGGCTATTTGTTCGGTCCGCAATTGCTCCAATTCGTCTTTACTGCAATAGCAATAATAAGCATCACCCTGAGCCAATAGCTGCTGGATAATCTCTTTGTAGCGATCAAAATGATGGGTTTGATAAAAAGGTCCTGCATCATAGTCCAGACCCAGCCACGTCATGCCTTCGAGAATGGCGTTAACCGATTCCTGAGTTGAACGTTCCAGATCGGTGTCTTCAATCCGTAAAATAAATTTTCCGCCGTGTTTACGTGCATAAAGCCATGAAAACAAGGCAGTGCGTGCCCCGCCGACATGCAAATAACCCGTTGGACTCGGGGCAAAACGTGTTGTTAGACTCATTGTGATATTATTTTGTCAGTAAAATTCTTTTAGCGTATTCTGCCGGGATTTGTTTGGCTGCACTTAAACGCATGGCTTGGTAGCTGAATGCAACGCCGCCCTTGGCAACGGCATTTTTTCCCAGGATTGCCAATGATGTACTATTTCCTTTTGCGGCGGCTTTTTCGTACCACTTGGTAGCCATTTTAACATCGTTTTTTACACCCAGGCCTCGATCATACATCGCTGCGATTACGACCTCGGCGTCAACATTTCCCTGATTTGCGGCTTTTAACACCCACTCCGCCGCTTTCTGCTCATCTTTTTCAACACCGCTGCCTAACAGATACATAGCGCCCAGTTTGGCTTGCGCCTTGGCGTCACCTTGTTCGGCAGATTGCTGAACAACCGCCACAGTTGATGGATCTTCCGCTTGAGCACTCACAGACAGCGAAAGCAGGCAGGAGAAAATAAAAAATTTTACTAGCTTAAACATCATAGTAACTCCAAAAGTGTTTAATGACAGAAGGTTCCCCGTTTTTAGAGAAGGATTGCCCGGCAATGGGGGTATTTATTAATTTGATGGTTGCCATCAGCACTGAAACACAAAGAACTCAGACAAAAATTATCAATATAGCCATCCATCAATGCGGGTTAAGCGAGCCAGGCTCAAACGTAAATTTTCTGGTTTTAAGCTGAAAGCCATAGATTAGAAAGCCACTTCACCCAATTGTTGAAACACAAATGAATCCTGATGCTTTAGGCCTCTGATAGTTCAGTGCCTTTCAGGTAGTAACTGTTTTTCAGGAATTTAATGGGTTTGATGCATTATACGCAAACTCAGGCAAAAAAACTTGTAACGCACTTCA
>JAQTQZ010000078.1 GCA_028712695.1 Methylovulum sp. | reverse complement strand
GTTGTTTTAAATAGTTTTACAATATCTGATAGCTAAGCTATTTATCTGAATGTTAAAAACTTGAACATCGAGTTTAAGGCACACACCACCCCACTAATCCGCAGGCGGTTTAGGCGGTGGCACATCGGTATCATTCAACTTTATACCGATGTCACCGTCCGGCAGGGTAACATTAAGGGCTTGCCCATCCCGCAACACGGTGAGGATTTGCGCCCGGCTTCGGTTAGGTTTCTGGCGGGCTTGGTCAAACGCCCGCACAGTAGGAACAGGCTTGCCGTTATACAAACTCAGCACATCCCCTACGCGGAGTCCTAAAGCCGCCGCCGGACTCCCCGGCTCAACCGTTGTCACCTGCACTTGTTGGCAAAGCGGTTCGGGGGCCTTGTGGATGTTTAACGCCGCAAAGACCGCTTGGCGGTGCTGGCTAAGCTCCTCCTCATTCTCATTATCATACTCAGTTGGCAACTGAGCTTTTCGGCAATACGCCGCTTGCAAATACGCCGCAGCGGCGGACGGCTGGCCCAACTTATGCAGCACCCAGCCGAAACTGTCCAGAATATCGGCATCGTCCGGCTCTAAAACCACCGCTTGCTTGAGCAAGGGATAAGCCTCCTGATAGCGTGTGCTTAAGGAAATCAAATCCCAACCCACGGCATTTAATGGCTGCGCATCCTTCTTATCCACAAGAGCGGCGGCTTGCAGCAAGTCCTTATCCACCGCCGCTTGCCGGCCTAAACTAGCCGCCCATTCGGCGCGACCCACCAACACCTGCACATCCGACACCGACAAAGCCAAAATCCCTTGGATAAGGCTATCGGCAGCGGCATTCGGTTGGGCGCCTAAGGCCTTAAGATAATTTTGGGCAATGGCCCATAACCCAGCAAACGCAGCGGCCTGATCGGATGCCAGACCAAACCGCTGTTCCGCCAAAGTTAACGCTTGTTGATAGGCGGCCAAAGCCTTTGGGAGTTGCCCCAAACGCTGTTGCAATTGCGCTTGCAAGTAAGCGCCGTCTTGCGCAGTGGCTTGGATAAGGGCATCGCCTGGATACTGCGCCCTTAACGGCTGGCCTATCACCTGCGCTTCACGGTAAGCCTGTTCGGCGGCTGGCAAGGCATTGCCCTCTAGCAGGGTTGCCGTACGCTGTAAATAATCCCGCCATAACACCAAAGCCGTACGTTTTTGTTCCGCCGGATCGTGGGCAAAATCCAGTTTGTCTTCGTAAGAGAAGCGGTACAGCAACAGCTTGCCTGCCGTTAAAGGCACGGCCAGACGGCAGGTTTTTTGGCAAAGGAAGTCAAAATCCCAAAAGGGTGTTGGATAGCCCGCATTAGTCGGCAAGCGCAAGCCAAACAATTCACTGGCGTGGCCTATATCCCATAGCCTAACGGTAGCATCAGTGCTAACACTGGCAAGCGTCGCGCTATCAGGAGTAAACAACGATTTATAGACCGTATTTTCATGCCCGACCAACTCAGTACGTTCATCGGTTTGGGTATTATTAACCGTCACAACCTGACCGCGTCCTACAGCACTGATCAATTGCTGGTCCGGACTTAGGCTAGACCATAACAACTGACCATTAGCCTTAAGGTTGTTGGTTCATGCACTCAAAGCCATTTTGTCATAGGGTTGCTTAAGGCCAGACGGGTAGCCTCACTGCCATTCAGTTAAGGATTAAATATTACAGCCGCTGGTTCAAGCCGGAGCTTCGGAACCCGCACCAATCGACGTGTTTCGCTGGTTCCCAAGCGCCGGCTTGGGAACCTTGCTTTCCGAAGCTCTCGCTTCGGGAATTCTGGACGCTAACGTTTCCCGGCACCGTTCAGGTAGGCTTTGGCTCAGCCGCTGAGTTTTTTAAATTCCCGAAGCAAGAGCTTCGTGTAGGCTGGCTCCCAAGCCGGAGCTTGGGAACCAGAGTTAGCGAAGTTTTTGTCGGCCTGGAATTCTTAGCGGTTTTTTGGGCTTATGAGGATAGGAGCAAACAATCTTAGGAGCATTGCCCTGCTTTAGAGGGGATAGAAAAAACTGATTGTACCGGATTATGGAGTGTGTTCAAAAACTTGTATTCAATTGATTTTTTGAACAATTAATATGATGCACAATCAAAAACAAGACAAATATCCTGTAATAACATGCTTAGACCCTAGCCAGCAAGGCAAATGTCTTAAAATTGGCCACGCCATTAATTCGTAACCAATTGATTTAATTTGGTATCATCGAGTTTTTACCCCCCCTAATCCGGTACAATCAGATAAAGCCGTTACCCGACTTGCTCAGTTGGCAAAAGCTTGGATAGGGCTAATGCCGAAAACGATCCGCTATTATCATCCGGCGGACCGCTTCGCGCTCCACATGACGGGTTAAGCGGTACGGCGTCGGCGAACAACCAAGCAGGCGGTACCAATAGCAAAAAGACCTAAGCCCGCTGGCTCAGGAACCGGGCTAGGGTCTGATGTGGAGAATGTAAAGTTGGGGCCGAACCGTCCGTTGCCAGTACTCACAGTGGTTGGGGCGGCGAAGCCTGAACTCGATCCTGACCGGGCCGTGCCGTTGAAGGTGATTTCTGAAGCCATGGTAATGGAAGAGGCGCCGCTTGTGTAAACATCTGAGAATGGAGAGTAGTAAGACGCTCCGATCAAATAACTGGTTCCAGCGGTCAAGTTCAGCGCAGTAATGGGTTCAAAACGGAATGCACCCATAAGAGTGCTAGTCGTCTGGATAGTGATGGAAGCCAGTAACGTTCCTCCGGTAGTCCACAGCCCCACGTCATGTGCCTGGCTTAAAGGGGTGGAGGTAGTGCTGTCCCAAAATCCCAAATCGGTCACCCAAATGTTCGAAGTAGGCGTGAACTCCCACCCAAGAGTCTGGTTGGTACCGTTAAAGGCAGGAAAAGTGCTACCCCCAGAAAACCCTTGCAAAGCTACAGTTGATGCGTGAGTCGCGTCGACCATCGCCATATAGAGCAGGGTTGCTGAAAAGATTGCTCTCAACAAGGATGGGCAGAAGCCAGAGTTTTTCTTCATGATTTATTCTCCACAATTAAAAGGGTTTTGTTAAACAGGCTGCATTAAGGTAACAGCCCTACACTACCGTACACTTTTTAAATAAAAAACTTAATTATCAATATATTATATTTTTGTGATTGAAAGCGGCAAATTCTCAATAAATTCTGGCATCAATAAAAATAATAGGGGGGTACATTCGAAAAAAAATTGGTTTTTTTCAATTTTTCCTTCATTTCATGGCTAATGTGATGTGTAAGTCATTGATTGGTTATTAATCAATTCCGAAAACACGATTTTACTTTGTTGTTTTTCACAGTAAGATATTGATTTAAATGCTTATTTATTTATGAGAGGTTACCCGCCTAACTTGAACCCCATAGCATTTAAGGCCCTTCGCCACGAAGGATATGCAAAAAGCAACGGTAAAAACCGCGTTTTCTGGTTCTCCATAAAAAAACACCGCCATCGTGGCTAACTGTTTTTACAACAACGCGAACCCTTATCCCGTTGTTGAGCTAAAACTGACAACAAGAGCGTTTTTGTGATGAACAACGTAAAAACTAACACTTATATATCAGCCCAGTTCTATCTTAAATAAAACCTTATTGATCAAAATACCGTCAAATAGCGTACCAAATTTATCATAATTTTATCAATTTGACAGATTAATCATACTCGCTAATTTCTTAACCGACAACTGAAAATTACAGCTAATACCTTAAATTACAATGACATATATCAAAATTGATTATACGGAAATAGAAACATCAATCCGACAAAGCCAAAGAAATTAAAACACCTAAAAAAAACCTTACCTAATGATCCTCGCCTAATTGCAGCCAATTTAGGCGCTATCTTGGGCGAATTTCAGCAGGAACATACGGATGGCACATTTACATTGCCCCTAAAAAGCATTTTTAAGCCCAAACCCAAAGAACCGATGGCCCAATCCGTTAGCAAAGCCTTTATCGGCCAGGAACCATTAACGGTTTTTTAGGTTATGATGATAGGGGCAAATAATTTTAGGCCATCGCCCTGCTTAAAAGCGGACAAAACAAGTTAGACCTTGCTGGTTTTTCAACCAGACTAGCCGCAAGTGACGCACTTACCCCCCCAACCCGCATAGCGAGGAAACCGACCATGCAACGCCATCCCCTGATCGCCACCGTCTTTGTCATGGGCGTACTGGTCGCCTTACTGAGCTATCTGTTCCATCCCGATGTCGGGGTGTTAAAGCTGATGGTCAACGGCCAGCCTGTCGATAATGCCTTG
>JAQTQZ010000077.1 GCA_028712695.1 Methylovulum sp. | reverse complement strand
GCGTTTTGAAGGGGGCATCACTTTTGATCTGGTGGCGCGCCGGGCTTTTCAGATGACCAAGGAACGCAATCTGGAGTTTCCTGATCCCTTAAGCACAGGTCCGGGAAGTTTCTTTGAGTGGTTGCTTCGTCCTGAATTGGGCAGTGCGCATTCCCGTTATGTGCATGCTTTATTGGCTTTGCGCGAAGATGTGCAGGCTGCCTATCCAGATTATGAGGGTGAACATATTTACGCCTTGCGAAGATGGATTGTAGAAAGTGGTGCACGGGAAATTCCTATAGAAAAAGATATGTTGACCGCCTTAGGTCTGTCATCCTCACAGGATATTTTCAAAGAGCATAATCCCTTACAGGTAAATTATGTGGGTTACCTGCGTGCGGAAATGGGTGTTGGTGAAGCAGCGCGTGGCTATGTAAAAGCTTTGCGCCAGCAAGCGGTAAATGTTGCACTGATGGATATATCTCAGCTCTCCGAGCATCGATGCGAAGATCGGTCATTAGCCACCCAACCGCCTGAGTCTATGCCAGCGGCTCCCGGTAATTTGAATATTGTGCATGTCAATGCGGATATGTTGCCTTCTGTGCTGGCTTATCTGGGCAGCAATTTTACCGAAGGACGTTACACCATCGGCTTATGGGCTTGGGAATCTGCTTTTTTTCCCGAGCAGTGGCGGGACCGGTTTGCTTACCTGGATGAAATATGGATGGGTAGCCAGTTTATGGCCAGCGCCATTGCTCCCTGGGCAGATTGTCCGGTTATTGTTATGCCGCACGTGGTTGATATGCCCTTACTCCCCGCTTCTCGTACGCGCTGGCAAATTCCAGAACAAGCATTTGTTTTTCTTTTTTTATTCGATTTTCATAGCGTAGTTGAGCGCAAGAATCCTTATGCGGTGATAGAAGCATTTCGTCAGGCTTTTACGGCTGATGAAGAGGTTTTGTTGGTAATCAAGACAATGGCTGCTGACCGTTACCCGGAGCAGTACGCCCATTTACAGGCGTGTGTGCGCGATGTTCACGTTCAGTTTATCAATGAGACCTTGGATCGGGATGATTTGTTGGGCCTTATAGCCAGTTGCGATGTGTTCGTATCCTTGCATCGTTTAGAAGGATTCGGATTGGGTATGGCTGAAGCCATGGCCCAGGGCAAAGCGGTAATAGGCACAGCTTATGGTGGGAATGTAGACTTTATGCGCCCGGGCAATTCTATTTTGGTGCCCTATACCTTAAAGAAGCTGGATAAGGACTATGGACCATATGTAAAAGAGAGCTTCTGGGCTGAGCCAGACCTGGCTTATGCAGCGCGGGAAATGCAGCATCTGTTTGCTGATCGCGCGTTTACTCGACATATAGGCGAGCAAGCCCGACACACTATTCAGGAAGAGTTTTCCCTGGAAAGCGTGGGGTTGCGTATGCTACAGCGTTTAGAGTTGCTGGATAAACAGGGAGTTTTGGAAACCTCAGCTCAATCGGAGATAGACGCATCTCCAGTGACTACATCTCCAAGCATAACGGGAAGGCGTTTGCGAACTTTTCATGTTTTACTGGGAGATCTATTAAGGAGTCCAAAGCATTACTGGCGTCGTGCACCGAACGCCTGGATTTATTGGCGACAGAAAGGTACCGGCGCTTTGAGGCGTCGAGTTGTGGAAGAATTGCGCCGTCGAGGTCGAGGTTAATGGCAGAATTATTGCTTGTTTTGGGCATGCATCGCAGCGGCACCTCTGCTTTCGCGCGTGCCATGCGCGTTTTTGGTGGAGAACTCGGTTCGCATTTATTGCCCCCTGCCGCAGATAATCCAAAGGGCTTTTACGAGGATGAAGAACTACAAAAAATCAATGATGATTTTTTGTTAACACAGAGGGCACACTGGGATTCCTTGCATCTGCCTGATCTGAGAACATTACCCGCTGCCACAATTAAAGATTATCAAGCCCACGTTTGGTCTGTTCTGCAACTTAAACTCCCTGCCGAAGGGTTTTTTGTTTTTAAGGACCCACGTATGTGTCGGCTATGGCCGCTGTGGGTTGATTTGCTAGAAAAACAAGCAGTAAGGGTAAAGATTCTTTGGGTGCTGCGAAATCCACTGGCCGTGGCAGAATCTTTATTCCAGCGAGACTCTATGCCAATACTGCTGGGATCACTTTTGTGGAATCTTCATAATCGTTCCCTGTTGGGTGCGTTGCGCCAATGGCCGCACTATTCTGTGGCTACTTACGAATCATTGTTAAATCATCCTGGCGAGGTCCTTACCCGGATTGGTCATGATCTGAACATGCAGGCGGTCAGCTTATCTGCAATGGCAGAGTTTGTGGATGTCTTTTTGGATCGTAAGTTGAATCATGCCTCTACTGAAGATGCGACATTGATGCAGGTCAATCAAGAAATCATCACAAAATGCAAGCAGCAGTATTTGTTAGCAAAAGATACCAATATATCGTTGGATGAAAAGCAACTGATTTTCTCTGACATCGGTGAAAATGGCCGGCAATGGTTGGAGAGTATGGATTTTTTTGCCCGTCAGCGCGATGAGTTGCAGTTACATACTTTTAATTTGGATTTAGAACGACAGCGTACGGAAGAGTTTGTTGACTCTCTTAAAACTACTTTGGCGTTGAAAGAGAAAGAAAATAATGGGTTGCAAGGTGAATTGAACGAATTAGAACAAGAACGTCAGAGTAGGGAAGAATTTGTGGCCTCTCTTAAAGCGACTTTGGAATTGAACGAGGATGAACTGGAGGGATTACAAAAATTAGTAAATGCTTTGCGCACAAATCTGACCCTTAAAGAACAGGAATCTCACAATTATAGAAACCGCGCTCTTTATCTCGAATCCTTAATTCTTGGCGGGAGGATACCTCAGGGTACAAGGAGAAATATCTCGTGGAATTGAACGATTATCAGCGCCAGTTAAGTGAACAGGATATACAACAAGACAATCATCGAGATTTTGTTGGAGGCCTTTGGGATGAGGTTGGAGAATGGCAAAGTCGCTTCATGATTGAGCACGGTGGGTTAAAGCCTGAGATGCGCTTATTAGATCTTGGTTGTGGCTGTTTTCGGGGTGGGATTCATTTTATTCGATACCTTCGATCAGGTAACTACTACGGTATGGATATTAATGCCTCATTACTTCATGCTGGCATGGAGGTAGAACTACCCCGTGCTGGTTTGTCTCATAGCGTGGATTGGGATCATGTGTTAGTGCATGGACAATTCGATGCCAGTGGATTTGGTGTCCAATTTGACCGGATTTTGGCCGTGAGTGTGTGGACACATTTGCCACTGAATCACATTCTGCTATGTTTTTATCAGATGGCCAAAGTTTTGATGCGTGGTGGTATTTTTTTTACGACTATATTTGAGGTCCCGGCGATAGATGATTTTTGGTCGACTCAGGCTCAAGGTATGGGAATCCAAAGTTTCTGTTACCAGGATCCTTATCATTATCCGGTCAAAGTTATTGAGCAACTAATCAATCTCTATAACTTACCTTTTCAGTTAACGCGTATGGGGACGTGCGAACATCCCCGCAAACAGGTGGTATTGGCACTTACGCGGATTTAGTGGCTTATCCTGAGGGCATCAGCATGAATGCTCCATGCAACCATGGGGGCCTTAAAGTCATAATTACCACCTGCCGGGTTGAAAGTCGCAGGGCCATTGGAATTTGCAGAATTTATCTTTTGCTCTTCGGTGATCTGTAAAGCATTAGCACCTAGTTGGCCGGCTCTCTTGACGAGAAGGGCTAATAGTTGCGCACGGGTCTGGCCAACTGCCCCGGATATGTGCATGTGCGCTATGAGTACATGTGCTTTCTCAGGCGGTTGGCTAAACATTTCAATTTGTGATGATGGTGCATAGTGTTGTGTGGAAACTCGGGTAACTGCTATTGCAGAATTCGTGCTGGCACAAGCCCCCAAGCTTAACCCGACGATTACCAGGTTTGCTGTTAAAATATATTTTGAATATTTTTTAATGTTCATTTTTGTCTTTTCCTTGAGAATTTTTTTCAGGAATGACGATTGTGGCTTTCTTCTTTAAGACTTCTAAATACTTTTGTAATTCGACGTTACGAAGTTTGGTTTCAATGGCGCCACTAAGCTCTTTAAGGCTGGGGATTGAGGTGGCCTTTTCGCCAAGTTTCTGAATGATTGCCCACCCTGATGGGACATTGACCGGACCGGTGATTTCCAGGTTTTGACTGGTTTTCAGTATGGGTAAAAAGGCGGCAGGAACTGCGGTGTTTGCAACCCAACCTGTCTCACCGCCAATCTGGGCATTGCTGGCTTGGGAGTATTGATTAGCAAGCATTGAAAATGACTTGCCTGATTTTAATTGTTGCAAAAGTTGATCTGCTTTTGCTT
>JAQTQZ010000018.1 GCA_028712695.1 Methylovulum sp. | reverse complement strand
AAGTACGGATAAAAGCGTTGATGCCTTTTTCCTGCTGGACATGCCCCAGAAAGCAAAGTTGCAGCCCGTCCCTGATAGGATAAGGCGCCACCTTAAAATCGCTGCTGGCTATGCCATTGGGAACGAGCAAGACACGCGCCGCTTCGCCGAGCACATCCCGTACACCTTGCGCCTCGGTGCTGCTGGTGCAATGCACGGCAATGGCACGGCGCAGGGTTGGCAAGGTCAAGCATTGATAGAACAACCATTTGTGGGGTTTTTTCTGCCGTATCAGCGCAACATGCTCAGGCATCAAGCCGCCATGCACGGCCACCATAAAGGGGCGGCGCAGTAATGTGCAAAAAACGGCGGCCAGCGTGGATGGCCACGTTGCAATGCCGTGGATATAAACCACCGGCGCCTGCAGGCATAATTTAAATAGTGCCGGGATCGCGCTTAAGCCAAAACCCCAGCGCCTGAAGCCATAACAAGGATACAGTTTGACTTCAACTGATTCGCCAAGCGTCACATCTTCTGGTATTAGCCTGCCACTAATCGACTCGTCAGAGGCGACCAACAGCATTTTATGTCCGCGTTCCGCCCACGCCTTAGTCAACACGGCAGCCGTGACAGACACGCCGCCGTAACCTTTGGCGGGGGGGATATGTGTGGTGACAATTCCTACATCCATTTGCTTTCTCCTAAATCTATTTGTAGGTTGGGGTAAGGTACGAACCCCAACATTTGATATGACTATTGTTGGGGTTCGTACCTTACCCCAACCTACCACTCAATACTGTTGACTTAAGCCGTTCGTGGCGGGCCTGTCGAGCCATGATCGGTTTAAGTCGCCCGTTCCGCCCACCCTTCGACACGCTCAGTCCGAACGGAACGGAACGGGCTTTAAGTCAACAGCATTGACCTAACCTACCACTGGGCTGTCACTTGCCATACACCAAAAACCCGCGCCAAATGCCGACGAGGTTGTAAAAAGAATAAGCCAGCCGTTTGGGGTTCAACAACACCAGCGCCAGCAGCATTTTGCAGGCAGGGGCGACAAACATCTTGCGCACGATGTAGTACAGCATGAACATATCTTGCTGGTTGGCGAACTTACGGATATACGCCCCGACGCCCGTGGAATACATCAGCATTCTTGCCGTCCCCAATTTGTAATGATCCTTATCCGGGTGATAAATCTTTATTTCTGGGGTATAAAACGCAGTGCCACCCGCCCGCAGCAAACGGTACAACAGCTCAAAGCCCTCGCCCCCAGAATATTTGGCACCAATCCCGAAGTCGTGATCCAAATGGAATTGCTCCCGATCCAACCTGTTCAAATCGAAAAACTGCGTGAACTCGACCCCCATCATCCCCAATCGTGAGAAATAGCGGGATTTACGGCTGTTCACGCCAATACTGAACCGGCTGGACGAAAAGTCATACGAACCCGCCACCAGAATGGCGAGCTGTTTGCGCCTTACAAATTCGGCGACAACCTTTTCCAAGACATCTTTTTCATACACACAATCATCGTCAGGAAAGGCGATAATTTCGCCTTCGGCAAAGCCTATGCCGTAATCCCTGGCCCTGGCATTGCCGGTAAAATCCACTTTGACATGCAGCATCTCAAAGCAGCTTTTGAAGGGTTTGACGATGGCATCAATTTTTCCGTCCCGGTTTTGGTCAATGACAATCAATTCAAAATTCTGATACGTTTGATGCCTGATGGAATTTAAGAACTCCAGCACTTCTTTGTCCCGTCCCAACGTGGCTAAAACTAGCGAAATTTTCATTTTTATCCCCTTGCCTGAATGCCTGCCTTTGCCTGCATATAGATGGTCGCCTCATACCAAGTGAACATGAGCGCAAACTCCAACCCCGCCCCACCGTCCAAAAATCCGCCCCGAACAACGAAGTGGTATAAAAAACGGGCAAAAATCCTCAGCCAAGACCGCCCTAATAAAACGCTTATCCGCCCCCGCATCGTCATTACTGCGCCTTCAGTCGGCTGGACTTGCACTTCTTGCGCGGCCTTATCAACATGCTTGTGCATCCATTCGATAATCTCGCCGTGATAAAAATAGTGTTGGTACGGGATGTCGCAATAGCCGATCCGGCAGGTATTAACGACCGCTTCGCCATGCCCGGTGTGGTTGCGGACAAAGCGCGCGGTGTCCCGGCGCACCAACCGGGGATGGTAAATGGGATAGCCGGGCGCGTGGTTCAGACGTTTGCTGCGTAAATAAAGTATCGACGGCACCATCAGCACATCAATCGAACCGGTTACCGCCAGCCCCACTTCAGATTCGAACCAGTCGTAAAATTTTTCAGGGTAAATTTCGTCAGCATCAACAAACAACAGCCACGGCGTATCGATTTCACATTGTTTGATGGCAAAATTGCGCTGTCCGGCAAAACCAGGCCACGGGTTTGGGTAAATACGGCAGCCCCTATCGCGGGCAATGGCGATTGTGTTATCGCTACTGCCTGAATCCACAATGACGATGGGATAGCGTTCAGGAATAGCCGCCAAGCAACGCGGCAGGTTTTCTGCCTCGTTTTTAGTCAAGATGACAACAGTCAACATGGTGTTTGCCTACCTTTCTATGGGTATCCAACTAAGCGCTTTGTTGCTTGACCGCATAAAGATTGATGTAAATCCCCAGCCCCAACAGGTTCATCAATCCAGCAAAAGGGCGTTGCAAATTTTTTACCAGCCCGTCAACAATAACGGCCGTCCTGCCTTCCAGTCCCAGCCGTTTAGATACCGCATTGAACGGTATACGGGTGATTTGCTGCACCTTAACAATATGGAAATCATGCCGTTCCACCAAAGCCCTCAGGCCGCTCTCGGTAAAATAATTGACATGTTCAGGCACCCATAAACAAGCGTTATCTTTAGTGCCCAGCAGCTTGACTAAAAACGAGCTGTAATTAGGCACGGCACAAGCAAAAACACCGCCCGGCGACAACAAACCAGACACTTTTTTTATCGCCTGATCCGGTTCAAGCAAATGTTCCAACACTTGCGACATGACGACTACACCAAACTTACCATTTGTTTGGTAATCCTCGAACGTCATTGCCAACGGCTCATAGCCATTCAATTTTTTGAACACCTTGTTCTCATATTGGCCGGGATTAATGCTGAGTGTCCGGTAGCCCAACCTTCTAAGCGCCTGTGTGCAAAAACCGAATCCTGAGCCAACATCAAGGGCATAGCCGTTACTCGTCCGGCTCAAGCGGCTGGCCAGTTGGCTTATGCGTTCGGCGTCCACCGTGCAATTAGGGAACTCAATTTCTTTGGTCAACACCTCCTTCAACGTCACCGTTTGGGTGAGTGCCTGGCCTGAATATTGGTAAATGGTTTGCAACCATTGCAGCGCTGGTGGCCGGTTTAAAAACGCAGTCCCGCAGTTTCCACAACGGTAGATATGGAATGCTTTGTGGCTGGCACTGTGGGTATAGTGGAAGCTTTTCTTACGCCAATAGCCTATTTTTTTAGCCCTACAAGCAACACATTCGTGTAAAACATCACCATAAATATCTGCAGCTTTTGCTGTGTATGTCATTGCGTTCATGTTTAATATCCTTTCGATCAAATGTTTTTAAATATTCCAACAAACCTTCGTTATGCCTTACCCTTTGGATAGAACCATATTTCCTGAGCTTGATGTTTTTTCTTCTACTGAACTGGCTATCACTTCACTCTTTTTCTGATGGATAGGCTGCCAAGGTTTGGCAAGCATTGCCAAAACCAATGCTTCAACACCAAAATAAATAGGGTTAGCCAGCGCCGCACCCAGCAAACCAAAGGTTTGCACCATCAAGGGGATAGTGATTGCCGCAGTCACCACGCCCGATGCGCGCCCTAGTAACAACAGGCGCGTCTTTTTTTTGGCCAATAGCGGCTGCGACACCACCGTACCGAGGGAATGCAGCGTACAGCCCACCGCAATGGCAGGCATTAACACAACCGCCGAATGATAAGATTGCGCTAACACCAACGCGGCAACCCAGTCCTTGGTCACCAGCAACAAAACCACGCCGACAACGCCTAAAGCCACGACACAGCCTATCCATAACCATAAAATCCTGAAGCCTTCTTTAGTTTGGTTTATCGCGCATGACTGGAAATAAATGGGTTGAAAAAGCCGTAGCAACACCATTGCGCTACGGTTAAAGGCTTCGTTGATGATCAAATAAGTGGCGGCATATAAACCCACTTCCGCCGCTGTCATGAAATAACCGATGACATAACGGTCACCCAAGCCATTAAGCCAAAAAATCAATTCCATTGGGATCAACGGCAAGGCATAAGCCCACACATCGGTTTTAAAATGGCGGACAAGGTTGGGGCGTCTGCTTTTGCCGGGCTTAGTGTTTTGCACAAATGATCCCACCGTATTTGAAATCAGGCTTGCCAAGATATAGCCCAGCAACACCCATTCAGCCTTTTGTCCTGCCCAGATGACCAACGAAATTGCCAGCAATGGCCGCAAAATACTGTCACCGGTCTGCCATAGACTTGCGCTACGTTGCCTGCGCCCGCCGATCAGCAATTGGACCCCCAATTCGCGCCGGACGGTGACCGCAAGCAGGATGCCGGTCAGCACAAATAACGTAATATCGCCCTCTACGATGTAGCTATAGGCCAAACCGCCAAACATTAGCAGCACGATTGCCAGCCCCGTTGAGAGCGCCACCAACCTGAACACCACGGCAAATAACGCGGTACGTTCCTCATTGTTAAAGCATTCCGGCAATAGCCGCATCCCCGTAAAAATGAACGGATAAGAAAAAACGGCAACGCCCAAGGCGACAAACCCGTTCAACAAAGCGACTTGCCCGTAGACTTCAGGGCTCACTTGTTCGGTCAGTATCCGTGTCCCCGCCAACAACGCGGCGGCGGATGCCAACTGCCCAAACAGCACCCAAAACGCATCACCGAATAATCGCTTTTCTTTTAATAGGCCTAACATCGTTGTGTCCCTTTAATACCTGCGTATCTAAATTTACATCGTTCCCACATTCCGGCGTCACCGCCATTAAGTTAAGGATTTATACTTTAGTTTCAATAAGATAAAACACCTAGTCACCAAGCTCTAGCTTGGTAACCCAAATCTCAGAAGCTCTAGCTTCGAGAATTACAGGAAGCTGGAGCTTCCCATTCCGCATTCCCAAGCTGGAGCTTGGGAACGAGCGTCGACATCGTTATGTTCCTTTGCAGACGGGTTATCAGGATGGCTGTCGGTAATATCCGGCCGATGCTGTCGGGCTAAACGGAGCGGCCTGAAATTGGGTGCCTAACACAATCCCCCACAGCGTCATCAATAAACCATTTTGCGGAAAATACTCCCACATGTTGAAAGTTAACCCGGCGACAAAAATGAACATCACCACTAGGCCTTTATTGGGGTGGACGGACATCCGTGTCGTCGTCCATAAAAAGCAGAGATAGGCCAACAGACCAACGAGGCCATAGCCATTCAGCAAAAATAAATACAGGCTGTCCGAATCAAACTGGCCCTGGAAATGTTCGGCGCCATAAAGAATATTGATGGTATTGGAGCTTAATCCCAAGCCCCAACCAAACAACAAATCGACAGGCCCGTGAATTTGCTCGGCAAATATCCGTTGCCATAAATCTAGCCTGCCGTCTTGGGTAGGGTCGGCATCATCACGCCCACTAAGCAACGGACTGGAAGCCAACACCAACGCACCCACTGCCAAGATAGGTGCGGGCATTACCAGCGCCCAACGGTCACGGGGACGCAATACCACATAAATCTGGAAATAAATCACCAGTAAAGAACTGATGAACGCGGTGCGTGAACCACTCAGCAGCGCCAAAAACACACTAACGGCAACCCAGCGCCGCATCCCCGGAACCAATGCAAAAACCAACGCACAGGTCGCCATTGTTGCGCCAAACAGGTTGGGGCTGACAAAAGTTCCAAAAGGCCGTCCGCCACCCAAAAATGACACCCCGAACAATGGCGGTGCCCATAATGCTTGGGCGATTGCCAACACCGCCTGCAAGGCCATGTAATACCGTAAATAGTGTGCGAACCGATGGACAACATACGTGCCCGCACCTAAACGGCTAACGACAAACCCAACCAATGCTAGCGGCATATATTCAAAAACGCGCAACCCTGCCATTGGCACAACCAACGGCAAATCCAGATACGCGGCATAACCAATCTCAACGAGCACATACGTCGTGACAACACTGAGGAAAGCCAATATTGGACTGGACGATAGGCCGTTCCGCAAACGCGGTTCAAAAAACGCATAGGCGACCATCACCACCAACATGACTTCGCGCAATATCCGCAAACCAAAATCCTGTTCGCCGTACACTTCCTTCACCCCTAACCAAGCCGACTCGACTTGCGGCAGTGCGGCAACAACCGAGGTGCAAACCAGCGCAAACAACAGTATCGGCAAATCGTTTTCAAGACGTAGTTTCATCGTTTAAACCTGCACACCGTCATCCATTTCTTCAGCTAACGCGATGGCAGGCAAATTGTGGCGATCCCTCCGTTTGCCAAACCAGTCACCCACTGCGGGCCAGCTAGCCTCGCTTTTAGCTTCTTTGTCGCTACGGTTGTAAGCGTAGCCGTAATAAGGGTAATACGACGACCCTTCTTTCATGTCGTTGATAATGAAACCATTTGGATTGATTCCGACTTGTTGGAAACGCCTAAAACTGACTTCCAATTCCTGCGCCGTGTAACGGCCTTCCTTTACGACCAAAAACGTGGCATCGGCGTGCTTGCCAATTATCGCGGCATCTGTGGCACCCAAAATCGGTGGCGAATCGATCACGATATGGTTGTAAAAACTCTTCAACTGCTCCAGCGTCTCCGCCAAATTACCTAACACCAGCAATTCAGCCGGATTCAGCGCCATGCTTCCCCTTGGGATAAAATCCACCCCAACGTCTGGCAAGCTCACGATAATTTCGCCAAGCGTGGCCCTTCCCGACAGAAAATCGGTAAGCCCCAATTCCTTTTCAACAGAAAAAGTTTCGTGCAGCCGCCCATTGCGCATATCCGCATCAATGACCAACACCCGTTTTTTGATGCTTGCCAGCAATGCCGCCAGATTGGTGCTGACAAACGACTTGCCCATGCCGGGTGCCGGGCTGCTGACCATAATCACCTTGCTTTCGTGGTGTGCCAGCGTGGTTTCCAAAGTTGTGCGCAACCCCCGTAGTGATTCTACGGAAATGTCCAAGGGCGATTGGCTGACCAAAATACCCGGCTCGCGGTCTTTACCTTGGTCAATCAACTTTGCCAAACGCCGCTGTTTTTTGCTATGTGGGATGGCGGCGAACAGCGGCAAGCCCACTTGATATTCCAGCAAGGCCGGATAATTGTCATGACGTTGCAAAGAATGCCTCAAGAACACCAAAGCCGCGCCCGAACTTAGCCCCAACAAGGCGGCAATACCCAGCAATAAGCTGGGGTTAGGCCAATACGGTTTTTCTGGAGTGACCGCAAAATCGACAATCCGCGAGTTGCCCAGCGAACCCGCTGCGGCGATACGCTGTTCTTGGGCGCTGTTCAGCAATGACGTGTAAAGCTCGGTGTTGACTTGCACATCCCGCGACAAACTGACCACGCTCTGTTGGGTGCGCGGCAGATCCCGGATACGCTTTTCCAAAGCCCCCAGTTTGCGGTCAATACGCTTGATTTGCGCATTGGTGGAGACCATATCCGGGTGCGCCGCTTCCAAGCGTTGGCTTTGTTCGTCATACTGTTGTTTAAGTTTGATGCCCAGCGTTTCCATTTCCGAAGCCTGCTTCATCAGGATTTCGGCCTCGGCGCTGATGTCAACCGCACCATGTTTTTGCCGATAAGCACTCAAACCTTGTTCCGCTTTTTCCAAACGCTCCTTAACGACGGGCAACTGGCTTTCCAAAAAGCCAAGCTTTTGCGACGCTTCGGCGGATTCCCAATTGACGGTCGCATTGACATAAATGGTGGCGATGTCATTGACTGATTTTGCCAATTGTTCAGGGTCGCGGCCTTTCAGTTCGACACTGAGAATATCCGTGTCTTTGGAAACTTCTTTGACAGAAAAGGCTTTTTGCAGCGTTTCGATGGCGGCCAGCGAAGTTTTCCGGGTCAACTCAAAATGCGTGCCGGGATTCGCCTCGAATTCGTCAACCTTAATCACCACAGGCGCGGTTTCACCCATATCAACGGTGGCGGACACTCCTGTTTTACCTTCCACCAACACTTCATCTTTAGGGCCAAGCAAACGGAAACCGCCAGCTTGCAGGGCGATCAAGGTAAATTTTTTGTCCAAGTAGCGATCCGGCACCTCAAAAGTCGCCACCTTTAGCTTTTCGCCGCCCCAAGCCCAGCGGCCCAACCAGAGCCAAGGCGTCGCAATCCCGTCATGGCTGTCGTGCCGGCGAGCCAACGTCTCACCGATAACCGGAAAATAATACGGTGCCGTTTCCACGACCAAGTTAAGGTCTTCCACCACCTTGCCAAGCACCGAACGTGACCGGAGGATTTCCACTTCACGCTGTGCCCTAGGGCTTTCGGCTTCGGTCGGCGACTGGTTGGCCTCGCTATGCAAGGGCGCGGCAAGCAGCGCTTTGTTCTTGTCGATACGCAGCAACGCATCGGCCTTGTAGGTGCGTGGCGCCAGCACCAAATAAACCGCCGTCACCAGCAGCACGGCTCCTAAGGCCGATAAGATTATTTTTCTGCCTTCAAACAGCAAATCAACGTAGTCGCGGATACTGACGCCTTGCTCCAAAATACGGGATGGGTCAAGCGGCGGCAATGTAATGGTTTCATCCTGTGAGTACATAATCTTTACCTATTCCAAGTGTGTAAAAAGAAAACGCATCCTTACATCCCAATAAAGGCGGCACGCGACATAATCGACGTGAACGATGAGGGCAGGATTTGGTTCAGCACGCGTGACCACCGGGTCACACCCGCCGTGCCGACGAAAACCGTATCATGGGCTTGCAATGGAAACTGGTCTGCCAAAATCAGCGCATCGGGGGATTCGGCATTTAGCTGGAAGATTTCAGGGTTCATATCCCCAGGGCGGATCACATAAATGTCTTCCGGCCTTGAGGCATTGAAGTCCAGGCCATAAGCTTCGGCAAGCGCTTGCGACAAGGTCATCCGGCCCTTGTTGATTTGCAACGCCTGCTGCCTGCCGACCTCACCCATCACCAGCACTTTGTTGTCCTTGCTGTCAGGGATATTCAGCACATCACCGTCTTTGAGCAATAGGTTTTGGGTGGTGCCGCCCTTTTCGTACAGCGCCAGCACGTCAATCTTGTAGAGCTTGCCGTCGCGGGCCAAAGCCACATTGCTCATGTCCGCGTATTCGGTCACGCCACCGGCACGGCTGATGGCTTCGGCGACTGTCAAAGGCGTCTCAGTCATCGCCTGGATGCCGGGCGTTTTAACTTCGCCAACCACTGCCGCCCGATGGCTTTGGAACGACAGCACACGGACATCGAGTTTGACTTTTTTGAAATACTTGGAAAGCTCGTGGGTCAATAGTGTCCTGACTTCGCTGATCGTTTTGCCTGCCACATGGATGTCGCCGGCATAGGGATAATACAAATCCCCGTTGTCATCGACCATTTTGCCTGCCAGTTCCGGCAGTATTTTTTCCCCGCCGGGATCATTCAGCTCAGGATGTTCCCAAACCGTGACTTGCAACCGGTCGTGCGGGCCGATGCGGTACACCGTATTGCTAATATCCACTGGCGGCAAATTGTTGACGGTTTGTTGGCGGGCATTTTCCCGCGCCATGATCAAATCGGCGGTTATCGGCACAATCCGGGTTTTTTCCTTGACCATCCGGCCACCTTTCATGACCGGCACTTCCAACTCCGATAAATTATTGTCCTTCTGCATTTTCATGCCGGGTGTCAGCGAACAAGCCGACAACATCAAAACCAGCAGCGGGGGGATCAATCTAACCATGGCAGTCTTCCCTTAGTAGGCGTTTTTATTGATAAAACCGGTCAGCACTGTGCGCAAGGCAATTTCCATATCAAACCAAACCGACCAATGCTGGATGTAGTACAAATCATGTTCTATGCGCCGGTTTAAATCGGTGTCACCGCGCCAGCCGTTCACTTGCGCCCAACCGGTGATGCCCGCTTTGACCATGTGCTTTTTCATATAATTGGGCACTTGCTCCTTGAACACCTCAACAAAATCCGGGCGCTCAGGACGCGGCCCGACCAGCGACATGTCACCCATCAACACATTGATCAATTGCGGCAGTTCATCCAAGCTGGTTTTACGCAAGAAAGCGCCAAACGGGGTCGCGCGGTTCTCGTTAGGCTTAGCCCAAACTGCGCCGGTTTTGGCTTCAGTGCCCACCGGCATGGAGCGGAATTTAAGTATCGTGAACGAGCGGTTGTTCCAGCCCACCCGCTCTTGCCGGTAAAACACCGGGCCTGGTGAACTCAATTTAACACCGCCAGCAATCAGCAACATTAAAGGGCTAATCAGCAGCAGGATGATGAAAGCGAACAGGCGATCCTCGATTTCTTTGATGTAGCGGTTAACGCCATGCAACGGGGAAACCGAAACATCCAACGTCGGAATGCCGGCCACGGTGTTCAAGCTGAGGAATTTGCTTTGCTTGAATGCGAAACAGTCGATGACCAAGCGGATGCTCACCGGCAAATGCCGCAGTTCATGCTGCGCCCGTTCCGCCAACGATTCACCAGGAAACGCAACCCACACTTCATCTATCGCTTGTTTGGTGACGATGTCGGCAAGGTCGTGCATTTCCCCAAGCCGAGGCAGTAAAAAAATGTTGTCTGCGACATTCTCTGCAACAGACCGGTCATCGACATAACCCACCACTTGCAAGCCCGCCCAAGACGAATGGCTCAACTGGCGGCTAACGGCAATCGCCATCTGATTGAGCCCAACCATGACGATGCGGCCTTGTGACCAACCCCGCGCCCGCAGCCAAGACAACAACTGGGCAAGCACACTGCGGGCTGTAAGGACAAACAACAAGCCCAGCACCCACCACGTGGCGATCCAGCGATAACTGGAACCGAACCAGAATTGCAACCTGACTAAAGCGACAATCGAAATGACCAGCACAATGACGGACACCCAAGCCCTGACGATACGCGCGATTTCGCCGCGCATCGCATCATTCTGCCAAGGCCGGTAAACCTGACCGATTTCAAAAAAGATGATAGTTGCCAAAACCCCCAAGGAAATAACGATCCGGTAATCCTGATCGATGTCCCATTGGTGCAACCAAAAATAATGGGAAATCCAAGCTGCACCCAGCAGCATGGCGATGTCGATAAACCGCAGCAATAGGATCACCGTGTGTCCGTATTGCTTGATGAGACCGTTGAAAATATTGCCTAAACCGAGTGGCATTTCGCTAACCCCTATTCTGTTTATAGCCAAGATGGACAGAAAAACCATCCATCCCCAAGCCATAGGGACTATCCCTACGGTTGAGTAAAGCATACAGGAGCAAGATGAGGGGAAACGGTGGGGGTTGATTAAGATTAGATGAAGATCGGGATGGCCTTTAGGAAGGGATCGGTGTTAGCGTGGCCACCGTGTTTTCCAAGCGCTAATCGACCGCCACGTAACCTTGCTGAACCAGTCTAAGCGGCAACTTAAACTCATCGCGCTGATTCAAGTCAGTATGGATTTGCACACACCGGAACGTTTTGAAGCCTTTGAAGCTGTGATTAGAAATTATCCTGAAGTATTGGAATGTTATCTGATAACCGGACAGGCCGCCGATTATTTGTTGAAAGTCATCGTGCCAGATATGGAATATTACCAGCAGTTTTTGCTGGGCAAACTGACAGGATTGCGGGTGTCAGGGCGTGTAGTCAAGCTTTGTTTTGCGTAAGACGGTAGATACGACGGCAGTATGGATTTGCACACACCGGAACGTTTTGAAGCCTTTGAAGCTGTGATTAGAAATTATCCTGAAGTATTGGAATGTTATCTGATAACCGGACAGGCCGCCGATTATTTGTTGAAAGTCATCGTGCCGGATATGGAATATTACCAGCAGTTTTTGCTAGGCAAACTGACACGGATTGCGGGTGTCAGCGGCGTGCAGTCAAGCTTTGTTTTGCGAAAGACGGTAGATACGACGGCAGTGCCGTTGGGGCATTTGTAACGTGCAGCGTTGCCCTAACTGCCAATAACAAACCGCACTAGAAACGGCAGGCGGTTATATTTTTGTTTGATGCGGGCTAACTGATAACCCGTCATGACCATCACCGCAATCACCACAAGATAAGTCAGGATAAAGGTCGGGAGCGCTTGGTCATTTAAGATTTCAATGGGGTTTAAGATAAATACCAACACGATTTGATGGAACAAATACATAAACAAGCTGGCATGTCCCAGTTTTAAAAAAACACGATGGATAGCGAGCCGATGGGTCATTTCAACCAGATAAAAACCGAGAAAAACAAGGCCGGTTGCGGTAAGCAAATAGCCGGTTGTGGGCGGGTAGAACAATTCCGAATAACCTTCACGCATCACCAAATCAGGGTTTTGTGCCAGCCATAAGGCAATGCCGGTGCTTAATAGGGCGACACTGATGGCTAAGAAGCGTTTGCTGGCAAATGAAGCCCCTTGCAGGTAAAGCGAGCCTAACAGGCTGCCGATTAGGGCAAAGCTTAACCAGGGTAAAATCGGAAACCAGCCGTCGAGCAGAAAGCGTTGCAGGGTCGCTTTAGAAAACAATAGTGCCAGGTAACCATTGAACGGTAACGCGGCTATTTCCACGCTGGCCAATTCGGTACGGTAACCGAACAGCGTTTGCAACCCCGGGGTTACTGCGATTAATAGGCCAATGATGAGGATACGGGAAAAAAGGCCGCAATATGTCGTTAGCAAGTAGACGGCAGGAATACAGACACCGGTCAGGTACAGTATGTCATAGCCTAAAAATGGATAAATTTGCCAAACCAGCACATCCAGCAAACAACCGCAGGCGACAATCAATAAGCCACGGTTGACATAATGCCAGGCGGTGGCATGTTTGGTGCTGGTGACGACGACCATCATGCCTGCCAAGATAACGAACAAGGGCGCGGCAAACGTGCCGTAGAGCCGGAACAGCAGGACTTTATCATCAGCTTGAAGCAAAGATGAACTGAGGTTGGCGGCGACCATGGTAAAAATGGCAATGCCGCGCAGAATATCGATGGAGGGGTTTCTGGAAGCGCGCATTCTTGCTTTTGAATGCTATTTTGTTAAATTGCCGGCATGCAAACCGCATTCTTTTTTGGTTTCGGCTTCCCACCACCAACGCCCGGCCCGTTCATGCTCGTTAGGGCGTATGGGCCGTGTGCAGGGTTCGCAGCCTATGCTGGTGTAGCCTTTGTTATGCAATTCGTTATAAGGCACTTGATAGGCTTCAATGTAATCCCAAACTTGCACCGAACTCCAGTTGAGCAAGGGATTAAATTTAATCAGCGTATGGCTGTCCGTTGAAAATGTGTCGTCGCGTTGCGCTTCAGGGATATGCTGCCGGGTGTCCACGCTCTGGTCTTTACGTTGGCCGGTTATCCAAGCATCCAAGTGCGCCAATTTGTGTGATAAGGGTTCAACTTTGCGTATGCCGCAGCATTCATGGTGGCCGTCTTCGTAAAAGCTGAACAGGCCTTTGCGTTTGACGAACGTGTCCAATACCGTGCGGTCTGGCGTCAGCAATTCAATGTCTATTTGGTAGTGTTTCCTTACTTTTTCGATATAACGGTAGGTTTCTGGGTGCAAACGGCCGGTGTCCAGGCAGAAAACCGCGATGTCTTTGTTAATGGCCAAGGCCATGTCAATCAGCACCACATCTTCCGCGCCACTAAAAGAAATACCGATGTTGCCGAATAATGCCAGTGCTTTTTTAAGGATGATACGGGGGCTCTTGTGGCCCAGTTCGTTTTGTAAGGCGTCAATGTCAATGGCGGTCATGGTGTTAAATGCAGGTTTGTGAAAAGTAGCGGTTCAAAAATTCGTCAAAAGGCCGTTCTGGTTGGTTTTCGATTTCACGTTGTTTGGCATGGGATTGCAGTGCCATTTCAGTAAACTGCAAGGTTTGGGCGTCATCCAGCTTATTGGCGCTAAAATAGCGGGCATGTTCGGCGGATTTGTTCAAGGCAAAGCTGGCAAACGGTTGCGAGTTCTCGCGCATGTTCGCCAACATGCGTGCCGATGCGGTCAAGTCGGGATTATCGACCAGGGCTTGCTGTTTTTGCAGGGCCGTACTATACGGTTTGGCCATGTCATCTTGATCGAGCACTGCACAAATTGGCCGCATTGACGCCAAGATGTCATTGGCCCAGTCTTGCAGGCGGATACTTTGCCCGTTTTTTTGCAATTCCAGTTGCGGCTTTCTGCCGGCATGGGCAACCGCCAACTGGTTGGTGTTGTTGGTCTGGTGATCCTGTGCGGAAATTTCCGGGCTGTCGGTGAGCAAACACGTCAGCAGCAAGGCTTCGATAAAACGGGCTTTGTCCACATCGATGCCGAGCGGGTTAAACAAATCCAGGTCCAGCGAGCGCATTTCTATGTAACGGACGCCCCGGCGCTTTAACGCACGGGTGGGTTTTTCGCAGGATTCGGCAATTTGTTTGGGGCGGATGGTGCTGTAAAACTCGTTTTCTATTTGTAGGATATTAGCGTTGAGCTGCTGGTATTGCCCATCCACCACGACGCCGATTTTTTCATACTCAGGGTAGGGCGTGGTGATTGCTTTGCAGAGACTGCTGACATAGCCGCCTAAGGAATTGTAATCAATATTCAGGCCCGCCTGATTTTTGCTTTTATAGCCGATGTCGCTCATCCGCAATGAGGTGGCGTAAGGATGGTACAGCGTGTGCCCGTCAAACTCCTCAAATTGTGCCCTTAATTCAGGTCGGCTGTTAAAAAAGCTTTTGCAGATCGCTGGCGATGCGCCGAACAAATATAAAATCAGCCAACCGATACGTTGGAAATTCCTGACCAAGCCAAAATAGCTGGCGGCGGTGAATTCTTCCAATGACACAGGGCTATTGGCTACGCAGTGCAACACTGGCCACAAGCCTTCAGGCACCGAATAATTGAAATGGATACCGGCGATGGCCTGCATCGTCCGGCCATAGCGGTGCCATAAACCATGACGGTAAACATGCTTCATACGGCCGACATTAGATGTGCCGTATTCGGCAATGCGTATGCTCTCATCGCCGTTGATGCCGCAGGGCATGCTGGCGCCTAACAGCATTTCCTCGTTGAGGTGCTGATAAACAAACAAGTGGATGTTGTGCAAATAATCCAGCGTGTCGGAAATGTCGGCAAACGGCGGGGTAATCAGCTCGATTAAGGCTTCGGAGTAATCGGTAGTGATGAAAGGATGCATCAAGGCCGAACCTAAACCGTAAGGGTGGTCGGTCTGGGCAATCAATCCTGCTTTATTGATGCGTAGGCTTTCTTTTTCTATGCCTTTTAAACCGCCGCAAAGCAGCTGTTGATGGCCACTGTCTTGGAGTTTGGCGAGGGCGTTGTTAAATGAGGTCATGGTGTGGGGGATGCCCTGTTGTTAGGTAAAATCCCGACTATTATAAAAGGTATTGTTAAGTTGCAGAAACAATATTGGTGCTGGGTAGTGGTTCAGTATGAATATACCCTGAATAAAACATCTCTACAGCTAAAAACAGGCGGGCATTTTATTTTTCAAAGGCTATCCAGCTTATAGCCGAAGCCCCGTACTGTCTTAAGTAGCTTAAGCGCATAATCGTCATCAATTTTGCGCCTTAATTGACGAATATAGACATCCACGACATTGGTCAATGGATCGGCACTGTAGCCCCAGACTTGTTCTAGGATACGGGTGCGGCTCAACACTTTGCCGGGCGTCCGCATGAAGCATTCGAGTAAGGCGAATTCTTTGGGCGTAAGGTCGATTAGCACATTGCCACGCCGTACTTCATGGGTTTCTAAATTCAACAGTAGGTCGGCTATCGCTAATTCTTTACTTTCGGCTTTAAGTCCGCCGCCACGGCGGCGCGTCAATGCTTCGATCCGGGCAAGCAGCTCCTCAAACGAGAAGGGTTTGGTCATGTAGTCATCGGCACCCGAACGCAAACCGGTCACTTTATCTTGTACGGTATCCCGTGCCGTCAACATTAAAATCGGGGTATCGATACCGGTGAGGCGCAACCGCTCACAAACTTCCCGCCCATTGATGTCAGGCAAGCCCAGATCCAAAATGATCGCTTCGAACTGGCCTTCGTTGCCTATTGCGATGGCATCCAAGCCGTTATTGGCAACTTCCACCACATAGCCTTCAGCCTTCAGCCCGCGTTGAACAAAATCGGCAATCCGTTTGTCGTCTTCTACTAGCAGAATTCGCATATAGCCATTATCCGTTTGATTGTTGTTGGTAAGGAATGGAAAACAACAGGGTTGAATTGATTTTTCCGACCGCAGGAGGGTGCGGCTGGCAGTTGTGTTATTGCCGGAGCCATTTCATACAGGAACAGGCCGATAATAACTTCCTGAATTAAAAGCTGCCAGATCCAAGGTATCGGTGACATCCAAGAAGTTATTTTTGGCTATCCGCCATCGGGTTCAAGCAAAATCAGCGGTAGCGTTACCGTAAAGGTGGAGCCTTTATTCTCGACGCTAGCCACACTGATTTCGCCGCCATGCGCCTTCACAATCGATTGGGCCATGGGCAAACCTAAGCCGCTACCGTCATCGCGCGAATTTAGCGCATTTTGGCTACGGAACCGGCGGTCAAAAATGCGTTCCAAATCTTGGGCGGGGATGCCTATGCCTTGATCGGTAAGGGTGAAAAAAGCTTGCTTTTCATCCATCCATAAAGCGACCGCAAGATGCCCTTGAGGCTTTGAATAACGGCAGGCGTTGTCGCCCAAAATAAACAGCAATTGCCGCAGCCGTTGTTTGTCACCGTACACCCACACGGGCCCGTTGGCTGCTGTTAAAGAAACCGAAAGCCCGTTTTCTTCAGCCATCAGTAAAAAATCATCCACTGCGCTGGCAACCACTTCAGCCAGATCCAAACTATCCCATTCAAATTGCAAGTTGGCTGTTTCGGCACTGGCCAGAAATAATAAATCTTTAACGTAGGTTCCCAATTGCATTGCTAATTCGGCGATGCGTTGCAAGGTGTCTTTGTACTCGTCGGCATTGCGGTCTAAGCCGCGCAACGTCACTTCTGCCTCGCCCCGAATCACGGTAATGGGGGTGCGCAACTCGTGGCTGATGTCGGCTAAAAACTCCCGCCGCGCAGTATCCATGCGTTTTAATTCTTCATTTAAGCGCCGCAGCTCTAAGGTGCGCTCTGCGACCCTTTTTTCCAACACGGCACGGCCGTCACGTAATTTGTTTTGTTGGATATAAAGTTCCTGCGCCATTTGATTGAAATGGCTGGCGAGATAAGCGAATTCATCGTGGCTATTGACGACAATGCGATAATCCAGATTGCCTGAGGCTATTTCGTCGGTGCCTTTCATCAGAGCCTCGACTGGTTTCTTAACGCCGCGCAACAGAAATATCCCCGATGTGAAGCTGAATAGGGCCGCTGTCAACGATGCCAGAATGGCGATCCAACGCGATTGGGCGAGCAGGTTTTCCAAATCTTGCTTGGCTTTTCCTGCCTTTTCCCGTTCAGCGTTGATGGCGGCGTCAATCATGGGCTGGAAGTTGCCGTCTATTTCGTTTTCGGAGAATTTTGCTAGGGCTTGCGTCGCCTGTTCTAGCTCGCCCTGCTGGTGCAGCCGTTCGATGTCGTCGAACCAATATTCGCTGGCATCCAAAAAAGCGGTTAGATGGGCGGCCCTTTCCAGTTCGGCGGGTTTGTGCGGGTCGTCTTCTGTCTTTACCGCCGTGTCCCTTAGTTCCTGCATGGCTTTGTCGAGACGTTGTCTAGAAGATTTAACACCCTTTGCTGCCGCCGGGCTATGGGTTATTAAGCTATCCATCCGTTGTTTGAAGTGGCGATAGGCTTCTTGGGACAAGCGTTCATAATGGTCGAAAGCCTCATACGCGGTTTGGCTATGCTGGAAATACCAAGCAACTTGGTTTGTATTCCAATACAGCGTAACGCCTAACAGCAAGACAAAGCCGAACGAAACGAAGATGGCTATTGCCAAGCGGAAACGAAACATAGGTCCTAGTTGCCGTCGCTGTTCTCATCAAGTTGCTTTTCCATTGACCTGATGGCTTCCAGTTTTTCCCGCAGCAAACGGGCTTCATCATTCTTTGACCAAGTTGGCTCTTTTGTCTCAATCAAGGATTGGGTGGATTTTTGTTTACCCCTTAGCGAAGTTATTTTTTTAGCGCGACAATCAGCAAGGTTTTCCTTTCGTTTTAAGGTTTCTGTCAGGCTTTCCATACGTTTTAACGTTTCTGTATCGGTGAAAACCAATTTCTGTAACCGGTCATCAGATAGTTGATTTGTCGGGATTGCGTTTAACCCTGCCAAAATTTCGGTGATGTCACCACAGGCATCAGACAACAAACGCCCCACCATTAAATGTAACTGGAACCCCAGCCCGGGAGACTCTTGTTGGCGCTGCAATAATGTATGGCAGGTTTCGGCACGTGCCGGGGGCGATATTTGCGCCATAATGGCGCCGAAAGCCAACAGTCCATCAAAATCTGATTGTGCATAGGGTTCGGCGTAATTACCGGTCGTGCTGTTTAAGCTAGAGGTTAACTGGGTGCATCCGACTAGCAGCAATAGGCTTAGAGGTAGGCTTATTTTTTGTATCAACATAATTTTTTCATCGTCTTTAGGTCTTTCCGGTGAGCGGTACTTGAACGCGGAAGCGGGCACCTTGTTGGTCTTGCCTTGGGTCGATAATCTCGACCGCACCTTGGTGGTTGGCGACATATTCACTGACAATTGCCAAGCCTAAGCCTGGGCCATCCATTGCTTCGGGTTGGGCCGTCTTGCCATGAAAGAAGGGTTCGAACACATGCTTACGCTCTTCAGGTGCTATGCCAGGGCCTTCATCTTCAACTTCCAATTCCATGTGCATGCCTGCGTCGCGCAACATGATGCGTATTTCGCCGCCTGTAGGTGAATACTTCACCGCATTGGACAACAACTGCTCAATGATGCCACGCAGTTGCCCGCGTATTCCGTCAATCTCAACGGGTCTGACCAGCATTTTCAAGCTAATCGACTTGGCTTGTAAACGGGGCTGAAAATCGTCAATCACAGATTCAAGCAAATCTTTCATATCGACAGCTTCCTTGCTGTTCAGTTCAGGCGTGGCGCTGATCTGGCTATAACGGACGAGTTCCTCGGATACGGCATTCAGCTTATCGACATTGTTGCTTAACTGTTTGGCGATAACGTGTAGCGGATCATCAGGTTCCCGAACAGCTTCAGACATAAGCAATTCAGTGCTTTCTCGGATGTACGCCAAGGGTTGTTCAATTTCACGGGCCACGTTGTGCATAAACTGCTGTTTAGAAATTTCCAAGTCCAGCAAATGGGTGCGCAGCCATTCTAAGCGGTTGCCTAGATAACGTAGATCCGAAGGCCCTGCAACTATTATTGGCCCGTTAAGCTCCCCTGAACCCAGACGGCGTATACCGGTATCCAGTTGCCGCATGGAGCGTGCCAGTACCACCAGCAGAATCGAGATGACAATAAACGAGATCAGCAATAATACTGCGCCCTTACTTAGCAGGCCTTCCTCAAGGGATTCTGATTGTTGATGCAGTTCGTTGAATTGATGGTCAATGTGGTTCTCGAACTCACGCAACAGGCTGCGTGAAGATTCACGCAGCCCTTGGAACGCTTCGTCAATTGGCACGCTGGGTTCGTTCCCATTTGTCGAGCTGATAATCTGTTGATAAATCAGGTTTTCCTTTTCTGATAATTCGTTGACCAATAGGGCGATTTTGTTATCGACATGCAGTTTTAGCAACACGCTCAATGCTTCTTTGAACGATGCCCGCGTGTTTTCATAGGATTGTTGCTCATAAGGCTGCCGTATCGCGGGGTCTGACAGCAACACGAACAGCCGGGCTTTGCGTTCAATATCACCGGTTTTTTGCAAAACTACGCCTATTGCTTTAGTTTGTTCGAAAACCTGGGCGTTGATGGTCCTGCCCAATGCCGATGTTTCCCGCATACCAAAAGCGGCATACATGACCGCAGAAAAAAGCGGGATGACGGCAATGACAAAGCCGAGAACGATGAGCGATTTTAACGATAAAATATTTTTGAATTTCATGTGCTTATAAAGAGCATTAGACCATCCCTCTGGTATGGAAAAAGCCATTTTTTGAAAATATGCTGGAAAACATAGGTAATAAGCCCCTTCATTGATTTTCGTGTTTGCGTAGCAAAAATAATCTTCTTTTCAATAAGTGATTCTATAGCTTTAGTCGATTAATTATCTGCAACATATTAAAAGATAAGCATAATTTTATGTCTTGTGGGTGCACCACAACCTGTAAATAGGGGCGGCCGGGATTGTTTTATTCGGTGGAATAATTGCGTCTTCTGTTTGTTGGGCCGACTACTGGAGCTATGTTGAAATTACCGGAATACATAGCCCACGGCGGATGTTAGCAATCGTGAGGGAGTGCTGGGATTTGCAGTTGTCACGAAGTTTTCTGTTGCGGAAGAGGGGGAACAGGCCTTTATGCCGCTAAACGCCGGTGCCGCCTACGGTTAAGCCATCAATTTTCAACGTAGGCTGACCGACACCAACGGGTACGCTTTGCCCCTCTTTTCCGCAAGTGCCCACGCCGCTGTCCAGTTCCAGATCATTACCGACCATCGATACTTTGGTCAATACGTCAGGGCCGTTGCCTATCAAGGTTGCCCCTTTAACCGGGCGGGTAATTTTGCCATTTTCAATCAGATAGGCTTCGCTGGCGGAAAAAACAAATTTTCCGGAAGTGATGTCAACTTGTCCACCCGAAAAGTTTTTGGCGTATAAGCCTTTTTTTACGGATTTGATGATTTCTTCAGGGTCATGTGATCCAGGCAACATGTACGTGTTGGTCATACGCGGCATCGGTAAGGAGGCGTAAGACTCACGCCGCCCATTGCCGGTGGGTTTGACACCCATTAACCGGGCATTGAGCTTATCTTGCATATAGCCTTTGAGGATGCCGTTTTCGATCAGTACGGTCTGCTCGGTCGGTGTGCCCTCGTCATCAATGCTTAACGAGCCGCGCCGGCCCGGTAATGTGCCGTCATCAACCACGGTGCATAAGGCCGATGCGACGCGCTCGCCAACACGGCCACTGAAGGCTGATGTGCCTTTGCGGTTGAAATCACCTTCCAAGCCATGGCCTATGGCTTCATGCAGCAAAATGCCAGGCCAGCCTGGGCCTAACACTACGGTCATATTGCCAGCGGGTGCTTCACCGGCTTCCAGATTGACCAGTGCTTGCCGGACGGCTTCCCGCCCGAAGCTTAGGGCACGGTCGTTTTCTAAGAAATAGCGGTAGTCCGAGCGTGCGCCGCCGCCCATGCTCGCTTGCTCACGGCGGCCGTTTTCTTCAACGATCACGGTGATGTTCATGCGGACTAGTGGTCTTATATCGCCCGCTAAGATGCCGTCTTGATTGGCGACGAGGATATGCTCATGGACAGCAATCAGGCTGACAATAACTTCTTCTATGCGGCTGTCGAGTTTGCGGGTTGCATTTTCAACGCTACGCAATAAGTCGATTTTTTGCTGGTCGCCCAATGATTTTAATGGATTGGCGATGGGGTAATAACCGGCCTGGTTGCGCACTGGTGTCAGGTTGACACTGGTTTCTTGGCCTTGTCTGAGAATGGCTTTGACATTATTTGCGGCTTCCAGCAAGACCGGCAGTTCGATACGGTCGCTATAGGCAAAGCCGGTTTTCTCACCGGACACGGCCCGCACACCGGCGCCTTGTTCGATGTTATGACTGCCTTCCTTGATAATACCGCCTTCCATAACCCAGGATTCTGAATGGCTGGTTTGGAAATAAATGTCAGCGGCATCAACAGGCGAGCTGAGTAAGCGCCCCATGATTTTTTCAACCGCGTTGTCCTGTATGCCCACAGGCACCAGAATTGCTTGTCTTGCGAGGTTTAATAGTTCCATGTTTTCAATCCGTGCCTTACGTTGTTATTCTTCAACTAAATCATCATGCAGGGTTTCAAATACCTGCATTAATAAATCATCTGCATCAATTTTATAGTCTTCGTCATCGGTACGGAGGAACAGGTTTTTTTGTTCAGCCGGACTGGCTATTGCCGAGGTGACTTCGGTTTCTTCCCCAGCCGCTGCGACGGTCAATACGTAGATGACGTCTTTACTCTCATTTTTGTTGACGAAAGGAATCATATCCGCCAGCGTTTTAGGACTGTAGGCGACGAAAAAGAGCCCTTTTTTTTGCTCTTGATCGGTGATTTTTAGCTCACTCTGCTTTAAAGCCAGCTCTAGTGTATGCCACGCAGCCTCAATAGGCTGTTTGATTTTAAGCACTGGGGGGGTGGACGCTGTCACATAGACCGCATCATCGAGACCTTTTTTAGCGCTCCTTTTGGGCACCACACTTTGATCAACTTCGGTTTCTTCATAACCTGGCTCTTTTACGACAGCCAGTATAGGCGGACGCTCAAGCATTTCGGTGCTGCTATAGCGGCTATCTTTTGCCGTACCACAAGCCGTTAAGGTGAGGGACAACAAAAAGACTTTAATAAGTGTCTGCGGGTTAATCATAGTAAAAGTCAGTCACAATAAAAACGGCGGTGATTTAATACTGGAAAAGCGCTACGCACTTTTGCCAGCCGGTCATGGTCGATGTCCGCACAGGCAAAGCCGCTTCCGGTTTTGTAGCAGTCCAGCACCACTCCCCACGGGTCAATAATCATGCTGTGACCAAAGGTTTTACGGCCATTTAAATGAAAACCGCCTTGGTTGGGTGCTATCACATAGCACAGGTTTTCGATGGCGCGCGCCCTGAGCAACAATTCCCAGTGGGCGGCGCCGGTTTCTAATGTGAAGGCCGAAGGAATGACCAAGATGTCGACCCCTTGCTTGCTCATTTTGCGGAAAAATTCAGGAAACCGAAGATCATAACAAACAGCGAGCCCTATCCTGCCGAAGGGGGTGTCAAAGATTTCCGTTCCTGACCCAGGCTCTATCGTGTTGGATTCGCTATACACTTCATTTGTGCCAGGCACATTAACATCAAACAGGTGCATTTTATCGTAACGTCCAACCCGTTCACCTTGAGCATTAAAAATAAGGCAGGCTGCCCGGACTTTATTGGCATCGTCGCCAGCGATGGGGATAGTGCCGCCAATAACCCAAAGCGCATATTTTTTGGCAACTGCCGCTAAAAAATCTTGTATTTGTCCCGTACCATAAACCTCTTTTACACGGACTTTGTCGAATTCGTTATCGCCCATGAGTGCAAAATTTTCCGGTAATGCAACCAGTTTGGCGCCAACTTTTGCCGCTTCTTCAATCAGTTTTTCAGCCTGCATCAGATTAGCACTGATACTTGGGCTTGATGCCATTTGTATGGCAGCGCATTTATACATAGTTTTTCTCTGTTATTGTTTTGAATTTTGCAACCAAGGGAAATCGGTGATACCTGTCCAGGTTTTTTGTAGCAAGCCGTCATTTTCATGGAGCGGCATGATTTCCATAGCGTCCCATTGGCCTTTTACTTGATATTGCGAACCTAGGAAGAAGCCTTCGTAATCATCGCCCGTTAGGGTTTGGGTAACCAAGCTCATGAGATTGCCCATAATTGTACCAGCAATAGGCACGGCATCGGCGCTTTTGGGGTTAACGGACACGAGCTGGTCAACGGTTTTTTTGACAAAATCGGTGCTGCCTGTAAGGGTTATTTTTGCTGGAATTGCATCAACTATCAAATTATCAGTGTTTGCAATGCCGTTGACCACCTCGAAATGGCCTTTAATGGTATTGAACATCAAGCCTTCTTCGTACAGATCACGGAAATCAAATTGCAAACGTTTTGCCCATTGGGCAAAAGCCAACATGCCCAATACCCGGCCAAATCCTGGCTCTATACTTAACAATCGGCCATCCTTAAGGTTGACATCAATTTCTCCGGACAACGTTGCCAAAGAAAAATCATAAGGCGGCGCATCCCATTGGGCAGAAAAATTGATATGCCCCTCGGTCTCTTTAAATTCTTTGGTAATATCCAATCGGCTAAGCAATCGCCCCACATTAGGCATTTTCAGATAGCCGTGTACGGTTGTGGTGGTTTTCCCCCCGTTGTTTTTCCATTCACCCGATAACGTTAATTGCTGTTCTACGCTTGCTAGCTCTGCTTGTTTGAGCGCGATGCCGCCGGGTATACGTTCTGTATTGACCGTCAATTGGCCTAAGTCCACCGCTTGCCAGAGCGTTTTACGGCAATTGATTGCAAACAAGGGCAGGTGGTCTGGTGTTAGCGGCGCTGACGGTTGGGCAGGCAAGGGCGGAGGCGTGTCTTCGGATTCGAACCGTTTTACAACCGAAAGGTCCAGTCTATCCATATCCGCACTGATTTGGCTATGTTGGTTGAAATCAACAGGAATAGTGATTTTCCCTTGGGCAAACTCGCTGTCAATGACACCTGCCCAATAACGCCCTTCGGGTTTTAGCATTAAGTCAAATTTCCCTAAGGGGGTGTTTTTCCAGAGTGCATCATGGCTGTGGATATGGATTTTCTTGAGATTGGCACCCGCTTTATTATTCGTATTTTGCATGCCTGAAAAACCAATTAAATCATGCAGTTCCAGTTTGTCTTGATTGATTTCCAGCGATAGCTTATGGTCGGTGGGTTGGGTCACTGTACCTGGGCCTAACAAAATATGACCGGCATCGAGGTTTTGGGTGGCGACATTCAGTGTGACCGCCGCTTTTAATTGCGCATCGTAACTGATGGTAATAGGCAGCATCAACTCATCGCCAAGGCTAAAGGTTAACGCCAAGGGTTTTGACTGGGCGGTGGTTTTTGCCAATTTACCCGGTAAATCCAACGCGACACCGACCAGATCAGATTGCACCTGCAGGGTAGGGGCAGTATTGTCGATGGGTAGTCCTAGCTTAAGCCGATAATCCAGCGCACCGTTAGCGGTATCCCAAACCGGCATTTTGAATTGCTTTTTAAGGTTATCGATGGCTGTGTGTCCGTTCACATTGACATTGGTTTCAGTCGCCGTATGGTCGATAGTGATTTTGATAGGATTATCTAAGGCCGCCGCGTTAATGGTGTCGCTGTAAACGCCATGTTCGTTAAATTTTAATACGCCGTTAATTTTGTTTACCCATAAATCAATCGCGTTCACCTTTAATTTAGCCTGATTCAAGTGGGCATTGCCATCAAGCTTGGTATAGCCCTTTTCATTCAGTGCCAGATCAATTCCCAGTCCGACCTTAGTGCTGCCTTGGGTGGTGACTGCATTGATTAATGGCCCCATCGTACTATTAAGCGGCGTTTGCTGTAAAAACCCCAAGGCATCGGCAATCTGGCCTTCGACTTCGCCTTGTATCTGCAACTGGTTGCTCACGCCAACGGCCTCGTTAACAACCGTGGCCTGAATAAGATGGAGGTTATGGCTATTGCCTTGGCGCGATTCACAAATCATTTTGTTTTGTAAAAACGACACTCGGCCGGCAACATCGTAGAAATGCGGCCAGTCCGGCGCATAGCGCAACTCAACCTGATCCACATCCAGTAAGGCCTCAAATAATGGGGGGCGCGCCTCTCCTAGATTGCCGTAAAGCAACACCGCACCGTGCTTAATCTGTCCTTTGACAAACGCCACATCCAGCCAGCCGGTATCGGCTGGGTTCATCAGTTTGGTGGGGAAATAATGCTTAAGCTGGCTAATGTCAGTATCGGTCAATGCCATTTGCAAATCGACAAAAGCGGGTTTGACGGTGGTTTTAGGAAGCACCAGGCGTAACCGGTTTTTGCTTTTGATGCTGAGCAAATCAAGTGAGAACAGAGGGCTGGATAGAGTCCAGTCGGTTAGGCTCTGGCGCCAATCGAACGCCCCTTCAAGATGCTTGATAATCAGCGCTTCACGGAACAGGCTGGGATAATTGACTGTTGCATCATTGGTGTCCAGATGCAACACACCTTGGTTAAGGTTGCCAGTAACCTCGCCGGTCAGATTAGTCACGCCAGGAATTTTTTGCACGGGCGAAAAACTGATTTGCCGGAACTGACCGTTTATTGCCGATTTTTTTGCTTCCAGATCTGCATAGACAGAAAAACTTCTCAGTGTCCCTTGTAATTGTGCCTGCGCCAGTAAATCAGTTTGCTCTTTTGCTAGTGGGGCAAACAACAGCGCGAGGCGCGACACTTCCTGCAAGTCGATTTGCCGGATGCTAAGCCCCACCTGTTGCAATGGCTTGGCAACGTCTTTGCCATAATCGGCGATACTAAAAATAGCATCCGGCCACTGTTTGTCCAGATGTTTGGAGGTATCCGGCGTTGTCAGCAAAAACTGGGTGACATCCAGTTGCCAGTGCGGCAGGTTAGTTGCCTTTGCAGGCGTATGGGAATGCCAGTGAAAATGGGTTTGCAAACTCTTAACTGGAAACTCACCGTGTTGCTGATGCACCAGTTGCAGCTGTTGTAGCTGGGCTTCACCTTGTAGCGACACCAGTTGGGCCTGTTGTAAAGTGCCCCAAAGCCTTACATCGCTTTTGCCAGAATTGATGTGGATAGTTGCAGGCAGGTATTCAGGCGGTAACGTATTTAGGTTTAATTGCCGAATTTCAGCAAAAAAACTGCCGTTAATGGTGGAAGGTTCAAAAATATTGCCCTGCAAGGCCATCGAGAGGGTTAAGGCATCACCATACTTTGCCGGCAACTGCGCCATGACATTAATCCGATGTAAGTCGTCATCGTTAATAATGGCTAGATTGACGGCATCAATTTTTAGCGGTTTGGTACCTGCTTGCATATCCTGCCAAGTGATTTCACTTTGCAAAACCTCGTATTTACGGCCCTGCAATAGCCATGTCGGTGTGCCGCCGCCCGCTTGCAAGCCGGTAATGGCAAAGCTGCCGTCACTTTTACGTTGCACCGACAGTTTGGCGCCAATGAGCGTCACCCACGTGGATGACAGCAGCTCCCGGTTGATTACCGTAGCCAGCAAGTCCAGGCCTAAGCGTATTTCTTTTAGGGCAACCGCCGGTTTTTGCTGGGAATCAATCGATGCGACGGTAATCTCCTTCAACACTAGCTCAGGGCTAAAGCCACGCATTTTGGCGCTTAACCGGCCGATAGACACCGGTGCGCCAACCAGTCCGCTGAGTTGGCTTGCCAAGCCGGATTTATAGTCGTCAACACCGGCCAACAACAAGCGTATGCCGGTTAGGCTGAGGGCGGTGGCCAGTAAAGACCAGAAGATTAAATGCCGGGTGGCACGTTTAATATGGTGGATCATTATAAAAGAGCGGCTTGTGCCTTAAAGTAGCACCACATCATATTGTTCCTGGTTATATTGCGCTTCGGCCCGAAACTTAATTTGCACACCAAGGAAAGTTTCCAGTTCCGCCAGCATGTCCGCCTCTTCGTCCAATAACATTTCCACGACACCATTAGAGGCCAATACCAGCAACGTTTGCACCTTATACTGCCTGACTTCACGGATGATTTCGCGGAATATTTCCAGGCAAATGGATTCGGGCGTTTTCAACACCCCGCGCCCGCCACAGGCACAACAAGGCTCGCACAGAATGTGCTCAAGGCTTTCGCGCGTCCGTTTACGGGTCATTTCCACCAAACCCAGTGCGGAGACCTCGGTGATTTTAGTTTTGGCCCGGTCTTTTTCCAAATGGCGTTCCAAGGCCTTAAGGACTTGTTTTTTATGATCCTCACTTTTCATATCAATAAAGTCGATGATGATAATCCCGCCCAAATTCCGTAACCTGAGTTGGCGGGCAATAGTCTGGGAAGCTTCCAGATTGGTCTTGAAAATAGTCTCTTCCAAATTCCGGCCGCCCACATAGCCACCGGTATTGACATCGACCGTGGTCATGGCTTCAGTTTGGTCAAACACCAAATGCCCACCGGATTTTAGTTTAACTTTACGCTCCAGAGCCTTCTTGATTTCATCCTCAACACTGTAAATGTCAAAGACCGGACATTCCCCCGTGTAATGTTCAATGACTTGGACTATTTCCGGCACAAACACCTCGGCAAATTCGACCAGCCGATGGTAAGTTTCCCGCGAATCCACCCGAACCCGGTCTATGCCTTCTTTGTATAAATCCCTTAAGGTCCTCACGCTAAGCGGCAGGTCTTTATGGATAAATTGCTTGGGTTTGGCGCTACTGATTTTTTCCGCGATAGATTCCCATAGCTTCAATAAAAACGCCATATCGGCAATCAATATCGGCTCTTCCACACACTCCGCTGCGGTACGGGCAATAAACCCACCGCATTGGTGCTCTTCCCTAAATGCTTCCAAACAAGCCCTTAAGCGTATCCTTTCTGATTCACATTCAATCCGTTGCGATACCCCTGAACAGCTCCCATAAGGCATATATACCTGAAAACGCGACGGTATCGATATTTCCATGGTGATCCGTGCGCCTTTGCTGCCGAGCGGGTCTTTAAGCACCTGCACCAGGATATGCTGGCCTTCATGCAAATAATGTTCGATATTTTCCGAGCCCTTTTTTTCCAGCTCCTTGCTGCACAGGTCGGATAAATGCAAAAACGCCGCCCGGGGCAAACCAATGTCCACAAAAGCCGCTTGCATCCCGGGTAGCACCCGGCACACTTCACCTTTATAGATATTGCCAACCATCCCCCGTTCACGGGTGCGCTCAATAATGACTTCTTGTAGCACCCCGTTTTCAATAACAGCAACCCGCGTCTCCGGCGGCGTCACATTGATTAAAATTTCTTCACTCATAAAACAGCCCGATGCCTTGTTGTGATAAAAGTTGCGCGGTTTCGAACAAAGGCAAACCCACCACGCCGGAAAAACTGCCTGTCAGTGATGCTACAAACAGCCCACCTTTACCTTGAATGGCATAACTGCCCGCTTTATCTAGCGGTTCGCCGCTACGCCAATAGGCCTCTATTTCCTGCTTGGACAATTCTTTGAAAGTCACCTCGGTAATGCTCACGGCTTGGCCGTGCTCGCGTCCCCGCAGCGAAACAGCCGTCAACACCTGATGGGTCTTGCCTGACAAACGGCTTAACATCGCGAGCGCATCCGCGTAATTTTCTGGCTTGCCCATAATCAGATTATCCACCACCACCGTTGTGTCTGCCGCCAGCACCGGTAGGCTATCGCCGCGCTCTGCCACGCACGCCGCCGACTTTGCCGCCGCGAGCCGTTGTACATAGGCTAGGGGCGGTTCATTTGCCAAGGGGGTTTCATCAAGGTCAACAGGATGTAGCGCGTAACGGACGCCCATTTGGTTTAACAGTTCCTGGCGTCTAGGCGAGGCGGAAGCAAGAATAAGGATCGGTGACATTAGCGATGGTAAGGGTGATTGTTTAACAGACTCCAAGCACGGTACAGTTGTTCCGCAACAACAATACGCACTAACGGATGCGGGAAGGTCAAATTAGACAAGCTCCATGACTCGCGTGCCCGTTGCTTGGCGGTTTCCGCCAAGCCTTCAGGCCCCCCGACCAGCAATGCAATCGCTTGGCCGCCTGCCAGCCAACGCTGCATTGCCGCCGCCAGTTCGGGCGTTGTCCACTGGCGGCCAGGAATATCCAAAGTGATGACATGCGCGCCATTAGGGATCGCAGCAATCATCCGCTCGCCTTCATCCCTGACGATACGCGCCACGTCGCTGTTTTTACCGCGCTTACCCGGCACGACTTCCTTAAGCACCAGCTCGCATTCACGCGGCAGGCGTTTGGCATAGTCATCATAGCCCTGCTGTACCCAGCCCGGCATACGGTTTCCCACTGAAATTAAATTTATTTGCATAGGCGGGGCAGAATACAGACAACAGGGCAAGTATGCAATCCGCTCTAACTGCTTATATACCTTAAGCCAATGCCATTTTGCCTGGGCATCTGCCAATTTGGTTGCTGTGTTAGAATTCCACCTTTTAATAAACAACAGTGATTTCAGTAGATGGCGACAAGTACGCAGGCCGGGCCTACGCAAACGCTTAAGAGCATATTCGGCTATGACAGTTTTAGAGGCCAGCAACAAGCAGTCATTGACCATTTAGTGGCAGGGCGGGATGCGTTGGTGTTGATGCCGACGGGGGGCGGCAAGTCGCTGTGCTATCAAATTCCGGCCCTCATCCGGGACGGTGTGGGCATAGTCATTTCTCCATTGATTGCACTGATGCAAGATCAGGTGAGTGCTTTGTTGCAGCTGGGGGTTAAGGCTGCTTTTTTGAATTCTACGTTATCGCTTGAACAAGCCCGGCACGTTGAGCAGCAATTGCTGGCGGGCGAGTTGGATCTGCTGTACATCGCGCCGGAACGGCTCACGGCGGCGCGCACATCGGCATTGTTCGGCAAAATTAAAATAGCTTTGTTTGCGATTGATGAAGCGCATTGCGTTTCGCAGTGGGGGCATGATTTCCGCGCCGATTACCTGCAACTTTCGCTGTTGCATGAGCAGTACCCCGACATTCCGCGTATTGCCCTGACGGCGACGGCTGATGATAAGACGCGGCAGGAAATTATCTTGCGCTTGGGTTTGGAAAATGCCGCGCATTTCCGCAGCGGTTTTGACCGCCCCAATATCCGCTATCGGATCGTCCAGAAACAAACCGCCAGACAACAATTGCTGGATTTTATTAATGCGGAACATGTCGGTGATGCCGGAATTGTTTATTGCCTGTCGCGCAAAAAAGTCGAAGAAACTGCCGCTTGGCTGGATAGCAAAGGGGTCAAGGCGTTGCCGTACCACGCAGGTATGAGCAACGATTTGCGCTACCGGCATCAACACCGCTTTTTAATGGAAGAAGGGCTGGTGATTGTTGCGACGATTGCCTTTGGCATGGGCATCGACAAACCCAATGTCCGCTTTGTCGCCCATTTGGATTTGCCCAAAAGTGTGGAAGCCTATTATCAAGAAACGGGCAGGGCAGGGCGCGATGGCTTGCCCGCCAATGCGTGGATGGCTTATGGCTTGCAGGATGTCATCACGTTACGGAAAATGCTGGCGGAATCGCAAGCGGATGAAGTGCATAAACGGGTTGAATACCACAAGTTGGATGCGATGCTGGCGTTATGTGAGCAAGTGCATTGTCGGCGCCAAGCCTTGCTGAATTATTTTGGCGACCTGCTTGAACAGCCGTGCGGCAATTGCGACACCTGTTTGGAACCGGTGCAGACTTGGGACGGCACGCTTGCGGCGCAACAGGCTTTGTCCTGCGTGCACCGCACTGAGCAACGCTTTGGTGTCACTTATTTGATCGATGTGTTGCTGGGTAAAAGCACCGAGCGGGTGAAGAAATTTGGTCATGAACACTTGTCCACCTTCGGTATCGGCAAAGCGCTGGATGAGCAGCAATGGCATTCAGTCTTTAGACAGCTGGTCGCACGGGGTCTGGTGGCGGTCGATTTTGACCGGTTTGGCGCATTGCGGCTTACCGAAGTGTGCCGGCCCATTTTGCGCGGCGAGCAACAGTTAATGTTGCGTAAGGATGTCAAACCCGAAAAAATAAAACGTGTCAAATCATCCGGCAAAGCTTTTAGCGGTGGTCAGGACACGGCTTCGCTATGGGATGCGTTGCGGGTTAAGCGCAAAGAAATTGCGGAGGCGCAAGACGTGCCGCCGTATGTGATTTTTCATGATGCCACGTTGATGGCAATGCTGGAAAACCGACCCCAAAACCGCCAGCAAATGGCGTTGATTTCGGGTATCGGGGTGCGCAAAATGGAGCTGTATGCCGATACTTTTTTGGCGGTGATTAAGGAGTTTTCCCAAGCAGATGAGAATATGCCCGATACCGTCGGCGAGTCTGTAAACCTGTTTAGGCTAGGCTTTACGGTCAAACAGATTGCAGAAAAAAGGGCTTTGCAGGAAACCACGATTTATGGGCATCTGGCGCAAACTTTAGAACAAGGTGTGCTGGAATTGATTGATGTGGTGGCCTTGCCACAACAGGACATCCGGCGTATAGAAGAAGCTTTCCTTGATTTACCCGAAGAACAAAAAAACGCGCTCAAACCAGTTTTTGAGCAATTCGATGGGGCTTACAGTTATGGGGTGTTGCGTTGTGTGCGGGCGGCTTTGTTGTATAAGACCGCGTGAGGTTTCGTTACGGGGTGGCGGTCGTGCCATATCTGGCAAGTTTAACGCGAACGGATCGGCAAACACCCAAATAGCATCACGGAAATCAATGAGTGCTTGAAGATGAAATTCTGCCGATAAATGGGTGCTGCATAGAAACAGGAAATGAGATGATAAGGCTATGTCGAATTGTCCTCTACCGAAAAGCAAAGATGGCAATTCCCCAGCAATATAGCGGCCTTTTTGTTTCCCCGCATCAAAATCTTTAAGGAAGATTTCCATTGCCGACATCCGAATACGCCCAAGGTCTTCTACCGATGGAATAGTTTCCCAAATAAATTCATTTTTGTTCTTTCGAGTTTGCGCCATCACTTCTTTGTAAGTTTCGACGATGCGGCTTTTGATCTGATAGACATCAAAAATATAGATGGGATCAATGGAAACGATATGGCCGCCACGTTGACTAAGCTCCGCATTAAATGAGGCAGGTCCATCGCCGCAGCCGAGAATTTGGCGACCTAAATCGTCTTCAGTGAGTGCGAACATCCGAAGGTATTCGTCATAGGAACGTCCCCAAGGGACGACTTTTTCCAGCGTAAACTCATATTAAATTTCTTGTGAACCTGTAATGGCATAAGCAGTGAACTTTCGCTCAAGTAACCCGCAATTCCGCGCAGCAGCCAGCCAAGGCTCGATGTGTGGTGCTTGGAGATGCCGCGATAGGCTTTCGTGATCGGGCCAGAGTTCGAAAAAGCGGATAAGGCCAGGATCAAATGGATCTTCTCCGACATCATATGCAATGCAGCCATCATTCTGATATGTGGCTTCGGCGAGTATTCGCAAATGTGCCTGTACCTCCGATATTCGGTCAGGAGGAAACCTGAGAATTCCAAAGACTGCTACTTTGGGGCGCATGAAATAATCCCCCCTCATTTTTAATGTACTGCCTAACGTTACGGTAAGGGGCGCGCCGCTAACTGAGCTTTAGCGAAGCCGCTAA
The DNA here is from genome assembly GCA_028712695.1 of Methylovulum sp. Lineage (GTDB taxonomy): Bacteria > Pseudomonadota > Gammaproteobacteria > Methylococcales > Methylomonadaceae > Methylovulum. Next base: position 44,408 of record JAQTQZ010000018.1, on the reverse strand, counting down.
ACCTTGATAAAAAACAGAGCTTCAAAACCGCCAACGGGCGGTGCGTCCCTTTGACCGACTTGTTAGGCTTATCCATAATTCGATATACCTGGGACTTCGTTTTTTTACTTTTTGATTTTATGGTATTCGAAGGAAATAACAGGCATAACAGCCGTTTGCTTTACATATCCAACCATTGTGGCTCTGTATTAATGGAACTAATTGTTTATGGGTAGCTTTACAAGATACACAGTATCGAATGCCGGTCTTTTCATCTAACCAGCATCCGCCGTCCTTTTGAGAAACAACCAATTTAGGCTTGAAATAAAAATATGATGCAAACGGTAGTGGTGCCAATGCCATGGCTAATGCTGATATTAGAACTCCTGTTTTGCCTGTGGGGTCTGCGAGAAATTGCGCGAAATAAGCATGAGCCGCTAGAAACCCGCCTGTTAGGATTGGTGATAGGGATACCAACATTGCTGATACTTTTTGTGTTATCAGCTTACTTAACAGCGTTGCAAGAAAATTTTTCAAATGGAACCTTTTGTTGTTAGCCTAACGCTTGATGTGAATTATCTTTATTTCAAATAACCTTTTGCCTTGAACTTCTCAATAATATCTTCAGGTGCTTTCAAGTTAAAGAATTTCTCCTCATCGTTATCAAACTCAATATGTTCAATTTTAGATATATCGTCACCGAGGAAATCAACAAGAAATTGTTTTATCTTTTCTTGTTGATTTTCCAAGGCATCTTCAATTTTAGAAATGGCTTCATATGCAAACTTATCAATATCTTTTGAAAAACTCATGGCGGTTATCCTTTAATTTGTCGTTGTGCAAGTTGAAGTTGAAGCTATACCCCGTGAGTTGTTTTGTCATTAACAGTCTTCCACTTAACGAAAGCACAAAGGGAAGACTTAAGCTAAAAGCGCTTTCATGTAAAGCGCTTGGGAATATAAGCCTAACGTTAAGTAGACGCCTTTTTAGGTGTCGTGAAATATACCTGAATATGTGCATGGTGTTTGGACAACCCCCGATGTTTGCCGGAATATGCCCCAGAACTTTTTTGTTAGCCAGCTTTATAGGTAAAACAGCTATACACACAAAAACTGCCTAATAAACTTTATGCTTGTGCGTGAAAAACATGCTCGATGATTTGGCTTTCCTTGGTTAGGAATAGATATTGCCAAGCACGGCTTGTGTTTTGTGATAGAAACCAAGTTCGTTGATTGTGACATACTGGCGATTATCCACATTCGCAAACAGCTCATTAACCGACAGAATCTGTGTTTCTGCTTGAGTAATTGATCCACGTTGTGCCGCTACGAATCCGAGATAGGCATCCGGGAATTTATCGTTATTTGGGTAATTAGAGTAATGCCCATCCTGCCAATTCGGCGCTGTTGTGTTCAAGAAACGCCATGCCTTATTAAAATACGATGACAATTCGACCAGCCCAAAAGCTTGAGGAAAAACTTGGCTGGCTAGTCCAGGATAGAAGTCTCTATTAACCGACGACAGATCATCGCTTGATATAAAACCGCCCGCCGCCGTATCGAACAAATGTTTTCTTATGCCATTAACGACAGAATTCACCACGCTATCGTAGCGATCCGCGCTCACATCTCCCGAATTCCTAAGTAAGGCGGCGAAGTCCCTAAGTCCTCGATACGCTTCACATTGATCCATGAGGTGACCGATACCGTTTGTCGATTGAAAATTGCTAATTAAACCATTGGGTTTTCTAGATTTCGCCAGATTGGCCTCAGCAATCATTTTAAGTTTTTGTTTATTGATGTTAAACCACTTAAAGTTCTTGCTGGCGATGATATAAGCAGCAACCAATGATAAAAAAGTCGATGCATACGAATCATGCGAATCTGGGGCACGCAATTTCAGCACGCCCTGTTCAGGAAGGCCGTCCGTGAATTCCACATCCATGATCGAGTAATTACTTTCAAGTTTGCCAAGATACAAATCGAGATAACTTCTGATGTAAATATCAAGATCGGTGGCGGATAGATAAGGGGTTATCGCGGTTAATCCTAGATTTGCGAAATACCAGTGCAGCATACCATTAGGTGCCTTTTGATAGCCGCCCGTATAAGAGCCGGTGGTAATGAAAAGTTTTTTGATCTCGGCGACAGCATCAAGATTAGACGCAAGCATCGTACCGGCTGCGGTTGCACGGGATGGTGTTATAAATCCACTCATATAAGTGCTCATAGCTGCCGAACAGATTAAAAATTTTCTGCGGTTCATAACAGTTTTCCTAAGTCAAATGATTACGAGCAGATTTTAACAACCCACGCCGCCTTATTTAAATCCACAACAGCCAAGAATGGGCTGCCCACTTGGCTATATTAGCATGAACACCAAGACCAATCGGGTGCGTTTACTGTTCAATTTTTTTTGCAGTGTATGAAGACTATTGGAATTGGTGATATGCGGCTAAATTAAATAGCTGATGTTACGCAGCCCATAATTTCTGCAACTCTTCATACGCCATTTGATTCGCTTTTATAACCAGCTTAGCCCGGGTGGCGAAATGGTTGGTTTTATGTTTTGTCTTCACACATTCCAGCTTGAACACGGCATAGATGGACATGAAAATGTGGTTGTTCTGGGTGGTGACGGTGCGTGCGGGCGACTTCACCAGCCCCGCGTTGGATTTCCTAATGCCCCTTGTGGGTAAATGACTTGTGGAACTCCTCCACCTTCCACCGTTTTTGGTAGGGGGCCGTGGCTTGTCCACCGTCGCACGCCAAGTCGCTGCACCCCAGATTCAACAACCCCGTGCTGCCGTCTTTGTTTGTCTTGTGCCCTGTGGGGTAAAAGACCCGCCGGACGAACAGCACTTCATGATTGACGACTGCATGGATGCAGGAGGTAGGGCAACGCAGGAGCAGTTGCCGGAGCCCTTCATCCAGCCGCGCACCGATTGTTGACCTGAACGCGTTGCCAACCAAGCGTTAAGGGCAGCAAAATCATCAAACTTGGCCGATGTTGCCCACCTGATTTTCCACTTGGCCTTTTTCCCGGCTTGTTTTGTTGTGTCCACGCGCTGACTGGCTTTTTTTGGGGCCTTATCCAGGTTACGCCTCTTGTGCCCTGTGGGTATAAACCGGCACATTTTTGGATTTCACGCAGTAGCCAATTGTCCTCGTTTCCTTCCTAGCAAATTATAAATGCGAGATGGAGCACATTTTTAATCTGTATACAAAGCATTGCTAGATAAACGGAAATATAATCGCTCTGCGAATTGCCTCCCTGTAATTGGTTCTATACAAAGAGCTTAAACCAACTTGGAGGACAATATAAAACTAATTTATAGAGTGTGTACTGCTGAATTTTTAAGTTTAACTTAATGAGATAAAGTTTTATAAAAACGTCCCGAAGTATTTATTGAATAGACATACTATTAATCTAACGGAGAATAACGATGAATAACGAATCAGCCTCGAAAAAAGATATTTACAAAGCAGTAGGGTATACCGCGCTGTTAGTGGCTTCAGCGATTCCTTTATCTATTTTAGGTATGCAGATGCTTAACTTTGTTTTAAGTAATATCAAAGTATAATGTTTCCGTAACTAGAAAGCCCCTGTGTTATTCGGGGTTTTCTAGTTGGCTTGCTTAAACGCAACGTTTAATTAAACCACGCAGTGAACAGCGCCTTAACTTCGGTTTTTAACTGCTTCGCCCATTGATAAACTGGGGTTTCAGTAATTTTCTGATGTGCCCATTGCAACCATCGGTTGATGGTGGTGTAAATAACCCGCAGGAATGCAAAAGTCAAAAGTTGAGGCTTAGTTAAGGCAAACACTCTGGCGATCAGCACTGTGCCCAGCAATTTTGCTAATAACTCCAGCAGAATGCCTTGGAGAATTAATCCATTTGCTAGCAATCCGATTGCCACGAGATTGATCGGCGTGACAACCAGTAGCGGAATACTGAAAGCCACTAGCGCCATGTTTGGGGATGTCTGGCTGAGCCATCGTTCGACAACCCCGAGATTCAGCCAGCGGACTAGCGAGTGCCCAAACGTTGTCAGACTATCCCAAAGCCATTCCTCAAAGATCAGGATGATGGCCAAGAGCGAAAGCAGTAATTTTTTCATGATTGGATTAAATTGAGTTTCAAAGACCTGCATTGTAGGCCTGATAAGCCTGATTCCAAGCCGTAATAGAAATCAGCTTTTGCCATTGGTAGTCGACAATGTTTGCGTGTTGCTTGTTAAAACTTCCCATTCCGACAAAATAGCCATTGCCTCTTCCTTGGTACTGCCACAAGCATCTTCTGTTGCCTGAAACCCCCGGCACACAAGAGGTCGGTTGGGTTCTAAGAAAATCGAGCATTTATTTTCATTATCCAAATGCAAGCAACGTACCGCTGCGGGTTTGCCGGAAGGATGCAAAGGCATTGCTGAAGAAATGGAGGGCGCGATGCAGCAGGCACCACAACCGATTCGACACTGCATCAAATAAACTCATGGGTTTGGGGGAGGATAGTCATGACGTATTCTAATATCTTGGGATGTAAAATGGCGTTTAGGACTTCCCAGTCTTATGGGTCTGGCTAATGCCACGAAACAATGCCGTAATTGAAGCGGATATTAACGGTTGATCAAAAACTCGTCTTTATTATGACCCTCAGCAAGTAACGCTTTCATCCACTTAGGCGGCATGCCTCTCCCCGTCCATGTTTCAGAAGGTGCATTTGGATTGCAATACTTTACAGGCACTGGGAGCATTACTCGCTTAGTTGTTGTTTTTTTATGGCCCTCGTGAATATCGACTGTCACGCCTATAGAGGCGGCTAAGTCTTTAATTTGTGCAATGACTTCTTTATATTTTTTCTGCTGCATAGACTCTAATTGCGCTTGTGCTTCTGCAATGAGTTTTTGCAATTCTTCTGCTGATTTGTTTTGTATCTCTGTCATAGTTATTTAAAATCCAATAAAATTTAAAAATTAATGTAGGGCATTCGATAAATAGGTATTAAATTGGTTCAATACTTATAGTTTATAAGCAATTCCCATTATATTCTCAACATCAACCGGCAGCTATTGTACCTTAGTTTTATTTTTGTTTGGCGTATAATAGAAGTGAGTGGTGTTTTTCAGTGTTTAATTTATTGCCAGTTAAGTGATAAAAAATTGAATAGACTCATTTCTGTATTTTGGTTCCAGAGATTACCTGCAGATAATGAGTGGTTTTTGGGTTAAGAGGGTGTGGGTGGTAGAAACGGAGATTGTTTATGTTAATTCATGTAAACGCAAGTAATTGGAAAGACAGGTTACGGCCAAAAGGCGTCATTGCTAATTTTCAAGTTAACGGCAGGTTAATTCTGATAAACTGTCGTTCAAAGCCAGTCATTAATCGGTAGCTTGATCCCAAAACTGACAGTGGATGATTATTCTGAGTAACGCCAAACCCTTACCGGAAATTTAAGCGGCGTCAGCGCTTAAATTTCACATGCATAGACCGGTTTCGTTTTTCGCTAATCACGTGCATTTTGAAGAAAATGTAATGGATGTTATTTTTTCCTAAAAAACCGTAATGACATATCAAAAACTATCCCAACCAATTCATTTTTTAGGCTCTCTTAAAGCGAATAGATCTGAAGCTCCATTGACTTTTCAGGCATATATCAATCCTTATGGAAAAATCGAAATTGATTTTGACAAAATTATTGTAAATACTAGAAACATTTTTATACAAGATTGTTTATGGTCTTTTGGTGAGTTTTCATTAACTGGAAAGGCTGAAGACGGTACTGAATTATCTATTGAGAGTCTCAGCTTAGATAATAGTGAAGTAGATTTAGATAAGAATATTATTAGCTTAAGAGTTAGTCGTTGCCCTAAAATAAGGTTCGTTCGTAAACTCGATAGGCCACGCGAAGCCGTACTTAGATGGCTCAATGGGTTCCGGAGTGATCCCACACGCCCTCTAGTGCAAGAATGCCAACTTGGAACGATTATCCTAGGCGAATGCCAATTTAATGATTCTAATGAGATAACAGGCTTTATTAAGATAGAAATCAATGAAGAGCAGTTAGGTTTTTCTGATTGGCACGAACAAGCAAATAAGTTGCTTGATCATATTATGGGGGTAATGTCCTTTGCTATCGGTATGAGGATTAAAACACCCATCATAGAGAATTACGCTAGCAATGACCTGGAAATCATGGTCTTGTCTCAAGCTGGAAATAACTCGGTGTCCGGTATTCCTGTTTTTTCATACATTGATCGGCAATCTATTTTTAATACGGCTGTTGCGTCGTTTTTCAACCCTCCTTTTCCTGTAAAAAACCTTTTGTCTACTATTGAGTGGTTTGTTATGGATTCAAGTATTTATGAAGTTCGGTTGATTCATGCTTTTACCGCACTTGAAAACATCATCGCCTCTAATCTTGAAGAATCTGAAAACGGTACATTATTTTTACCCCCTGTTAAATTTGAAAAACTAATCCAGGGCATAAAAAAGGTATTAAAAAAATGGTTAATAGATAATACCTGCATGGAAGGCCAAGAACGTGGAAAGATATACGCAAAACTTAAGGATGTTAATCGCCGGTCACTTGGAGAAAATCTGAATACTTTGGCTAATAGATGGTCAGTTTCACTTGAGGGAATTAGTAAGGAAAATATTGCAGCTGCCATTAACGTACGTAATTCGATTATCCACACTGGAAGCTATAATGACGAGAGTGATAGCAATATAAAAATAAGCCATTTTTGGGTTATTAGGGAAATAGTCATTCGTTTTATATTTACTGCTATTGGCTATCAGGGAAACTATATTTCCCATCTTGGTAATTTTCACACTTCGCAATATCCTCCAAAAATCCTATAGATCGTTAGTTCCATTCGGGATCATTTTTGACGAACCATTTAGTAATACCTTCAATTTGCTTGCCGAACTTTAAAGACATGTTTAGTACTCTACAATCGACTGGCCGCTTTATGTTGGTAGGTTGTCATTTGGAAATATGGGGCTAATGACGTCTGTGGGTAGAAAGCCGCCAAAGAGAATTACTTAAATTAATCAAAATCAACAAAAGCAACCATCGATTGTGATACTGAGTAAAACTTTTAAGGCGAACAGCATCAAACATTGCTGGACGTATAGGTTCCCTATCTTAAAACAACAACTTCAAGCCAACTAAAACCGTAATAACCTCATAACTGCGTTTAATCCATTTGTTGCCTTTTAAAATCGCCAGATGCGCTCCTAGATAGCCGCCGATAAACGAGCCCAGCAATAATACCGGAATCCAGCTCCATTTAACTTCTGCAATCAGTGCCAACACCACCGCGCCCGAACTGTTCCAAAACAGGCCGACAATGATTAAGGTGTAAGCTACGGCGCGTTTGTAGTCCATGCCAAACCAGCGGACTAATATCAGCGTGGCGAATAGTCCGGTGCCGGAGGCAATTGAGCCATTTAAAAAGCCGACTAAAAACAACAGGCCACCACCGATGACAAAACCGCAGTTATCGCGGTGGCGGGGTGTGTAGTGCTGGCCTAAGTTTTTTTGAAAGCAGGAATAAACGCCTAGTGAAATGGTCAAGAGGCCTAATGCCAATTTGGCGAGGTTGTCGGGAATGTTAATGACGGCGAACGAGCCAAGCACAACAGCAGGTGTGCCGACAGCAAACATAAACCAGGCGAAGTTTTTTTCCACGATGTCTTCTTTCAGATAACGCACCGTGGCACCCACGCCCAAGGCGACTGAAGCCACTTTATGCGTGGCGAGGGCGACGCTAAAAGACAATCCCAAAAAAATGAGCACAGGAAATTGGATCAATCCCGCACCGCCACCCGCCAATGCAGAAAATGTGTTAGCTATCAAGGATGCGATGAAGACGATGAGTTGTTCAATGACGGGATTCATAAAGGCGTTAGGTTGTAAAAAAGATATTTTGCCATTCAGTTTGTGAATTTTAATGGTTTCTTCAAGCGACCATTTCCAGTAATATTTTACCGATATAAAAATGAAATATTCATCATTTGACTGGCTTTATATGGAAAATCAGGCTTTTAATGATATTAAAAGGGAACGCCCTTATCTATACTTTAAACGGTCAAGTTTTTGGTTTTTTATGTAGGGTACGCATTGCGTACCTTTTATAAAATATATATAAAAATCAATTAGAAAGGTGCTCGATACCCTCTGTGGCATATCGTTCAAAGTATATGCGCGAATTATGGCTACAAGCCAAACAGTGCGGTAAAAACTCTACCGGAAGTTTTAAGCACGCTTTAATGGAAAATATTTAACGCCGATTGGTAAACCAAAATGGAAGCCATGGCAAAAATAAAGGATGACTGACAAGATGACAAATAGCTTGCTGATGGTTTTACTGTGTGTCGTGTCGCTGTCTGTTACGGCAGCCGAGAAAGAAACGGCCAAAAATTATTGCCATGACCCAGCCGATAAAAAAGAGTTTGATGCGTTGTTGAGAAAATACCCAACGGACACGGGTATTATCCGGTTATTTGCCATGCGCCAGGGCTTGTGTGAAATGATCAACAAGCAACAAATTTCGCTGGAAACGGGTATCGATTTATGGGCGATTGAACGGCAGAAAATTCTCATGGAACGGACGAAAAAAGAGCTAAACCGCCTGACCAAAAAAACCTTGTGAAACACCTTTTTGCCAAGCATAACGGAACCAACCACTACGCCAAACAAGCTAATAAATCACATTTTTCTTGCGGCATTATGTTAGCCTATGGACAGTCACCGGACTGGCTGGATAATCTGCATTGATGCAACTCAAACCGCTTATTTTTCAATCCTTTGTGGTGACTTATCATGGCTACTCAAATCCCCCCTTTTCCTTTCCGCCGTCATGCGTTGGTGCTGGCCCTAGCGTCGGCTGTCGGCACAGCACAGGCAATAGATATTAATGTCGATGGCACTCAGTGTACGCTGATCAATGCCATTAATAATGCAAATGCTGACGCCGATACCGATGGTACGCCGGGCGGTTGTCCGGCGGGTAGCGGTGCGGATACATTGAACCTGAAGGCCAATAAAAATTATGTTCTAAACACCGTTGACAATCAGGGCGCAGGCCCTAATGGCCTGCCTACCATCACCAGTGTCATTACGATTAACGGGAATGGCATCACCATCAAACGTAGCCATGCGGTGGGCACCCCTAGTTTTCGGTTATTGCACGTTGCGGGTAATGGCGGCAATTTAATCCTGAACGATGTTAATTTAACGGGCGGGCGTTTAACGGGAAACCAACAATATGGCGGCGCTATCCTAAATGAGGGCCGCCTGACCTTAAATAACACTAAGGTTTCAGGGAGTAGCTCATTGGATGCGGCTGGCGGTATCGCCAACACCTATCAAAGCCGTTTGACCCTTAACGACAGCACGGTGTCAGGTAATAAAGCCCCGCAAGGCGGGGGTATCGTCAACTTTCAAGCAGCCACTGCGGCCATCAATAACAGTACGGTGTCAGACAATATAGCAACCAATGGCGATTTTGCCGGCATTGGTAATGGCGGCACGATGACCTTGGTTAACAGCACTGTTTCCGGTAACCGTAGCCAGTCTAGTTGGGGCACAGGCGGGATTGCCAATAGTGGTGAACTGAAGCTAATCCACACAACCGTATCGAACAATAGGATAGAAGTTGGCAGTGTTGCCGGGGTTTCGAGCTCAGGCACGTTGACCTTGATTAACAGTATTGTCGCAAATAGTAAAAACGGTTCAGATTGTTACACCAATACCAATTATGGTGGCAAGACGGTTTTCCAAGGCCAAAGCGTTATTGAAGATGGTACTTGCCAAGCCCCGCTCAGCGGCGACCCAAAACTTTCCCCCTTACTGGACAACGGCGGCTCTACCCAAACCCATGCGCTGCGTAGAGGCAGTATTGCCGCCAATATCGCCACTAAACGTTGCGAAAGTTTCGACCAGCGTCATGTCATACGTCCCGAATCTGCCAATGGCATCTGCGACATAGGCGCTTTCGAGCAAATGGCCATCACGCCACGCAATATAAGGGGGCTGATAACGTTTTTTGATGCCCAAGTGGCTAGCGGCGGTATCGTTGGCGTTGGCGCCAACGCGGCAAGCAAGCCTGGCGCCATACGCAATCAGTTGTTGGTTGCCGGTACCCTCAAGACAGCCCAAGCCTGCAGCCAGTTGTTGACAACGCTAAAGTATTTGGACACCGACAATAGCCCTGTTAAGAATGACTATGTGACGGGCGGACAGGTGGCGGAGTTAAGTTCCCAAATCAATGCGCTGCGTTCGGGGTGTAAATAGCATTTAGGGAAGCACAGCGCTTGCCGAAGCCTGGACGGAATCAGTTTGTTCAGCACTTCCATCGAATTGTTCCGTCGACAGCCCAATTTGCGCTGAATAGCTTTGCTACATTAAATAAGATGCCTTGCTAGCCTTAGTTGTCTTCAGGAATTTCGCCTATGAGCATCCCGTTTTCTAGCCAACACACCCCGTCTTTTCCGGCTTTGCTTAACTTTCTTGGGGTTTCTGTGTTGGTGTCGACTTACCAAGCTGGGCAACTGATTATCTTACGCGCCCAAGATGACGTCCTAAACACCCATTTTTGCGGCTTGGACAAGCCAATGGGTTTAGCCGTCCATAAAGAGCGGTTGGCGGTCGGCACGGGTTATCAGTTGTGGGAATATGCCAATTTTCCCGCAGTCGGAAAAAAGCTGGCTGATCCCGTTGGTCACGATGCTTGTTATTTGCCCCGTTCCGTACATATAACCGGCGACATCGACATCCATGAACTGGCTTACACGGATGAAGGCGAATTGTGGTTGGTCAATACCCGCATGTCCTGCTTATGTACACTGGATTCGGCCTATAGCGTTGTGCCGCGTTGGCGTCCTCCGTTTGTTACGGCGTATGACTTGGGCGACCGCTGTCATCTTAACGGCTTGGCTTTAAAAAACGGCAAACCTGCTTTTGTGACTGCTTTAGGCAAAACCAATAATGCAATGGACTGGCGGGGTAATAAGGCATCAGGTGGCTTACTGATGGGGGTGGCGGACGGACGGATCATCGCCTCAGGTTTGTCGATGCCGCATTCGCCGCGCTGGCATCAAAATAAATTGTGGTATTTGGAATCGGGGGCAGGGCAGTTGTGTACGGTCAACCCCCAAACTGGGCAACGCACGGTGATTGCCCAAGTCCCTGGTTTTACCCGTGGCCTCGATTTTGCCGGGCGTTACGCGTTTATTGGTTTGTCGCAAGTGCGTGAAACGGCGGTGTTTTCGGGTTTGCCGTTGACCTCACAATCGGGGGAACGGCATTGTGGGGTGTGGGTAGTTGACATAGAAAACGGCCAAACCGTCGCCTGTGTGGCGTTCACTGGTTCGGTGCAGGAAGTCTTCGCCGTGCAAGTCTTACCGCACCGGTTTCCGATTTTGTTGGATATTGACGATCCCTTGGTGCGCAGTTCCTATTCCTTGCCTGATGAAGCCTTAGCTGAAATTGCCCTGCCGGAACCATTAGCCTTGGTATTTGAAGCGGCTATCCAACAACACGATCAAGGCAATCTGGAAGCCGCCGTTGCCGCCTATCACCAATTGCTGGTGCAAGCCCCTGGGCATATCGCGGCACGTTTCCATCTGGGGGTGGCGCTTGCGGATTTGGCACGGTGGTCAGAAGGCGAGGTTGAATTATTAGAATTGCTTGCCTTGCAACCTGATCACGCAGAAGCGCATAACAGCCTAGGCTTATGTCTTGCTTCACAAGGCCGTTGGCAGCAAGCATTGCACCATTACGGGCAAGCCTTGGCGGCAGACCGGCAATATGCCGTGGCGCATGTAAACCGCGCCATAATCTTGCTTAAACTGGGGCGATTGGCTGAAGGCTGGGTGGAATATGAATGGCGTTGGCAAACACCCTCATTCACCCCGTTTGTTTGCCCGCAACCGCGCTGGCAAGGCGAGGATATTAGCGATAAAACCCTATTGGTGCACACTGAACAAGGCGCAGGGGATGTTTTGCAATTTGCACGTTTCCTGCCGCTGGCCGCCAGCTTTTGCCAAAAACTGGTCTTGGTGTGCACGGATGCGTTACGGCCATTACTTGCAAATACCGCAGGTGTGGCGGAAACCCGCATATTCGGTTCAGTGCAGCCGGACAGCTTCGATTATTTTTGCCCGCTATTGAGTTTGCCGCTTATTTTAGGGATAACCCAAGAGAATTTACCCACGCGCGCACCTTATTTGTGTGTTCCTAGGCATATCACTGTGCCGAAGCTTGATGCCCAAAAACGCTTGAAAGTCGGCATTTTCTGGGCAGGCAAGCCCACGCAGCTTAACGATAAACACAGTGCTTGTCCCTTATCCGCTTGGTTGCCATTATTGGCAGTACCTGATATTGCCTTTTATAGCCTACAAACGCCCGTGCTAAAAAGTGATTCGGAATTGCTTGCCAAACACGGCGGATTTGATCTGGAACCGGAATTGACCGATTATGCGCGGATCGCCGCGCTGATTGGGCAGCTCGACTTAGTCATCGGGGTTGATAGTTCCGTTGTGCATCTGGCGGGTGCACTAGGTAAACCCACTTGGGTTTTATTGGGGCAATATTCCGATTGGTGCTGGCCGTTGGAAGGCGAAGGCTGTGTTTGGTATCCGTCCATAAAGCTGTTCCGGCAAAGCCAAACGGATGATTGGGCAGAATTGATGGGGCGTATTATTGGGGTTTTGGCAGCCCTAAAATGATTAAAACAACAATCAACTTCCTTTACAGGGTTTGACTATTTTCTCTCCTATCTGGAGAATGATAAAAAGTGGATGTTGTTTTTCATCGCCAAATAAAATAAAACAGGGCAAAAGTGCGTAAACAAATAGTCGCAAAAGTTTCACAAGACAGTCCGTCTGAAACCTTAGAATGGTTGGATTTGGACAGTTTGGCAGAGGTTGAGCTGACATCGGAAGATGTAAATTATCCCATTGAATCCGCCTTGTTGCCCGGTGAAGGGCTTGGTTGGCGTGCCGCCAGCCCTGGAAAACAAGATATTCGCCTGTTGTTTTTAAAACCACAATCGCTAGGCAGGATTCAATTGAGTTTTGTCGAACCGGTCGCAGTCCGAACGCAAGAATACGTTTTGCGCTGGTCTTCAGATGGCGGGCGGTCTTTCCATGAAATAGTCCGCCAACAATGGAATTTCAGTCCTGAAGGTTCTACTTCTGAGATTGAAGACCTACACGTTGCGCTTGTGGGTGTCACCGTTATCGAATTAAGCATTGTTCCAGAGATAAGCGGAAGCACGGCGTTTGCTTCACTTGCCCAATTGCGGCTTGCTTGAAAAAACACGATAACTTGTAAAAGCTGAAAACATGACTGTTCAGAGTATACAATGGCTTGCGTATGTTTTCGGATACCCTTTACTCGCTTTTTCACAACACTACTTTATAAACGATGGCAGAATCAAAAACTTATCTCAATGTGCCCTATGCACAAAAGGATGCGGCAAAAGCGCTCGGCGCCAAATGGGATGCCTCCAATAAGAAATGGTATGTCCCAACCGATAAAGACATTACACCTTTTGCGCAATGGCAACCTCAAGCCGTGACGTTGGCGTCACCTTTACCAACAAATAAGCCAAAATCGCGTTCGGTATCAACTAAAACCAGCGCTTCTGCCAATAATGCGGTTGTTGGTATAACCACTAAAGCGGCGGATAAAAACTTTGTCGCTTATAACGGCGATGAACCACCTTGGGATTAATGTTTTCCACTATAAAAAACACCAGCTTATTCATCCAACGACATACGCTTTAGATAATGACCACATTTAAATACTTGGCTGGCTATTCGGCAACAGTGCAAGACCAAGTGCAAAGGCTTATCGATAACGGTAAATTGGCCGAAGTGCTGTTAAAGAAATATCCGGTTTGTCATGACATCAGGACGGATAAGGCGCTCTATGCTTATACCGTGGACATAAAAAACCAATTTCTCCGGCAATCCAACCCGCTTAGTAAAGTGGTTTACGATGACAAAATCGATGTGATCCATCACGCACTGGGGTTGCATTCATTCGTGTCCCGCGTTCAGGGCAACAATTTAAAAGCAAAAAATGAAATCCGCATCGGGTCGCTTTTTAAAAAGGCTTCGCCTAAATTTTTGAAAATGATTGTCGTGCATGAATTGGCGCATTTACGGGAGAAGCAGCACAACAAGGCGTTCTATAAATTATGCGAGTACATGGAACCCGAATACCATCAGTTAGAATTTGATTTGCGGCTTTATCTGACCCACCTTGAATGCGTAGGCAAGCTTTACTGATCTGGGGGATTGGATTCTGGTTTGTTGCTGGGCGTGCGGCGTTTGCCAATATTTTTCTTGTCCCTATCACGGATTTTAACTTTTTCGGCAACGGTTTTTTTAGGCTCTATTTTCTTTTTAGCCCCTGCCGCTTTGCCAGAAGATTTGAGTTTTTTGGGGCCTTTATAATTGCCTTCCAGTTCCTTGATGTTCCGGCGTTCAAAAGTCTGCTTTAAAAACCGCGCAATACCGGACATTAAATTCCAATCGGTGCTTCTTACCAAGGCGATGGTCACGCCTTGTTCATCGGCACGCCCCGTCCTGCCTATGCGATGGATGTAATCAATGCCGTTTCTGGGTATGTCAAAATTAATCACCAGATTAATGCCTTTTACGTCGAGACCGCGTGCTGCAAGGTCGGTGGACACCAGAATATTGACACTGCCGTCATGGAACAGCGCCATCATACGGTTACGGTCTGGCTGATCCATGTCGCCATGCAGGACGCCGACCCGCAAGCCTTGTCCCCGTAATGGGCCTTGCAGCTCAATTGCCTTTAGGCGGGTATTGGTGAACACCAAGGCTTTGTCATACGTGTCATTCAACAACAGCCAAGCCAGCAGTTTTTGTTTATGGGCATCATCGTCAGCCAAAACGATTTGTTGTTGAATGTTGCTATGCCCGTCGTGCAGCGTGTTTAACGCGATCACTTTGTGATTTTTAAGTAGCTTGTCGGCTATTTTAATCACCCCATAATGGGTTAGGGTCGCGGAAAACAATAAGGTTTGCCGCGCTTTATTGCAACGGTCAGCAATCGACAGCACCGCTTCGCTAAAGCCCATGTCGAGCATGCGGTCGGCTTCATCGAGTATCAGCACATCCAGATGACTGAAGTCGGGCGCATCTTGCCCCATCAGCTCCAGCAAACGCCCTGGGGTTGCAATGATGATTTCAGCGTTTCTGCGTAACGCACCTTGTTGTTGCTTAAAATCATCCCCGCCGGTAATCAGGCCGATTTTTAATTGGGTAAATTGGGCGAGTTGCTGGCAATGCGTAAACGTTTGTCTGGCCAGTTCGCGGGTAGGCGAAAGTATCAATGCGCGAGTGCCAAACAGTGTGGTGCGGCGGGTCAGCAGCTGGTGTAAGGTTGGGAGCAAAAACGCGGCGGTTTTGCCGCTGCCGGTTTCAGCACTGACGAGCAGGTCTTTATGGGTTAATGCCAAAGGTATGGCGTGTTGCTGGACGGGCGTGGGCTGGGTAAAGCCTAATTGCGAAATGGCTGGGAGGAGTTGTCCTTCGAGCTGAAAATCGGCAAAAGAGAGGAGGGTGTTTGAGTCAGGTTGCATGGTAAGGAAATCAAGATAAATAAAATATCCGGCATTATAAGTTGTTTGCAGTCCAAGGGTAAGAAAACGTACTTTAGCGCTTGCAGCATTCGTTTGGCAGGGTTTGTGCGGAAATTGTCGGTTTTTTTAAAGCGTGCGTGCGCGGTGAACATGGGAAGAACAAGCTAAAAAACTGTAGAATAGCGATTTTATTTTTAATTTTCCTAGGCACACATGCGTACAACTCAATTCCCGCTTAATACTGTTAAAGAAACCCCTGCCGACGCAGAAATCGCCAGCCATCAATTGATGATACGCGCAGGCCTTATCCGTAAACTGGCTGCAGGCCTCTACAGCTGGATGCCCTTAGGCCTTAAGGTATTGCGCAAAGTCGAAAAAATCACCCGTGAAGAAATGGAAAAAGCAGGCGCATTGGAAGTGTTGATGCCTGCGCTGCAACCTGCTGAGCTGTGGCAGGAAACCGGCCGTTGGCAGCATTACGGCCCGGAATTGGCACGTTTGAAAGACCGTCATGACCGTGATTTTTGCTTAGGCCCTACGCATGAGGAAATTATCACCGACCTGGCGCGTAATGAGCTAAAAAGCTACAAGCAACTGCCGATCACTTATTATCAGATCCAAACCAAATTCCGTGATGAAATCCGCCCGCGTTTCGGCGTGATGCGGTGCCGCGAATTCATCATGAAAGATGCGTATTCGTTCCATTTGGATCAGGCGTCATTACAAGAAACTTATGATGTGATGTATCAGGCTTACACCAATATCTTCACACATTTAGGCTTGCAATTCCGGGCAGTCATCGCCGATTCCGGCTCCATCGGCGGCGCGGTGTCGCATGAATTCCATGTGCTGGCCGATTCCGGCGAAGATGCGATTGCATTCTCAACCGGCAGTGACTATGCCGCTAACGTTGAAAGCGCGACGGCATTAGTTCAAGAACAAGCGTTAGCCGAGCCTGCTGAAACTTTCGAAAAAATTGCCACGCCCACCCAAAAAACCATTGCTGAAGTCAGCGAGTTTTTGAGTGTGCCGCCGCAAAAAATCCTAAAAACGCTGGCGATCATGAAGCAAACGCTTAATGATGACGGCGATGCCAGCGAGGAATTTTATGATCTGTTTTTACGCGGCGACCACGAACTGAATGAAATCAAAACCCGTAAAATTATCGGTGATTTCCGCTTGGCCACAGATGAAGAAATTGAAGCGCACCACGGCTGCCGTCCTGGCTTTATCGGCCCTAAGCTCCATGCCACGCATGGTGTCATTTTTGATAATTCCGTCAAATTTTTAAGTGACTTTGTCTGCGGTGCGAATGAGGAAGGTTTTCACTTGCGTGGTTGTAATTGGACGGCCGATAGCGATACTAAGGCATTTTATGAAAAAGCCTTGGCTGTCGGTGCGTTCCACGACATCCGCAACGTCATCGCAGGCGACCTGAGCCCCGACGGCAAAGGTGAAATCACGCTGGCGCGCGGCATTGAAGTCGGTCATATCTTCCAGCTCGGCACCAAGTACAGCGAGGCGATGAAAGCCGGTATCGTCAATGAAGCAGGCAAAAACCAGATCATGCTGATGGGCTGTTACGGCATCGGCATCTCCCGCGTGGTTGCCGCCGCCATCGAACAAAACCATGACAGCAGAGGCATCATCTGGCCTGCCAATCTTGCGCCCTTCCAAGTTGCCATTTGTCCGATGAATATGCACAAATCAGAGCGCCTGAAAGAAGCCGCCGAACAGCTGTATCAGGACTTGCTGGCGGCGGGTGTTGAGGTGTTGTTTGATGACCGCAAAGTCCGCGCCGGCTTTATGTTTTCGGATATGGAATTGATCGGTATTCCGCACTGCATTATTCTCAGCGACCGCGGCCTTGATGCAGGCACGTTTGAATACAAAGCCAGAACCACAAAAGATAATATTGAAATCGCCCTTGCCGAGGTAATGGATTTTATAAAAGAAAAATTGGCTTAAGAACACTCTGGAATGTTGCGATGATTTAGTGGGTAGGGGGGCAATTGACCAAGTACGGAGTACAAAAACATGTTTTTGTACTCCGTCATTAGATTTGGTCAATATTAGCTTCCCGATTGTAAGACCTGACAAGTTTTTAAAAACTGCCAGGTCTAGTTTGGTTTTGGGGAGTTATCTTTAGCCAAATTCTTAACAACCCAAAACTAAAGTTGTATCTTGCCAAGTAGCCCGTATACGGCACTATAGCGGGCTAACCTTAGACGAGATGGATTGCGGTGCTAGAAAAACCACCCGTTGAAAGGCTAGTCGCTGTGGTTACGCCAATTAATGCAACTAAGGTATCGGTGTCTCCGTTATCCTGGAATATCCAGGTGCTATAAACTTGGGAGTTAGTGGTCGAGTTGGGGTCAGGAGCAAAACCTTGAAAGGCAACTGCAAGCCCCTTGGTGATGTTGGCTTTTAGGTAATCGATTGCGCCGCCGATATTAGCTGCCGTGATTAATACAGGGCTAGTGTAAGAGTCGACGTCATCAAATTTGATAATGCCATCAGTAATGCTATGGCTGTTAAAGCCTCCCTCATTTATCCCGTCAACAGACGGTGCGTTGCTGGCAATTTTAATGGCTCCGCCCAAATCGATGATATCAGAAGACAAATCGAATCTCAGGACTCTGTCCGCTTCGCTAGCAGCCGCAGTGCTGTCACCAACCGCGATCACGACAGTATCATTCTTGGCTAAGGATTCAGTCAAATCCAATACGTCTGCACCCAAGCCGCCAATCAAAGTGTCAGCGTCTTCACCGCCTATTAGCCTATCGGCACCTGCTAAACCGGTCAGTGTGTTGGCAATATTGTTGCCAGTAATGACATTGTTGTCTTTTGTCCCAGTGCCTGTGGCAGCGTCGCCCACCAAGGTCAAATTTTCCACATTGTTATAATCTGATAAGCTCAATGATTTAGTTGATTCGATGGTATCAGTGCCTTCGCCTGCAAGTTCAACCACGATGTCGTTGTCAATGCCTAGTTTATAAAGGTCATTACCAAGGCCGCCTTTCAATGTATCTATGCCACCCGCTCCGTCCAGTATGTCATCACCGGCGAGCCCCTCTAATGTATTGGCTTGATCATTACCTAACAGATAGTTGTTATTTAAGTTGCCCGTTGCATTAATTTTAGCTGCACCCAATAATGTCAGATTTTCAAAATTCTTATAAGCATCAGAATCCAAGCTAAAGTTAATGCTGCTTTGAATGGTGTCGATATAGCCGGTTTTAATCTTGCCCGTAGTCACATCAAATACGTTAGGGACTTCAATTAGGTTATCCGTTAAGGTGTCAACCACATAAACATCATCGCCTAAACCGCCTTGCAAGGTATCGATACCTTCGCGGCCGTCCAAGGTATTACTGCCATCATTGCCAATAAGGGTGTTATTGACCGCACTGCCAGATAGGGTAAGCGATGAAGTTGTGCCGGTTAGCCTGCCATTCTCGATACTGCCACCCCAGTTACTGGTGTTTAAGTCTAAGCTGATAGTGCTGGATTGCACCCAGTCGCTGCCTTGACCGCTTTTTTCAGTGATCGATTCACTGATATTATCTACAACATAAGTGTCGTCGCCGTAACCACCGGCAAAACTATCTATACCGGTGCCGCCATCGAGGTAATCATCGCCGTACAAACCTATTAGATTGTTGTTATTTGAATCACCAAAAATCCGGTTATTGAGATTATTGCCAACGCCTTCTGTCAAGTTGCCTAGCATCTTTAAATTTTCTACGCCATTCAGCAAGGTGTAGGAAGCGGTGAAGACAGCGCCCTTAAATTCTACTGTGTCAATACCGCCCCGGGTAGTTGCTGATTCATCCGTTAGGTCAAGGCCTGAGTCGATACGGTAAGTGTCATTGCCAGCGCCACCCTTTAAGGTGTCAGTACCGGTAGTTTTAAGGGTATCAAAAACAGGTGCGTAATAAGGCGAATACCACCAGCCGTCTAAAATGTCATCGCCGGCACCGCCATTTAGTGTGTTGTCGAACTGATTGCCAATAATCCAATTGTTGCCATTATCCCCTGTTGCAGAAAGGGCTGCAGGGGAGTCTAGTAAATCGATGTTTTCAAAATTTTTGCTGTCAGTGGCAAGATTAAAATTGATGCTGCTGACAATCCAGTCGCTGCCGGCACCGCCATCAACCGTATCCTTCCCTTGGCCAACAAAAACGACGTCATTGCCGTCGCCCGCGCTGATCGTATCATTACCTGCGCCGCCATCAATAACGTCGTACAGGTTACTGCCCTTTAGGTTATTGTTGAGATCGTTCCCATTCAGCCAAGCTATCCAATAAGTCAGCGTGGTTGGGGTATTGACATAAATTTGGTCATCCAAAACGCCATTTTCGATGCCATTTGGCAAGGTGACGTAAAAATCATTGCTTTGTAAAATGGGATCCAGTTCCTTACCATCCGAACCCACGTCGTCATCACGGCCATCACCCACAAAATCACGGATATAGTAAGCCGTGTCAACGCCGCCAGTATCGACAATAGTATCGGTACCTAGCCCTACTGTGCCGTCATCATTAAAAAAATCATCAAAAGTGATGACGTAGTTGTCATTACCGTCGCCGCCTTTTAACGTATCGCTACCATAACCGGAAAACAGCGTATCATTGCCTGCACCGGCAACGATAGTATCAGAACCCAATCCGCCTTCCAGCCAAGAATCAAGCTTTGCATTGGTATTTTTGACGGTAATGACATCATTGCCCGTCCCGCCATAAACGGTGGCCTGATTATTTACATTAAAGGTATCGTTACCATCATTACCCCACATGGTGTCATAGCCGCCATAAAACTTATCGTTACCGGCACCGCCAGCCATTTCATCATTTTCTGTGCTTAATGCGCCGTATGTCTTGGCATTGTCGGTATCGTACAAAACATCATTGCCATCGCCACCATCTATCGCATCAGAACCTGTGCCACCATAAAGCGCATCGTTATCAGCGCCGCCTGCCAAATAATCATCGCCCGTACCACCAAACAGCTTATCTTGACCCGTGCCACCATAAACAATATCATCACCGGAATCGCCATAGAGTTTGTCATTCTCAGTGCCACCGTCAAGCACATCGTTGCCATCACCACCTTTAATCGTGTCGGCACCGCCTCCTCCTGCAATAAGGTCATCGCCAAGATTGCCCAAAAGCGTATCGTTGCCTAGGCCACCATCCATAATGTCATTGCCTTTCAAGCCATCAACATAATCGGCGCCGTCCGTGCCAAACCAATTGTCGTCGCCGTTTGTAAGTAGAATTTTAGTTGCCATAATTTTTGCCTTGTGTGCCTAAATTGAAAAGTTAACTACTAAACTAGATTTTTGTGATGTCGGATATTTAATGCTGTTCACAAATATGCTTTTTTACTCTAGCGATTATAGCCTAGGATAATTTTTTTGATTAGTAAAATACCTAAGCAGCCATAAAGCAAGTTGGGATTTAATGTTTTAGATTGACACCCTAAAAATAGGGATACATCAAAAGTCACACAGCCCTTATCCCTAAGGTTGATGTGCACAGGGAGGGGTAACTTGCTTTGGCTCCAAGCAATTGTAATTAATCTGTCATTTTTTTAACTTACCATATATTAAAGTATCAAGCCGATTCCCGGCTTTTTAAGAAGCTCATTTTTCAGGTCGTTTATGATTGATAACCCAATACTTCCACATTCCGTCGGTTCCTTGGAATTTTCAGCCCCCTGCGTACGCGAATTAACCCAACCAGTAAAACCCGTCTTGTTAAGTAGCCCTATTTTGGAAGTTCTTGAATTATTTCAAAGCAATGCCAATTTATCAGCATTACCGGTAATGGATGATAATAATAAGTATTTCGGTATCATTTCCCGCCGTAACTATCTCAATTTAATGACGCGGGCCTTTGCCCGCGAGCTCTACGCACGCAAGGACTTATTTACCTTATTGGAAAGCAATGCCGATATTTTTGTAGCGCCGTTAGTTGCTGATGCAGAAGATCGTATTGATCAGATTATGGTGGATTTTTTAAACCGCGATCCGGGCATCAAGTACGAGGCATTACCTGTTATTGGTAAGGGTGGCATCATGGGGGTGGTGAAAGTTGCCGATATGATGCTTAGGATGTCTGAATCGCAAGGTAATCTTATTGAAACAATGCAACGGTTAAGTACCCGTCTAAACGATGAAGTGGCCAATGCCGCGACGTTGCAACAGAATTTGCTACGGCCTGCCCGCATTGAATTGCCCGGATTGAGCGGATTGTCGACGATGATCACCTCTAGCGAAGTGGGTGGGGATTTTTATGATTACTACGCAATAGACGGGCGTTGGATGGTATTGCTGGTCGGCGATGTTAGTGGGCACGGTATTGCAGCAGGCACTATTGTTTGTGCCGCCAAAGCTGGAGTTAACTTTCTGGAAGCTGAAAAAGAAAGGGAACCGCATAAAATTCTCTCGCGTCTTAGCAACATTATTTTTAATACGGCGCATCAATCTTTATTGATGACCATGTTTGCCATTTGCCTTGACACTCAAACAGGTGAAATACGTTACGCTAATGCCGGTCATCAGTTTGCTTATCTTTACCGTGCGATGATCGGCCGTTTAGACGCCTTAGAACTGGGTGGTTTACCGCTTGGAAAAGACGAACACACTGAATATGAACAAGCAAACACGGAAATGGATATAGGTGATCGCTTATTCCTTTATACAGATAGCATTGTCGAAGAAGAAAATGTGACGGGGGAATGTTTTGGTTATGAGCGCCTTGAAGAGCATCTGGTCATTCACGCCGACAGTGATATTGAAACGCTCAGCAATAGTTTGTTGGCAAGCTTGACAACGCATTTAGGACGGCATACTTTTGGTGATGATTTGACTATTTTTTGTGTTGAACATACGGAAAAAACCTACGATTTCAGTATCAAAACAAATCATGTCACTGAACCCGATGCTGAAATATTACAGCAAGTACATGTTATTGAAGCGTCTTACCGGGAAAACCCAGAATCAATTTCGCCGCATATTAAACGTCAAGACTTAATATTCCTCGCAGAAAAAAGCTTTTCTGATTTGATCCCTAGCCTATCAGCACAAGGTGTCCGGCGTGTGCTGTTGCAGGATCATCCCATTAATAAGCAGTTAGGGTGGGGGACGCTGCTCAATCAGCATATACACCAAAGCAAAGATGATTTGGCAATGTTGTTACGTTACCCTGAACACCGTAGAGAATTTTACTTCACGCACAGCGAAGACAAGTTTTTTATTATAGATGAAATAGATGCCTGGTTAAAAGAACTGTCAATAGATGCGCCAGAACGTCTTGATGCCGCTGTTTTCCTGCTTGATGAAATAATAGAAAATGGGCTTTACGCTGCGCCGCGTGATGGCAAAGGCCGTGCCTTATTTGCTAAAGGTACCTCCCGCGAATTAGGTCAGGGCGAAGTGTTGCGCTTAGACATTTCTATTCAAGACGGTTTGCTCGGTATTTCCCTGACAGACAACTGGGGGACGTTAACGCCCAATGTGTTTTTAAATCGTCTGTCACGCCATGTACAAGGACAAGGGCTGGATTCCGGAGTGGGCGGTGGCGGCCTCTATTTAATTTGGCGTTTGTCTGATTATTTGCAAGTGCGCGTGTTACCCCACCAGCAAACACAGGTTTGTGTGTTTCTGGATTTAAAAAATAATTTTGACCCCGAAACAGATAAAGGTTTCCAATTTCTTTATCACACTGAAGTCTACGAGGCCACTACCAATGAATAACGTTAAGCTGAGAATTGACCCTAAACCCTCCTCTGAAAAGCCGTCGCAACAATTCGCCTTTATTGGTACGATTGATGTCGATGCAGTTGACGTGCTTGAAGCGCTTTATATACTGCCGCCTAATTGTGCAGTGGAGATAAACTTTGCCCAGGTGGAAAGGGTCAATTCAATGGGGTTGGCGCAATTGCTAAAACTTTTTGAACTTTGGCAAAAACACAATAACTCCATTTATATCACCAATGTCAATCGGATGATCGGCATACTGTTCAAAATGACGGGGTTAACCCGCTTTTTGTCCGAAGCACCAGCCGCTCCCGCTGTAGAACCGCCAGCATCTACTTCGGTGCAACAACAAACAGCCAGCACAAATCATGGAACAGAAGTCACTTCGGCTTCTTTATGTATTCGCCCTAAGCCACTTGCCGAATCATTATCCCAACAATTTGCCTTCATTGGTGCAGTCGATGTGGAAGCAATCCCTGCCTTAGAAGCCCTCTATAGTTTGCCGCCAATGTGTCAGGTAGAGTTGGATTTTGCCCAGCTACTCAGGGTTAACTCAATGGGGTTGGCGCAATTGCTAAAACTTTTTGAGCATTGGCAAAAACAAGAAATAACTATCCGTATCTTCAATACCAATCGGATGATTGGGGTATTGTTCAAAATGACCGGTCTAACCCGCTTTTTGGCTGATGGTCAGGCTGCATCCGTGCCAACAAAAAAAACAGTTGAACCACAAAGGTCACCAGCAACTCCAGTGGCCGAAAGGAAGAATGCCCCCCCCGCGCAGACCTTAATACCTCCCCATGTGCTATCTGACGATCAAATAACGCCAACCCGTCGCGCCAGTGCCACTGTTACCGACAAAGCCGAAAAGCTTAAACTCTGGGTCAGTGCACAGAGCAGCCAACAGATGAATGGGTGGTATTTTTTCAACACCTATCTGCAACGGCATTTAGACCGCGAAGTTCATTTGGAGTTAAGTCATGGTGCGATGACTGAACGACGCATCACGCCCGATCAAATGGACATTGTTTTCACCAAGCCTTTTGAAGCCACGCGTTTGCTTCTACAGCATAATTTTCAGCCCATACTACGACCCATAGACCAAACTGACGAAGTCACTTTACTCGTCCGTGCGGAAGATCCACGCCAGAATTTGGCTGATTTCCAGGGTGGTAAGGTGGTGACTGCGGCGCAGGACAACTTTGTTTATTTGCTTGGCCGTTTTTTGCTGGAACAAGATGAATCGGCCTTGGAAGACATGGAGTATGTGTTTTCTGGACATGATATCAAGGCCTTACAAATGCTACTTAAAGGTAATGCTGACATCCTGTTTATGTTAAGCGAAACCTATCAGGGATTATCTGGGCTGACCCGAAAAATGTTACGCCAAATAGATCAAAGCGAAACAGCTTTTGCTTTCCATTTAGTTAGTGTTTCACCAAGTTGTGCCGAACTCGGAGGCCAATTGGCCGAGGTATTGCTGGACATGAATAAAGACAGTCAAGGAAGGCAAGTTTTAGCTGACTTAGGTATGGAAGGCTGGATAAAGCCCACTCCAGATGAAATTGATATGCTGGTTATGCTTTTTAAACGCTATGCTGACGCTAATTGATTTAACTACCGAACATATCATTTCTAGGTAGTGGGTTAAATCTGTAAATATCAAGTCCAAACTCAACTTTATATTGATCCGCAATCCGATGACCGTATCATGCATCAATTCCAGCTTCGAAAAACAACTTGTTTTGCGCACCAGACGTTTAATCCAAGGGTAGTCCTGCAATCAGAATGGTAAGTGATTTGTCAAAAAATTAATTGCGACGATTGCACACCTTTAAGTACGAGCATTCGCTCCAATAAATCGGTAGGCTTGACTTTTAACAAATCATTCTGATTGCAGGACTATCAATCCAAGTTCTAAAGTTTAGGTTTTTGCGTTCTATTTTTTCGGTATCACGCTTACCGACTTCATGCTTGTTGGCATCGGGATGTCGTTCATAGGCGCCCAGCCATCTGTGTAGTGCCGTCGGGTTCTGGAGGGGTCAAGTAACGCTTTGAGTTTTTGAAAAACCTCATCCTTATGCTTGCCGGGCATATAGGCAAGCACGGTAGTGGTGGCGTGGACAACAGCGTGCCAGACAACGCTGGTTGGATTTGTTACCGACATAAGGCCACTGTCGTCGGGTTCGGCATCGCAACCCGCTTCTTCTTTTTACGTCCAGCGCAAATATTCTGGGATAAGACTGGCGGTTTTATTTCTTAATTACCGAGTCCTGAATTGATTAAGCTACATTGGCGCAGGCATATGAATGTCAGGTAAACTAAAAACGAGATGACACGCTTGGTGGTTTTGTAACGAATCTAATGCAGGGACGTGCCATCCTTTCAAATCCACTTTATTTTTCACTGCTTGTTTTCTAATACGGTTATTCTTTAATCTCATTCCAAACCTGCTCGTCTGGATTGGATTCTGATGCCCGCTTTGGCAAAAGAATACCCTTAGCTGATTTTGATGGGCCCGCATAAAATCCCGCACCTGTTGAGGTGCAATGGAATGTCGTGTGACCCACCAACAAGATAAGGGGGCGGCTCCGGTTTGAAACCAATTCTTCTAAGAATTCGATATGCAGTAGCTACGATCAATAAAGAAGCCCGGATATTAAACGGCTTCTGAGAAGATTATCACACTAAAAACAAGTACAATTGCCCAAGATTGCTACGTGGCAGTTTTTAAATACATGCCAAGCCACTTCACTTTTCAGTTAGACATAACCCTTTTACCCGTGAGATACCAAAATGATTGATCCAAAAGCTATTGATGACATTGCCAACCGTTTAGCGGGTGCTATACCGCCGGGCTTTACTAATTTTAAAGAAGAGTTGGAGAAAAATTTCCATGCCATTTTACAGAGTGTGTTGGGCAAGCTGGACTTGGTCACCCGTGAAGAATTTGAAGTCCAAAAATTAGTGTTGGCGAAAACCCGCGCCAAACTGGAAGACTTGGAAAAGCGTGTTGCAGAAATAGAACAGCAACTGCTCAATAAAGAAGAAATTTGAGTTAGATGATATTTAAAGCACAAGGCACAGGCTTAGATAGCGTGTGCTTTCTACTTTACCCATGTCATTAGCGATTATCTACAGTCGCGGGCGTTCCGGCATAGAAGCGCCGTTAGTGACTGTAGAGGTGCATATTGCTAACGGCTTGCCTTCTTTATCTATAGTCGGCCTGCCTGAAACCGCAGTAAAAGAAAGCAAAGACAGGGTGCGGGGTGCATTGTTGAATTCCCGCTTTGAATTCCCCGCCCAACGCATCACTGTCAATCTGGCACCTGCCGATTTGCCCAAAGAAGGCGGCCGGTTTGATTTGGCAATTGCGCTGGGCATACTGGCGGCATCGGGGCAAATTCCTATTGCCCGGCTTGGTGATTACGAATGCGTGGGGGAATTGTCGTTAGGCGGTGAATTACGTCCGATTATCGGCGTTTTGCCCATCGCCATACAAGCACGGAACAACCACAGAAAATTGCTATTGCCTAAAGAAAATAGTGCGGAAGCCGCGCTGGTAACGGATATTGAGATCATCCCGGCAGGTCATTTGTTAGAAGTTTGCGCCCACCTTGGCGGGCAGACGCTGATACCCACCCAATTTCAATTGACTGAACCGCAACAGCACCAAACGGTGGATATAGATTTTGCCGATGTCCATGGCCAGTACCATGTAAAAAGGGCGTTTGAAATTGCCGCAGCCGGGGCGCATAACCTGTTGATGCTAGGCCCGCCCGGCACCGGCAAGTCCATGATAGCTTGCCGTTTGCCGACCATATTGCCACCTTTGACTGAGCAGCAAGCCCAGGAAACGGCGGCGATAGCGTCCATCAGCGACCAAGGGCTGGATGTCAGCAATTGGCGGCAACCGCCTTACCGCGCCCCGCATCATACCGCCTCGGCTGCGGCGTTAGTGGGTGGCGGCAGCAATCCACGGCCTGGGGAAATATCGTTGGCGCATAACGGCACGTTATTTCTTGATGAATTGCCCGAATTTGACCGCAAGGTGTTGGAAGTCCTGCGTGAGCCGCTGGAAACCGGCCATATCACCATTTCCCGCGCCAACCGCCAAGCCGATTTCCCCGCCCGTTTCCAGCTGATTGCCGCGATGAACCCGTGTCCGTGCGGTTATCTGGGGGATGCTTCAGGGCGTTGCCATTGCACCTCAGAGCAAGTCGGGCGTTATCGGGCAAGAATTTCCGGGCCGTTGCTGGACCGCATAGACATGCACTTGGAAGTCCCGCGCGTCCCGCATGACGTGTTGCGCAAAGGCTCACCGCAGGGTGAAGAAAGCAGCGCGGTGATTAGGGTGCGGGTGGTTGCCGCCCGTAACATTGCCTTGGCGCGTAGCGGCAAAGCCAATTCAGCGTTGACTGCCAAAGAAGTCAAACAATTTTGCGACTTATCCGAACCAGGCCATCAGCTTTTGGAACAGGCAATGGACAAATTCGGCTTGTCAAACCGCGCTTATCACCGCATTCTAAAACTTGCCCGCACCATTGCCGATCTTGCCGACTCGCCGCAAATAGAGATTGCCCATTTAAGCGAGGCCATCAGTTACCGTAAATTGGACAGGAGAGTTTAACAATCTGCTAGCCATTGCTCACGGTACGCTTGATAAGTGTAGTGTTTTAACTGTTTAAGCTGCCCAGAGCCGGATAAGTAAATGTCTGGCAGGTTGTGGCCATTGAACCGGCTGGCTTTAACGAGGCTATAGGCACCGACATTGCTGAAGACAACACGGTCGCCTACCGCTAACGGTTTGGCAAAACTGTATTCACCAAACACATCACCCGCAAGGCAAGTGCCGCCGACCAACAGGGTTTTGTATCGGCCGTGTGCGTCATGTTCGTATAACGCCGGTTGCCACTGGTATTCAAACACTTCTGGATTATGATTGACCGATGTGTCCAATACCGCAATTGTTTTGCCGTCGCTGGCAAAGCAGTCAAGCACCGTTGCCACTAAATGGATGCCCGGATCAATG
This sequence comes from Methylovulum sp., assembly GCA_028712695.1. GTDB lineage: Bacteria > Pseudomonadota > Gammaproteobacteria > Methylococcales > Methylomonadaceae > Methylovulum. Next base: position 16,003 of record JAQTQZ010000018.1, on the reverse strand, counting down.
ATTGCTTTGCCCGGTTCGATATAAACATCAAGGCCAAAGTCATTTTTTAGCTGATTGACGGCCTTAATAAAAGGCCGGTGATCGTTGATTTGGTTAAACAGATAACCGCCCCCCAAATTGAGCCAGGCTAATTTACCTAGCTTATCACTCATATAAAGTTTAATTTTTTCAATGGTTTTAAGCAGCGGCGCAAAATCGGTTGCGGCGAACACGGTATGGATATGCAGCCCTTGGATGTTATCGATAGTGGACGATTGCCATAATGCGTCAATATCCACGCCCAGTTTTGAAGATTTTCGGCACGGGTTAAAACGGTCATCCTTAACGAACGACAGCTTGGGGTTAATGCGCAACCCCACCGATGTTTGGGCTTGGGCACCTGGCGCAAAGCGTTGGTGTTGGGTTAAGGAGTTAAAGCTGATATGCGAACAAAGGGCGCTTAATTCATCAATCTCATCCGGTCTGATGCCGGGGGTTGTCAGATGCAGTGAGCCTGAACCCGCCAGTATTTCATTAGCCAGCCGTGCTTCAAACAGCGAGCTGACCGAAAAACCGTCTACAAACGGCTTTGCCATCGCCAAGACCGTGGAAAAGGGCAGGGACTTGATAGAATATAAAACCTTACAGCCGCTTTGTTGTCTTAATATATTTAAAATCTCCAAATTTTTAATAAGTTCCACCTCATTCAGCACAAACGCAGGGGAAGAAGGCAGGTTGTTTTTTATAGCTTGAACGGTCATTTGTTATACAGAATCCAGCAAAGAAAAAGGCGTTGAATGATACTTTAGCGTGGAGCAGGCCGAAATGATAGTGCACAAACACAGCTAAGTGCGGGGTAGACGATTTTATCGATATGCTGTTAAAGGATTTGCCAGAGCGGCTGACCGGGCCGATGTTTATCAAATCGGGCGCGGGGTTTTGGGGTTTGTTTTCATCTGCCCGATGGTTTCGATAACACGGCAGGTGGGGGCGGTATCGCTCCACAACCCCCTGCATCTGGTGGAAACACCGCAATTAGAGGTACGTTTAAGCGGGCATAAACCGTTTTATCAGGAAAAAGTATGAATACACCTTTTAGCCATTGCCTGCGCAATTTTGCTTGCCTGCCGAGTTTGCTGATGATTGTCGTTTTTATATTGGCGTCGGCTGCAAGGGCTAGCCCGGACAGGCAGGATCTGCCTTGCCCAAGCGCTGAAGTCGTGCGCACCGAGCTTACCGCACGCAAAGCCAACCTAGATAAGCTGAAGTCAGGGTTAGAGGATTTCATGACCGGAAAAAGGGTCGAGGATATTCCCTTGACAGCCCTTTTTATGATTGACTTGAATGATGATAAGGCGGTTGCCCAGCGTGTGCAGGACTTACAGGATGTCAACAAAGAAAAAGTTGCCGACCCTTTTCTTGATTGTGCCGTTTCTATGGAAAGCGTCCATGCTTCGGTCAATGAAGTGCTCGCCCTACAACGGGATATAACTAACTTGCGCCTGCAGTTTCTTACCCTGCCAGCAGACAAAAGGACGGCTATTTTACATCCCCAGATTGAAGCGACCGCGCAAGCCAACACTGTTAAGCAATTGCAGGAAGAACACAGTTCAGCATTGGAAGACCAACAGCAGGCCGCCCAATCGTTGGCTAAAGCCGAAGAAAAAGTGCTTACTACCGATGCAACCGGCGCGGCTGGCGATTTGATCTCCGGGCGCGCGGAATTGGAGAGAAGCCGGAGTGCTTTGACCGCCCTGCAAGTGAAATGGGTTGCCGATCTTGAACAACAAGTCAATTTTTATCAGGAAACCTCGGAAAAGCTGGTGGCAATCTCCCAATTTTTGTTGCAGCCAGAGTCGTCAGCAACACTTAAAACCGAGTATGACAAAACCGTCGTTATTTGGCGTGATTTGGTCGATAGGACAAGCAAAGTGGTTTCTAGCCGGCTCGCCTTGTCATTGCCTCCTTTGCCTGCTTATCCGGAAAAATTACTCGCGACAATCGGCCAGACAGCAGAATCTAAGCAATATATCGATGCGTATGCCGAGGCCAAGTCATTCAGGGATAATTTACAAGACAAAATTGCCACCCGGCTTCAAGAAACCGTGGATCTGCATTATCGAGTATTGCTGCAAAGCGGGGAAATCCGTTCCCAATTGCTTAACCAATTGTTGGATCGCGGCGACTATTCCCCCCTTTTGTTGTCAACCGATTTGTTACAGGACATCCAACGCGAATTCACCATCGTCCCTTATCGCTGGACGGCGACGTTTTACCTACGCTCGTTGGATATCCACAAGCGCTTGAGCGGGGGCTGGGAGGGCGTGGCTGAAACGGCTTTAAACCTCAGCCTGTTGATTGGTTTTTTGCTGATCCCATGGCTTATTTGGGTGGGCACTCAACGTCTGAACAAGTACTTAAACCATCTTCGCATCACCTTGGTACGACAAAGCAGGACACATCCTTGGGCCAGTAGTTTAGCCATGCTGATCCAAAAAATACTGCCTTATTCGCCTTGGTTGGTCATGTTGGTTGCAGTATACATTGCCCAAGAGTTGCTTAGCCTCACCCTGTTTTCAGAATTGGTGCTGTTGTTGCCCTATTTGCGCTACTACATCTACTATCGTTTGTTCAGGCAGCTTATGCAGTGTGATTTTATTTGGGTAAACCAACAAATTAGGGCGGCTAAGCTATGGGATTTGCGGCGGCGGGTCGATGTCGCCGCCAAAGTCTTAGGATTGACGGCGTTAGTGATTTTTTCCTTTTTAGCCGCGATAGAAAGCTTAATTCGGCGCGGGTTGATCTATCACTTGACGAATGCCGCCGTGCTCAATCTGGGCTTTTTGATTATTATGGCTTTTGCCTACCAATGGCGAGGGGTCATCGGTTCGGGACTGGGTAAATTGGTCCACGGTACGCTAGGCGAACGCCTGTCCAAGTTGTGTGGCAGCCGCTGGGGGTTAATCCTTGCCATCCCCGCCTTGCTCTTACTGGTTTTGTTGCTTTTTGCCAGGCAGCTTGCGCATTGGGGTAGCCATTTTGAAGTTGTTAAGCGCATCGCCGCCGAAGTTTTTCGCTATCAACTCGAAAGCGCCATCGAAAAGACGGGTACGATAAGCTTTCCGATAGCGCCGCCAGAATACCGGAAATTTTTCACCTTAAGCGGGATAGACTCGCCAGAGCAGCTTATATTACCCGTCAGTGCCGATCTTGTTGACATGCGGGGATTACTGAAAAACTGGGCGCAAGAAAGCACTTCCGTCCACTCTTTGGCTATTGTCGCTTATAAAGGGGCGGGCAAGACGTGCTTGTTGGACTATCTGGAACAAAATTCGCCTACTGGGCACGTCATCCGGGCCTCAGTCCCACCAAAATTAACGGACAGGGCACAGGTGCTGGCGTTTTTTAGCACATTGTTCAATGTGCCGCTTAACCAATATCCCGAAGCGTTGCAGGATAAGGACACAATCAGTGCCAAGACATTGGTCCTGCTGGATGATGCACATAATTTCTTTCTTGCCACCCAAGGCGGACTTGCAGGCTATGACACCTTGTTGGAAATTATTAGCCAGTCTTCATGCAACGTGTTTTGGTGTTTGGCCTATAACCATCACGCTTGGGGGTATCTCAACAGCGTCTATGACCGGCACCAATACTTCGATGCAGTCGTCCGCCTAAGCCCATGGTCGGAACAAGCAGTTCAGAAGCTGATACTTTCAACCCATACCCGAACGGCTTTCCGGCTGTCTTACGACGACATTATCCAAGCGGTGGGTAGCCAAAACAACACCGATCATGTGACCGATATAGAAAACCGTTTTTTTAGTCTGTTGCGGCAACAGTCGCGTGGCAACCCACGGTTGGCCATCTATTTGTGGCTGACCTCTTTGCGTTTGGTGGGTGACCAAGCGCTTCGGGTCGGGTTGCCCGATGAGTCGGAAATGGCGGTGTTGTCGGATTTGCCTGAAGATGCGCTGTTTGTGTTTGCAAGCATTACCCGCCATGAAAACCTCACCTTGCCCCAAGTGTTGGCAGTGACCCAATTACCTCAGGGTGCGGTCAGGCATGTGCTGGAGTTGGGCGTCCGCCTAAAACTGCTGGACTGTCAAGAAGGCTTGGTCTATAGGCTGGCGATTTTGTACCAGTATCCCTTAATCAATTACCTACAAGCCAAACACTGTCTTTATGAATGATCAAAACATCAACCAAATAGTAGCGGCGGCCAATTTGTTCGAGGTTTGGCGTATTGCCTTGTTGCTCGGCGGTATCGCGGCCCTGGTTTTTATCGCCGGGCTCATGAACCGCCTAGCGGCAGGCGCCTCGGCACGTTTCCCTTCGCACCGGCTATTGTTTTTGCAGATTGTCACCACGTTTGATTTTTGTATCTATATCTTTGGTGGCGCTTTTCTGATCTATATCGCCCTCAGCCCCGCCAAGGAATTGCTGATTGCTCTAGGCGGCGGTGCCGCCGTCGCTATCGGCTTGTCGCTAAAAGACTTGGTCGCCTCGTTGGTGGCTGGTTTGACATTGCTGTTTGACCGGCCTTTTTTGGTGGGCGACCGCGTGCAGTTCGGTGACGTCTATGGTGAAATAAAAAGCATCGGCTTGCGTTCGGTTAAGTTAGTGACCTTGGACGATAGCCTGGTCACCATCCCTAACGCGCGGTTTATCAGTGACGTGGTGTCTTCGGGTAATGCAGGGGCGCTGGACATGATGATCGTCATCCCTTTTCATGTGGCTTTGGATGCCGACATTGAAGCCGCCCGCCGCCTGATTTATGAGAGCGTGGTGACTAGCCGTTTCGCTTATCTTGCCAAACCGGTCAAAGTGGTCGCCTCGGAAATAGTGATAGGCCACAATTTGGCGGTGCAATTGTCTGCCAAGGCTTATGTGTTGGATGTCCAATATGAAAAGGATTTTCAGACTGACGTGGTCATGCGGGTGACCCGGGTTTTTTTTGACAATCAGATCAAACGTCCGCTTTTTATGACTTATGGGGCAGTTGGCTCAGGTGAGCCAACTGAAGATATTGAATAATGCCAGTGATTTTAATTGGCTTAACTGGCAACTCCGTTAAGTGCCGGCGCACAAAGCTAGGTTTGTACGCCAAGTAAATGGCTTAAGCGTCACTCTTTTCTTCAAACCACTTATACAACGTAGGCAACATCACCAACGTCAGCAAGGTTGATGTGATCAAGCCGCCAATCACCACGATAGCCAACGGGCGCTGGACTTCCGAACCGGGGCCGGTGGCGAACAAAAACGGCACCAAACCCAGCAGCGCGACCGTGGCGGTCATCATGACCGGACGGAAACGTTGCGCGCAGCCTTGGCGGATCGCTTGTATTTGGCTGAGTCCGGTGCCGCGCAGGTTACGGATATAAGACACCAGCACCACGCCGTTTAACACCGCAATGCCCCAGAGCGCAATAAAGCCGACGGAAGCCGGGACTGACAAATATTCGCCAGTGGCAAACAAAGACACCACGCCGCCGATGGAGGCGAACGGCAACACCAAAATGATGAGCGCGGCAAAGCGTAGCGAGTGGAACAGCATGAACAATAAAAAGAAAATCGCACCGATGGTGATCGGGATAATCACCTTAAGATGGCCTAAGGCGCGTTCCATGTTCTCAAATTGGCCGCCCCATTCCAGATAATAGGCTTCCGGCAATTTAACCTCGGTAGCGACCGCTTTTTTCAGTTCCGCCACAAAGCTGCCCAAATCCCTATCCCTGACGTTAATACCCACGACAATCCGCCGCTTGCCCATTTCCCGGCTGATTTGCGATGGCCCGTCATTCAAGCGGATGTCGGCCAGATCTTCCAGCGGCACACGGGCACCGTTGGCAGAAGTCAGCAGGATGCCACTAATGGCTTCAATGCTGTTACGGAAGCTTGCCGGCAACCGCACCGACGCCGAAAAGCGGCGTTCGCCTTCATAGATTTCTGTCGCCGTTTTGCCGCCGATGGCGGTTTCAATGACATCATGGATGTCCGCCGCATTGATGTCATGCCGGGCAATCGCCTCGCGGTCGACGATGATGGACAGATATTGTTGGCCGGTTAGCCGCTCCACCCGAATGTCCTGGGCGCCTTTGATGGTTCCGGCAATCCGGGCGATGTCATTGGCGGTATTTTTTAGTTGTTCCAAATTGTCGCCGAAAACCTTTATTGCCAAATCGGAGCGCACGCCGGTCAGCATCTCATCGACGCGGTCGGAAATGGGCTGTGCCATAACGACTTGCACGCCCGGCAAGGTCGTGCTCAATTTCTTTTGTATCGCATCGGCTATGTCATCTTGAGTCCAGCCTTCAGGCCATTGGTCACGGGGCTTCAAGCTGACAATCGGTGTTGATTCGTTTTGCGCCTGGGCATCAGCGGGACTTTCGCCACGGCCTAGGCCGGATACCGCCGATAATACGCCGGGAATTTCCATCACCATGCGCATCGCATCCATTTCCATCTTCATGGACTCATCTAAGGATATGTTAGGCGTGCGATTAATGCCGGGCACGATAGAGCCTTCTTTCATTTCAGGAATGAACGCGCTGCCGAGAAAAGGGAGTATCGCCACCGTCCCTGCAAACAAGGCAATAGAGATGGCAATGATGATTTTGTCTTTTTCTATGGCCCAATCCAGCAATTTTAGATAAGGGCGTTTCATGAACGCGATAATGGCGGTGTCGTGCTCGTCGCCATGTTGGCCTTGCAGCAGGTATGAGCACAACACCGGCGTCAAAGTCAGCGACAAGATGAGTGAAATCAATAACGCAATCGCAATTGTGTAGGCCAGTGGCGCAAACATTTTGCCTTCCATGCCTTCCAATGTCATCAACGGCAAAAACACCAAAATGATAATGCCGACGCCGAACAATACCGGCGTGGCAACTTCTTGGGCGGCGGCCATGACGACTTTGATCCGGCTGGTGGAACCGCCTTTACGTTCGGTCAGCAAACTGAACGCGTTTTCCACCACCACGACGGAACCGTCGACGATCAGGCCGATGGCAATCGCCAAGCCGCCCAACGACATCAGGTTGGCGGAAATCCCCAGCTTGTTCATGACAATGAACGTGACCAGCGGCGTCACAACCAAGGTGCTGACCACGATCAGGCTGGAGCGGACATCGCCGAGGAATAACAGCAAAATGACCACGACCAGCGCGATGCCTTCAAACAGGACTTTGGTGACGGTGTGTAACGCGGCATCGACCAAAATGCTGCGGTCATAATAGGGGATGATTTTAAGGCTCTCAGGTAGCATGTGCTTGTCATTGATTTCCTGCACCCGTTCTTTAATGCGCCCGACAATTTCCTTGGCATTACCGGCCCGCAGCATCATGACAATGCCGCCGACCGACTCGGTGTAACCGTTCTTGATCACCGCGCCGACCCGTGTTTCGTGGCCAATTTTTACTTCAGCCACGTCGTGGATATGGATGGGCACGCTGTGCTCTTCTTTAAGCACGATATTGCCAATGTCGGCGACATCACGGATCAGGCCGACGCCACGGATCAGATATTGCTCGGCATAATGCGGCAATACCCCTCCGCCGCTGTTGGCGTTGTTGTCCGCCAAGGCTTCAAACACTTCATTCAGCGTGATGTGGTAATGGTGCATGCGGTCAGGATTGATCAGCACTTGATATTGCTTGTTATAACCGCCTTGCGAATTGATCTCGGCAACGCCGGGGATGCCGCGCAACAACGGCCGCACCACCCAGTCCTGCACTTCGCGCCGACGCATCAATTCTTCTTGGGACAGCGTATGTTGCCCGTCACTATCCTTATCCAACGTGTATTGATAGACTTCACCCAATCCGGACGACACCGGCCCAAGCGTTGGCCTGATGCCTTCGGGCATGGTGTTGCTGACATCCAACATCCGCTCCATGACCAATTGCCGGGCAAAATAGACATCGGTGGCGTCAGTGAACACCAAGGTGATCAGCGACAGGCCGTTTTTGTTGAGCGAGCGCATTTCGGTCAGTCCGGGCAGGCCGGTCATGGCGATTTCCAACGGCACGGTGATAAAGCGTTCGACTTCTTCCGGCGACCGGCCTTGCGCATCGGTGGCGATTTGCACCTGCACGTTGGTGACATCAGGAAACGCATCCACAGACAGCGATTGCAGGGCACTGACGCCAAACAAAACCAGCGCCACCGCCAGCACCAACGTCAGGATGCGGTTGTTCAGGCCGCTACGGATTAGGGCTTCAACCATGATTTACTCCAATTCCTTACGCAGGCGTTCACTGTTAAGGTGAAAGCTGCCTTCCACGACCACCTTTTCGCCCTGTTGCAAGCCACTGAGGATGCGCCGCATATTACCGTCACGCCCACCCAATTGCACCGGCCTTAGTTGGAATTCATTTTCCCCCGTCTGGACAAAGACATGGTCGCTGTCATTGACGCGCAACACGGCGGAATCGGGCAACACCAGCTGCTGCATGCCTTGGTTGCGGACGGTTAAAGTCGCCAGCATTTGTGGTTTGAAAATGCGGTCAGGATTGGGGAGCGCCATACGCAAGGTCACGGTTCGGGTGTTGGCGTCAACCATGTCGGCAACATAAATCAGGCGTCCCTGCAATTCTTTCCCGGGCAAGGCGGCAATGGTGACCAATGCCTCATCGCCTTTATGCACCCAGCCAGATTGTTGTTCGGGCAATTCGGCAACCACCCAGACATGCGACAAATCGGCGACGGTAAATAAAGCATCGGCAGGTTGCACAACCTGCCCAACGGTGACTTTGCGCTCGACAATCGTGCCTTGCAAGCTCGTGGTGATCGGCAAGAACGAATGGATTTTTTTCTCTTTGGACAGCCGCGCCAAATCACTGTCCGACATGCCGAACACGCGCAATTGGTCGGTGGCGGTGCGCAAATCCACATCCGCTTCATTGAGCATGCTTTCGCGCTCCTGAAGCTCGGCAGCGGCGATGACATCATTGGCAAGCAAGCGTTTGGCGCGGTTGACCGCCAACCGGTGCAAATTGACTTGGGAACCGGTTTTCAAATACGCCGACTGTGCCATACCCAATTCTGTGCTGTTCAGGGTTGCCAGTTGTTCCCCTTTTTTGACTTCCTGACCGAGCACCGCCTTAATATCAGTGATGCGCCCGGTCACGGTGGCGCCAATGCGGGCGACCCGTTGCTGGTCCAACTCGACGCGGGCGGGAAGCCGTAAGGATTCATGCACTTCTGCCTCGCTCACCGCAAGCACTTTAATTTGCGCCATCAGGCTGGGCGAGGCGGTTACGGTTTGCGGTGGCTGTTCTGCCCGCACTGCCGATACGACAGTCAGTAAGATGAATAGGTAAAATGCTTTCATGGCTAGAGGTTCTCCAAATCGGTGGCGCGTAAACGCTCCAAATCAATCAATGCGGCCTGACGGTCGAAGTGGGCGTTAATATAATCGTTGCGGACAGTCCGGTAAGTCCGTTGGGCATCGAGATAATCGATAATGCCGCGTTCGCCCAAACGATAAGCGGCTTCTGCCACTTTCAACACGGTTTCGGCTTCTTTCAGCAAACCGGCCTTAAACGTTTCCACTTGGCGATGGGCGATCCGGTAACGGTTATAGGCATTTTCCAATTCACGGATAACGGCATATTCTTGCTGCTTGGCAAATGCTTCGGCCCGCCGCAATTCGGCAACCGCCTCACCTATCGGCCCTTGCCGTTGGTTCCATAACGGTAACGGCACAACTAGGTTGATTTGCCATTGCTTAAGCCCCGGATCGCGTTGCACGCCCGCCTTTAAAGTCGGCTGCGGATAGCGGAGCTGTTTTTCATACGTGACTTTAGCTTGGGCTTTTTCGATTTCAGCACGGACTTGTTCTAATAGCGGTTGTTTGTTGAGCACTTCCTCACGTAGGTTTTCTAGGGAAGGTAAGGCAGATGGTGGTGCAGGCAATTCACCTACCGCTTCATAAGGGTGCGGCAAAGCGGGGCCGAACAGCATGCGCAACGCAGATTTGGCGTCTTCCACCCGTGTTTCTGCGCTTTCCCTGAGCTTTAACGCATTCAATGCCTCAGCTTCTGATTTAACCAGCTCATAACGGGGGGATTCGCCGACTTCGACTTTGAGTTTGATTTTATCGCGTATTTGGGTGAGCAATCGCTCATTGTCCTTACTGATTTGCAGCTCGGCCTGGCGCCGCAAAATTTCATAAAACGCCAGCCGTGCTTGGCTACGTACAGTCAACCAAACATGGCGGTTAGCCTCATTTGCGGAAGTGATGCCCGCTTCGGCGACTTTGCGCCGTGCTTCACGGACAAACGGCAAATCTAAGGGTTGGGCAACAATAAGTTGGTCATTGCTGCCGTTCAATGCCCCAGGGCCAAGGCCGGTTGAGGCGCCGCCGCCTATTTCCAGTTCCGGGTTCGGGTAGGCTCTGGAAGTGGTCCAAGCCGCTTGGGCGTACTCTTGTTGGCTTTTGGCGCCGGCTAATATTGGATTATTATTTTCCAATAAATTAAGGACTTGATCTATCGTCAACGTTTCAGCATACAGGGTGCAATGCCAAAACATAGTTGATAGCAAGACAATTCCAAGATGCCATGATTTAACAACGGCCGCTTGAAGCGCTTTGTTTATTTTTTTCATGTAATTGAATTGTAATTAATTGTTTGAAAGTACAGTAGTCTTTACAAGCAATGTTAATGCCACATACGGTATGTGCAAATGAACGGGGACAAGGTTCTTCGAAGGAGTACAGGAAGCGTAACGTTAGTGGAGCGGTGTGTGACGACCCCCGCGTAGCCGTAGGGACGGGCGTTTTGTCGGAGTCCGAGCGGTAGCGAGGGCGGAGACAAAATGCAAGGCATCCCGACACGGCGTCAAGTCATTTGGGGTAGCCAGTGGTGCGCAGCAGAGTACCGTAGGGGAGTTGCGCGCTGCGGCGGACAGAGGACGAACGCGGGCAGCCGAAGGCAATAATCACCAGCAAATTTTTCGCCGCTGAAATCGGACGGATCCCATTTCAGCTTTCGCGAAAAATGCTGGCGCGCTTGCAATACAGCGTCCACAGATGGTGATTATTGGGAGAAGAATGCCGTCATTTGATATACAACGAAAGTGTAAAAACGTAGCATTTTTTAAGATTGAAAGCTTAAATCCTAAGGATTCTGAGAAATTGGTAGTGGTTAACGTTTAACTGAAACGGGTCAAATTATATTCGTGTATAAAAACTTGCAGTGCGATGCGGTGGAACTCGTCACTTTTGGAAAAGGCCAACGATTTGCGGACAAAGCGGGCTAAGCGCTGCCGCAGGGTGTTATTCCAACGTTCGACATGCGCCGTTTGCGCCGTTTGCCCGGTTTCCTTGCCGACCGACTGGTGGTTTCCCCCAAACACGCCCTGATAGGCTTGCCAGAAGTCGCTGTAGGTATGGGTCACCCGATAAGTTGGGAATACCCGCCCAGAGCTGGCGGCAACTGTCCGCGCTCCGGTCGCCTGCAAACCAGGACACGACTTGCCGGGTGCGGCGACAGGGCGCCACCCATACCCAGCAGGCGTTGGCCTTACATTGGACAAATGACCAGGGCTCGTCCTGCTCCAGCACGTCTTCCGGCTGGGCCGGCGCCAAAGTGGTTTCCAAGGGCCGTAAATTACGGGCTTTTTTTTAACCAGGCCACCACGGTCTGGCGGGCAACCCCGAAAGTGCGCTCCAGCCCACGTAAGCTCGAACGCTCGTGGTAAGCCCGCAGGATTTCAGCTTTTCGTTCTTCGCTGTAGCCATAATCAGGGGCCAACGTACCGTAGCAACCACAGGCCTGGCAATGGGACTTTTGTTTGTCTGCCTTGGTTTTGCCGTTGCGGGTCAGCTTGTTGCTACCGCAGCGGGTGGACGTGAGGTTTTTTGTTATCATGTCATCAATTTTACACGAAACAGTTATATCTCAACCACTACCGGGAATGTAAGTGATCGTCCATAAACAATAATCGTGACCATGGGCGGCTTCTTTGATAATTGTACAGGTTCTTAAGGCAATGTTGGGGCAGAAAACCAAGCTGGCAAATCATCATGTAATTTTTCTGGCATCCCCGCTATCTTTCTAGGATTTAACCGCTTAGTTTGTATTAAACTCCCTTCTCATGCAGTTGCGATTTAACTGCAACAGTCTGCCCTATATCACCGATAACAACACAAAACTATGCAATACAAAGACCTACGCGATTTCATCAAACAACTGGAAAAACAAGGCGAGTTAAAAAGGATCACTGTGCCCGTTAACCCCTATCTGGAAATGACGGAAATTTGTGACCGCGTGTTAAAACAAGGTGGCCCTGCACTGTTGTTTGAAGCCCCGACGGGCGCCAACATTCCGGTCTTGGCTAATTTATTTGGCACACCGCGCCGCGTCGCAATGGGCATGGGCGCCGAATCGGTCACCGAATTGCGCGGTATCGGCGAATTGCTGGCTTACTTAAAAGAACCGGAACCGCCCAAAGGCATGCGCGATGCCATCGAAAAAATCCCCGTATTCAAGCAAGTGCTGAATATGGCGCCCAAACTGGTCAGCTCGCCGCCCTGCCAAGAAGTGGTACGGGTCGGTGATGAAATTGATTTAAGCGATTTCCCTATCCAAACCTGTTGGCCAGATGATGCCGGGCCGCTCATCACCTGGCCCTTGGTCATCACCAAAGGCCCGCATAAAGACCGCCAAAACCTGGGCATTTATCGCCAGCAAGTCATCGGCAAAAACAAAGTGATTATGCGCTGGCTGGCGCACCGCGGCGGGGCGCTGGATTTTCGCGAATGGCAACAGACCCATCCGGGAAAACCCTTTCCGGTTGCCGTCGCGCTGGGGGCAGACCCTGCGACCATCTTGGCGGCCGTCACGCCTGTGCCTGACGCACTGTCTGAATACGCCTTCGCCGGTTTATTGCGCGGCAGCAAAACTGAAGTCGCCAAATGCCTGAGCAACGACTTGCAAGTGCCCGCCAGCGCAGAAATTGTCCTGGAAGGCTTTATTTATCCGGGCGAAACCGCACCCGAAGGGCCATTTGGCGACCACACCGGCTATTACAACGAAGTCGATGAGTTTCCAGTCTTTACCATCGAGCGCATCACCCAACGCCAAGCCCCCATTTATCACAGCACCTTTACCGGCAGACCGCCCGATGAACCCGCCATTTTAGGCGTTGCCCTCAACGAAGTGTTCGTGCCTATCCTGCAAAAGCAATTCCCTGAAATCATCGATTTTTACCTGCCGCCCGAAGGCTGTTCTTACCGCATGGCCGTCATCAGCATGAAAAAACAATATGCCGGCCATGCCAAACGGGTCATGCTGGGCACTTGGTCGTACTTGCGCCAGTTTATGTACACCAAGTTTGTGATTGTCGTCGATGACGATGTGGACGTGCGCAACTGGCAAGATGTCATCTGGGCCATGACCACGCGCATGGATCCGGCACGGGATTTGACGATATTGGAAAACACGCCGATTGATTACTTGGATTTCGCCTCGCCGGTGTCCGGTTTAGGCTCAAAAGTCGGTTTCGACGCCACCAACAAATGGCCGGGCGAAACCAACCGCGAATGGGGACGGACCATCGCCATGTCTGATGATATTGTCAAAAAAGTCGACAAGATGTGGGACAGTTTGTTTTAAGGGGCGACTTACATGCGTTCCTCCAGCGAAAACATATGCTGCATGAACGCGTTATCTGATGGAACGGATTCATTTATGCGCTTTCCAATCCGCAGAGTATGTACGCACCTTAACCAAAACAGAAGGATTGAAACATGACAATAATTACCAAAGCATGGTTGATTTATGAGCCTGTACAAGCGAATTTGCTCCCTCACGCCCAAGACTGCGCCAAGCATCTTGATGTGATACTGGAACCGCTGGAACTGGCGGAGTTTATCGCCAACGCCTCGGGTTACTTGACCCAACAACGTCATCTGGTCACCTTGCTTGAGAGCTCAGGCCTGGGGCCGCTGTTGCACTGCGCACATGAGCACGATGCCAGCGTTGGGATGTTGCCGGTGCATGCTAAATCCAAAATTTGCCTGCTGTTTGACATTCCCCGCACCTTGGAAGAAGCAATGCCACTGGCACTGGAAACTGAAAATGCGGCTAGTTTGGAATTGCTGCTGTGCAACGACGAAGTGGTCACCTGGATGGTCAGCATAGGCGACGTGCCTTTCATCGAGCTGCATAAGATCGCCTATGAGCAAGGCTTGCTATGGCAATATATCAAGACCATTCCTAGCAGCATCCGGACATTATTCAATTTACAACCCAAAACAATCACCGTCACGACGGCAAAAGACACCAAAATCAATACCGCCGTGGTTGGCGCGGTAGTGATTGAAAATGACATCGAGTCGCTGATTTCCCATTTTGCCGATGAACCCACTTCCACGCTGGACGGCAAACTGTATGCCGTGTTGGTCGCGCCCTCGTCGGTGATGGATTATGTTAGCTTCATCGCCTCGGCATTATCACCCAAACCGCGCTTGCCCAGAGCCATCAGTTACATCAAAACCGCTAACATGACGCTGGAAAGCACGGCGGACATGGATTATTACCTAGACGGACAGTATCGTAACGCAAAAGAGCTGACGTTTCGGATCATCCCCAAAGCGGTCACCGTCAATGTCGGGCAAAATTTTTTGAAGTCGCATAAACCGCTGGACAATGACAGGGACATCATGAAGGTCAAATCCCTACCGCAAGGTGAGGAACGCTTGCGGCGTCTGAAACAACATCTGCCCTTGTTTTCCAATGCCCGTGAAGACGATTTCAAGGATATATTCGTGACCTTGCGGGATTATGCCCGCCTGTCGGTATCTTTCAACCTGTTTATGGTGCTCAGCACCGTGCTGGCCACCTTAGGCCTGTTCCTCAACAACTCGCCGGTGGTCATCGGCGCTATGCTGCTCGCGCCGCTAATGGGGCCATTGGTTTCTTTGTCCATGGGCATTCTGCGCAACGACGACAAACTGCTAACAACGGCCTTGCAGGTTTTTCTCGTCGGCACTGGCCTGACGCTCTTGGTCGCCGCGTTGACCACGCTGATGTTACCTTACGAGCAAGCGACCGATGAAATCCGCGCCCGCTTACAACCCAACTTGCTGGATTTGGGCGTGGCTATCGTGTCGGGCATCGCCGCCGCTTACGCCCATGCGCGGGAAACTATCCAAAAAAGCCTGCCGGGGGTCGCCATTGCCGTGGCGTTGGTGCCGCCAGCGTGCGTCATGGGTGTCGGGCTAGGCTGGATGGACTGGTCAGTCATCAGCGGTGCTGGCCTGCTGTTCCTCACCAATTTGGTGGGCATTGTCTTGGCCGCCATGTTCACTTTCCTTTGCCTGGGCTTTGCGCCTGTCCTCAAAGTAAATAGAGGCCTGGGGTTCTCGTTGCTCTTAACCGTGTTGGTCAGCATCCCGCTTTACCATTCCTTAATGAACACGGTCGTTTACCAACGCATCGAAAAAAGCATCAGCACCGAAACTTACCAAGTCAACGGCAAGACCTTGGCGCTTTCAGACGTCTTGGTAACCCCTACTGAAGACAAAATCAAGATAATGGCGCAATTGCACAGCTCTGAGCTTATCTTGGCTGTCGATATTGCCGCATTAAGGGACATCATCAGCAAGCGATTCGACAAGCCGGTGCTGTTGGATGTTTCCTTGCGGCTTGCCCAGTAGGCTTGTACTGGTTAAATGTAGTGGTTTGGAGTGCAGAGTGGTTTGCTTATTATGTCAGCGGCGGTGCGGCGGCTTTGGCTTTGGTGGTATCCATTGGCATGAAAGAGCCTAAGGATGTGTCGAGGTTGGATTAAGGCTGATGGTGGGTAAAGTTATTGCTTTTAAGTCCCGCTGGATGGATGGCTCAACACTGACTTTTCCAACCTTTCAGCGGGCCAAACTTTAATAAAAGACTGCCTAGTAACGCCTAATTTGCTAGCCTCCCGATCAAGAGACTCAATCATCCAGGTTGGGAAATCGACATTTACCCGCTTTTGCGCTTGTAAAACACGCTTAGCTTTTGACAAGTCCAACGAA
>JAQTQZ010000076.1 GCA_028712695.1 Methylovulum sp. | reverse complement strand
AAACAATGAATTGAAACTGCATGTCAATGAGCACGAAATAGCGCGCCGTTTTGAAAAATGGCATCAGCCCGCGCCCCGTTATACACGCGGCGTATTGGCGAAATATGCCAGGCTGGTAAGTTCTGCATCGCTGGGGGCGGTGACGGATAATCTGGATTGAATGTAGGATGGGCTGACGTAAGGAAGCCCATCAAGCAACTAATCCTAGGGTGAGTGATAAATTTAACCGAAGTAAGGATAGCTATTGGGACTGACTCTGAATTAACTCCCGAAGAAGCTGCTAGAGCAGCAGAGCGATATGAAAAAATTGATAAGGTAAAACAGCAAAATACTGCGAGGGCAGCTAAACATGCAGAAGGAGAGAAGTAAGAGAAGCCGGAACCAAAAAAGCCATTAAGAATTAAAACTTACAGAGGTAGTCAGGAAGGGGCCATTGCGTTATTCCGTAAAGATGCAGAATTAATGGCCTCTCAAGGATACTTTCCAAAATCTCAAAGCTGGGTTCCGGGTTCATATGGATGTTTCTCTTTTTTAGTGGCTCTTTTGCTATGTTTTCTGATTATCGGGATATTGATTTTTATTTATATGCTAATTGTTAAGCCGGATGGGGTGTTGACGGTTACTTATGAGCTTCGTTTAGATTCAGAATTAACGAACTCAATACAAGCAGAAAAAATTTGCCCACAGTGTGCTGAACATGTGAAAGAAGCTGCGAGAATTTGTAGATTTTGTGGATACAATTTTCCATCTGAATAGACCCCTAGGGCCGTAGGGTGGGATGACTTACGGAATCCCAACAACATCGCGCATCAAATGTTGGGCTTCCTTTCGTCAGCACCAACCTTGTATCTCTCCAAGGCCTGATATAGTTGCCTAGTTGGCATTATATCATGGTGGTGCATGATCAGAGTTTGGCACCAACCTTAGACGTAAGTCTGTGACGTAGATAAAACCCATGCACCAATTTTTCTTAACACTGAATGGTATCCAAGTCCTTCCGTAAGTGGAATGAGGCTGAATGAACAAGGGGAGTCGTAAGAAATGAGCGTCATTGGCATTGATGTCAGCAAATTAAAACTTGATTGTGCTTGGCTTAACGAAAATAACAAATTAAAAGTAAAAGTGTTTCCAAATTCGCCTATGGGTTGGCCGGACTTGGTTGAATGGTCTATCAAAAACACGGGATTGGCGGTATCGCAGTTGCATTTTGTCATGGAAGCGACTGGCATTTATCACGAGCAACTGGCAATTTACCTGTATGACAGAGGAGCTAACGTGTCAGTAATCAATCCGGCGCAGGTCAAATATTATGGACAAAGCTTGGGCATAAGAACCAAAAATGACAAAAAAGATAGCGTGGTGCTGGCGCGTTACGGGGTGCATGAAAAACCGAAGCGTTGGCAACCAGAAGCCCCTGAAATTCGCACCTTAAAGGCCCTGCTTGCGCGTTTGGACAGCATTGAAAAAGACTTGCGACGGGAGCGTAACCGGCAAGAGAAAGCGATGGTGAGTCAAGCTCCACTCGCCATCATGAAGTCATTGGCACAAATGACTGCAACACTTGACTCCGAATGGCAGCAACTGGAAAAACTGATCGAAGAACACATTAACAGCCATAAACAGCTTAAAGACAACAAAGCCTTGCTGGAAAGCATCCCAGGGGTGGGTAAAGTGATTGCCACCCGGATGCTGATGGTGATCGGCAGCCGCCCATTCGACAGCGCCAGCCAGTGTTCAGCGTATTTGGGCTTAGTCCCCGTACAACATGAATCCGGCAGCAGCGTAAAAGGGCGATCGCGGCTTTCGAAGGCGGGCAACCCGGCCATCCGCGCCAAGCTATACATGGCAGCGGTCGTGGCGACCGCCCATAACCCCGACATTAAAGCCCAATACGAGCGCTTGACCAACAGAGGTAAAAGCAAGATGTCCGCTTTAGGGGCGGCCATGCGGAAATTGGTGCAGATTTGTTTTGGTGTCTTGAAACACCAGCAACCCTATCAACCACAAGTGACCATTTAGCCACTTGCGATTGATTTGGAGAGATGGTATCTACCTCGCTATATGTAAAACTTATGTTTTTCAATCTTATAAAATAATAGGACAAACACATAGCGCCATATTTTGCGTCTATTGGGATGTGTAATTTACGTTATGCACATTAAACGATGGAGAGATAATGAGCTTAATAAAATGCCCGGAGTGTAATCAGGAAATTTCAAATCAGGCAGCTATATGTGTTAAGTGTGGGAACCCAACCAATAAGAGCCTTGAACAAGGAAGCCACTTTAATACCGCTTGGAATACAATTACAAAATCCAGAACGCCTATCAATGTTTTTGCATTGGCCATGATGGCTTGTTCTGCAATTCTGGGAGTTAGCGCTACTGAAATTGATGGGATTTGTGATTTAACGGCATTTACATATACTCTGCATGTTTTTCTAGCGGTATCCGGGATGTTTTTTGCTACGATCCTTTTTTGTCGAAAAGGGATGTATCACCCAGAAGATCTTGCAAAAGCGAAACAGGCAGGTATCGATGAGTTTGGGGAGGACAAGCCAGTTATTGCAGCTGTGCTCATTTGCATAATGATAGTGTCTTATGGCCTATACCATTGGGATGCTGGGAACAAAAAAGACGGTATGGAATTAGAAAAATCAAAAATAAGCCAATGTGTCGGTAAACAGGTATAACCCCCACAAAAGCGTAGCTTTTGTGGGTATGTTACTCTTGTCGTTGTGATGGACGAACCCCCCGACACTCTGTGTTACGGTATGTTCTCAGATAGATCAAAAGGCTTAAACCCATAATTGATGATCAGGATTTTCATAAGCCTTGTTTTTATTTTAATTACCCCCGTTGCAAATGCTCTGGATGCTGCATCTCTTAAGATTGGAGCAATAAATTCTAAAAACTGGAAACTGGAAGGCGTAAAGTTAGCCTTGACCGGTTTAACGCAAAGCCCGCAAAAACTGGCTTTAACCATTGATCAACTCAGTTTGCCGAAACCCTTTAATGATCTGAAGCTGGTCAATATTCGCTGTACTTCTTTTACCTGGCGCAACGAGGAATTATTGTGCAAACAGGGCAGGGCAGAGATTCATTCAAAGCGGTGGCAGTCGCCATCTTTTAATTTCTCTTTTTTCGTAAGCGAGAACCACACTTCACTCAAGCTGACCGGTTTGCAACTGGCCGGCGGTATATTTGCCGTTGACGGCGATGAGCGAGGCAATCAATGGCGGTTGCAAGTTAATGCCAAGGCTGTGGATGGCAGGTTAATCCGGAAACTGTTGCAGATAAAATCCTTTGAACCTACAGCGGGCAAAATCAGCTTTAAGCTGGATGCGTCCGGCAGTCATGCATTCTTAAAGACATTTTCGCTGATTGCCCGGCTGGATGGCATGACCGTGAATACAAAAGACGGCCGATTTGCTACAGAGTCATTAACGCTGAAAACACACGTGAATGCTCAAAACCATAAAGATGGATGGCACTGGCAAAATCAGTCCAGCTTGATCGATGGCGCGCTTTATATCGAGCCGCTTTATCTTGAAGCCGGCAAACAAAGTATAGGTTGGGATGCGCAGGGCAGGTGGGATGAGTCCACTAGACGAGTTGAAATCAGGTCGGCAAATTATACCCATTCTCTGGCTGCGGATTTAAGCGGTAACGGGATTGTTCACTACAAGGATGGCATAAAGATAGAAAAAGCGGATTTGTCGCTGCGCAGCGGTGATCTGCAACTATTGTCTTCAGTCTACCTGAAGCCGTTTTTTGAACAGACTGCATGGGAAGGCATTTCACTGGCAGGTAATTTGCAAGCTGACTTTTCTATTGTCCAGCATTCATTAACCGCTCTGTCGGCAGCAGTCAGTAACCTTGAAATTAAGGATGCCGCAGGCCGCGCCGGAGTCAGGGGCGGCGTGGGCACGATTAACTGGTCTGTCGATGAGTCAGTCGATAAATCCTCAGATTTGTCCTGGCAGCAACTGAATGTCCGCAATTTGCCTATAGGGCCGGCCAGACTTTTATTTCTGAGCAAGGCAAACAGTTTCAAGGTTCTTGAAAAAACCAGGCTGCCTTTTCTAGGCGGGACAATTGCCATTAATCAATTGAGTTGGCAGGCAAAAAAACAGCAAGACCCCGAGATTTACTTCGAGGGCACTATGAACAATGTGTCGCTGGAGCAATTGTCCCGGGCTTTAAACTGGACGCCGCTATCGGGAACTATCAGCGGCGCTATTCCTGGCGTGACTTACCGGGACAAAACCTTGCGTCTGGGAGGGGAGCTCATCATCAAAGTTTTTGATGGTGCAGTTAAGATCAGCAATCTTGCTGCATCAGGATTGTTTACTGATATTTCAAGATTTTACAGCGATGTCGAAATTGACAATCTGGATCTCGAGCAATTAACCAACA
>JAQTQZ010000048.1 GCA_028712695.1 Methylovulum sp. | reverse complement strand
CCAACAACCCATTCACGCCGCGTTGGGGAATTTGGGGATAGTCGTCCAGTATATCAAATTCAAATAAGGGCGTTATTTCGTAGCCTTGTTGGTAAAGCATGCGCAGTTCATCTTCGGTGACAGAAAAGGGTGGCCCGGCCATTGCATTTTGGTCGTACTCGAAAGCCACTAATAGCATCCCTGCATTAATTGGCAAAATCTGTTGCAAATGTTGGCTATAGCGCTGGCGAAGTTCCGGTGGCAAGGCGACCAGTGAGGCGCGGTCAAATACACCGCCAACTTTCTGGACATCTGGGGCATCCAGCTTAAAAAAATCACCTTGTAAAATAACCAGGCCTTCTGCTTCCCAACGCTGAAATGCACCTTGTTGCGTGACATGCGGTGCTAAATTGTTTTCATTAAAGAAGTCGCGCCCAGCAATGGGGCTGATTTCCACGCCCAAGACCGCGTGGCCTTGGGCGCAGAGCCAAAGCATGTCCCGGCTTTTGCCGCATAACGGCACTAGAATTTCGTTTTCAGGCTTAAGCCCTAAATGTTGCCAATAGGTTTGCAAGTGACTGTTTATGTCTTGCTGATGGAAACCGATTTCATTTTTTTCCCATTTTTCTATCCAGAACGCTGTTTTCATTAATTACGCTTCCTTTATGATGGTGCTTGCCGAAAGGTTTGGTTAACGCCAACTTAGGCGGCTACCCGTTTTTGCTACGGTAACTGAACCAACTGTGTATTGCAATCTGGGCAATATCGAGTAAATTGTCTTTTTATCCAACTTTAAAATTGATTGCAATGACTAACTTTTTATCATTCCAGATTCATGGGGGCGCTGATCATGGTGGCGGGCTTGCTGACAGCATTGCCGAATTTTTGGCCTTCTTTGAGGGCATATCCGCATTAGGATTGGGCGAGCTATTTGCATTGATCCTACCGGGCATTGCCAGCATGGATAATATCCATCCAATGCTGGTGCATTTCCCCATTGCCTTTTTCCCGGTGTTTTTTATTCTCGATGTAGTAGGCTCGTTGGTAAAAAAACCGCAGTGGCGCAGTGTTGCCAGTTGGTTATTGTATTTTGGCACATTCGCTGCTGTTTTTACGGTGATTGCAGGCTTTGTTGCCGCCAATTCGGTGGCGCATGGCGATAACGTCCATGACATTATGGAGCGTCATGAGCATATTGGTGTGTCGGTGTTATGTTTAGCCGTCCTGTTATCTTTTTGGCGAGCAAAAGTAGGCGTTTTAATGGCGGGCGGAGCCAATAATTTTTTCCTTTTACTGGCGGCTTTGTTGTGCGGGCTAATGGTGGCGGGTGCGGATTTGGGTGGCTTGATGGTCTATAAATATGGCGTGGCGGTGCAAGCAGTGCCCTTGTCTGAAGAAGCCTATCAACACGACCATGACCATGACCATACGCACTAAGCGGATAGGGTCGAACAGTCCTGTCAATGGTTAAAAATGTAGCTTGTAACAAAAGCCGTCCATCCCTATTCCAAGTTTCCTTTGTCACTTATTTTCGGGATTTCTGGAGCCAGCGCCTTCAATTGTTCAAGCAAGGCTTCCCTCAAGCCATGTAGCTCGTCCAGCCTTGCTTGTACTTCCAGATTCCGGCCTTGCGCTTGAAGTTCCAGCAGTTCCGACGCTAGCTCATGCACTTTGTGGTGCAATGGGCCGATGATCTGGAAAGCGGGCTGGGCACTATGTTGGGCTTGACCTTCGGTAACCAGCCAATTGCCAAAGCGGCACTGGCGGGAATTCAGTGGCGGCGGGGCTTCCCGCTCGCCCCTGAGGCAAGCTTCGACGGCGGCAATCCAAGTGCTGTGTTCTAGGCTGGCAAATAGTAGTGGTAAGTCGACGCGGCTCACCGCATGCAATCCTAGCCAGGCAGGGTCGGGACGCCAAGTGGCTGACCAATCGGGTATCTGGTCTGCTGGCATGGGATGGGCGATACCATAGCCCTGGGCCAATTCGCAGCCGAGTTGCAGCAACATGGTGCCGTGTTCGACGGTCTCCACCCCTTCGGCGATAATCTGTTGGCGGAAGGCAGTGGCCAGCCCTAAGATACCTTCCAGAATAGCCATATCATCGGTATCGTCCAACATCCCCCGAATGAACCGCTGGTCAATCTTGAGTTGGGTGACTGGCAGATGGTTCAGGTAGGTTAATGAGGAATAGCCGGTGCCGAAGTCGTCCAACGTGAAACGGACACCTAGTTTCCGGCCAGCGACGATCGCATGGGTCACTTTGGCCAAGTCCCCCATCGCACTGGTTTCCAACACCTCCAATTCCAAATCGCCAGGACTGACACTCGGATGTGCCGCCAGCAGGGCGCACAGGCGCTCGACGAAGTTCGCCTGCTGTAATTGGTGGGCACCAATATTGATGCTTACTGGGATATGCAGGCCGTCGGCTTGCCAAAGCGCCATCTGTCCCAATGCTGTGTCGATGACCCACTCGCCGAATTCGACAGCTAGAGGATCATCCTCAATCACCGGTAGAAATACCGACGGGGGTAAAAGGCCTTTTTTCGGATGTTGCCAGCGGATCAGCGCTTCTGCGCCAATCATTGTCCCCGTGCGCATATTGACCTTGGGTTGGTAGTACAGCACGAATTCGTGCGCGGCCAATGCCCTGCGGATGTCATCAAGGCTTTCGTGAAGGCTGCGGGAGAGTTTGTCTTGTTCGGGATTGAAAATATGGTAACGGTTCTTGCCCGCCAATTTGGCCTGATACATGGCTTGGTCGGCTTGGCGTAGGAGTTGGTCAGCTTCGATGTCTTCCGTTTGCGGATAGAAAGTGGCTCCGAGACTGGCCGAGACCTGAAGCGTAAGTTCACCCGCCTGCACCGGTTGGGCGGCGGCGGCGAGGAGACGGCCAAGCATTGGCAAGGTGGTTTCGGTATCGGTCAGGTCGATCAGCACGGCGACAAATTCATCGCCGCCCAAGCGGGCAATGGTGTCGCCTGCCCGTAAGGTTTGTTCCATGCGGGAAGCCACGGCAATTAGCAACAGATCACCTGCTTTATGACCGTGATTGTCATTGATGGCCTTAAAACCATCAAGGTCGATAAAGGCCACCGCCAAGCGTTTCCCCCTCCGTCGGGTCTGGGCCATACCCTGATGCAACCGGTCGGTCAGCAGCACACGGTTGGGCAAGTTGGTAAGCGCGTCATATTGGGCAATATGTTCCAGCCGTTTTTCGTACTCCTTAATTGGGGTGATGTCGGAGAACAGCGCCACATAGTGCCGGGCGGCGCCGTCAATATCACGCACGGCACTGATGGTTTCCATCGCAGCAAACACCTTGCCGTTTTTACGTCGGTTCCAGATTTCGCCAGCCCAGTGGCCTTTATCGATCAGGTCGTGCCACAAGGTGGTGTAGAAGTCTTTTTCCTGAAGGTCAGAGTTAAGGATGCTCAGGTTGCAGCCTTGGACTTCTTCACGGCTGTAACCGGTGATGTGCTTGAAGGCGTCATTGATGTCAATGATTGTGCCGTCCAGTTTGGCAATCATGATACCTTCCCTGGCATGGGTGAAGACGCTGGCGGCGAGCAGGAGTTTCTCTTCGCTTTGTTTACGCTCAGTGATGTCGCGCACTATACCGATCGAATGCCAAGCAATATCCACTTGCACTGAGGAAAGTGACAGTTCCAAGGAGAATTCGCTACCGTCCTTGCGTAATCCGGCCAGTTCAACGGTTTTGCCGACTGCGCCCCCTTGACCGGTTTGCTGAAAATCCGGGAAAGCCTTGAGGTGTGCTTCCCTGAAGCGGACGGGGCTCAGCAACATGTGCAGATTGCGTCCAATACACTCTTCCCGGGCATAACCAAATAGCTTTTCGGCCGCTTCATTCCAGAAGGTGATGTCCCCGGCTTCGTTTTGCATGATAATCGCATCTTTGGCGGACGAGGTGATGATGCTCAATTGTGCCTCCCTAATCCGCAGTTTTTCCTCCATCAGCTTACGCGGGGTGATGTCCCTATGCGTGACAATTATACGCAGGGGTTTGCCATCCTCATTACGGTTGACCACCATGCCGCTGTCAAGAATCCATTTATAACCACCATCCTTGCAGCGGACTCTGAATTCGTTGACGTAATTTGGGGTCTTACCGTTGAGAAAGTCCTGCATTGTGGCGTGGGCGATTGCCATGTCTGCTGGATGGATGCGTTGGGTCAATTCTTCCAGGCTATTGCCAATTTCGTCTTCCGCATAGCCTAACATTCGCTTCCAGCTTTTGGAGAAAAACACCGTATTGTTTGCTAAATTCCAATCCAATAGGCCGTCGCCAGGGCCTTCGATGGCGAATTTCCAGCGGAACTCGCTTTCCTGCAACAATTCATGGCTATGCCTGATTTCTTTGGTAAGCTGATCGGCGATGCGGACAGCATTGGCCCGCATGTTAAGCAAAGAGAGCATCAACCCGAATAAGAGCCCATTAAGGGTAAGGCCTCCAATTAGGGTTGCCCAGGCATCTGTGTAGTCGAGGCTACTGGGCTTTGCAATGTTATCAAACACCAATAGCCACTGATGGCCATTGAAGTCGATAACCCGCTGTTGTTTGAACAGCAATTGCAAATCAAGGGAATTGTCAGGCTTACTGTCGAACAGCAGGGTGGTGGGCGTTGCTTCGCGGCCATCATAAATAGTCAGGGCAACAGTTTTGTCTTTTTGTTCTGCCCAACCCCGAAAGATGCCCGCCATGAAATCATTCATGCGGTATGGGCTATAGACCCAGCCGATGAGTGCCGATCGCCTCTGGCTGGCCGTATCCTTGGGCATGCCGTTACGATAGACGGGCACGTACATAAGGATACCGGCTTGGATTTCAGTGCCCGTTTCCTGCACCAGTTCAACCTTGCCGGACAGTGCCGCCTCGCCGGTGTCGCGTGCCTGGTCCATCGCGGCATGCCTGACCGGCTCGGAGTACATATCAAAGCCGAAAGCACGTAGGTTGCGGTCTCTAAAGGGTTCTAGGTAGACGATGGATGTGTAGGGATCGCGCGCACCGGACGGGTGTACGGTGTATTCGGTGAAGCCTTCGCTGCGGATCCTGGCGGTGTGGTCGGCAAGTTCTCCTGTGGGGATGACTTGTGCAAATCCGATCCCCTGCACACCGGGAATATTCCTCTCTACATGCAATGACTCAACGTAGGTCTGCCATTCTTTTCGCTCAACAGTATTTGACGCCGCAAAAAGAGCCGCACCGCCACGAAGAATCAGCGCATAGGCATCAAGCCGTTCCTGGATTTTTAGGGTGAACCGGTCGGAAGTGGAAGCAAACTCCCTCACCGCTTTTTGTTCGATACCCTGCTTAACCTGAAAGCTAATAAAAACAGTCGCCAGCAATCCGATACCAAGCACGGCATAGGCAAGATATGTTTTCCTGAATAAACTGTCTTTTAGCATACGGAGCGGATCCTGTAGTACAAAGGGTAAGCGCTGGGGGATTGATAGCGTCGGTGAATTTGCCATCCTTGCTGCGGGTGTATGTCAACTTAAGCGGGAGCGATATTAGCACATGACCCATGCCTAGGTAATGCTATAAAGGAGTACGTCGCAAAATTTGCCAATATGAGCGATAATCTGACACTTTTTGCTTGTGCCGAACTATGAATAAATGTTGCATTAATCATCGCCTGTTTATCTTCTTCTGTTTAGTTTTAGCCGTACAAAACTTGGCAGCTGAACCTAAACTCATATTGGGCGACTTCAGCCATAACCGGCTCGATGGCTGGGAGCAGAAAAGTTTTAAAGGTGAAACCCGCTATCAATTGCAAACCTTTGACGGTGTGATAGTGTTGAAAGCTGACAGCCACGCGGCAGGCTCAGGGTTGTTTAAGGAACAGCACATTGATCTTGAAAAAACGCCGTTCCTTAATTGGTCATGGCGTATCGGCAACCGTTTGCCAGGACTCAACGAACAAAGCAAATCTGGCGACGACTATGCTGCCAGTGTTTATGTTGTCATCAAAGGTGGTCTGGCTTTTTGGCAGACGAAGGCCATCAATTATGTGTGGGCAAGTAACACTCCAAAGGACGCCGTCTGGCCCAACGCCTTTGTTTGCGATCATGCTATGATGCTGGCTTTACGCGGTCCGGAAGCGCCGCTGGCTGTTTGGCAGACTGAAAAGCGCAATGTCCGCGCCGATCTGCAAAAATTGTTTGGCAAAGATTTTCAAGCCATTGATGCCGTGGCGCTAATGACTGACACCGATAACAGTGGCGGGCAGGTTTCTGCCTATTACGGCGATATTTGGTTTTCTAAGGATTAAACATGCACGACACTTTAACACTCAGCGCGTTGGCACTAGACTGCCTGACCGGTGCGCCTATCGCCACGGCCACGCATTGCTACGGTTGCTCCGCAGGACAGGGCGGCAATTGCGGTGGGGCGCTGGAGCGCTGGAGGTAAAACAGCTATGACGCCGCAGTTCAGCATTATTATCCCCGTACTCAACGAGGCCGGACAACTGGCTGAAAAACTGCAAGCCTTGCAGCCATTACGTAGCCGTTGTGAACTGTTGCTGGTCGATGGTGGCAGCGACGATGGCAGTGTGGAGCTAGCTAACCCTTTGGTTGATCAGGTATTGCACAGTCCCCGTGGACGGGCGCGGCAGATGAATTGCGGCGCCGCCCAAGCGCAAGCCGATGTGTTGCTGTTTTTGCATGTCGATACCTTATTGCCAAATGACGCCGTAGGACTGATTGCCAAAGCCGTTGCTGACGGATTTTGCTGGGGCCGGTTCAATGTCAGCTTCGACAACTCCCAAGCCATCTTCAAACTCATTGCATTTATGATGAACCATCGCTCGCGTTTGACCGGCATCGCCACCGGCGACCAGGCCTTGTTTATGACCCGCGAGGCTTTCCAGGCAATAGGCGGTTTTCCTGACATCGCGCTGATGGAGGACATCGCCATCAGCGCACGCCTGAAAAAGCTCGGCAAACCTTGCTGTCTGCGCGATAAAGTCATTACCTCGGCACGCCGCTGGCTGCAACACGGGGTTGCTAAAACTATCTTGTTTATGTGGTGGTTACGGTTGTGTTATTTCTTTGGAGCCGACCCTGATGTACTGGTGTCCCGCTATTATCGGCAACGTTTTTAACCCACCCCCAATTTCCTTTTAATTCTGCATTCCCCCATTTACACAAATTTTGAATGATGACTTATCTATTTCCCGATAGCGCACTATTGATTTTTTGCAAAGCGCCAGTGGCAGGCCAAGTTAAAACTCGGTTGCAACCCGTTTTGAGTGCCGAACAAGCGGTTGCCGCGCATCGGCAATTGACAGAACTGACCTTGGCACGCGCATTTCAAAAACCATTGTGTCCAGTCCATCTGTACTGTGCTCCAGACGCTGGGCATGAATTCTTCCAACAGTGCGCCAAAAACTATCCGTTGACCTTGGCTGCGCAACGTGGCGATGATTTGGGAGAGCGGATGCTGGAGGCGTTTAAAGAAGCGTTGTCCCAGTATCGCCATGTCATCTTAATAGGTTGTGATTGTCCCAGCCTGACAGTTGATGACTTACAACAAGCCTTGCTGAGCCTGCAAAACGGCAAGCATGTGGTCATCGCACCTGCAGAAGATGGCGGTTATGTGTTAATTGGCATGAATACCCCGCAACGGGTTTTGTTTGAAAATATGCCTTGGGGTAGTCCGGCAGTTATGACAAAAACCCGACAACGCGCAGGCGATGCGTCATTAGTGATTCATGAGCTTGCCATGCAATGGGATGTTGATATGCCGGACGATTGGGCGAGATTTTTAGGAAAATAGAGTAAAGGTGGCGATGTGCACGTACCCCGAAATGCGTCCAAAAATACCAGCCAAATAGACACTTGTTTCAACGCGCCAGAAATGACGGCCTAATGGCCATCAACAGGCAAGTAGCAGCCACTAACGAAAGACCTATCCCTAAGTTTTAGTTGATTGTTACAAGCGTAGCCGTCTCTGATAAGTTACATTCATTTGAAGTTTCTGTGATAAATCCGTGAAGTTTGCCTGCGCAGGATTCCGTCCCAAGCACACAGGATTGCCGGACACCCCTTCTTCAACTGACTGGGTAAGTAACGATGAACTTTTCTTAGCGTTCAATAAGGATTCGTCACGACCCAGCCTGTTCAAATTTTACTCCGACCCAATTATTCTGTTCTTTATGGCACTCCATCGCCAATCAATTGTTATAGCCGTCTTCACTGGTGTCATAAACAATCTGATAAACCTTAAAATTTACACCTCCGATACCTGCGCCAGTGTAAACAACGCGGCCTAAACCTTTGTATAAGTCTTCCGTGCGCATGACATCATCGCCAAAATAAAAAGGGATAAACGCTTTTCCAGTTGAATAGCTCTCGGTGTCCGTAGGTTCACCTATCAAATCATGCACTTGTTTGGATGACATGCCGATTTTAATTTTGGCAAATGGACTGTTTGCCGGGATATTGCCGATAACCTGCTGGACTTCGGTATCGTTAGTGGACTGGTTATTGGATTTGTTCGATGTGGAGGCACAGGCTGTTATTATTCCGATCAATAAAAACAGACCAACCCGAAGTGGCTTGGTAGGCATTATGTTTTCCTTTTTGTCTGATGGTTTTGGGGTGTTGTAGCGTAAATACTAGTGGCTAATGCAACTTTGTCAATAGCCCGCGAGAGCGATAGTACCCTAACAGTTATGTCTGTAATGGTCGTCAATTTCGATTTCTGCACTTGTGAGAAGGTCAGTTATATCGCCCATAACAGCACGACCAAAACGCTTTTTCAGTGGACATTCGGTACGCCGTAACCTGCCTTTTGGTGGATGCACATAAACTTAATCACAGGACGCCACGCACGGGAGCGCCGCATCCTGTGATTAGCTTACAACATCGCCTTAACTTCTTTGATTTCCAAAGCAATTTCGCGGCGCAACCTAAAATCACGGCGGGAGTGGGCGATACTGTAGGGGATTTTTGGATTTTTTTCGTATTTGACGGCGGTGCGGATAATGCCTATCCATTGCCGGTCGTTGTCTTCCATTTCTTTAAAGCGGTTACGGATGCGCTCCAGCTCTTGGTTGCAGTAGGTGATAAAACCAGCGGCATAAAAGACGCTATTTTTCAGGTAGTCTTGTAAGGCGGCCAAATCGTTGCTGATTTCCTCGACGACTTCATCGAAGTTGGTTGGTTCCGGTGCTTTTTCCGGTTCCTCCATATTTTTTACCGAGTCAGCCAAGTTGACGGCCACTTCCACTGTGGTTGCTGCCGCTTTGGCGGCGGTGCGGGTGCTGCGGCTACCAGTTGTTGATGGCGCAACAGTTTTTAATAATGTCCATAAACCGTAGCGTAAATAATGGGTTAGGCCGCCTTCCTGCTTGTTTTTGTCAGGGCCTTGGTAAAACGCTTCCAGGGTTTTAATTTCTGCCGCCCGCTCGTTTAATAAACGCTCACGCGCTTGTAGTGGCTTGGCGATAAAGGCTTCGACAGCAACCCTGCCAAAACGCAAGAACAGCACTTGAAAGCCGTGGCGGATGCGTGCCTGCTCAATGCCTTCGTCAATATGCGAATGCAGCAGGGTTTTGCGCACGTCTTCGGTGTCCCAAAGCAATTCTTCGGTCTTGTGGACGATTTGGTCGATAAGTGCCTGCAAGGCTTGGGCAAGCTGGTCGGTCAGTTCTGTTTCAAATTTTTTCTGGATTTCCCGGAACAGTTCTTCGCGGATTTTGTAATTGCCTTCGCGCGAATCTGGCATTGACAGCGTGCCGCCCGCCGTGTAAATCCGCTTGAGCTCATCAGGTTGGGCGGTGTTCAGGTTAGCTAGCAAGGCTTCAATTTTTTGGTCGTAGGCTGAGCGCAATGCGGCCAATTCTTGGTGTTCTGCACCCAGCGCATCGGCTTCTTGGCGGCCTTGGATGCTTTCGGCGTACCAGACATCAAAGTCTTTTTTGATGCGTTGCCATTCGCGCCCCCACCATTGGTTAAACTCCTTGCCGAGCAGGTCATCTTCCTGAAAGTCGTTATCGGTGACGGCACCATAAATGGGGTCGAGTTTCGCCAGGATTTCACTGGTGATCTGGCGCATGTTATAGACCAGCGCATCACAACGCTTTGCCAAGACGGCGGCGCGTTCGTTGTCGATGTAATAGTTGACGGATTCCTTCAGGATGGGGATGCCGTCGGTGATGCCGATTTTTTTAAGTTTGCCTTTGTCATCCGCGCTTTTGGAGCGGCGCAAGGTGTCTTCTGAAGGGATGCCAAACTCGACCAGATGGGCGCGGGCGCATACGGGTATCAGGCGGCGTTCAGGTACGGCAGGCCAGTACAATTGATGTTTGCTGTAGGTTTCCTTAAAGTCGATGGGGTCATCAAGCGCGTCGGCTTGGGTCAGCACGACAAACACTTTGTCCGACACGTGCAGCGTGGGGTCTTCGGCGTCGACGACCAGCAGCATGTCTTTTTCGGGGCCGGTGATCGATGGCTGTTTCATTTCCTTGGCGTAAATGATCGCATCGCAATTTTTTAGGCGGTCAATGGCTTGTTCCGCGTGCATTAAAATGCCGGAATTAAAGCCCGGGACATCGTGGAAGATAATGTCGCGGTCGCTTCTGAGCCTTACCGTTTTAAGCTGGATACGCTTAATGGCCAACGATTGGGCGCGGTTTTTAAAGACCGCCGCTTGGAGATGTTCATTGATTTCACTAATATCGACAAAGGCTTGGGTAAAGTCGGCTTTTTGGCGGGTGAATTCGTGGATGGCGTCAAGGTTTTTTTCGGTGTCGTCAAAATCTTCTTGGATTTCCTTTTTCTCTTTGTCGCTCAGTAACTGGCCTGCGCCGGCAATGGCTTCTTGGCGTTGCTGTTGAAGTTGGCTGATTTCCTCTTCGGTATAGTATTGTATCGACAAGAGTTGGTCATGTTCGGTTTGTGCCGACCATATTTCAATGCTGGTGAAGGTGCAGCGTTCCCGTGCCGAAGGCAGGATTTCTTGGCCTAGCCAAGCATTCAGCAACGCGCTTTTGCCCGCTTTTTCCAAGCCGATGACGGCGACTTCAAAGCGGTTGGCGCGAAGCCGTTCCAGTTGCCGGTTCAGCCGTGGGTATTCGTTGTGCAGTTTTTGCAATAGCTCTGGGCCGAGGTCGTGTTCGGTTTTGTTGCACAGGGTGATTAGTTTATCTGCCAATACTGAGGTTTTTTCCAGTCGGGCCAGTTGGTGTTGACAGGTTTCTAGCCAGTTAGTCATAACAATTCCAAAGTAGATAAAAGGTTTTAATCGGGCAGAGTGATATGTTTTAACGGTTATTTCCCCTTTTAAGCCCATTCATGCTGAGCCAGTCTAAGCATGAACGGCTTAAAAGGTTTTTTTCTACTAAATTAATCTACGCGCTGATACCGCAATGCCTGAGCAGCGCATCAATTTCCGGTTCACGACCACGAAAGTTTTTAAACAAGGCCAAGGCATCTTGGCTGCCGCCTTGTTCTAAAATGTTGGTCAAGAAGGCATGGCCTGTTTCAGGGTCAAAAATACCGTTTTCTTCAAACAATGAAAACGCGTCGCTGGACAGCACTTCCGCCCATTTATAACTGTAATAACCCGCCGCATAACCGCCGGCAAATATATGCGAAAAACTGTGGGCGAAACGGTTGAACTTGGGTGGTCTGACAACGGCAACTTGGTTTCTGACTTGTTCGAGAATTTCATAGATACGGCCGCCTTTGACGGGGTCGTAATCGAGATGGATCCGAAAATCGAACAGGCTGAACTCAATTTGTCTGACCATCAACATACCGGCCTGGAAATTTTTGGCGGCGAACATTTTTGCCAACAATTCATCCGGCAGCGGTTCGCCGGTTTGATAATGGCCGGACATCAATGCCAATGCCTCTTTTTCCCAACACCAGTTTTCCATGAACTGGCTGGGCAGCTCGACGGCATCCCATTCCACGCCGTTAATGCCGGACACGCCCAAATAATCTATCTGCGTCAGCATGTGATGCAGGCCATGACCGAATTCATGGAACAGCGTGGTGACTTCATCGTGTGTCAGTAGGGCGGGCTCATCGCCAGTTGGCGGAGTAAAGTTACATGTCAAATAAGCCACAGGCAATTGCAGGGCATCATCGGTTTTTTTACGGCCTACGCAATCATCCATCCATGCGCCGCCACGCTTGTTGGGGCGGGCATACAAGTCGATATAAAATTGGCCGCGAAGGTGGTTTGTTTTATCTTGTATCTGGAAAAACCGGACATCAGGATGCCAGCTGTCAAAATCGGTGATCTCACTAATCTGCAAGCCATACAATTTTTCTACGACCGCAAACAGTCCGGGCAAGACACGGGTGATAGGGAAGTAGGTTTTAACTTCTTCCTGAGATAATTGGTAGTCATGCTGACGCATTTTTTCCGAGACATAACTCATATCCCATGATTGCAGGTCATCGAGGCCGCAATGCTTGCGGGCAAATTCACGCAATTCGGCCAAATCCTTACGCGCCTGACGCCAGGACTTATCGGCTAAATCTTCTAAAAAGGCAACAACATCATCGGTTTTTTCCGCCATTTTGGCGGCCAATGACAGCTCGGCGTAATTGGCAAACCCCAGCAACAGCGCTTTTTCATGGCGCAAAGCCAGCGTTTTCTCCATGATTTCAGTGTTGTCCCAACGCCCTGCGTGGGGGCCTTGGTCTGAAGCGCGGGTGGCAAACGCTTCATAATGCTCACGCCGTAAGTTGCGGTTATCGGCATACGTCATAACCGCCAGATAGGACGGGAATTGCAAGGTAATCATCCAACCGTCTTCGCCTTCACTTTCGGCGGTTTGCTTAGCTTGGGCCAGAGCCGATTCGGGCAAACCTGACAAGTCGTCCACATCCTTGATGAGTTTTTGCCAAGCATTGGTGGCATCCATCAAGTTTTCCCCGTACTTGCTTGCAAGATTTGATAATTCCAGGCTAATTTCTTTATACCGCTGTTTTTTTTCTGCATCCAGTGCAATGCCGGATAATTGAAAATCCCGTAATGCATTTTGGATAACTTTTTGCTGGGCGGCGTCTAGTGCGGCAAAGGCATCGCTATCGGCGATGGCACGATAAGCAGTGTACAGCGGTTCGTTTTGCCCCATCTCGGTTGAATATGCGCTGAGCTTAGGCAAACAGGCGTTGTAAGCATCCCGTAGCGGATCGCTGTTTAGCACTGAATTAAGATGACTTACTGGCGACCACGCTTTATTAAGGCGGTCTTCTGCGTTGGCAATAGGATCAACCAAATTAGCCCAAGTGAAATCAGCAGGCGTTTGTTGCAGTAAACAATTTTCCACAGTAGCACGTGCCTCAGCCAATAACTGTTCTATGGCGGGTTCGATATGCTCGGGTTTGATCTTTGAAAATAGGGGGAGGGCGGTGTTTGTTAATAATGGATTATTCATAATATCCTCAAGAAGACGATGTGCGACGTTGTTATGGATGGTGTTGGCCTATCAGTCTTATTTACTGTTGCTTGCGAGGAGGGGCAATTGAAAAGAGTGCTGTTTTAGATAAGGCATCGTGCCAACTGTAGTGGTTTTTGTCGAAAAGAATCCAGAGGAATCCTCCGCCAAAAGCTGCCCATGATAATATTGCCGCAACGTAGCGCAAGATTGCCCGCTTCCAAGTGACCGGTTGTTTGTCAAAGGTCAGAACGGTCATTTTCCATGCCCGTAACCCCGGTGTTTGGCCGCCGTGCGTCCAAAACCAAGTATAAAAAAGGCAGCTGACCAGGAGCAGGTATAATGGATAAAAGAATTGTTCTGAAGTGAATGCTAAGCCATTATTAAAAGGCAGCAATAAGGCGGTTGCAAAAAATAAAACGGCAATCAGCAAAAGGACGTCATAAAAAATAGCGGCCAAACGGCGCAAAAGACTGGGCGCTGGTATAAGCACAGCGCCTAAATCTAGTTGCTTTCGTCGGGGTTGGCGAGACAATTAATTTTTAAATAAAGCCAGCTTTTGACCAAAGTACATGCACATTGCCATCAATGCGCCTAACATCAATAAAGAAAAAAAGAAGGGCGGTCTATGAAACAGCAGGATAAAAAAATCTGCGGCAAAAAGACTAGTTAAGAATGGGTGGTCAATTAAGCAATTAAGAATCTTTTTGAACATAACAATCCCGTCAAGCGCCTACTAAAATTTAGTGCGAGTGTTTAAAAAAATGGTTACCTGATGTTTTATCTGGTTAAATGTACAACATCTGCTTGTAAAACTCAGTCGGACGATTCTACTATATCCAAAAGGGTAATGTAAAAGAAAAGAAGGTTGTCAATTGGGTGGTAATTTATTGAAATGATATGATGAGTAGAATAAAAAAAATAAACCAAGGTAAAAAGATCATTTTTAAATTCTTTAAAAAAATTATAGCGTCAGTTACTAACCCTGCCGAATTGCCAGTACTTGATAAAGTCAGGGTCTATTCGCGTTCAGAGCATAGTATTTCGCGCTCCCAAATCAGTGATAACGCACTAAAAGTCTTGTATCGATTACAAAAAGAAGGCTTTGATGCCTATCTGGTCGGTGGCTGTGTGCGCGATCTTTTATTGGGGCGTGAACCTAAGGACTTTGATGTGGCGACTAATGCCGATCCTGAGCAGGTAAGAAAAGTCTTCCGTAATTGCCGCATTATTGGCCGCCGATTTCGCTTGGCACATGTCCATTTTGGTAAAGAAGTTATTGAAGTGGCAACGTTTCGTGGTGCCACCGATGAGCAAAATGACAAGCAGATGCTTAACAAGGATGGGCGGCTATTGCGTGATAATCTCTATGGCACGATTGAGGAAGATGTTTGGCGCCGTGACTTCACTGTCAATGCGCTGTATTACAACATCAAGGATTTTTCAGTAGTCGATTATGTTAATGGCATGGACGACCATAAAGCCGCGACACTTAAACTCATAGGGGATCCTGAAATTCGTTTTCGGGAAGATCCGGTGCGGATGCTAAGGGCGGTACGGTTTGCCGTTAAACTGGGTTTTAAACTTGATCCCCATTGCGAAAAACCACTCTACGAATTGGCGCCATTATTGTCGGGCATACCTGCTGCGCGGCTATATGATGAGGTGCTGAAGTTGTTTTTGTTCGGCTGTGCGTTGCAAACTTTTGAAAGCTTGAGGCATTACGGGTTATTTAAAGTTTTATTTCCCGCAACAGAACAATGTTTGGCAACTGAAGCCGAAGGGTTTCCTAAGTTATTAATTATTAAAGCGTTACAAAACTCCGACAACCGGATTGCTGATGGTAAATCGGTGACCGCCTATTTTTTGTTTGCCGCGTTGCTATGGGAGCCCGTGCAAATGAGGGCCAAGCAAAAACTCGCGGAAGGTATGGTAGAATTTATCGCTTATCAAGAAGCAGCCAATGAAGTTATCGGCAAACAAATTAAGAGCACTTCCCTTCCACGCCATATCAGTCTCGCAATGCGTGAAGTCTGGAGTTTACAGCCTAAATTTAATGTCCGTGTTGGCTCCAAGCCCAGCCGATTAATCACCCATCCCCGTTTTAGGGCAGGTTATGACTTTTTGTTGCTACGCGCGGAAACAGGCAATGTCGATCCTAAATTGGCAGAGTGGTGGGAGACCTATCAAAATGCCAGCGAAACAGAACAAAGAAAAATGACCCAGCCGCCACGCAAAAAAAATATCAAATCGGGACGTAAACGGACTTATCGGAAAAAGATCAACAATGACACGCCTTCAACAACAAGCACAGAGAATTAGTCGCTTAAAGACCGTGCAATTTGCTGCATTTAAGCTGTCGCCACGCTATGAATAATCCGCCAATTGAGCCAATCGCCACTTATATTGCATTGGGCAGTAATCTCGCTTCGCCCGTCAGCCAGATTAAGTCGGCGCGTAGTGCAATAGCGGCAACAGAGGGGATTATCGAACTGGCTTTTTCTAGCCTGTATCATAGCTTGCCTATGGGGCCGCAGGACCAGCCCGATTACATCAATGCGGTCATGGCATGTTCCATAACATTAGCACCGCTGGCTTTGTTGCATTGTCTGCAAGCCATTGAAAGAAATCACGGGCGGGTCAGGAAAAATGAGCGCTGGGGTGCTCGGACGCTAGACCTGGATATACTGCTGTACAACAATCAAGTTATTGATTTACCAGAATTAACGGTTCCCCATAGTGGGCTCTGTGAACGCTCTTTTGTGTTATACCCTTTACATGAAATCGCCCCCGACCTAATCATTCCTGGCAAAGGTGCGGTTGCCGATTTGCTTGCCCATTGTCCGCTAGCTGGACTGCAACGTCTGGATTAATATGACTCAAACACGAATCAAACCGCTGTCAATTAACGATTTGCTGACAATGAAACAACGCGGTGAAAAAATAACTTGCTTAACCGCCTACGACGCCAGTTTTAGTGCGTTGATTGACCGGTCAGGCGTTGACATCATATTGGTTGGCGACTCGTTAGGCATGACCATCCAAGGGCATGATACGACGTTGCCGGTTACGCTAACGGACATGATTTATCATGCCCGTTGTGTCAGCAAGGCCAGAAGCCGCGCTTTTGTCATCGCCGATTTGCCGTTTATGACCTATAGCACACCTGCTGCTGCGGCTGAAAATGCCGCTAAATTGATGCAATGTAGTGGTGTACAAATGATAAAGTTGGAAGGTGCCAGACCGGATATTGCCCGTTTTTTAGTCGGGCAGGGCATTCCGGTCTGCGGGCATTTAGGTTTGTTGCCCCAGTTCATTAACCAGCTAGGTAGCTACGCCGTACAAGGCAAAACAGCCCTTGAAGCAGAAAAAATAATCGCCGATGCCCAGCAACTGCAACAAGCAGGCGCTGGACTTATCGTGTTAGAGTGCGTACCGGCTGCCCTGGCCAAAACTATCAGCGAACAGCTCACCATTCCAATTATCGGCATCGGTGCAGGCGTTGATTGTGACGGGCAAGTGCTAGTCCTTTATGACATGCTTGACATCAGCATCAGCAAGCGTCCGCGTTTTTCCAAGAATTTTATCCAAGGCGCTGAAAGCATCCAAGCTGCCATTGTCGCCTACCATAACGCCGTTAAACAGGCAAAGTTCCCAACCCTAGAGCACAGCTTTTGAGATTAATGCAGCTTGCCACGACCCTCATTGAATTACAAAAAATCATAATAAACTGGCGACTAGCCGGAGAACGCATCGCTTTTGTGCCAACAATGGGTAATTTGCATGACGGGCATCTAAAGTTGGTGCACGAAGCCCGAAAATACGCCGACCAAGTTGTTGTCAGCATTTTTGTCAACCCTAGCCAATTCGGGGTTGGTGAAGATTTCAGCACTTACCCGCGCACCGAGCAGGAAGACATAAAAAAACTGCGGGCGATACCTGCGGATTTGGTTTTTTTGCCGTCGGTCGATGAAATGTACGCTCCCAACACAAAGACAGTCGTGACCGTGTCCGGCATTTCTGATTTATATTGCGGCGCGTCCAGGCCAGGACATTTTAATGGTGTCGCCACTGTGGTCTGCAAATTGTTCAACATGGTGCAACCGGACTGCGCAGTGTTCGGCTTAAAAGATTTCCAGCAACTGGCGGTGATACGCATGATGGTCAGGGACTTGAACATTCCCGTGGAAATTATCGGTGTGGACACTGTCAGGGAAGCCAGCGGCTTGGCCATGAGCTCCAGAAACGGCTATTTGACCGCCCAAGAAAAGACCATCGCCCCGCGGCTGTACCAAGCCTTATGCATTGCCCGCGCAGCCGTGCTGGCAGGCAACAAGCCTTATCCGGAAATTGAGCGTGAAGCGATACAACTTCTAAAGCAAGCAGGTTTTACGCCTGATTATTTTAGCGTCTGCCGTAGCAGTGATTTAAACAAAGCCGAACCGGAAGATGTCGGTTTAGTGCTGCTTGCCGCTGCAAAGCTTGGCACCACGCGATTGATTGATAATGTTTATTTTTCCAGATAAACATTGTTTTGATAAAGCGCCTGCAGCGTCATCATCGGGATGGTTGCCAGTCCGTTAAGGACTGGTAACCATGGAAGCCCCTTATTGTATTAATTCGCTTCAGTGAGGGCTAGTGCTAGCATCTAACCCGGCTTGGCGGCTTAATCAGGTTGTTTGGTACGCAGGAGTACAATGAGAACAACCACTAATCTGCTGTCTTATTACTTCAGACGCTTTTTTCACAGCGCTTTTAGTGTTGCTGATTGATCCTAAATAATGCACTGACTCTTTGGAAGGAAGCAAAGAACAATCAGCGGTATGGACCAAATGATCACCGTTGCTCTGAGCGTTTATTTCAACGTAAAACTCTGCCATCGTAATTACCCCGTCGTTAGAATATTAATTAAAAACCCCAGGCTCATCTGTATATTGCTATCCATCTTCTGTCGTCCATCGGACATCCGGTATTAACGATGTTGTGAAGACGACAGAAATAACACTGAATTTGCGTTACTTTTGAGCTCGTTTAATTGTGAGGCAGGATTTATACCAGAACTTAGCAGGGAAGGTGGGGAGGGGTAAAACAGCTAAGGACGTGTTTAATATTCACAGCCTTAATTGATGCACGAATGGCTTCAAAACTTAATTTGTAATGTCGGGTATAAACAGTATGCCCGACCTTGTATATTAAAGACATCTCTAAGTGCGTGTCTCAAAAGGCCTCAGGTTAAGTTCGAGCCAGCCGGTTTAGCATTAAGTCAATCATCGCGATGTGGACAAAAGCCTTGCTGGAGTCAGCACAGACTTCGTAATCCTTACTCTGGCGGCGATAACGGTAGAGCCAGGCGAAAGTCCGTTCGACAGCCC
>JAQTQZ010000075.1 GCA_028712695.1 Methylovulum sp. | reverse complement strand
CGTCACCAAAGGGATTGGCTAGAAATGCCAGCACATCCCGAAGCGGGTCTTTTCTGAAGACATAATCAATGCGGGAGGGGATAGAGGGATGTTGGTCGTCAACAAACGCCTCCACCGTAAAGTGGGCGGGAGCGTCAATGCCAAACGTAGTGGCTATGGGTAATGTTTTCATCGTGGGTTTCTCGGCCGTAACCAGGAAAACCATACGACCCGACCGGGAAAATGATTTCCCTGGTGGGTTAAAGTAAGATCACGGCATGGCGCCGCTTCGTCTGTTCCTCATTTTAAGTGCTGAACTGGCACTGTCTTTGAGTTCCCGTAGGGAACAACAAAATTAACGCTATTTTTGCATAAGATAAAAAAATTGCAACCCAGCATCACAGACAGCAACGTTATTTCAATTTTAGCTTACCGCTAACCTTGCCGTAGATGGTTGCCACCATCCGGTAAAACCGGGCTCTATATGCATAGAGGATTGTTAACACTAATAGATTTAAAATCCATTAGAATATGCAAATTATGCCAAGGAAATAGCCCTTACGGATCGAGATACATTTACACAAAACTCGATAGCAGCGAAAGTTACCTCAAAATTTGCGAATTGCGCTCGCCAGACGCCCCCTTATGACACAATTGTCATTCTGAACCAGATCATCCACAAAACACAAAGTGGAGCGACAAAAATATCAATGCCAAGATTATCAGCGTTATTTCGATGATTTGACGAAAACCGTGCTTACTGGACTGGGCATCCCCAACCCGTTGAATCCTGGATAATGCAAATTTTTGTTTTATAGAGTATTCTGAACACTCTTCCCCTCTTTTTCCTAAACCTAGTTACCATACAAAAATGGCCAGCGCCGACCAACTAAAAGCCTTGCTCAAATCACACATAGATGGTGACGATGGCCATTTTTATGCTATCGCAATGCAAGTGGCTGCGCATGAAGCCAAGCTGGGGCACGGTAAGCTTGCAGAAGAATTGCGCTCTATGATTGATGCAGGCAAAGTGCAATCTACACCAGTTTCTATCGGAAAGCGTCCAACACCAATAATAAAGCCGCGTGGAGAAATGAATGCTCTTCTTGATGCGTCTTATCCGAAGGCACGTCTGGCTGAAATCGTATTGGAATCGACTACAGAAGCGCATTTGCAACGAATTATTAAAGAACAACAAAACTTCGCCAAAATACAAGCCCACGGTTTATCGCCGCGCCGTAAAATACTTTTAGTTGGTCCACCCGGCACAGGCAAAACGCTTACCTCTTCGGTTTTAGCCGGAGAATTGGGTATTCCATTGTTTGTTGTCCAACTAGACGCTCTGATTACCAAATTTATGGGCGAAACAGCCGCTAAACTGCGGCAAGTTTTTGACACTATCTCCTCGGTACGCGGTGTTTATTTCTTCGATGAGTTTGACGCTATCGGTGCGCAGCGTGGCTTTTCTAATGATGTTGGTGAAATTCGTCGGGTTCTCAATAGTTTTCTGCAAATGCTTGAAAGGGACGAGTCCAACAGCGTCATTATTGCCGCCACAAACCATCCTCAAGCACTTGATTATGCGCTATTTCGGCGTTTTGATGATGTTATTGAATATGGCTTACCAAGCCGTACCCAGATTATTGAGGTTTTGAAATTTAAGTTGTCCGGTTTCAAAATTGTTAAACCAGTATGGAATAGCCTAGCCGAAATAGCTGAGGGTTTAAGCCATGCCGAATTAACTCGTGCAGTCCAAGATGCGATTAAAGATGCAGTAATCCATGACCGTAATAGCCTAACTTCAGATGATTTGAAAAAAATGCTCCAAGAACGACAAATCATGAAACAGCGTAAGATATTTTCCTCAGCAACTTAAATTTCTTGTGACCTTATGGATGAAAGCCGAATCTCCCGCCGTAACCATTTTGTTCTTTTAAACACATCGAAAACCGAGCCTTACACCTCCCCAAATAAAGGTGGCAGCAATAAAACACTCCCCGAATTGGATCGCATTACACATGGACAAGCATTGCTTGGTCAGCTATCTAATCTTAAATCCATCGCCGAAGAAGCTAAAAACCAACAACAACAAGCAGGAATACCCTCTGGCCTTGGGCTACAAATACAGTTTACCAGCCTACCTGATGTTGAATTAGCAATACAAAGCCTCGCAGATGTAAGAGCCGGAATCGAACTGCGGAATGTTCGGCGGGATGAACATCACATCTATGCCACGGTATTTGTGCCTGATGGTAAATTAGATGTCTTTGAGCGAAAAATTCATGATTATATTGAAGAACGTAAAGGTAAAAAGGGGCAGGCACTAGATAATAAAGCCTTGATAAACACCATCAGTGAAATCCGTAGTGCCGCATTCAACGAATTATGGACAGACGATTTATCAGCCTTACCCGCTACAGAGCATGAATCCATTTGGTGGGAAGTTTGGTTAGCCATACAGAAAAATAGAAGCGCAACAAACCATAGTTTTCGCACAATTGCCAGGCAAATCGGTTTTGAACTTTCTCAAGACGAACTACATTTTCCTGAGCGTAGCGTTTTGTTAATGCGCGGTACTCAAGCCCAACTTCATCAATCAATTACGTTACTCAACAGCATCGCTGAACTTAAACGGGCCAAAGAAACTGCTGAATTCTTCGACTCATTAAACCCAACGGATCAACGGGAATGGGTAGATGAATTGCTTGATCGGACGCAATGGCCTTCGGAAAACGCTCCTTATGTCTGCATACTCGATACAGGTGTCAATGCCAGTCATCCCTTGCTTTTAAAGAGCTTAAACGTTAACGACTTGCATACCAATGAACCTGTTTGGGGTGTTGCGGACCAAGATGGTCATGGCACGGGAATGGCCGGATTAGCTGTGTGGGGAGATTTAACTTACAGTCTGTCAATCTCTGATCCAGTCGTACTAACCCACCGCATTGAATCAGTAAAAATTTTGCCTCAAGACGGTGGGAATATTGGTCGTCATCACGGTAATTTAACCCTTGAAGCGGTAGCCCGACCAAAAATATCAGCACCAGATCGTCTACGAGTTTTTAGTATGGCAATTACTGCCAAGGACAATAGGGATCGAGGCAAGCCCTCTGCTTGGTCGGCAACCTTGGATCGCTTAGCTATTGATGTCGATGATGAAGGCCTTACGCAGCGTTTGTTCATTGTTTCTGGCGGCAATATAAATGATCCGAATGCTTGGGATAATTACCATTCCAGCAACAGCACCGACAGTATCCATGATCCAGGCCAGGCTTGGAATATTCTTACGGTTGGAGCTTACACCGAAAAAACCAATATTACTGAGCCACGAACTAAAGGTTATTCCGCTATTGCGTGTTGCGGCGGATTAAGCCCTTTTAGTACAACATCCCTAACGTGGCAAAAGCATTGGCCTTTGAAGCCGGATGTAGTTTTTGAAGGTGGAAATGTGGCAAAAGATGCCTTAAGTCCTGTGACTATGCCCAGTCTTAATTTGTTGACGACTTCTCATGAATTGACTGAACGCTTGTTAACCACCATCAATGCAACCAGTGCTGCTACTGCATTATGTTCACGTATGGCTGCACAGCTCATGGCGCAATATCCAAATCTTTGGCCTGAAACAGTTCGTGCCTTGGTTGTTCATTCAGCGGAATGGACTGAACAAATGAAGAAAGATTTTCTTGATCCGCGTGAGCGAAGCGCAGATTATCAACATTTGATTCGCCATTGTGGTTTTGGTGTACCAAATCTCGAACGGGCTCTATGGAGCGTTTCAAACTCGCTAACCTTAATTATTCAAGACGAACTTCAACCCTATATGCACGATGGTAAGGGAGACCCAAAATTGAGAGAAATGCACTTGCATTCCCTCCCGTGGCCTCAAGAATCATTAATAAATCTGGGGGAAACTCCCGTTGAAATGAGAGTAACACTTTCATATTTTATCGAACCTAGTCCCGGTATCGTCGAGCGGGGTGCTGGAGGACGCTATCTTTATGAATCTCATGGTTTACGTTTCGATGTTAAACGACCTTTGGAAAAGCTTGATGATTTTCGTAATCGTATCAATAAACGGGTACGGGACGAAGAAGAAGGCAGCTATGCTGGCGGTGGTTCTGATCCAGATTGGCGGCTTGGCCCAAAATTACGTCATCTAGGTTCTTTACATTCAGATATTTGGTCCGGAACGGCTGCCGATTTAGCCGAACGGGGAGTACTCGCGATATATCCAGTAGCTGGTTGGTGGAAAACTCGCAAAATACTAGAGCGTTATAACAATAAGGCTCGTTACGCGCTTGTCATTTCGATTCTCACACCAGAAACTGATATTGATTTGTATAATGCTATTGAAAATTTGATTGCGATTACTACATAATCGTGACCATTTTCATTTTTATTTAGTTAC
Source organism: Methylovulum sp. (assembly GCA_028712695.1). Taxonomy (GTDB): domain Bacteria; phylum Pseudomonadota; class Gammaproteobacteria; order Methylococcales; family Methylomonadaceae; genus Methylovulum. The sequence continues at coordinate 40 of JAQTQZ010000075.1, read as the reverse complement.
ATCGCTATAAGGGACATTACTATATTGCATTTACACTATT
>JAQTQZ010000074.1 GCA_028712695.1 Methylovulum sp. | reverse complement strand
TTCCGGACACCTGATTAAAAAGACATTTAAAATCAGTTTTATGAGCTTGAAGAATATTTAAAACGTTACTACTTGAAAGTGGCTTAACTCAGAACGAACACTTTTGGGGGTTCTTCCACAGGACCCCGTGTTGCACAGTAGCCCTCGGAACAAGTCCATCTGGCGGTTGCTGAAATCCTCCGGCTTGGGCGGAAGGGGCTTTTTGCGCGAGGGCGGGACGGGCTTGGATCTCATGATTTCCCCTTATGCAAAGGCGCACAAGTGCAATACTGATGAACTGCAAAACCGAAAATATGCACCTGTGCACACTTGCACGACCGCATAAATGAAAATTTGCTACGCATCGCCGAACGCGCGCTTGGCTTCATGTTTCTTATAAAGGTCTTCGACGGCAAGTTTGATCAGTTCGGAATTATCCAGGCCTAAGCGCGCGCGAAGGATGGCGACCTTCTCCACCATGTCGCGCTCAAAATAGCCGCCGATATGTTTCCGCCCGGCTTGCTTGCGCGTCGTCTTCGGTGTGGTCTCGACGATCATTTCTGTGCCCTGCCCTGCCTTTACGGTTGGCGTGAATTCATTTGCGGGGATGGCCTCGGGCGAGAGCGCGGCGAGGAAGGCGTTGGCTTTACTGGTTTTGTTCATGGCGCTACCTTTTGCAAAGGCGCATTATTGCACACCTGCAATTCTGCATAAATGAATTTCCATAAATCTGCAATCTCGGCGGCGGCGCGGCTTTCGGGTTCAAGTTCTTGGGCCGTCATGCCTTTCAGACTCGCTTCCTTGTGGATTTTGAAGCGGTGCAGCACGGCAGGGGCGAACGGAAGGCCGATGCCGGACAAGACGCCCCTGGCTGTTGAGACTTCCCATTGGCTGTTGGGCTCGGCCAGATTGAGAACGCCGATGGCAGGCTTGGCGGTCGTGCGGGCCAACCGGACGATGCGGGCAATCCCTTCGTAATGGTCAACCTCAGGGGCGAAGGGGACAATGATCATATCGGCGGCTTCGACGGCAGCAGGGGTTTCCGTGCTGCGGCCCGGCGGCGTGTCGATAATGACCAGATCGCATTCGGCTTCTTCGGCGCGGCTGAGCTCGTCGGCCAGATCGTTTTCCGTGGTAAAACGAACAATAGGCAAGGGGTTGAAGTCCTTGCGTCGCCGCCCCCATTGGGTCGCGTTCTGCTGCGTGTCCATATCCAGGATCAGCACATTCAACCCGATATGCGCGGCGGCGGTTGAAAGGCATTTTGTAACCATTGTTTTGCCAGCGCCGCCTTTGTTGATGGCGACGGCGAGAATTTGCATTTCTGACATTTTGCACCCTCGTGATTGTGCAAGATTGCACATCGGCAATTGTACCGGATTGCACCCGTGTGTCAATGTGCAGTCCTGCACCTTTGTTGTTTTGCATCTTTGCACGAATTCTATTTTTCGTTTTTGCTGTCTTGGTGTTTTGCACTTGTGCACATTTGCATTGTTGCTTCTTGGCATTTTTGCAGACATGCATGGATGAGCTGAGGTGGCTTTTTAGCTGGTCGATGATGGCAGGGGAGGGGTATGGGGTTCTAAGCCCTAACCGCCGAAATTTCCGATCGAAATTTAGTTATTTATAACTAATTGATAAAGCTAGGTAATTAGCTGTATATCAAATAACGGTCGTTAAGAGGCTATCAATCTGATTGACTCATACACCTTATAAAACAGGAGCAATTTGTATGCTTTCTATCAAAAAATAGGTTAAGACTTAACACACATGCCTGAATACACGAAAATCTGTCAATTTTTATTGATTGACAGCTTTTTCGGCGGTTTGTGGTTAGAACCCCGGTATCAATCGAGCCGCTTTTTAAGTCCTTCCAGCATGGCCATGCGCTCATGCAGAATGGCGATAATGCGAGGCGGTTTTCTCTCTGGATGGATATAGAAGATGTAATGATGTTCGCACAGGCTCACCAAGATTTGCGGATAGCGGTTTGAGAAAGGGCGGGAATATGACTAGCCAAAAGTTGACTTGATCGCCTGGTTATTTGATAATAAAAGAGGGTATTTTTAAGTAATATTTGGGGGAATAATGAAGAAGAAAAGTTTTTTGATCTCAGTTGCTGTCTTGGCTGCATCAATGGCCATTGATGCCAGCGCCGCATTACCGGAATCGTTGACGGAACAATTGAACGCCAAAGCAGGGTATGCAACCCAGGAGCAAGAAGCCCATAAAGCAGCCCAAAGCCCGTTTGTGCTTGAGCGCCCGGATTCCAACGGAATCCAGAATGTAGCCCAACACGTATCCCATAGCTCACACGCATCGCACGCCTCACACGCATCTTCCCGTTACTGATAGGGATATTGCATGACAACGGGTGCGGATGCCCATCACGTCGATCTGTCTTTCGACAACAACGTTTTTCCCTTAGACACCATCAAACGCGCATTGTACCGCTTTGCGGATCGGTGCTCGTTTGATGTTGAGTTGGCGGATAAGCAAACCAAGGTCACTTTGCACGTTCCGGCCAACATGTCTGAACCGGCGATTGATGAACTGTGTTCCAGGATACGTAACGAAGTCTTGGATCAGGACTTACGGGACACTATTTCCAGGGAAACGGCCAATATCCGCACTCTGATTCTGGCTAACGCCTTCTCCAATACCGGCCTGATTGAGTCCTAACCCGTATGTCTGGGTTAGGAAAGAAATTTCGCCTGCCGGAAGCCTTCGACCAAGCGGTGCCAGGCGAATACCGGATGCTCCCATGTCGCTTTGTTAGCCTCGATGATAATCGCTATGTGTTAACCAACGAAGTTGGGGAATACTTGGTTGTCACGCGGCCACAACTGGAACAGTTCGTGAGAAAAACCGTTCCTTTCCACGGTGACTTTTACCACGACCTCAAATCAAAGCATTTCCTGATAGATGACGACTCGAACGTTGCCGTCGATCTCCTCGCCCTCAAATATAGAACAAAGGCACAGCGAATTTCCCAGTTTACGGCGCTGCATTTGTTCGTTGTATCTCTCCGCTGTGATTACACCTGCCAGTATTGCCAGGTTTCCAGGCAAACCGACGACAAGCTGGCTTATGACATGAGCCAAGAAACCGCAGATCGGGCGTTGGAATTTGTATTCAGAAGTCCATCACCGGCGGTCAAGATTGAATTCCAGGGCGGTGAGCCACTATTGAATTTCCCCATCATCCGATATGTGGTCGATCAGGCCAAGCGGATTAATGAGAACCACGACAAATATATTCAATTTGTTATCACGACCAATCTTAGCCTTTTAACGGATGAAATTCTGTCGTTTTGTCTCGCTCACGACATTTGTCTTTCGACTTCACTAGATGGCCCGCAAGATTTGCACAACCTGAACCGCCCACGACCAGGAAGAAATGGTTATCAACTCACCGTTGAAGGTATCAAGAAAGCCCAAGCAGTCTTGGGTCGGGATAAGGTGGGCGCTTTGATGACCACGACGGAAGCCAGCCTTCCGCGTGTCCGGGAAATCATAGACACCTACTTGTCCTTGGGGATGGACGCGATATTTCTTCGCGCCCTGAGTCCTTATGGATTCGCAGTTAAAACCCGGCAAGCCTATAAATACGATGTGGATCGTTGGTTTGAATTTTACAAGGAAGGGCTGAATTACGTCCTGGAAATCAATCGTCAAGGGTATCCATTCGTTGAACTGTACGCCTCGATGATTATCAACAAAATCTTTTCGCCATTTGGCACGGGTTATGTTGATTTGCAATCCCCGTCCGGCATGGCAATTTCGGCCATTGTTTACAACTATGACGGCGACATTTACGCCTCCGACGAAGCCAGGATGCTTGCGGAAATGGGGGACAAGAGTTTCAGGCTTGGAAGCGTTCATCATGATAGCTACGAGGATGTGATCCTATCGGATACCGTTCTGGATACCCTTGAAGCCACGTTATCGGAAAGTCTGCCCATGTGTAACGACTGCGGCTTTCTGTCTTACTGCGGAACCGATCCGGTCTATCACTATGCAACCCAGGGCGACGCCGTAGGGCATAAGGCCACAAGCGGATTTTGCAGCAAGAATATGAAAATCTTTCGCTACCTGTTCACGCTATTGGAAGATGATCCAGAAGCCAGAAGAATCCTGTTGAGTTGGGTGCGTCCGTGATCTATCTGCACTCAAAAAACAATACGGCGCTTGGTGAGATAAGCCACCAACGCCCGTTCATTTCCAAAGTCACCACCAATTCCAGCCTGCCTTTCACACTTCGTGCCTCCTATGCTTTACGCTGGAATGGTTCAACCGAACCCTTGCCACAAGGATTCGGGTTGGTTCTGGTTTCAAGCGAAAAGTCTTGTCCAGACATAGATGCAGGTATAGTGGACCCCAAAATCCGGACAATAGTTTAAGATGGTGTCTATCATAGAAAGGTAGGCGAGAATGAGTGAAAAAAAGCGCATGTTGATGACCAGTACACAAAAAGCTAAAGTGGCGCTGG
>JAQTQZ010000073.1 GCA_028712695.1 Methylovulum sp. | reverse complement strand
ACAAAGATGGTTAGCGAGCCAGACAACACAGAGGCCCTGGAATGCGAGCCGCGAGAGGAACTGACCATCTGTATCTACGACGGCGAAAATTGGATTCGCATCGAGAATCGAGCAGTTTAGATTCTCCAACACAAAAAAGGAGAACGAAGAAATGAAACGGTTTTGCTTACTCTTTATTGCTGTGCTAGTTTGTGCTATGGCTGGATGCGGAGGAGGCGGCGGGGGCGGGTCAACAACAACGGCACCAATAACACCTACTGAGGATGTGCCGATTGTACCGGCAGTCAATACCCACCTGTCCGCCCAGATTAACGAGTATACATTCACTGGAACATCGGCGGTAGGATTCTGCTTCGACACGATGACAGGTGGTGCGCAAGTCATAACTGCGGCAGCGGCAGATGATAACTGGGCAATCAGTAAAATATCACTTGGTTTTAGTGTGCAGATTCCTGTATCGGTCCCGGCAACCTACACACTTGGCAATCAAAACGTGGGGATAATCGGTTACAGCGGCAATGGGACTCCAACCACACTGTATTCCGATAGTGGCACAGTTACTATCACGTATTATTCGTCTACACGGATTGTGGGTACGTTTGCTTTTAGTGCACCAGATGGGGCAAATAGGATAAAGGTAATGACTGGTTCATTTGACTTGCCTTATTCAAATACAAAGTCAATGCCAACACTCCAGACAAAGAACTTCTAATGAGAGGCCACGTTAGCGAGCGTCCGGCAGGTTCCGGTAGATGGCGTATTCAGTGGTATGAAGGCCGAGGGTCGGACGGTAAGCCCACGTACCATAACAAAACCATCAGAGGCGAGAGGCGAGACGCCGAGGCGGAGCTTAACCGTATACTCTACGATTTGCATATCGGCGACTATGTGCAACCTACGCAAATCATGGTTACTGATTACCTCGAGCAGTGGCTCAAGCGTAGGCAAGTGAGCGAGAAAACCAGAGTCAATGATGCCGGGTTATGCCGGAATCATATAATACCAGCGTTGGGACACATTAAACTCGACAAGCTCCGGTCCGTGCAGATTCAAGACTTCATCAGCCGCTTGCAACAAACAAAAAGCAGGATTGATGGCACGGCCACGCTCAGCAAGCAAACCATATGGCACATAGCCAAGGCGCTCCGCAAGGCGCTAAATGATGCTGTGGCCTGGCAGTATATTCGCCGATCTCCATTCAAGGGCGTTGAAATGCCCAAGCGCGGGCGCTCGGAAGTGGAGTTTTTCACGAAGGAAGAACTGGCTAAAGTGCTAGCGAAGGCCAAGGAAAGCGACTATTATATTCCCATTCTCATAGCTGCAACATCAGGCTTGCGGATCGGTGAAGTGATGGCGTTGACGTGGAGTGCTATCAGCTTCCTTGGCAATACCATCCGGGTAACACAGGCTGTGCAATCCCACTCTTGGAACATGAGTATAGGCGACGTCAAGACCGAATACGGCAGGCGTGCCGTGCCGGTTGATCCGGCTGTGATGGATGTGCTCAAGGCTCACAAGGAGAGCATCAAAGAAACGGCCAAGAAGAATGCCGACTTGTGGGAAGAGCACGGATGGGTAAACCCTAACGCGGTCGGCGATCTAATCAACATCGAATCGGTGCGCAAGGCATTCCCGAAGATATGCAAGCGGGCCGGTGTCAAGCGGTGCGGGATACACACCCTGCGGCACACGTATGCGTCAATGATGCTTGCTGATGGCACGCTTATTCACGTGCTTAGCAGGCGACTCGGGCATTCGAGCATCAAAATAACAGTTGATACATACGGGCACATAATGCCGCATGACATCGACCAGTCCGTAAACATCTTCCGTGACATGCTCTGAAGTCTGGCATTATTTGGCATTATGTAGTATACTAAATGGTGCATATTGCCTGCATGAGTTACCGAGTGTTGAGCGTGAAATACCTCGGAATACCCCTAAATGCAGGGCTGACGATGCCTTCTAAGCAGTGGGCCGGGTGTTCGAATCACCCAGGGGGCGCCACATTTTGAGCGTGAAACAGCCGAGATTTAGGTCTCGGCTGTTTTCTTTGGCATTATATTGGCATTATGAGGGCTCAGATAATGCCAAAAAGAAAGCCCCTCGGTTGAGGGGCAATGTGCATAATATGCACAGGTTTACTTCTCCCCCTGCCTCTCCAGCCATTCCGCAATCGCCTGCCTTACAATCTCCGTTATAGATAGGCGCCGGTCGAACGCTGCTTTGCGAATGGCCTCGTATAGCTCCGTGGGTAGGTCGAATGTTGTTTGTTGGTAGCCGGGACGTTTCATTTTATCTGCTCCTCGTTAGGGTTTGACCATGCCCCTGGTTGTTCGCGCAACGCAGGGGCGTTGTTGTGTTAGGCTATATACTCGTTGGCAATCCGTCGGATAATGCCCATGTCAACGGCAACCTCGGCATCGTCGGTAATATAGTTGCCGTTATCGTCGTAGATAGAGGCTGTGCCTAACTGATTGGCGGCTATCTCGTAGCCACCAGCGAGATAGCAAAGCTCGATATGTTCTGAGCCCTCGTAATATCCGCGTGTTACATCGCTCAGGCTCGGTGCTGGTCTGTCCTCCGGCAGTATTAACGACAGCCTAACACCCTCCTCGCCAGCATGCTGACCCTTGCTAATAACCGTCTCCTTGATCTCAATAAGCTGATCATCAGGCATAACACGATACTCTGTGTTGGGATATAGCTCTCCGTATCCTTGTGCCCGCTCCTCTGCTGTCTCACGCTTAGTGTAACTATGGATTGGGTCCATTCGCTCCCAATCGCTGCCCGACTCTCTAATCTCCAGATGCCATGATTTGCTCATTTTCCCTGCTCCTCTCAATTAGTCCTGGTGGTATCCTACGTAACCGTAGGCGATGCCATCAGCATTTTGGCTGCCAAGCACTCTACGTATAATTCGTTTCCACAGCGGGCGCAATCGTCGCTGTAGGCATTCCTGTTCGTACGAGCCGCCAGACATCTCCAAAAACGCCGTCAGGCCGTCTGCCGGATCGTCGCCAATTACCCAACACTCGATGCCGTGTCGCTCGATGAACTTCTCGGCGGCTGCTCGCAAATTCCGGTCATCTTCTTCAGTTGCTCTTCGAATAGTTCCCCATGGCATGTTCGTATCCCCTCTCTACTGTGCTTAATGAATCCTACAATCACAGTATATCACAACCACAGTATATGTCAACCCCTATTTTGCAAATAATCAAAAATATTTTTTCAGGGGGCGTTGACACAATCGATTGCCTAACGGCTAGTAGGTGGAGCTTACAAAGCTACTACTTATCAGCCGGAGGACGGCAATGGTTACACAACCAACAAAAGCAGAGTTACAGGAGATTGATCGACGACTAGCAGGGGCGGGCTACACCAATCTAACCGAAGAGGGGGTGGCTTGGAATGACAGAAAACACGCAAACAAGCATGCTGAGCTACCCGACGAAATGACGGTGGACGATATTGCGGTGAGCGAATGCCCGGAACTCGTGGGATATAGCGTAAGTGCCCTACGGAAAGCAGCCAAAGAGGTATGCACGTACAAGCAGCGCGAGCTACTGAATTGGATAATTGAGTATCCGGGTCTCAGCTTGCGCGATCTAGGCAACAAGCTGGGGATACACAACACCAGCGTCATGAGGCGGATGAACGGCCTTGTTAACAATCTGCAAACAACCCAAACCGCTGATATTCTTGACGTTTTGTGGGAGGTATTCCGGCCGTTTGATAGCAATTGGCCAAAAAGCCTAAAAATATTGTCCGGTCATATGCAGCAAAAGTCCTGAAAAACTCCTTATACATGTAGGGCAAACGCTGGAGCGTAGTCTTGGCCACAAGACAAAGCGGAGCGCAAGCGTAAGCACTGACGTTACCAGATGGGCTGTACCTGTTAGGCCATAAAGCCGAAACGCAGGCGTCGTTACGCTATATTTGTCGGCGCAACTAGCTGAGCAGATACAGCCCACCCTCAATTCATGTAACCGCTTTTTGGCTCTTGCCTTTTGGGGCAAGCCAAACGCTAGAGTAGTAGACAATTGTGAGGCAGGGAATGTCTGCGAACAGAGGAAAAACACGAAAACTGCCCAGCACGGCATTCAAGCCCGGTCAAAGCGGAAATCCAAGCGGCCGGCCGAAGCTCGATCCTGACTTCAAGGCCATTTGCCGCGAATATAGTGTCAGCAAACTACGTGACATGCTTGATCGGTGGGCGCAGCTTGGCGATAAGGTGCAAATGCAACTAGTTGAGTTCATGGCTGCTTATGCGCACGGCAAGCCTGTTCAAGCTGTAGACGTGAATGTTAATGAATACACTCCTGAACAACGTGCCGCTCGACTCCAAGAGCTTATCTGTGCTATCCGAAGCGGAACAGAAGGAATTAATAGCCATACTGGAGATCGAGGCCCAAACCCAGACCGCCTTAACTAACCCATTCGCGGGCCCCTGGGACTACCTCACGCGAGCGGTATACACCCAGGACCAAGCAGCAGGTAGCGTGCGGCAGTTTCCCGACCTGGAGTATCTGCGCCACGTAGTCGAGGCTCGCGAGCGTTGCAAGCTCTTTGCGGTGA
>JAQTQZ010000072.1 GCA_028712695.1 Methylovulum sp. | reverse complement strand
TTGGCCGATAAAAAGAGCCAAGCGGTCATGATACACATGGACACGGACGGTTTCGCCAATCATGCGCGAGGGCACGGTATAAACGACCCGTTTGATTTCCAAAGTACTGCTGCGCGTCACTTTCAGGCTGAACTCACTATAGTCCATGAAGCGTTCACCGGGGAGTGCCTGCAAGGCCAACTGTTCCTCTTTAAAGCGGCTCTGGCAGCGCTTGTTCAAGCGCCCGGTGACCTTATCCAACAACACCTGATAATCTTTAATGGCGGTAAAGTCACAGCTTCCCCTTAACTTCAGGGCTTGATCCAGACGGTGCTTGAAGGAGCCATGCGCACATTCAATCGCCCCGTTTTCATGGCTTACGCCGCAGTTATTGCGTGTTGCCCGGAGGTTGTAATGGGCACAAAGCGCCTCATAAGACTGCGTTAACTTCTGCTCTTCAACCCGGTTAATAAACGCCGCACTTAAACTGTCGGTGCGATGTTCAACAGGACTGCCACCGGCCAGCATTAACGCAGATTGCAAGCCATCAGCCAAGGCGGAATAACTTTCACCGCCCAAAATAATCTGTACAAAACGCCAGCCACTGTAAGCAAAACGGAATTGATACAGAAGATGGGCAAACACTTTACCTTGGATAGTAATTTCGCTATTCGGATGGCTAAAGTCTGATAAGCCTTGCTGTCCTGCAGGGACAGACTGGCGAAAGATAACCACCTTCTCAGGCCCTTCGGTGGCCTTCCAGTGCTTGACACGACGCTGAAGGGTGCGCAATACACGATAAGGAAACTGTCCGGCGTGTTCATCTTCCAGGTATTCCCAGAGGGTCAAGCTCGTTAATTGCGCTTCTTTTTCTAGCAAGGGCACCAATTCTTTTTCCCAAACCGCATCCAAAGGATCTTCACGAGTGCGCCAATGGCGCTCTCCCGGAACGGATGGTCGCTCACCTTGTTCTATTCTGCGACCAGAGCGCTCAGAAATACCGGCTTTAGCAGCCGCTGTTTCTTGGCTTTTTCCTGATTGACGTGTGCTCATATATAAACTCTCTTGACGTTGGGTGATACGTTTTCCAGGCAAGGGTGGACTCCAAAAAATTGAAATTCACCGTTGTCCTACATATCGGTCAACCGGTCAAGATAGTTGTCGCCGTACCGGACAGGGTAATTGTCGCCGAACACGCATGGCAAACAGCCGGATAATCCCCGTGTCTGTTGGGTGTTTGCTCAACAGGTAAACCCCATAAGGCAAGCAAAGCGGATCACATATTGGGCTTGATCAATACACTTTATACGATTGAGCGGCAAATCAAAGCACTCAGTGCAGCTGAAAAATTCCAATAACGATGCAAAAGAAGCTTGCCCGTTTTGCAGAAACTGAAAGCATACTTAGATGACAATCAACACAAAGTACCTAAGGATGGCTTAACCGGCAAGGCCATGACTTATCTGAGCAACCAATGGGATAAGCTGATGATCTATTGCTCGAACGTATGCGAGCAGCCCGACCACTAACTTAGAAATTGCCAAAATCAATTTAATCTGATTTGCCGAAAGGCAGTAATTCGTCGATGCGGCTGTTGGGCCAAGTGGGCAGTTTTTCCAAGGTGTCTTTCAGCCATGCGGCGGGGTTCAGGCCGTTGAGCTTGGCCGTACCCAGTAAGGTCTGGATGGCGGCGGCACGTTGCCCTGCACGTTCCGAACCGACAAACAACCAGTTTTTCTTGCCGACGGCAATCGGGCGGATGCAGTTTTCCACGGGGTTGTTGTCAATCGGCAGATGTCCGGTTTCCGCATAACGGACTAGGGCGGGCCACCGTTTTAAGCTGTAATCCAGGGCTTTGGCGGAAGCGCCGCCGGGGGCGGTGCCGGTACGGGTTTGCACGAGCCAGTCATGGAAGGCGTGCAGTTGGGGCTGGCTTTTTTCGACCCGCAGTTGTTGGCGTGCCGCACTGTCCAATGATTTCCCTTCCGCTTCGATGGCATAAAGCACACTGATGCGTTGTAACGCTTCCCACGCCATGGGGCTCTTGTGCCCCTGAGGGTATTGGTTGGCTTGGTGCAAGTCGAAGAACTTGCGCCGCGCATGCGCAAAGCAGGCCAGCTCGATGCAGGCGCCGCTGTTGCCGGTGTCCGTGAACAGGGCTTTGTAACCGGCATAGTCGTCGACCATCAGGTGGCCTTTCCACGCGCCCAAAAACTGGCGGGCATGTTCGCCACTCCGGCCGTTTTGGTAGTCAAAGACAATCATGCGCGGCCCCGGCTGCAAATCGTTGCTGCGGTATGCCCAGAGATAGGCTTTGCAGGTTTTGCCGCTGCCGGGGTCAAGTTGCGCCACTGGCGTTTCGTCGGCATGTAAGGTATTGCCTTGTAGCAGATGCCAAGTCAGGCGATCAACTAACGGTTGCAGCGCCACACCGACACGCCCGACCCAATCGGCCAAGGTTGACCGGGACAGGATGACGTTGTCACGGGCGGCGATTTGTTCGAGACGGTAGAGCGGCAGGTGGTCTTGGTATTTGCTGACCATCACCCAGGCCAGCAAACCGACCGCCGCCATTCCCCCGTCGATCACCGCAGGCGGGATGGGAGCCGCCGTGACAGTTTCGCAAGCGCGGCAGGCATATTGGGGACGGATGTGGCGGTGGACAAAGAACTTGGCCGGTTCGACATCCAGTTGTTCGGTAATGTCTTCACCGATTTTGACCAGATCCTTACCGCAGCGGTCGCAGGTGCAGGATGCCGGCTCATGGCGGTGTTCGACACGGGGCAGATGGTCGGGTAAGGGTTGGCGACCGGCACGGGGGCGCTTGGGTTTCACCACGGTGTCACCGGGCCGGCCGTCTTGAAGCTGTTCCACTTCCGCCTCAATGGCGGCGAGGTCGGTGTCCAAGGTCTCCTCGAACACGTCACGTTGCAGCGGGGATAAGGTTTCGCTTTTGACGCCAAAGCGGATGCGCCGGATATGCGCGAGCTCGTGGGTCAGGGCTTCGATTTTGAGGTCTTTGGCCTGGATGGCGGCATCTTTGGCTTGGATTTGCGCGTCTTTGAGATGCAACAGCTCCGCATCATGTGCGGTTTGGTTGAGCAACGCCCGGATCATGCCCGCCACTTGGCTTTTGGCAACGGGGTCGAGGTCTAAATTGTCCAGTTGGGCGAGTGGGTTCATAGAACCCATTATACCAAAAAAAACGCCTGTATGCCTTGCCAATACTGGGTTTTACCCAATTTTCAGGCATGCTTTTTGGGTACAGGAACCAGCTTGTTCAGGCTTGCCAATGTGCCGGGGGAAGCGCCGACAAACGTTGCCAATCCACCCCGGCCACCAGCCAGTGCCATTCGTCCAGCGTCATCGAAAAACAACTGTCCGTGGCCTTTGGCCAGATAAAACCGCCACGGTGCAAACGGCGCTGGCACAGCCAAACGCCGTTGCCGTCCCACAGCAACAGCTTCAGGCGGTTGCCCGCCCGGTTGCGGATACCCACAGGGCACACGACACAAACGCGGAGCCTGCACACGGCGGATGCCCCAACGCCTGCTGGACGATCGCCGACAGGCCGTCAGTACCCTTGCGCATATCGACGGGCGATACCGCCAACCAAATGTGCGGCGGGCTGGCGATCAGCCCAGGCATCGCCACAGCTCCGCCAACCATGCCGCCGATATGCCCGACGGCAGCTCGAGCCGGTGGCCGCCCGCGTGCCGCAGCACCAAAGGTTCGGATGCCGGCACTTGGACTTGTACCGGAATGAATGCCGGAGATGGCGGCGATACCGGTTTCCCCCGACGATATTCACACAAACGTGCACTAAAGGTTTTAGGGTTTAACTGCTGTTGCCGGCAATAATCCGCTTGCGCCAGACCGCTGGCCTGCCATGCTTCAATATGCGCACTCCACTTCTTTGATAATGCCATCGGTATTCCCCGTTAAAAAGAACAAGGATGACAGTTCGTATCGGGTTTGCGTAGGTGGGTGGGTTAGACGTTTACGTAAGATTTACATTTACCCCAATTTATTTTTTTCATGTTTTCCTAAAAGGTATTTTATATGAGCCAAGAAATTCCATCTTTTATGATCTTCGCGATAAAGGAAGCGAAAAAGTTTGTTTGTTGTTTAGTAAGGGTAGCGCAGAAGAAATAGCAAGGATGCTTTTAAGGCAATCATCAAAAGAATATGATTTTACGGTATTATGTAGCAACTGCACAAAGCTAAACTCAGCGCAACTCGTTAAAATCACAGCCATTGTAACCCATAAAAGGAAAGGCAATGGCGGAAACCCATGTTATTAGCGCACTGACGGCGAAGCGTTCCGAGCTGGCTGGACTGGTGGCGCACCATCGTAAAGAAATGATTCGTTTTTCAGAAGAAGTGAAGACGATTGATGCGACAATCAAGCTATTTGAGCCGGATTACCGTATACAGACCATCAAGACTAAGCGTCACCAAAAGAAAAACGATTTTTTTAAGCATGGTGAAGCGCACCGCCTTATTCTTGATATTCTTAGAGAGGCTGGAAAGCCATTAAGCACTAATGATATTGCTCAGGCGGTAATGTCCGTAAAAGGTATAGAGTGCGGACATGAAAAGGCTTTGCAGGCCTCTATCCTTACCATCCTTCATAGACAAAAGAAAAGCGGACTTGTCGGAACGACGGGGAAAGACCTAAAGGGTAATTGTATT
>JAQTQZ010000047.1 GCA_028712695.1 Methylovulum sp. | reverse complement strand
TTGACGGAGAGGGCTTTGTTGCGTTTGAGTATTTCAGTCATATTGCCACCTAGCGGTGCGGCGTTAAGTCAACAATTCCTGCGGAACAGGGCTTTATAATGACTTAAGCAAACATAATGCCAGAAATTATGTTATTGAATTCAATACTATTTATGTGGATTACTTATGTCGTAAACCCGACAAAAACTTAAAATGTGTGTGGGATTGTTGAATTGCAGGCTTTGCCAAGAACAGAGGAAGAATGCGAAATGGCCGCAGACGGGTGGTGATTAATGTGTGATAGGAGCAGATGGGGGCAAATATCTTGTCCGCAAGACTGCGGTCAAGATGGTCTTGCCCCCTAATGGTGCGGCGCTTTATCCAGCAGTGCTTGCCAGTATTGTTTCGCGTTTCGCTTGCGTCGCTGAATATTGGAATTTTGCGATGTGTTTTTGCCGCAAAGCCATCGACTTTAACACCGCCAACTGGATACGCTCTTCTGTCAGCGTGTTTTCCGATGCTACATAAACAAGGGTGTTTTTGGATTTTTCGCCGTGTATAGGCAGCGTCACCTGAAAATAGTAGCTTAGCGTGTTCCGGCCTTTGTGGCGGCGTTGGATAGGCCCTGAGATGCCCGCCGGTAAGTTGGATGATTTTCTGTGCGCTGTTTGCCGCCGGATTCCTGTTGGGGCGGGTAATGTCGCAATGCGTTGTCTAAGCTCGACAATCGCGTTTGATAAGGCAAATTCTGCACCCGCGCCATTGGCCGTGTGGTCAGAAAAGAATTTCCAAGGTTTTCCATAACGGACTTGCCAACCATGTGTCGTTTTTACCCCAATTATATCTATCCTGACGATGTGGCTAGGCACATCAAACTCCATCCCATTAAAAATCTTTATCTTTCGGTATTGCATACAGTTGTGTCACCCCCCTAAATAAGTGTTCAAAAAGCCGACCACTATAACAAATAATAGTCGGCAAAAACCACCCCTTGCCATGCCATTAGGCTATTACAAGCGGGCTGTCCGTCCATAACGGGACATGTCATTAGACACTGCGTTGATTAATCTGTTTCATTTTTGTGGAACGGTTTGGGTGTTTTGTGGGAAGTGCGGAGATTGTGTGATGGTAATGGCTTGTTTATGTTATTTTTTTGAAATCTTTTGCTGGGGATATCGGCTTGTTTGGTAGAAGTATTTGAAGGTAAGCGCTAATTGGATGGTATAAATGTTTAATTTATCAATAGGTTGTAGTTTTTATTTATAATGGCTTATTATTGAAATGCCAACAGAGCCTGGAAGGGTATGAATAAGTATATTTATAGATATATGCCTCTTAGAAAAGAGTTCTTTAAAGATCCAATGTTGCGGGCAACACCATTTTGTAACCTCAATGATCCTTTTGAGGCATTATTATCAGACGAGCAAGTTCGAAATGTTGATCAGCATGAATTAACTAAATTCGCTCCTGAAAGACTAGATATTGGCAGTAATGATATGGAAGATGTCTCTGATGTCTCTGATGTCTCTGATGTCTCTGATGTCTCTGATGTCTCTGATGTCTCTGATGTCTCTGATGTCTCTGAGGTGTTGTCAAATGAGTTGAATGAGTATGGCATCGTTGCTTTCACCGAAGATTATTCGAACCTCTTGATGTGGTCCCATTATGCAGATGAGCATCGTGGATTTGTTCTTGAAATAAAAAATGGTTCTTGGCTTTCAGATGCTCAAATTGAAATTAATGGGAAATTTTTTCGTTATCAAAAAGAACCACTTTGCAATATGCAAGAAAAACCTACTCGCGTTGTTTATAGAGATACGACTCCAAAATTCGAATTGGAGCTTGATGCGTTGCCTGATGAGAAATGGGACGTTCCATATCAAAAACTAATAAAGGCTCTATTTCTAACTAAAGGTGACAAATGGATTTATGAAAAAGAGCATAGGTCAATTCTTAAGTTATCTTATGCCGATAAAATCATAACAAAAAATGATGATTATTTGAGAGAGATATGTTGTAAAGGAGGTGTGGAAATTAAGGAGTTGAAAGGTGGGCGGTGTGAAATAAATTTAAAGCCGGAACTTGACATTGGAAAGAATGAAGATGTAAATGGTGAAGGGATTAGAGTGGGTATTGACGTACACTCAAAGTTCCATAGAGATGATACGCTTCATCTTTTTAGGTTAAATCCTGATGTCATTACAGGGGTATATTTTGGATGTAAGGTAAGTGATACTGATATTAACGATGTTATTGATTTAGTGCTTAATAATAAGATGTTTTCGAATAGGATTAACTTTAAGAAGGCTGTCGTTAGAAAAGATAGATATGAACTAGAGTTTAAATCTATAGAAATATAATTTTGTAATATGCACTAAACAAACTAAAGCGTATCACTTAGACTGATACGCTTCCCAACTAAAAAATCGCTAAAACTCAAGCCGCAACTTTAGCGGCTTTCCAAGGTGCAGGCATCCGCACCGCCTCCCAAACCGGGCTTTCAATCGTCAATGCCAATTGACGCACTAGCTCCAACATGCCTTGGTAACCTTCATAACCAAATTCACGTTCTTGATTTATATCCAAAAACGGGATTTTTGCCTTTAACGCGGTGTACATATTGCGGCCGCCGGCGATGAGAATGTCGGCGCGGTAGTCGCGGACAATACGGATCAATTCTTTCGGGCTGCCATCGTTAATCATTAGGGTGTCTTCGCCCATCAGTTCGCGGATCCGTGCCTTGTCTTCTTCGGTGGATTTGTTCGTGCCTGTGGCGACCACGACCATGCCCAAATCCTGCAAGGCGGAAATCACCGACCAGCTTTTTACGCCACCGGTAAACAACAATACGCGTTTGCCTTCCAAGCGTTGTTTCCAAGGTTCCAATTCGGCACGGATACGGATTTCTTCACGTGCGATCACTTGCTCGGTGCGGGCGGTCAAATCATCATCATTTATGGCTTTGGCGAAATCGCGCAGCGCCTGGCTGGTGTCGGTGATGCCGTAAAAGCTGCCTTCAAACCACGGCGTACCGTATTTTTGCTGCAATTTGCGGGCTACATTGACCATGGCTTTCGAGCAGACCATCATGTTGACTTCAGCTTTGTGCATGGTTTGCACTTCACGGAACCGCGCATCGCCAGACAGCGTGCATAAGATGCGCAAACCCAGTTCATCCAGCAGTGGCAAGACATGCCAGAATTCGCCCGCGATGTTGTATTCGCCGACCAAGTTCACGTCATGGATTTTAATAGGGCTATTTTCCGGTAACGGGTCAGGGTCACGGGTGCCGATGACATAGTTGACCATTGCATCGCCCGCTATGCGGTTGCCCAAGTTTTTTGTGCCGTAAAATCCGGCGCAATCAATCGGCACGACCGGCACGCCCCAGCGTTCTTCTGCGGATTTGCAGACGGCGTTGATGTCATCGCCGATTAACGCGGGGACGCAGGTGTTGTAAATAAACACCGCAGGCGGCGCATAAGTGTCTATTGCCTGTTTGATGGCATGGAACAGGCGCTTTTCGGCGCGCCCCATGACGATGTCTTGTTCAGTCAAATCGGTGGTCATACCGATGCGGTATAAATCCGCGCCGGACGAGCGTGTGCCCCGATTGTCCCATGAGCTGCCGGCACAAGCGATAGGCCCGTGGACAATATGTGCCACATCGGCAATCGGTAACAAGGCAATTTGCGCCCCGTCAAAAGCACACCCACCCGCTGCCGAGCCGGGCTTGGGCTTGGCACAACCGGATTTTTCCTTTTTGTTATGCTCGCAAGCGGGTTCGTCCAGCAACGCTGCAATATCTTTTGTTGATTTCATGGCTTTGACCTGATGGCTTGGTTTTGTTTTTGAACAAGCAATCGGTATGCCATTATTTATCTTGTTGAATTTATATGTGTTTTATGCCTTTTTGTTGTTGTAAAGCTAACAATTTGAAGCGGATGGGTATGACAAAAGGGCCGCTTTATTCGAAGGCGGTTGACAGGATTTTGTTCATTTTTGTTGTCCAGGAAAACAGTTTGGCATGGCTGCCATGCGAAAAAGTTTTGAAGTGTTGTGTAGGGAAATGCCAAAAACGTAACCAATTGACCGGTCGAAATGGTTTACGTGTAGAAACCCCTTTGGTTATTGGGAGCTAGCCACTTTTTATCGGGATTGCAAGAATTTTGCACAATTTTTAGGTGGTTTTGCTACAAAATGGTGCATAAAATTTTGATAAAAGCCAAAAATCCGCTCAGGCAAATTAGGATAAAATCGCTTGGTGTCTATAACTGCCTGTAAATAAAAAGGAACGATAAAAAAAATAAATACTGGCATTGTTAATGCTGGATATTTTATAGAACTTTCTTTTCGTAATCGTTGTTTCATGTGTGTTGGTGCCTTTGGCATCCTATTTTCTCGGGTAGGATGCCTTTTTTTTGCCTAATATCCTCGATTGACCCACCAAAACCGAAAAACTCCAGCTTTTGGCAAAATTTTTGCTAATCCAAATAATGTATTTTAAGCCATTGAAATCAACTGGCTAAATGGTTAATCCCTACACAAACCGCAACAAAATCGAGTTTATTGTTAGGTTTACTACAATCGTATTTTGAGGAATGACCGAAAATGTCATTAACACGACCATGAAATTTAAAACCCTCTCCATTGCAGATTCAGAAGCATTGATTAAAGAGTCAAAACCGATGATCTTGGATTGTCGTGATTTGAAAGATTATAAGGCCGGTCATTTGGAGGATGCCTTGCATGTCCATGAAGGCTTAAAAGAGTCTTTAGTCAAACGCGGCGACAAGCAACGCAGTTTGTTGATTTATTGTTATTACGGTCATGCCAGCGAACATCTTGCTGAATTCTTCAGTGATTTTGGCTTTAAGCATGTTTACAGTTTGGCAGGCGGTTATGCTGGCTGGAAAGAACGGCAGCAGGCGGGTTGATGGTGCCTGCAATAAGGGAGTGGCTGCAAAACCACTATTTTTCCATTGCCCAGCCAACCCTGAAAAATCCTTCGGGGATTGAGCCGTTGATCCTGGCCAGCCAGCAAGGCCGTAGTGATGTCGTCAATTTTCTGCTGGCCCAGAACGCATCATTGGCGGTTGTTGATAGCTACGGCAACAATGCCTTATGGGCTGCGTGCTATGCCCAAGACGCCGAGTGCATCGCGGCATTGATAGCGGCTGGCGCTGACCTAAATTACCAAAACCCGGTTTCCGGTGCGACGGCGCTGATGTTTGCCGCCTCCAGCGGGCGCGAGGCGGTTGTGCAGCAATTATTGGCTGCAGGGGCGGACGCCACCCTGCAATCCCACGACGACTTCACCGCATTGGATTTGGCCTCCACCCGCAACATTTATAAAACTTTATCCCAGCACGTTAAATCAGGAGCTTAAAATGGACGCATTACCCCGTGAACTCGCCTTACGCATCGCTCTCGCCTCCCGCGTCTTGCCGGGCGTTGACTTGCCTAAATTGTTGGATATTTTGCATGAGCGGGTCGGCTCACCCTTAACCGATGAAAAACTAAAGTCCGTCACCGTCACTAACCTGAAAACCGGTTTGGGCAGTTTGGATGGCGAGGAAGACGGCGAAGACATCGGCATTGGTCTTGCCAACATCAAGTTGGCAGTACGTTATTTGTGGGGCGACGAAGAAGGCGATGAAGACCTGCCGGAAATCCAACCTTATAAAGAGGGTGACTTGCCGGAATCTATCCGCGTCGCCATGGGTTCTAACAGCGGTGCATTAGTCAACGGGCATTTCGGCTCGTGCATCCGATTTTTGGTTTACCAATTGTCTGCGCAGGATTATCGTTTGGTGGACATCCGCTCCACCATCGAGGCCGACAGTGCGGAAGACCGCAACCTGTTCCGCGCCCAGATGATTAACGATTGCCACGTCTTGTTTGTGCAATCCATCGGCGGCCCGGCGGCAGCTAAAGTGATCCGCGCCGATATTTATCCGATCAAAGTGCCCGATGTGATTGAGGCAGTCGATCAGCTAAAGGAATTCCAACAAGTGTTCGCCGCACCACCGCCGTGGTTTGCCAAAGTGTTAGGCCGTTCAGCGGAGGAGAGGGTTAGGTTTAGCCATGATGGGGGTGTTGAGGCTTGATTTCATAAATTGATAATGGCATCTTGGGCCGGAAATAACCGTCTTCGTAATGCGAAGACGGTTATTTCCGGCTTTTTTGTGCGTACTGTTCCGAAATTACCAGCAAGGCATAAGACACCTCTTTCTGCTTATGCTCAAATAGGCTTAATTATGCTTCCGGCCTGTAGGGCTGGGTTACAATGACTGCAAAAAACGTTAAGTAATGCACAGAGGTGAGTTATGGATTATTGGCTGGTTCGCGCAAAATGGGGCGGCGTGGAAAACAAAAAAGCGGAATTTATCAATAATGATGAATGGGTAAATGGCTATACCGACAAATATTTGGATATTGTTAACCGGGTGCAAGTGGAAGATGTGTTGTTGTTGGCGGAGGAGTCAACCATCACCCATTACGGGGTTTGTACCGAGAATTATCAAGACGGGCGGCATTTGCTGGTTGATAAATGGATCTTGCTAAGAGAGCCTGTGGTTTTTCCTGCCAAAGGAGCTTATATCAAAACGATTGTTAAAGTTAATGACGAGGATTTAATTAATGCCATTAAGCAAGAAATCGAGAAAACACTTGTAAGCAATGACATTAAAATTAAAAGCATTTCGATAGAAAACTTTACGGTATTTAACAAAGAAGATTTAGTTTTTTCAGATGGCTTGAATATGGTCATCGGTGAAAACAGCACAGGGAAAAGTCATCTGCTTAAGTTGCTGTATACCTTGATGTTGAGCCTTAACAGTATCAGTGACAATGATGAGGCTATTCAAGACGCTATTCAACATGAATATGAAGGATACATCCCCAATCTTCTTCAAGACCACTTTATGAATATTTTTAAGCCTGACGATTTAAATAGCTTAATTAGTAATAATAAGAAAGGTTGTTTGCTTGATATAAATTTAGGAGAGTTTTCAATCAATTTTGAACTTATAGAATCAGAATATGTTGAAGATATTTATCACATTGAAGCTGATTATTATTTATTACCATCCAATTTTTTTCAAAAAAATTGCGTTTTTATACCCGCAAAAGAAATGCTCTCATTTTATGAAGGTTTCGTGCCTTTATACGAGACAAGAGAAACCTCGTTTGATGAAATCTATTACAACTTGGCAAGGGCATTAAGCCTATCCGCCTTAAAAAACATCCAATCCTACCCCGTAGAAAGCCAGCTGTTAACCAAATTAGAAGAAATATTGGAAGGGAAAATAGTATTGGAACGCGGCAGGTTTTATTTGGTATCCACTAACGGACATAAAACCGAAATCGCCCTCATTGCCGAAGGCTTGCGGAAAATTGCCACCATTGCCCAATTAATTGCCAATGGCTCATTGACCAAAAACAGCATCCTTTTTTGGGATGAGCCGGAAGCTAATTTAAATCCTAGGCTCATCAAAAAAATGGCGGAATTGTTGATAGAACTTAGCCGTGCCGGAATGCAGCTTTTTATTGCCACGCACAGTTTGTTTTTGGTGAAAGAAATAGAAATTTTAAGAACAAGAGACGACCAGCTTAGATATTTTGGCTTGGGTTTTAAGGATAAGGCCGTGCGGGTCAGTCAAAGCGGAGATTTTGAAGGCTTAGACGATATAGTGATTTTGGATGAAGAACTGGCACAAGATGACCGCTTTTTAAACAAACAGGAAGGCTAAATGTCGGTTGATATTCAGGAAGGAAACCTTTTATTTAGCTTTAAATTTGACGCGATAAAATTTGATGACAGCCAGTATTACCGAGAGCATTTTATCAAAATACAAAATGGTATTAGTGCGGTTGATATTTTGGCGGTTGACGGAAATATTGGCTATTTGATTGAAGTCAAAGATTATACCCATCCCGATAGCGAAGAACTGAAATTGAATGATTTGATAGACGCTATCGTTAAAAAAATCATTTCAACCCTATCGGCAATTTTGCCGATGAAAATGAACGCCCATCATCAAACAGAAAAAGACTTGGCAAGCTTATTTTGCAAAACTAATGAGGTAAAAATATTTTTGCATCTTGAATTGCCGCCACCGACCTCTAAATTGCAGCAATCAACTTGGAGTTTTCAAAATATTCAAATGAAACTCAAAAACAAATTAAAACCTATTGATGCCCATCCCAAAGTCGTTGCAAAAAAATGTCCAAACCGTTTCCCTTGGACAGTCAGTCCATAAACAATCCGGCTATCAATCCTCAGACCCAAAACACTTAGAATAATCAATGCAAACCTCACAAGAAGGCGCACGGCAAACATAAATGCCTTCTTCCTCACATAGCTGTTTGTACAGGAATTTCTTCCATTTCATATCCTTGTTGTTTTTGGCGGCGAGTTCGGGGAAGTTATGGTGCAGCATTGCGCCCAGTTGTTGGCGTGACCACAGGCCCAAATCTTGCCAGAGATGGTCATTGCCTAGACAGCCGGCGACGATGATGGCGACCAGCCAATCGGTTTCGGGCGTGTCGGCTTGGGCATAATGTTTGAGCAGATTAATGAGGTCTTCTTTTTCCAGCATCCGGCTGTAGTCAAGTGTGCTGCCGGAGGGCGCCAAGGATGGCAAGCCAGCATCAGGAAAAAAACGGGCTTGCATCTGGCTAAATTGTTCCAGCCCCAAGCCCAAATAATCGGGCAATACACCTTTACCGGCACACCAGCTTGCCAGCATGAAAGCCAACCATTCACTGTTAGCCGTCGGTAAAGGGCGTGATGTCAGGCGGCGATACGCCACCGACCTGACATCTTGGGCTTGGGGCAGGGCGGACATGATTATTAATATTCGACCAGAATATCTTCGTCCCTGACAATCATCTGGCAGGCCAACCGCCAAGGTGGCGGTAAGTCATCGACGATGACTTGTTCCAGTTCTTCCTTGCTCATTTTGCCGCATTGTCTTAAAACGGCTTTTTCTTTTTCCGTTAACGTGCCACCCATGCGTTCAAGTTTTTTATCGACACTGCTGACTTTAACCAAGCAAGTGCCACATTCACCATCTTCACATTCAAAATTAATGGGTATTTTGTTTTCCCGTGCCAGTTTCAATAAGGTTTGAGTATGGCTGCCTGCGACTGCGTAGACAGTTTTGTCTTTATATTCAGGATTGGAAAAGGTAACTAAGGCCATGATGTTCCCTGCTTAATGATAAAAAGTTGTTAAACCGGTTTGACTGAAATCGAACCGCCGAGCACTTGCGCTTGGCATGCCAGACGGTTGTGTTTGCCGGCCATATTTTCGCGCAGGACTTTGTCTTCCAGAACAGAGGGTTCAGTCAGGTTGTTCCAGCCTTCTGTCACTTTCATAATACAAGTGCCGCAATCGCCTTCGCGGCAGCCGTAGGTGATGCCTGAACCGACTTTTTCGGATATTTCAATAATCCGCGTACCAGCCGGTGCGGTGACGGTGACATTGATGTCTTCAAAGGTAATGGTTGCTTTTGCCATGGGTTTGCTCCTGTTGGTGGTTGTTTAAAAGTTGTTTTTCCAGATGTGGGGTACGCAATGCGTGCCACAAAACATCGCAAAAGGTACGCAATGCGTACCCTATGCCAAATCGGCCATATCAATGATTTTGCTTTGCCTTAAGCCTACTAATTCCTGGCCCAGTTCCCGCCCGAAGCCGTGGCAAAGTTCAATTTCTTCGTCAGTAGGAATAAGCTTTATGCGCAAGCCGGAAACTGGGACGCGCAATTTCAAGCCGCGTAAGCGGTCTTCAACCATGCGCACGGCTTCGCCCGACCAGCCGTAAGAACCAAACACGCCGCCTAATTTTGTTTTAAGGTTAATCACCGCCAGTGATGACAATAAGTCCCAAACGGGCTTGACTGCATCGCCATTGATGGTGGGTGTGCCAAACACCATGCCGTCGGCTTCTTCAATCAAATCGACAAATGAGGTAAGGTCGCTGCCTTCCAAATCGTACAACGACACACGCACCCGCTCAATGCTCATCGCCCCTTCATAAATGGCTTCCGCCATGCGGCGCGTGTTGCCGTAGGAGCTGATGTAAAAAATCAGCAAGGTTTTTTCGCCGTCATTGATGACATTTTGCAGTGCCGCTTGCGACAGTTCGCGGTAACGCTGCACATAGCGATGCGGCCGGTCACGCAACAGCGGCCCGTGGGCAGGGGCGATATGCTGGAGCGGTAACGGCTCGATCAACTCTAAGGCGCGGTTCACATACTCCTTAAACGGACGCATGATGTGCGCGTAGTAGTATTCAAACGAAAAGCGGAAATCACCGACTTCGTCATTAAATAAACGGTTGTCACAAAAATGGCAGCCGAACACATCGCCGGAAAATAACGTCTGTTCTTCTGGCAAATACGTGCATTGGGTGTCTGGCCAATGCAAATAAGGCGTGTGCAGAAACTGCAACGTCCGGTCACCTAATGACACACCGTCACCCGTCAATACGGGCGTAAAAGAAAGCGTGTCTTGTTTTAACAAGGCCTTGACCATCGTTTGCGCTTTTTGCGAGATATACAAACGGGCGTTAGGGGCACGCCGCATCAGTTCGGGCAAGGCGCCGGTATGGTCGGGTTCCAGGTGGTTTAGGACAATGACAGTAATTTCGTCATACCGCGCCACCGATTCCAAACGAGTAAAAAAATCATCAGCAAAATTCTCCTTAACAGTATCGATAACAGCGACGCCATGGCTGCCGCGTACTAAATAGGCGTTATAACTGGTGCCGTTAGCGGTTTTCAGGATGATGTCGAAGGTGCGTAAATTAGGGTCTAGCGCGCCTATCCAATGCACCCGTTCTGATAATGCCACGGCCTGCGGCAAACCGGCTTGGTTGAATAGCGCAGGCTTAGTCATGACCGCAACCGTTTTTTGTGCAGCTTGTCGTGGCTGTGTCCGTTTCCAGCGTGCTTAAGTCTAACCATGCCGCAAGTTGCTGCAGGTCAAAACCGACGCTTAAGTGTTCGCCTATTTGCATCAACGGGCGGCGGATCAGTATCGGATCAGCCACCATCAACGCCAAGGCTTCATCTGCACTGAGCTTTTCTGGGATTATTTCACCGTATTTCAGTGCGGGCGCACGCAGGTTAAACCAATCGGCTACCGGCAAATCACCAAAAAAAGCCCGCAAACGGTCGGTTTGCCAGGCTTCGGTTAGCAGGTTTTTGGCAATGATCTGATGGCCAGCAGCGGCTAATTGCTGCTTTTGGCGGGCATTAGCGCTGCATCCGGGTTTCTCATAGAATACAACCGTAGCCATTGCCAAATCCTCAGTGTGATTGCAACTCCGCCATGGCTTCGGCCATTTTTTCCGGCGGAATCCCTGTTAATGAGCCAGGCGGGTTAACCGCCTCGCCCAAAGAGTTTAATATCGCGCCCTCAATCGGGCAGATGCTTGCGCATTGGTAAACAGGATAGTCCCCTTCGCATTCGGTGCATTTGTTGGGATTGACCAAAAAATGCGGTTTGGCCTCGTAGATAGCTTTACTTGGACAAACCGGCGCGCAGGCAAAACAATTAACGCAAGATTCAATAATTTTTACGGCCATGATGGGCTCCTTGAGTAGGGTGGGCAGCGCTTTTTTGCCCACCTTTTACATACAGATAAATGGTGGGCAGAGAAGCGCTGCCCACCCTACATTTTTAAGCGCTTGCCCTTGCGGCTTCTGGCTTCGCATCCAATTTGCCAGCCGCCGCCATTTCCTTGTAAACCGCCATGACTGCGTCTTCAATTGGCTCCATCGCGTGTTCACCGTTAGGCATGATTCCGGCAGTTTCCAGCATGTCCCAAGGCTCGTAACCGACTTTGGAACACAGCACCGCTTCACAACCCGCCAAGGCACGGACGGTTTGTTGCAAGACGCTTTCACCCTCGCCGCAGCTGCTGTCGCCGCCACAATATTGGTCGGCTTTACGATGGCTGATAAAGCGTACACCTTCTGGCGAAGCTTCATAAATCAAGAACTCTTTGGCATGACCAAAATGGACGTTAATCAAGCCTTGTCCGGCAGTTGCCACCGCCATCAGCACGGGGCGTGTCTCCAATTTAGGCTCGGCTTTAAACTGCTCAACTTTAGCCGCTTTTTCCAAGCGTTTACTGTCCATTTCTTCTTGGATCGCTTGGTGGATGACTTTGCGTTTTTCCATTGCCGCTGAATAGTCAATGTCCATTTCTTCGATTTTATCAATCGTGAATTCATCGCCGCGATCTTCACCCAGCAAGCCCACCGCATCGGCGCGGCATTGGCGGCAATGGCGCATCATGTTCATGTCGCCTGAGCAGCTGTCTTGCAAGTCTTGCAATTCATCAGGGGTTGGCCCGCGTTGACCCATCACACCGTAGAATGTGCCATGTTCAGCTTCGGCAATCAACGGCATCACATTGTGCAAGAATGCGCCTTTGGATTTGACCACTTTGCTTACTTCCGCCAAGTGTTTGTCATTAACGCCAGGAATCATCACCGAATTGACCTTGACCAAAATGCCTTTCGCAATCAGCATTTCCAGCCCTTTTTGTTGCTGGTCGATCAAAATCTTCGCGGCTTTCTTGCCCTTGATGCGCTTGTTGTTCCAGAAAATCCACGGATAAATCTTCGCGCCGATTTCAGGATCAACACAGTTGATGGTGATGGTGACGTGGTCGATATTGTGTTTCGACAGCTCTTCGACTGCATCCGGCAGCGCTAAGCCATTGGTGGAAACACACAGTTTGATGTCCGGTGCTTCCTCGCTTAAACGGCGGAAAGTCTCGAATGTGCGTTCAGGATTGGCAAGCGGGTCGCCGGGGCCGGCGATGCCTAACACGGTCATTTGTGGAATGGTCGCCGCCACTGCCATCGTCTTTTTGACGGCTTGGTCTGGCGTCAACAACTCCGACACCACGCCAGGGCGGGATTCGTTGGCACAATCATATTTACGGTTGCAGTAATGGCATTGGATGTTACACGCTGGAGCCACCGCAACGTGCATACGCGCGAAGTAATGGTGGGCATCTTCGGAGTAACACGGGTGGTTCTGGACTTTCTCCCGAATCGAATCGGGCAGGGAATCCATTTGGTTATCGGTAGTACCGCAAGAGCTGGCAGAGCAGCCGCTTTTTGCCACAGGGGCTTCATTTAGGACGGGTAGTTGCATGGTAATGGCCTCGTATGTACGTTCGTAATTACTTGAAGCACAGGCCATGCCAAGGGTTGAAAATATTTTAAGTCATTGATTTTAATTTATATTGTTTTTATTGGCTAGGTATTTTGTTGCAAACGCAACAGTTTTGGTTTTGGGCGTTGTTGTGAACCGGACAATGATTTTAATGGTATCTGATAATATTGTAGGCTGGAATATCGGAAAGGCATAAATAAGCCTATTTGAGCGAAAGCGAGGGTAGGTGGCTCCGGCAACGATACCCGGATGGTCTTACTTTATGTTATGAGAGTATTTCAGCCTACAATGCGCGTGCCACACAACGGGTAATTTGATACAGCTTCATCCTTTTCGAAAAGACTTAAAACCCTTCGTGATGAGTTGCTTGAAAATCGAATTATTAAAGAAAGTTGAGGGCAAATTAATTTTTGAAAATGACTATCTGTTTAGCAGCCCATCAGCGGCGGCGGCCATTGTAATGGGAAGAAGTGCAAATGGTCTTATCGAGTGGAAGGATGGCTCTGGTAAGGTCTTAAAATCAATTGAGGAGAATGAAATACAAAATGCGAACAAAGAGTTAAATACAGGCCTGTAGGACGGGACATAGCACAACGTATCAAAACAAACTATGGATATAAATCATACTGCTTGTTTTTGATAATCAACAATCCCGTATATTTTTATACGGTTAACTTAATAAAAACTATAAAAATTCGAATGAGGAAATTTATGCGCACATTAATAAAGTCGGCTCTTGGATTGGCTATTTTTTTTCTGGCCGTTACGGCCAATGCCGAAATTCCTGAGCCAGTTAATATACCAGGGGAAATAAGCCGCGATATTTTAAAACGGCATCCCACCGCGAAGGATATGCAAGCCAGCTATGAAACGCATTTCGGTGTTAACTTATTGGAAGTTAGCTTCAAAGACGAAGCCGACGAGAAATTTCTGGAATTATTCACGGCGAAAGGTCATTTGTATGTCAATGAGCAGCTGATTGGCAACCTAGGTGAAGTTTCACCCTTGGCTATCGATGCCTTGAAAAAAGAATTTCCTAAATATGATCTAAATAAAGCGGAACTGATTGTTAATCCCAACGGTGTGGGTGAAGAATATGAAGTCTATTTGTCTGCGGAAGGAAGCGATTGGAAAGTGTCAGTCAATGATAAAGGTGTAATCCAGGACAAACAGCAACTTGCCCCTTAGTAAAGGCGGGTTAAATTCCACGCTAATTGGATAAGCGTATTGGTGGAAGGCTTTATCAAGTTTAAACTTGCCGGTTAATTTTGCTTGGGCTGGATGGGGCAATATGCACCCGTCCAGCAGCTTTGAAATCAGTTCCATCAAGATGCTTTCGGCTTCTTGGTTAAGGTCACTTGGTTATGTTGATTGACATAAGCATAACGGTAATCATCCATGTAACTACGCACCAAATGAATGCCCAAACCACCGATGGCCCGGTCTTCAATGGCCTGCGTCAAATCTGGGGTGGCTATCGAAAAAGGGTCGAAGGCATCCGCATCATCGGTAATGCGGAGGGTGATGGCTTGTTGGCCGGCATTGATTTCAACGTCAATATCGCCTTTTCGCCCGTCTGTATAACCGTTGTCAATGGTGTTGACGACCAACTCTTCCAGCACCAGGTTGATTTGCATCACGGTTGCCTCTTGCCAACTGGCCTGTTGCCCAAAGGCTTCGATGGCTTCAGCCAGCAACGGCAACGCCTCAAGCGTGTTGGGCAAGCGTTGCGAAAACTGCCAGACTTCTTCGGGTTCGCGGCAGGGAAGGTCTTGTGGGTCCATGTGCTGTCCGTCAAGATCAGGTTGGAATGGGTGGTTGCTTGGCCTTGTTACGGGCGCTCCATTTGCAATGCCAGCAAGGTGATGTCGTCTGATTGTTCAGCGCTGGCTGTAAACAGGCTGACATCGGTGATGATGGTTTCCACCAGTTCTTGGGCATTGTTAGGGTTCAGTCCGGTCAGCAGATCGCAAAGCCGCTGCTCGCCGTAGGCTTGATAATTGACGTCCATCGCCTCGCTGATACCGTCGGTGTACAGCAATAGGCTGTCGCCTGGATTAAGCGTTAAGGTTTGGCTGGAAAAATCAATACCGTCGATGATCCCTAATGCCGTGCCGGAATCACCCGGTAGCATGGATACGATGCCGTAGTGCGATAAGTGCAGCGGCGGGTTATGGCCGCCAAAGCTGTAGGTGAGTTGGCGGCTGTCCAAATCTAGCATGGCCAAAAACAGTGTGACAAACATCGACGCATCGTTGTCGCGGCACAATTCGGGGTTTAAGGCCGCCAGCACTTGGTGCGGTTCGGCGTGTTGTTTGGCAATGGCGCGGATCAACGTTTTGACCATCACCATGAATAGGGCGGCAGGTACGCCCTTGTCGGAGACATCGCCGATGACCAGCAATAAGGTGTTGTCGTTGAGCTGGAAAAAATCATAAAAATCGCCGCTGACTTCGCGTGCAGGTTCCATAAAAGCAAACAAATCAATGGGCTCGCCTTCGCAAAAACGCGGGAAGGCGGTGGACAACATGCCCATTTGGATATTGCGTGATAATTGCAGCGATTCTTGCAACCGTTCTTGGGCGACCCGTTCGTGGATCAAATGCACCCGCCCGATGGCGATGGCGACTTGTGAGGCCAATAGGTTCAACACCTTGGCTTCGGCGGCGCTAAAATCGACCGGCCTGCGGCTGACCACGTTGAGTACGCCGAAGGTGTTGTCCCGGGTGGTCAACGGCGCGCAGAGCATGGCTTGGATGTTGTCTAACGAACCCGCACAGGCTTGATAGCGCGGATCTTGCCCGACGTGATTGACGATTTCGGTGTTGCCGGATGCCAACACTTGTCGGGTGATGCCGTCTATCTGTAATTCCCCGCCCACGGGGAAGAGACCGCCTTGACCCGCGCATACCGTCAGATGCGGTTGCCCTTCGTTAGTCAACAATAGCCCTAAATGCAGGTCTTTGCCGGATGGCAGCAAACGCTGTGCTTCGTCCAGAGCCAAACGGGCCAGCCCGTTAATATCCATGCAGGCGGCGATTTTTTCGCCCAATTCGTAAAGCAGCGTCAGTTCTTTGTATTTGCCCAGTGTTTCTTGTGCCAGCAACTTACTTTCCAATTCCTTGCGTGCCATATAACTGACAAACGCCGACAACAGCAGGGCATCGTCTGCCTCGCCGCAGACCCAGCCCAGCGTGGTATCGGCAGCAAGGCTGATGGGCTGGCGTTCGGCGGCGTTCGGCTCGCCCAGCAACAGTTCGCCGTTAACATCCAGCACCGCCAGCGGGTGCTTACGGGCGGCGATAAATTGCCGGATCAGCGCAGCGGCATTACCCCGTTGGCAAAGGCGTTTGAGCTTGATTTCAGGGTTCATGTTACGGTGTCATCCAGTAGGGTGAACAGGGTTTTGTCCAGGCCTAAATCCCCGCGTAGGCATTGGATCAGTCGGTCATTCTCCGCCAAGCTATGGTCTGCGATGACTAAATCGGGGCGTAGCGTTGCCGCCAAAGCCAAGCCATGTTCGAGGCCATTAGCCTGGGTGGTTTCGTAGCCGTAACGTTCAAGCCATGCCAACCAAGTTTGCAGGCGCGGTGCATCAAAGCCAGTGGCGAACAGCAAAATCTTTTTGCGTACCGGCAGGGTGTTAAAAAAATGCTGTACGGCGGCCAATAAATCGGAATCTTTAGCCGGTTTGGTCAGATAGCAATCTATGCCCAGTTGCTCTGCCAGCAGTTTGTCCTCGGCAACAGTGTGCAGGATAATCGGGATATACAAGGTGGCGGGGTTGGTGTGCAAACGGGCCGCCACTTCAAAACCGTTCAAATGGGGCATCTTCACATCCAATAAAATCAAGTCCGGTGCTTGCGAGGCGATCATCGCCAAACCTTCGCCACCGGTGCCCGCTTCCCGAATCATATAATTTTCGACATTATTTAATTCTTGGCGCAAGAATTGGCGGATGTTGATGTCATCGTCGATGATGAGTATGTTGGGGGTATGGTTTGCCGGTTGTTCAAGCCCGGCACACAAAATATTTTCTAAGGTTTCGCGGCTGCTGCGCCAGACTAGGCTAATAGGCTCGCCATCTTGGGTCCATACCGTGGCGTCCTGTTGCCGTTGCGGTAACGGCAATGAAAACAAAAAGGTGCTGCCTTCACCGAGCGTGCTTTCCAACCATAAGCATCCGCCATGATGCTCGATGATTTCTTTGCAAATCGGTAGCCCTAGGCCTGTGCCCTTGGGTTTGTCGGTTAAGGTGTCGCCCACTTGTTTAAATTTTTCAAAGACTAAAGGCTGGTCTTCGGGCTTGATCCCACAGCCGCTGTCGACCACGCTGACGACGATGTCGGCATTTCTGATTTCTGCTTTGCAGGTGACATCGCCTTGGTCGGTGAATTTGACGGCATTGGAAATCAGGTTGATGACCACTTGGATTAGGCGGTCGCGATCCCCTTTGACGAGTGGCAAATCCTGGCCGATGAGTTTGCGTAGCTGCACCGGTTTGTTGGCGAACAACGCCGACGTGGCGGCAATGGCGCGGTCGATGATGTCTTCAATCCGCAATTCCTGCATGTTCCAGTCAACCCGTCCGGCTTCCATTTTCGCCAAGTCCAGCACATCGTTGATTAAGGTGGTCAAGCGTTGGCCTTCATCGACGATGATTTGGGCGTTCTCCATCACTTGGCGCATGGCTTTTTGCACTTTTTTGTCCTCGCTTTGCGACAGTGGCGGGAACAATGTGCTTTCAAATTTCTTCTGCAAGATGCGGGCAAAGCCCATCACCGAAGTCAGCGGGGTGCGTAATTCATGCGAGACGGTGGACAGGAAGTTGGTTTTCAGCTGATCCAGATCTTTGAGTTTTTCGTTGGCTTGTTCCAACTCTTGGGTGCGTTCCTTGACCTTTTCTTCTAGGTTGCGGTTGTATTCCGCCAATTTATCGTGCGATTGGCGGATTTCATTGGCCATCTCAAGGAATGAACCGGCCAATTCGGCAATTTCGCCTTGGGCTTTGAAACGTGTTTTTTTGTCGCCCGAATTTTCGTCCAACAACTGCGCCGCCAATTCAAAATTGCCCCGCGCCAATTCTTTTACCGATTCGGTCAGGCGAATGAGCGGCTTGGACAAAGCGGTGGAAATAATCAGCACGATGCTTGAGCCAATCAGCACAAACACAAGGGCAATCACACCGGTGGAGGCGATTAGGCCGACTGTTTTGTTGTCGATGTCGGCGCGTGAGCGGGCGATTTCTTGCTGTAGCTCCACCATCGTGAAACCTAGGCGCAAGACCCCCCATTGCTGGCTGCCGAAATGGATGGGCAAGATGAATTCGGTGACGTTGAGTGCGGGGTATTCGCGGTGCGTCAACCGTTGTTGCGCCAAGGCGTAGCGGCTGGCCTCATCGGTCAGGGTTTCTTGTTGCAGTTGCGGATTTAGGGTGTGGATGACGGCCATGCCGTTGCTGTTCATCAATATCCCGTAAGACAGCAGCGGCGATTCTTTGATGGTGCTTTGCAAATTTTCGGTGATGTGGGAAAAGTTGAAAGCGGCCACGTCGTTTTCGACTTGGGTCAGCATTAGGTTGGACATGGCCGAGCCACGCTCAAGCAAATTGTCCTTCATCAGTTCGATGCGCTTGGCTAGCCCGTCTTCCAAGGCTTGCTTTTGCAGTATCCATTCAATCGCGGTCAGCGTGAGCACTAGACCCACTATCAGGCCGATCATAGTGGTCAACAATTGCCTGCGGATGCTATTGCCAACAGGGCGGGCAGGGGAGGTTTTGCCGATTTTGGCGGAAACCGGCGATTTGGCCGTCACTGGGGATAACGCGCGGGCTTTCTTGTTATTGCCGCGTCTGAAGATCAGCATTTATTGGCATTCGAGCAATTGGTTGACCGCATCGAGGGCATCGGCATTGTATTTGGCATCCAGCTTGCCCAGTTGGCAGGCGTTCAGGCTAATGTGCGACCCCGCAGGTGTTTGTACAGCGTCTTTGATGGGTTCGTGCAGCAACAAGGTCTGTGCCATAGTGGCGGCTTGGCGGCCCATCGTTGGGGTATCCGCCGCGACAACCAAACTGGCCCCCTGCTTCATGAAGGCGTCGCTGTAGGTGTAGACCGGTTTTTTATGCTGGTTGCTGAGCGTGAAAATTTTTTCCACTGTGGCACGGTCGGCGAGCACGCCCGGATCGGCAATCAGCCATAAAATATCACATTTATCCAAGAGTTCATCCAATTGCTGCTGCAAAGGATGGTCTCCGTCCATTGTTTGCTCGATTAGCGTCAAGCCCAATTCTTTAGCTTGGCTGCGTGCTTCCACAATCCGTTCGGTGCTGAATTGGGGCGCGTAAATCACGCCAACACGCCGTTGTTCGGGCAGCACGAAACGCAGCAGTGACAATTCTTGGCTAAGCGACAATTCATTGGCAACGCCGTAGCTGTTGTCATGTACTCCAAAACGTTGCCAATTGATGACCGAGGAAAACAATACGGGATTGTTACCGTTTAGCTGCGTGGCAAGCTGGTAGGCTTGCGAGCCTATGCTGTAAATCAAATCCGGTTTTTCGTCCTTAATCAATTTTTCCAAGGCTTCAGGCGAACCGCTTTGTTGCAAGTCGAAATCAATGACACGTCCGGCATAAGGGGTGATTTGCGTTTTGAACGCTTCTTGCACTTGCCGGTATTTGTCGATGCTATGGTCGGAGTTGACAATCAGTATCTTGGCTTGGGCTTGGGCAATCGCCATGTTGGCAAATAGGCTAATCCAAACCGTGAGCAACAAGCGTGGCAGTGACTTAAGAATAACGCTGGGGCAGGGGATATGATAAGACATAGGCATTAGGGCAAGCGCAATTGTTTGGAGAGGGAAGCATCCAGCGTGTCAATCCGTTTCCAGCCGTCCAGGCCCAGCATTTTTAGCTTTTTTTCCCCATCCGGTTGCTGTTGCATGGTCTCGATGACTTTGAGCAGGGGCAGGTCACTGTTTTGCTGCAGCTTGGCAACGGCGGCGATCAACAAGAAGCTTTTTTCGCCACTGGCCAGGGTCTTAAGTTGTGCGTGTTGTTTAGGGTTGATGAGCGCCAATTTGTTGAGGCTGCTTTCGGAAGAAATGGCGGCGGTGGCGACACCGAAGCCGACCGCCATCAAGGCATCAATATCTTTGGGCACGCTTAACAATTTGATTTTTGGCATCAGCACCGAATAGCTGGAACCGAGCATTTGTTGCAATTGGCTACGCAAGTAATCGTCACTGCCAGCACCGGCGATGGTAGCCCCAGCCAATCCTGATACGGCACTGAGGTCTTTGGAGG
>JAQTQZ010000017.1 GCA_028712695.1 Methylovulum sp. | reverse complement strand
CCGGTTGCGCCTTTGGGCCCGGTTGCGCCTATTACGCCCGTTGCACCTTTCGGCCCGGTTGCGCCTGTTGCACCAGTTGCACCTGTCGGCCCGGATGCGCCTCTTGCTCCCGTTGGCCCAATACCCTGTAATACAACATCTAAAAAGGCTGGTTGGCTGGATGATTTTGACTCTTTACTGCTAATGGATAGTGTTGTCGTTGCTTTTGGATGGGGTTCAAGTGCTAAACCAAAGTTGGCTTCAGGGGAATCTATCCAGTTTTGCACTAAATGGGTGACGTCAATTGCAAAAAAAGTTTTATCCCGCCATATTCTTGTACTTTTAGCAACAGGTAAACCAACCGTTGGTTGTGATGTTGTGGTTACGTTATTTTCCAGCCAGTTGCTGGTGATTGGGCTAACATCTAGGCTGCCTTTTGTAGATAAGCTATCAACATAAATAAATAAGGTTGCTTTTGCTACGTCATTACTGGTAGTGCCTTTAGGCAGGGCATGGCTTAGGTCGAAATTAAACAAACCTTTAGTGTTGCCGTTTAGGTTTACTGTAGATTTGGCACCTGCGTGGATTTCGGCAGGGTATGTGTCGGCGATGACGGGAACGGTGATGGCTTCTGCAGTGAAAGGCAAGATGCCCGTCATCAGCAAAGCGGCGTAGCTGTGCTTTAAGCGAAAGTGCATAGTAGACTCGTGTTTGAGGTAAGCGTTTAGTAGAAAAATTCCCCGACACTAGCCTCTATAACCAGTTTATATCAGGAAAGATAAGTATCCCGCGTATCCCAAGCGGTATCCAAAACAACGTTCCTTTGTGAGAATAATAGCTGCATTTTGTTTTTTAGAAAATTATTTTCGCAAAATATTGAACTTTTTATCGTGGCTGAGCGACAACTGTTCGGGTTGATGGCAGGCCAGTCCTTTAAAAGACTGGCTGCCGTGTTATTACCCATTGACGAGTAAGGGTTTTATGCCCTGAACTGCCAGTTTTTCTCTGTACCGTTTAGTTTGCTAACTTTCTTTAAGGGTATAACGCCACGATATTTAATCCGGTGGTTTCCGCAAGCCCAAACATCAGGTTCATTGCTTGCACCGCTTGGCCTGCTGCGCCTTTAACCAAGTTGTCAATCACTGATAGGACGACAATGGTTTTGCCGCCTTGCGGTTGATGGATGGCAATCTGGCAGTTATTGCTGCCGCGCACGTTGCGGGTGTCGGGGTGCGAGCCTTGCGGTAGCACATCGACAAACGGCTCATCGGCATAGCGTTGTTCGTATAATGCTTGGATGCTGTCGATGCTGATGTCCAGGTGGGGCTCTAGTTCCCCGTATAAGGTGGCATGAATCCCTCGGATCATCGGTGTTAAATGGGGCACAAAGGTCAGTGCCACCGGCATGCCTGCCAGGGAGGAAAGGCCTTGGGTTATTTCCGGCAAATGCCGGTGACCGTTGACCGCGTAGGCTTTAAAGCTTTCGCCGGTCTCGCTCATCAACGTGGCCAGTTCGGCTTTACGCCCTGCGCCACTGACGCCAGATTTGACATCGGCAATCAAACGTCCGATGTCTATCAAGCCATTCTCTATCAAGGGTAAAAAACCCAGTTGCACAGCGGTGGGGTAACAGCCCGGACAGGCAACCAGCCGCGCTTGTTTGATGGCCTCGCGGTTAATTTCCGGTAAGCCATACACCGCTTCTTTAATCAACCAAGGGCAGGCGTGTTCCATGCCGTACCAGTGGCTCCATTGCTGCACTTTTTGTAAACGGAAATCAGCGGACAGGTCGATGACTTTAACGCCTTTGGCGAGCAACTGTTCCGCCATTAGCATTGCAGTGCCGTTGGGCGTGGCAAAAAACACCACATCGCAGGTGCCCAGCGTTTCCAGTTCCGGCAAACTGAATGGCATATTGCAAAGCCCACGTAAACTAGGATAAACGGCATCCACGCGCGTTCCCGCATCGGCACGCGAAGTGACCACGGATACGCTGACGTCTGGATGCAAACTTAAAATCCGTAGTAACTCAACCCCTGTGTAGCCGGTGCCCCCGACTATGCCTGCACTAATCATTTGCCCATCCTGTTTTTAAAAGTTAATTATTCAGCCAACAATGTCAATAGCGCTTCTGTTTTAGCCTGCATTAAGGCCTCATTGCCACGCGCTTCCACATTTAACCGCACCAGTGGCTCGGTGTTGGAACAGCGCAGGTTAAAGCGCCAATCGGAAAATTCCATGCTTAAGCCATCGGTGAAATCCATCCGTAGTGCGTCGGCTTGATAGTGTTGCTGCACCTTTGCAAGCACTGCCGCAGGGTCGGCTATTACGCGGTTAATTTCGCCGCTGGCAGGGAACAATTGCATCCTTTCATCAACCAATTGCGAAAGCTTTTTGCCGCTGTTGCCCATCAAGCCCACCACCAGTAACCACGGGATCATGCCGCTGTCGCAGTAGGCAAAATCACGGAAATAATGGTGTGCGCTCATTTCGCCGCCGTACACGGCATCTTCTTGGCGCATCCGTTCTTTAATGAAAGCATGGCCTGTTTTGCTTTGTATCGGAATGCCGGAGCAGCTGCTGACGATGTCGATGGTGTTCCAAGTCAGGCGCGGATCATGGACAATTTTTGCGCCTGGGTGTTGTTCAAGGAACGCGGCGGCAAGTAAGCCGACGATGTAATAACCTTCGATAAAACGGCCGGTCTCATCGAACAAAAAGCAGCGGTCAAAATCGCCGTCCCAGGCAATACCTAAATCAGCGCCGTGTTTGGTAATGGCGTCGATGGTGCTTTGGCGGTTTTCCGGCAATAACGGATTGGGGATGCCGTGCGGGAAATGACCGTCCGGTTCATGGTGGATCTTGATGAAGTTTATTGATGGCAACAGTGGTTCTAGCCAGTCGATGATGTGGCCTGCCGCCCCGTTACCGGCATTGACGACCACTTTCAGCGGATTTAACGAGGCGCCTTTCAGATAACTTAACAAATGTTGCGTATACGCCGCGCCGATTGAAATGTGTTTGATATTGCCGGGATGGGGCGCTGGCGCGGCGAATTGGTTGTTTTCAGCCAGTTGTTTGATGTCATTCAGCCCCGTGTCGCCGCTGACCGGTTTGCTTTGCTCGCGCACCAGTTTCATGCCGTTATAGTCTTTAGGGTTATGGCTGGCAGTGACCATGATGCCGCCATCCATTGCCTTGCCTTCATCCTGATAGGCGAACGTGGCGTAATAGACTTCTTCGGTGCCGCACAGGCCGATGTCATAAACATCAACGCCTGCATCCTGCAACCCACGAATTACCGCTGCCGCCATGTCATCGCTGGACAAGCGGATGTCACGCCCGACGATCACCGATTTAGGTTGGATTTTTTCGGCATAAGCACGGCCGATACGGTAAGCAATATCAGTGTTCAGTTCATCAGGAATACGCCCACGGATGTCGTAGGCTTTAAAGCAACTTAAGGGCTTAGTCATGGGATTGGGAATGCTATTGAAAAACTAGCTAGTATAATGGGCTACGGTTTAGCGACCAACACAAAAAGTCATTCATACACTTAAAGGATTATTGCCGCGATGGCTAATTTTAAAACCCATGTGACGGTTGCCGCCGCCGCCAGCGCAGGGGCGGCGGCGGCGGCCACTGCCGCACATCTAATTGATTATACGCAAATCCCTTGGCTGGTTCTGTTGGGGGTTGTCGGTGGCATGTTGCCGGATATTGATGCCGACAACTCCCGCCCCGTCAGGTTGCTGTTCAACCTGCTGGGGTTAATAGCGGCTGCGGCGGTATTGCAAGCGCTGAAAGAACGCACGGTTTCCTATCAGGTGTTAACGCTTGCCGTTATGGCTTATTTGGGCATCCGCTATGGCCTGTTTGCATTGTTCGTCAAGTTGACTGACCATCGCGGCGTTTTCCATTCGTTGCTTGCCGGGTTGTTTTTTGTCTTGCTGGCAACTTGTATCAGCCATTATATGTTGCATTGGAAGGGGTTGTATTCGTGGCTAAACGGTCTGTTTATCGGCATTGGCTTTATTGTGCACTTGTTGTTGGACGAGTGCTACAGCGTTAATTTGGCCAATGCCAGAATGAAGAAGTCGTTTGGTACGGCGCTCAAACTGTGCAGTTACACCAGCATTACCGCAACGCTGTTAATGCTGGCTTGTACGGTTGCGGCTTACTGGTTTACGCCTTCGGCCATGCCGTTAATCAAGGCGATAAAGGCCAGTGGTTGGGGCGTTTATTTCTGATAAGATGTTTTAATCTTTAATTTCATGGACATAAATCGTCGCACCGATAACCGCAGCGGGTGCGACGATGATATTCAACACGGGTAAGGTCAGACCCGCCATCGTCAGGCCACCAAAGCTTAATGCACCTAGGCGCATGTCTTTAGCCAGTTTTTTTT
Source organism: Methylovulum sp. (assembly GCA_028712695.1). Lineage (GTDB taxonomy): Bacteria > Pseudomonadota > Gammaproteobacteria > Methylococcales > Methylomonadaceae > Methylovulum. The sequence continues at coordinate 82,668 of JAQTQZ010000017.1, read as the reverse complement.
GTTCCGAAAACAACACGCCTTCGTTTTCCAACGGATAAGCCAAGTATTCAAGCGCCATCCCCCAGGCACCAAACAGCGCCCATAAAAAGGGTGCGATCACATTGATGCCGGGAATAATGAACAGGATCAGCAAGGGCACTGCGCGGGTCGCCAAATAGGCGACACGTTTGAGTTCTGCCGCCATTACTTTAGCCAGTGGTTGTTCTTCTGTTGTGCTGGCTTGCCCCGTAATGACCACCAGCGTTTTTGCCGCCAGCTTGCCGTAGAAAGGCGCGGCGATTATATTTGCCATCACAGTAAATGTGAAAAATCCGGCGATAAAAAAGCAGATGAAAAACAGCGGCCATAACAGCCATTCCAGCCATTGTAGCCAGTTAGGAATAAAGCTGTTGATCAGGTCTGTCATGTAGTAATAACCCAGTGTTAAAGCAATACCGTATAACACCAGGTTAATTAAAATTGGGATAATCAAAAAGCTGCGTAGCTGGGGGCTGGCAAGCCATTTGAGGCCTTTAAAAAAATAGCCGACAGCGACTATCGGATTGTTGCCTTTTTTGGAAAATATCATTGCAAACTCCTTACACCGTGTTCAGATGGATTCAAAACTACGCCGCGCTCAGTCACGATGGCTGAGATCAAGTCGGCGGGCGTCACGTCAAAAACGGGGTTCCATGCGCTGACCAGCGACCCTTCAGTCAGGTAACACGCAGGCAACAATTCATTTTGATGGCGTTGTTCGATAGCGATTTGCCCACCGTTGTCGATGGCCCAATCTATCGTCGTCGTTGGCGCAACGACCATAAATTTTACCCCATGCTGTTTGGCCAACACCGCCAGCGAATAAGTGCCGATTTTATTGGCGGTGTCACCGTTAGCGGCAATGCGGTCGGCGCCGACAATCACCCAGTCCACCGCGCCGGATTTCATCAGCCAGGCAGCGGCAGAGTCGGCAATCAGCGTTGCCGGAATGCCGTCTTGCGCCAACTCCCAAACGGTCAACCGCGCCCCTTGCAACCAAGGCCGCGTTTCATCCGCATAAATCGGCAACGGTTGCCTGTCATATACGCTACGGATAACGCCTAGTGCGGTGCCATAACCGCCGGTGGCCAAGGCACCGGTATTGCAATGTGTCAATATGCCTTTCGCGCCGGTCAGTAAATCCGCGCCCAATTCGCCCATTTTATAATTTGCGGCAATATCATCAGTATGGATTTTTTTTGCACAGGCCAGCAATGTTGCGGGGGTTGCATCCGTTTCTGCCAATGCTGAGGCCATTTGATCCAACGCCGTGAACAGATTGACCGCCGTCGGCCTGGATTTTGCCAACACCTCCATATCCGCTTGAACAGCTTGCCGCCAACCGTCCGTGTTTGCAGAATAATGCTGATAGGCGGACAGCACGACACCAAAACCGGCGGCAATCCCTATAGCCGGTGCGCCGCGCACGCGCATGGTCGTAATCGCCTCCGCGACACCGTTGGCATCAGTGTATTCATCATAACGGCAGGTGTCCGGCAATTGCCGTTGATCCAGCACTTTTAAAGCCGTGCCCGTCCATTGCAGGGCCTGTACAGTCAATTCAGTCATTCTTAAAGCTCATGGTCAAAAATTATAATATGCCTATTGAATAGGATAGTTTGGCAGTTGTCTAGGGGGCTTTTAAAGCACATTCTTAGAATCAACGCGGTTATCAGCGGGCCGTGTTTGTAGCACGGCATGAAACAACTTATACAATTGCGCTCGGTGCAGTATGTGCGCCTTCGGATTTAATCGGCACTTCCCTAGGTATCGCTTGTCGGCACATTGTATAATTGCAAACATCACTTTACCGTATATGGGCTGACAACGTATGACACCTGCAAAAACATCCATTCGCCGACGCGGCATTTATCTATTACCCAATCTGTTTACTACTGGCGCACTGTTTTCGGGATTTTATGCGATTACTTCGGCGATGAATGGCCGTTACGAAACTGCGGTTATCGCTATTTTTATTGCTATGATCCTGGACGGGCTGGATGGCAGGGTGGCGCGGATTACTAACACCCAAAGCGAATTCGGGGCGCAATACGATAGCTTGTCGGACATGCTGTCATTCGGCGCGGCACCTGCGCTAGTGATGTATTTGTGGGCATTTTCCAGCTTGGGACGGTTAGGCTTGTTTGCCGCATTCGTCCATGCTGCCGGTGGTGCGTTAAGGCTGGCGCGTTTTAATACCCAAATAGAAACGGCGGATAAACGCTATTTTCAGGGCTTGCCTAGTCCGGCGGCGGCGGCGATTTTGGCGGGGTTTATTTGGATTTGCTTGGAACATGGCTACGATATTGACGTGATTAAGTACATCGCCATTTTTTTAACTATCAGCACAGGCTTGTTGATGGTCAGTAATTTTCGCTATTCCAGCTTTAAACAAATTGATTTAAAAGGCAAAGTGCCATTTTTTGTGGCAATAACCATCATGCTGGCTATTGCTTTTGTCATGGCGCAACCGCAAACGATGTTGTTTTTGCTGTTTTTAGGCTATGCGATTTCCGGGCCGGTTATCACCTTAATCCAACGCAGGCGCATGCTACAGGAGCGCAAAGGCTAAAATAGGCTTGAGGGCTTTTTATCGTTGAGGTATAGTTTTTAATTATGACTATTCGACCTATGTTGTCTTGTTTGCAAGATATTGCGGGGGTATTAACCGCCCGGAATTTCTTGTGCGTAGCGGTAAGCCTCCCTCTAAGATTCCTGCCCTGATGGGCAGCACTCTTTCTTTTATACCTTTTCAATCTATCCTTTTTACCCATATATCAACGCAGATGTTGATATGTCTCCATGTATGGAGTTTTTATGAAAGACCATTTAATAATATTTGACACCACGTTGCGCGATGGCGAACAAAGCCCTGGTGCATCAATGACGCGCGATGAAAAAGTCCGGATCGCCAGGGCGTTGGAACGGTTGAAAGTCGATGTCATCGAAGCGGGCTTTCCGGCCGCTAGCCCAGGTGATTTCGAGGCCGTGCAAGCGGTCGCACGGGTGATAAAAGACAGCACTGTCTGTGGTTTGTCGCGGGCGTTGGACAACGACATCGACCGTGCCGGCACTGCGCTTAAAGACGCGCAACGTTCCAGAATCCATACTTTTATCGCCACGTCGCCAATACACATGCAAAGAAAATTGCAGATGTCGCCGGAGCAGGTTATCGAACATGCCGTCAGGGCGGTAAAACGGGCGCGGCAATACACCGATGACGTTGAGTTTTCACCGGAAGACGCTGGACGTTCCGAAGAAGATTTCTTGTGCCGTATTTTGGAAGCAGTGATTGATGCCGGTGCCACCACGTTAAATATCCCTGATACCGTAGGCTATAGCGTTCCGCAGCAATTCGGCTCGACCATTGCCAATTTGATCCAACGCATACCCAATTCCGACAAAGCCATTTTTTCCGTGCATTGCCATAATGATTTAGGCTTGGCGGTGGCGAACTCGTTGGCGGCGGTCATGAACGGTGCACGTCAAGTTGAATGCACAATTAATGGCTTGGGCGAGCGGGCGGGCAATGCCTCGCTGGAAGAAGTGGTGATGGCGGTGCGCACCCGTCATGACGTGTTCGACTGCCAAACCCGTATTGACACCCGCGAAATTTTGACCTGTTCCAAACTGGTATCGTCGATAACCGGCTTTCCGGTGCAACCAAATAAGGCCATTGTTGGCGCTAACGCGTTTGCGCACGAGGCGGGCATCCATCAGGATGGCGTCTTAAAAAGCCGCGAAACTTACGAAATCATGCGTGCCGAAGATGTCGGCTGGTCTGCCAACCGGATGGTGTTGGGCAAACATTCCGGCCGGAATGCGTTTAAAAGCCGGATTACCGAACTGGGTTTTGAATTTGCTTCGGAAGAAGACATCAACGATGCCTTTGCCCGTTTTAAACAACTGGCCGACAAAAAACACGAAATTTTCGACGAAGATTTACAGGCATTGATTTCAGAAACCGGTTTTGAGGCGGAAGACGAACATATCAAATTGATCGCTTTGAAAGTATGCTCGGAAACCGGCGAGATACCTAATGCGCAAGTGACCTTACGGGTAGACAATAAAGAGGTTACCGGTTGTTCTGAAGGCGGGGGCGCAGTCGATGCCAGTTTGAAAGCCATAGAAAAGCTGGTGCAATCTGATGCTACGTTGGAACTTTATTCGGTTAATAATATAACTAACGGTACTGATGCACAGGGCGAAGTTACTGTCCGGTTGGAAAGAAACAATAGGATAGTCAATGGGTTGGGTGCTGATACCGATATTGTCATTGCTTCAGCCAAAGCCTATATCAATGCCTTGAACAAGTTGCAAACACCCGACCAACGCAGGCATCCTCAGAAAGGGGATGTTTAGTCCTTGGCCATGAGCAACCAGCGTAGCAGGCCTTATTGTGGATGAAGCCTTACGGTTACGTTATTTGGACGCAATGGGCATCGATGTTTGGGTGCTCAGAGCCTTGGCGTATGCCCAATTGCCTGCCGCCGAGGCCAGTTTTGCCGATGCCGCCGAATCGGAAACGTCGGCAAGCGATGGTTGGGAGGCCTTGCAAACCGCAGTGGCTAACTGCACAAAATGCGGCTTGTGCACAACCCGCACCCGGACGGTTTTCGGTTCCGGCAATAAAAATGCCGACTGGTTGCTGATAGGTGAAGCGCCAGGGCAGCACGAAGATGAACAGGGGATGCCTTTTGTCGGCAATGCCGGGCTGTTGTTGACGGAAATGATCCGCGCCATGGGACTGGCCCGCGAAGAGGTCTTCATCACCAATATCATCAAGTGCAGGCCACCGAGTAACCGCGACCCGCATGTTGACGAAGTGGCTAGCTGCAACGAGTATTTGCAGCAACAAATCAAGATGATCCAGCCTAAAATTATCTTGGCGGTAGGCCGTATCGCTGCACAAACCTTGTTAAACACCGATGCGCCACTCGGCCGGTTAAGAGGCGAAGTCCATCATCTAAATAATACCCCCGTTGTGGTCGTTTACCATCCGGCGTATCTGTTACGGTCATTACCTGAGAAACGCAAAGCCTGGCAGGACTTACAACTGGCAATGCAAACCGTAAAAGAAAGTGAGGATTGAAATGCGCGGATTATTAGACCAAATAAAACAATTCGTAATTTACGATGCCGATAAAGAATTTTATGCCCAAGTGTTCCCTGATTCCGTACCACGCAAGGACTTAATGCGACTTAGAAGAATGACAGCAGCCGATCTGCCCCAAGTGCTTGCTATAGAAAGAAAAAATTATCAGTTTCCGTGGGAAGAAGACATTTTCAAAGATTGTTTTAAGGCGGGCTATGGTTGTTGGGTGTGTGAAGCACAGGATAAAGTCCTCGGTTATAGCTTGGTCTCGATAGCGGTGGGGGAAGCCCATATCCTTAACATTTCCGTAGATCCTGCCGAGCAAGGTCAGGGCATAGGCCGAAAGATGCTGAACAATCTGCTGGAAGTTGCCAAAGGACGGGCTGAAACCGTATTTTTGGAAGTCCGTCCCAGCAATGTCGGCGCTATCGCACTGTACCAAGATATGGGGTTTAACGAAATAGGCATTAGAAGAGGCTATTATCCGGCGGAAAATGGCCGTGAAGATGCGCTGATGCTGGCACTTCAATTGTTTTAAAGCGGCTTTGGCAGAGTTACGTTTTAACGATTACTGACATATGCAACCGTTAGCCATTTTTGGCACTAGCTCCGATGCTGGCAAGACGACGATAACAATGGCGCTATGCCGTATTTTTGCCGATCGCGGCCTGCGTGTCGCGCCATTTAAAGCGCAAAACGTATCCAATAATTCTGCGGTCACCTGCGAAAATCTGGAAATTTCTAGGGCGCAATGTCTGCAAGCCGAAGCGGCCCGGGTCGGACCGAGCTGTCTGTTTAATCCGGTGTTGCTGAAAGCGCACGGTAGTGAAGGTGTGCAAGTGATTGTCAATGGTAAGGTTTATCAAAACCAGTCGGTTGTTGATTATTACCAGCATATTGGTGGCTTGGAACATGAAGTGCGGCTGGCTTTTAGCCGGTTGCAGCAAGATTATGATTTAGTGATTGCCGAAGGCGCGGGCTCGCCAGTCGAACTTAACCTGCTCGACAAAGACTTGTCCAACACCTTTATTGCCAAAGCCTTTAACACTAAAAACATTCTGGTTGCCGACATTGAGCGTGGTGGCGTGTTTGCATTGATTTACGGTACGTTGGTATTGATGGATCCGGTCATGCGTGAAAATCTGATCGGTGTCGTGGTTAATAAATTTCGTGGTGGCCGGCAGTTTTTTGAAGATGGCGAAAAAATTATCAGCGAACGTTTCGGCATTCCCGTGCTGGGTGTTTTACCCTTTCAACCGTTAAATATCGACATGGAAGATTCCCAGTCATTAGCCAATTACCGGCAACGGCTCGGCAATGTCAAAATTCGTATCGCCGTGATTGCTTATCCCGGATTGAGTAATTACAACGACTTGGATGTGCTGATGGCTGATAGTGAACTGGAAGTGGTTTTGATCCAGGCTTATCGTCCGTTGGATCGCTTTGACATGGTGTTATTGCCGGGCAGCAAGACCGTGATTCGTGACTTGCAGTGGTTAAAACAACAGGGTTTGTTTGCCGCCATTTTACAATTTCACAAGCCGATATTCGGGTTGTGCGGTGGCTATCAAATGCTCTGTAAAACGCTACACGACCCAGACGCGCTGGAGCATGAAACGGCTGGTGTGGCCAATGGTTTGGGCTTGATTAATGACAGTGTGACCTATCAAAGCCCGAAAATACTTGCTCGCGGTACTTATTCGCTATTTTCTTATGCGGCGATAAAAGGCTATGAAATCCACTGCGGACGGATGGCAAACTATCCCCTGTATTATCAACAGGGATGTATAGCCGGAACCCATGTGCATGGTGTTTTTGACAACGACGATTTCCGTACCGACTATTTTCAAGCCCTTGATCCCGGTTATCAAGGCTATGCGTACGGGCAATACCGCGATGCTGAAATACAGGGGTTTGCCAATATGGTCGCGGAAAACCTGGCTATTGAAACCATTAGTGCTGCATTACAATAACGGCTTGCCCATCTGATCCATTCAAGTTTGGCGGCGGCTAATAATGGGCTGGGAAGTAAGCACGGTGGCTTATGAATATTTTGAACCGTCCGAGATTATTTTCTTTGTGAACAAGGCTACGGTTCATGCCCCCCCTCCAGTCCAAAGCTTGCATGAACTGGAGGGGGCTACGTTCATATTATTTTTTAATGATGACCTTGTCATCAATAATCAATTCAGAAATCCCGCCCAACGATGAGCGTAATGTGCAACTTGCCGATTTAAAGCCACCTTTATCACTGTTTTCTCCCACCCATTTAAGCGTGATATAAGAGTCTTTATCGCTGATGGTTTCAGAAGGAAAATAGACTTGTTCGGTGGTATGTTTTTTAATGGCTTCAGGGCATTTGTTGCTGGCCATGGTCTGCATTGCGCTATAATTTCTAATCATAGATGCCGCTTCCATGTCCTCAACAGACTGTTTTTTGCTGGTGCCAACCATGATAAAACCGGCAATAAAAAGTGCGGCCACACCTAAGATAATTTTTGTTGTTTCAGACATTATATTTCTCCTCATTATTGTTATAAATTGAGCTATCATGCTTGATTTGCATTAAAACTCAATGCCTTGCTCAGCTTTTATGCCTTGTTCATAAGCATGTTTTATTTTAGTCATTTCAGTGACTGTATCGGCGAGTTCGATAACTTCAGGCGCCGCATTGCGGCCAGTCAGAATTAAATGTAGCCACGGTGGTTTTTCATAACGGATAAAGTCACTGATTTCTGCACCGCTAATCCAGTTATAGCCGCAGCAATAGTTTATTTCGTCCAGTAAAACCACATCAAATTGTTCTGAAAGGATTTTTTGCTTACTAAACGCCCATATCTCCCGGCTGGTTTTAATGTCCTGCCCGGGATTTTTGGTGTCCCAAGTAAAGCCATCCCCCAATGCGTGCCATTCAATATTGTCAAAACGCATAGCCGCTTTTTGTTCGCCAGTTTGCCATTGACCTTTAATATATTGGATAACGCACACTTTCATGTCCCAGCCCGCTGCACGGAACACCATGCCTAAGGCACTGGATGACTTGCCTTTACCCTCGCCGGTATTAACTAAAACCAGCCCTTGCCGTCTTTCTCTGGATTTCATCAAATAGTCCGTAGGTTTTTATCGTACTGGACAACTTCCAGCGAAACCATTTTAGCGTATTGAACCCTTTCAATCATGGTAAAGTTATTTTATGCTTAACCAATTTTATTTTAACTTTTAAAAAAACGACAATGACTGACGCAACACGCTTATTTTCTGATGCCAAACAAGTGATTCCAGGGGGCGTAAATTCACCGGTACGCTCTTTCAGTGGGGTTGGTGGTACGCCAATTTTTATTGACCACGCCAAGGGGGCGATGGTCTACGATAGCGAGGGCAATGGTTATATTGATTATGTGGGCTCATGGGGGCCGATGATTTTAGGTCATGCCCATCCCGAAGTGATTGCGGCTGTTCAATACGCGGTAGAAAAGGGTCTAAGTTTCGGTGCTCCTACCGAAATTGAAACAATAATGGCGCAACGGGTTTGCGAGTTGGTACCATCCATTGATCTAGTCAGAATGGTCAGCTCTGGAACAGAAGCGACCATGAGCGCTATCCGTTTAGCGAGGGGCTACACAGGTCGGGATAAAATCGTTAAATTTGAAGGTTGTTACCATGGCCATTCTGATTCCTTGCTGGTGAAGGCGGGTTCCGGCGCATTGACTTTTGGTGTGCCCAGTTCACCGGGCGTGCCCGTAGCGGTTGCTGAAAACACAATTACCTTGGTTTATAACGATAGCTTGTCAGTGCAAAAGCTGTTTGCTGAAATGGGTGAACAAATCGCCTGTATTATTGTTGAGCCGGTTGCCGGTAATATGAATTGCATTCCCCCTGTGCCGGGGTTTTTGGAAACTTTACGGCAAGTCTGTGATGATTATCAGAGTGTGTTGGTTTTTGATGAAGTCATGACGGGTTTTAGAGTGGGCTTGCAGGGCGCGCAAGGCCTTTATAATGTGCGGCCCGACTTGACCACGCTAGGTAAAATTATCGGTGGCGGCATGCCGGTCGGCGCGTTTGGTGGCAAACGCCATATTATGGAGCAGCTTGCGCCGCTGGGACCCGTTTATCAGGCAGGCACGCTTTCTGGTAATCCGGTTGCAATGGCGGCGGGCTTGAAAACACTGGAATTAATTGCCCAGCCGGGTTTTTATGAAGCATTGGCGGCAAAGACTGAAAAACTGACTTCCGGTATAGTGGCGTGTGCGAATAAAACAGGTGTTGCCATGACAACGAACAGCGTAGGTGGCATGTTCGGCTTATTTTTTAGCTTAGAAAGCCATGTGACTACATTTGCACAGGTCATGCAGTGCGATCAGGGTTTATTCAAACGTTTTTTTCATGCCATGTTGCAACAGGGTGTTTATCTGGCCCCTTCGGCATTTGAAGCGGGTTTTGTGTCAATTGCCCACAACGATGAAGACTTGGAAAAAACGTTGGATAGCGTAGAAGTTGTTTTTAAACAGATGTGATGAAAAGATGAGATAGGCAACAAGGAGGTTGCTCAAGCAAAAACGCCCTGCAAGCTATTGGTATAGCTTGCAGGGCGTTAGGTAACTTGGCTAGCAGGGGGGTTAGATAAGAGTAACTTCTTCTGCTTGTGGGCCTTTTTGGCCTTGAGTTACAGTAAATTGAACCTTTTGGCCTTCATCCAGTGATTTAAAGCCAGAGCCATTAATGTTGCGAAAATGTACGAACACATCAGGGCCGCTTTCTTGTTGGATAAAACCGAAACCTTTTTCTGCGTTAAACCATTTAACTGTACCAGTTGTCATTGTGTAATCCTAATTTGGAGATGTATAAATAAAGCCTTACGGCGGATGGAGCTAGGAAATTTAAGAATTACTTATTGATAAACAGGACGAGCAGTAACAGCAAAACTTCGTAAAGATAAGCAAAGGTAAATCAATTTCGAGCTTTCATAAGGATATAGGGATTGGTTGATAATGTCAACATTGCCGGTGGGCTTTTATTGTCTATTTCTTTTGGATGACAATTTGAGCGTTAGCAAAAAATTGGTGTTTCCGGCTTATGGGGATAACCCGACAAAATGGCATTGAGTGCTAGCCCATCTTGTTAATCACAAACAGTCTGGGGGTAGAGGCTTGTTTTTGTTCGCTGTAAATCGTTTGAATATTAAACAATTGCTTATCGAGCTGTTCACACCAGTTTGTAACCTTCAATGTTTCCAGTTCACCGCCCGGATGCCCCGGATACGCTAAAATAGTCAAGATGCCGTTACGAGCAAGGATGCGGCTAGCAATGGACAAAGCCGTCAATGTTGATTCTGCTTGAGTGATAATGCGTTTATCCCCGCTGGGCAGATAGCCTAAATTAAACATACACGCCCGGATTTTTCCCTGATGCTGTACAGGGATTTTTGTATCCATTTCGGCATGACTGGCCTGCATCAAAGTCAAGCACTCCCATTTTGCCAATTTTATAGCAACCGCCATTACAGCTGATTGTTGAATGTCAAATCCGTAAACTCGGCCTAACGGGCCAACTTGTTCTGCCAGAAAGGCCGTATCGTGACCATTGCCCAATGTTGCGTCAATAACAATGTCGCCGGGGCGTAACTTTTCTTTGATAACTTGATGTGCCAGTTTAACCAATGAAATGCGTTGCATAATGACGTTGTATGGAGGAGGGCATTGGTAAGCCGCGGCTTAATGAATCAGCAAAATGCTGGCTGTAATATGGTATCTGCAAACTGCCCTTAGCACCAAAGCCGTTAAATATGGCCAACTGCGGATAATGCGGATGGCTGCCGATAAAGGGCTGTTTATCCAGTGTACAAGGCCGGACATTAGCTTGATGCCCTGTTAGGGTAAAAGGTGGTGGAGGTGATAAAGCAGCGTGAAGAGCAGTTAATAATGCTGATTTGCCTTGCTTGGTAGGTAGGTTGTCCAGCGTTTTATGGTCAAAAGTTGCGCCAATACGAAACAAGTTGCCCTGTAGTGGAATCAACCAGTTGCCATAGTTTATGATGTGGTCAGGTAATTGGCTCTGGTGCATCATTAACGTTAGAATTTCGCCTTTTACCGGTTGGAAAGGCAGCCAGGAAAACCAAGGGTTTTGCGTGGCCTGAAAGCCTTCACAGAAAATTATCTGTTTAGGTGTAATATCCTTCCAGCGCAAGACTGGCATTAATTGGACATCTTTTGCTTGAAATTTGGCGGATTGGTAACAGCCGTGCCCGATAAAAAAGGTTTTTAAACAGTTTAATAGTGGCCTTGTCAACAAATACCCTGTTTGTTTTTGTTCAACAAAACCATAAGGCGACACCCAGGCATCGAATTTTTTGGGAGAGGGGTAAATATCTCCAAAATAGCCGTAATAGCTGGATTGGTTAAGCCGTTTTTGAGCCTGTTTGAACTCGCTATCGCTGGAAAACAGACGGATCATCGGTTTTTCTACATAAAAGTCCTGTTGAAAAAAATAGCTTAGCTGCAGGTAACATTGTTTTGCAACGGGCAGCAGCACATCCACATCAGCCGATTTCACCAAGCGCATGCCGGTCACTGGATTAATTACTCCTGCAGCAACTTGAGAGGCGCTTTCTTTGCCATTATCAATAACAACAATTTTGTAGCCTCTCAGGATCAATTCCCATGCCAGCAAGCTTCCTGCCAGGCCTTGTCCCACTATTAAAAAGTCGATGCTCATTCTAATCGATTTTAAAGCAGCTTAAAGATGATGCATGTAAATCGTAGCAGCTAGCGCCTCCCAATACAGGATCGCTAGCTGCAACACGATGTTTAGTTTGAATCTAATAAGCCTTTGAATTACGTAGCATAGCGGTTATAAACCATTTTCAGCATCTCTATTTCGCCCGTTTCCGGTTTAGCCCAGCCTTCGACCTGAATATCTTGTAGAATTTGTTGCCCTTGCTCATCGCTACTCATGCCTATTAGAATATCGGCTAGCAATTCACCTTCTTTCTGTAAGTGAGGGGCCACGCAAAACAAGTGACAGGCAAAATTAGTCTGGCTTTCATCCAATTTCCTTACATTATTACGGCTGAATGAAGAAAGGCTTTCGAATGTCTTTTTTAACATAAAGACTAAATCGCATTTCTTCCGTAGCAGTGACTGTAACGACTTGATTTCATTGCCTGCAAAATCAAAATTGAATTTTGATGAATCAAGCCCATTTTCATCGCACAAAAATCTGCCTAGCAGATAAACAAAGCTACCTTCGGCTGCAGTGCTCACAGTCACACCTTCATAGCCACTCAATTCTCGATGGTCGTCTGCCCGCGTCAGAACCACAACTTCGTCAGTTTCGTTGATTGGGCGCATAACAGGGATAAAGCCATGCTGTGTAATCATTAAGCAGGCTTCAAAAGGTTTGGCAAATAGCAAATCGGTTGCGTCGCTATCAGGGGCGTCTGCCGTTTGCTCAAAATGAATGGCTTTCTTCATCCGCCGCTGTAAATAAGTATTTAACAAATACCAGCCTGTAAGCTGCTGACCGGATTGCAGGCTGGCGACAAAATTTAACTTATCATGGACTATGTGTGCGGTGGGATTTGTTTTAGGCTCTAAATGTCGAGGTGGCTCAGGATTGTTTAAGGTGGTTGTGCGGGAATTGGCATCGGGCGTCTTGCCGTCAGTTTTTATAAAGCGACCAAGCCCGGTGATCTTAAAAAGCATGCTGACCATTCGGTCAAGACGCTGCACCTCAATGCGGATTTTTTGTTGTTCCCATTGTTCGAATATTTTAAGCAAAAGTGACAATCCCATTGAATTGACTCGTTCGACCTGTGCGAAATCCAATAACACATAGGCATTAGCCGGTACGCTAGTGAGTATTGTTAATGCAGCGTCAGAGTGGGCATCAATCGAGCCTACAAGATTGTAAACATAATTGCTGTCTTTGTTGCTAACTTGCTGAATAGTAAGGTTATTAATCATATTCATAATTAGACTCCGATTGGGTAAGCAACAGCATCATATTCACTGTGATAAATAAATTGGATGCCTGAATCAACATCCATGTCGACAGTGCTTTTAATGTCCCACAAGGTAGTGACCTGAGTCTGTTTTTGTGGATAAACCCGAATCTGCAAGTAGTCTGATAATCGCCACATCATGTATAAACCAACACCGCCAATACCTGCTTCCACCCCCCTTTCCATTGCGTTTGAAATGTTTTTCAGGAAAACGGCGGGCGTCAAAGTCCCCCAGTTATCGGTGATCATCAGTCCTAATAAATCAGCGGTTATAGCAATGTCAATCCGTACTTCTTCATGAGCGGATAATTCTCTGGCTTCACCTTTACGGTAATAAGCCACCCCTTTGCCATCCCGTGGCGCTGCATACAGACTATTTTCAGTCATTTCATCGAGAATAACGATTAAGGCCTCTATATGGTCTTTAGAGAGTGTGCCTTGATCTGAAAGCCAGGATTGAATTTCCTCCATGATAAATAATTTGTCTTCAGTATGGGTAAGTTGGAATTGTCGGTGTTGCGATTGTCCAGGGATTAATGTGAACAAATCATCATTAGGAGACTCATGGTGTTGGTTGAGTAAATGTTCCCAGCCTAGCTTCTTGCATAGGTCGTCATGTCTGGGCAAAATGCGGCAAATACCATCCTGGCTAAAGCGTGTCAATAAGTCGGAATAGCCTTGTTCTGCCATAAAAACCACATATTCTTTGGATATCCGCGGAATGGGGTGTTCACCGTGACGGTAAAAGTTTTCCGAAATACGGATAATATCACTGACCTCATTACTGCTAGTCACTTGGCTAACCCGATCAGTATGAGTGACGACAACAATAGTGACGTCATCGGTGTAAGCGGTTCCTCGGCAATGCCTTCTAAGAGCCTCCATGACAATATCACGCAGTGCTTCGGGGTCTGTGTTCAGGTTGGTGTTGAGAATGTGTTCTAGCCGATCATAGCCAAAGGCTTCTCCAGAAGGTGATTCTTCTTCAACCAGTCCATCAGTGAATAAAAACAAGCGGTCGCCAACGTCTAGTGTTAAATCTATGGCCGTCTCCAAATAGTCGGAGTCAATGCTTTTACCTAAAGGGAGTCCGGATGCTTCCAACATTTCCCAGTGTTGCTCTTGATGTCTGAGTAAATAGGGCAAAACGTGTCCGGCATTGGCGAAAACCAATTTACCATTGCGGGCGTCTAAGCTTAAGCAAGCCATTGTCATTAGCAATGATTGTTGGGCAGTGGCTCGCATAGTTTCGTTTAAGGAGTTCAATATTTCGCTAGGACTGGTTACGCCTTCATGAATCAGGGGGTAAACTCCAGCCTTAGCTGCGCCTACCATGGTTCCTGCAGCAACACCATGTCCACTGACGTCGCCAATCAACAAAATACTATGGTGTCCACCGACTTTATAGTAATCGTAATAGTCGCCGCCTACCTCACTAGAGGTCAGCAGGTTGGCTAGCCCCTGGATACCTGGCAAATCAATAGTTGGCACAGGCAAAATTGAACGCTGTAAGGTTGCCGCCAAGTTGACTTCGCCTTGTAGTCTGCTGGTTAATTGCGCCAACTCCGCATTTGCGTGTTGAATTTTTTGCTCGGCAATTTTCCGTTCGGTAATATCTAGTCCTGTAGCAAGAAACATGACCGGTGCGCCTGATGCCGAGTCTTTAATGACGGTTGGGTTCCAGATAATATTGATAATATCGCCCGTACTAATGTGCATTGATGTTTCTACAGCATCGGCAAATTCAATAGTGCCATCCATCATGCCGTTGAATAAAGACTGCAATATAGAAGACTCTTCATTAACCGGTATGAATTGGTCAAAAAAATCCTGCCCCTTAATTTCGGCTTCTGACCATCCGCTATTTTCTTCGGCATAGTGATTAAAAAGAACAACTCGCCTGCTAGTGTCGACGCCGATAATTAGCGCCTGCGTTGTGTTGATAACGTTGTCGGCGAACGCTTTTTCCTGTTTCATTTTTAAAGCGCTTTCTTTTAGCTTCAAAACCAGCGGTTGTAATAGTAATAAGCCCACTAATGCCAGAGTGGCCAATGCAATACCATACATCAGATGTTGTTTGTTGGCGGTTTTGCCTAACATGGACTCGCTTTGCCGTTGATAGATAGAGCTTGCCCTGCCGATTTCATCCAGTAGGCGCGGTGATATTTGGGTGAATATGCTATTGAGTCGAGGATTGTTTTCTAGGTTAAGTTCATCGGCGGGTATCCGGTATATTTCGCGTATTGCGGATAGATAATCACGCATTTGGGAGTCTAACGGTTTCGCGCTATCAAAATAGATTAACCTTAAATCTTGCGATAAATGCCCGGGGACATGAACCAATCTTTCCCCTTCTCTAACAAACCGGTCGCCTTCTCTTAGTGAGGTATGCGATTGGTCCAGTTGTGTCATGTTTGAGATGATTTTTGCATCTATTTTTCGTAACTCATCAGTGTCGGTGACATACGTTTTTCGGGTCAGCAAGAAATTTATATCTTCAATAAGCTGGCCTTGTTCGGCACTCATTTTAACGAGTCGTGCATTACCTTCCTGACTTCTGATGTCAGTGATAAGAACCATGTAGGTTATGGTGGAAACAGCTCCAAGAACTAACAAAACTGTTGCGTATTGGTCAAGCATCCGACCGATAATTCGTCGAAAGAGATCATTCATTTGCTTACTCCCCTAAATTAATACTTATTGTTATTATTATCTTTTTTTATTTTTATTCCCCTTATACAGGGCGCATGAATCCTGCCATAAAATAGTTTTTTCAGCTACCTTGATGGATTTTAATGAATAAAAACGTGATGCAGTTCTCATAATTAATATAAAATAATTGAGTTTTTTAATTAATTATGATCTTTCTGTTACAGGTGGTTGTCGGTTTCAGGAAGATAAATGACACGTTGGCAAAAGAAATCAAAATTGCCTGTTTTTTCTCAATGGGACATCGCCTAAGTAATGGCTTTGACGCGTGTAAGCGCTTTGAAAATCACAAAGAACCTAATGTATGCTTGGATAATGGTACTAGTGGCTACCTTAATGTTGCGGGTTTCCGTTTAAACCCAGGCGACCGGCGAGTCGCCGTATTAAGGTAAGCAATGCGGAATGGCTAAATTTGGCCAGGATCTAAATTAAGCGGAGAGCCGCTGTTGCCATTGCCTGATTTTTACGGACAATTCTTCCAAGTTGACCGTTGTCAGTTGGCGTCGATTTAACAGGCGTTTGCCAGCCACCCAGACATCAGTGACTTGCTGACGGCTTGCGGCATAAACGATTTGCGAGACGGGGCAGTATAAAGGCAAGGTTTCCAGATGATCCAGGTCGATGGCAATCACATCCGCAGCCTTGCCTACGCTCAGTGAACCGATTTCATGATCCAGTCCCAGCGCCTTTGCCCCGTTGATAGTCGCCATACGCAATGCCGTCATTGCCGGAATGGCACTGGCATCCCCAGCGACTGCCTTGCCCAATAATGCCGCAGTGCGCATTTCGCCGAACATATCCAAATCATTATTGCTTGCTGCGCCGTCTGTACCTAAGGCTACATTAATGCCGGCAGCGAGGCACTTGGCAACTTGGCAAAAGCCGCTGGCTAACTTTAAATTAGATTCGGGGCAGTGCACAATATGCGCACCGGCTTTAGCCAGCAAGGCGATTTCTGTATCCGTCAACTGTGTGGCGTGTACTGCTATTAACGATGGGCCGACCAAGCCTAGATCACTAAGGCGTTGCAAAGGCCGTTTACCATTTTGCTGCTCGGCTTGTTCGACTTCATGCAGTGTTTCATGGACATGGATATGTACTGGCCTGTCCAGCTCATCAGACAATACCCTAATTTTTTGTAGCGGCGCATCAGATACTGTGTAGGGCGCATGCGGTGCAAAGGTGGCGCTGATCAGCGGCTGATGCTGCAGCTGCTCATACAAAGCCAGCCCTTTTTCGATATACGCATCACTGTTTTCGGCCCAGACGGTGGGGAAATCGATCACAATCAGCCCGACACTGGCGCGTATGCCATGCTGTATCGCTTGTTTTGCCGTAATATCAGGAAAAAAATACATATCGTTAAAGCATGTCGTTCCGCCGCGAATCATTTCGGCAATCGCCAGTTCTGTCCCGTCCCTAACAAAGGCCTCGCTCATCCATTTTTGTTCCAGCGGCCAGATGTGATTGGTCAGCCAGTCCATCAATTGCAGATCATCAGCAATCCCGCGCATCAGTGTCATTGCCGCATGGGTATGGCTGTTGATTAAGCCTGGCAGCAGCGCTTGATTGTCCAGATGTTCGGTGCTAATACCTTGGTATTTTTGCTTGGCATCATCGGTAGGCAACAAGTCAATAATCCTGCCCGCATCAATAACCAGCGAGTGGTGTTCCAAGGTTATCGCTTCGGGTTCCACGGGGATGATCCAGCGGGCATGGATGAGGGTGTCGACGACTGTCATTGTATAAATCCTGCGCAGTTGCGTGTTGAGTTGCCGAATTATAGCTTTTTACTGTCGGTTTTGATAAATCAATACACTAATCCGGTGGCAAGGTAAAAGCTTAAAATCCAAGTTTTGTTTACCATGTTTAGAGACGAAGGCCATTTACCTGGCTTGACTTGACCAATTAGTGTTAACCATTGCGTCCGAACTCTATTGTTACCACCCCGCCGCCCAAGGTGTTGGTTTCTATAATCAGTTGGCCTTGATAGGATTCGACAATGTCTGCGACAACGCTGAGCCCTAAACCGTTGCCAGGAGTGGATTCGTCTGCGCGTCCGCCGCGTTGGAGTATATGCGCGAGGTCTTCCTGGCTGATGCCTGGGCCATCGTCATGGACGCTAATTATTAGGCATTTGCCGTCGTTAAAACCTAGGATTTCAACCTGGCTGCGACACCATTTACATGCGTTATCAAGCAGATTGCCTAAGATTTCCATCAGATCGGCTTCGTCACAGCGAAACTGTAAACTGGGATCTATTTGGTTGGAGAGGGTCACGTTTTTATGGCGGTACACTTTGCATAATGAGGCCGAGATCCGTTCCACCACCTGATACACGCCGATAGGCGGCATGGCGGCCGAGTTACTGGCGGCGCCTGCGCGTTGCAGTTGCCGTTCGACGATGCGCATCATGCGGGTGCTTTGTTCGTGGACGGTATCCGGCAACGCTTCGGGTTGGTCGGTGGCGCCGAGCAAGACGGCAAGCGGGGTTTTTAAGCTGTGCGCCAAATCGGCCAGAGCGTTGCGGTAACGGGTTTGACGGGCGCGTTCTTGAGCTAACAGGATATTGATATTGTCGGTTAATTGTTTGACTTCTCTCGGATAGCGGCCATTGATTTGGTTGCGTTCTTCTGCTTCGATGGCACGAAGTTCTAGGCCCACTTTTCGTAAGGGGTTTAAGCCCCAGTACAACACCCAAGTTTGCGTTGCCAACAATAGCAGCGCCACTCCTGCCAGCCCAGCCCATAAACGGCTTCGGTAGAGGCGGACTTCCTTATGCAATGGTGCCAGCTCTGCCAGCAAGTAAAAATTGAACGGATACACGCCTGTTTTAACGGTGCGTTGGAAGCCGAAGCCAAGTAGGTAATACGCCTTACCATCCTTCATTCGCACATCTGCCCAATGTTTTTCGCCCACTTGCAGTGCTGGCGGTTGCGGTGGCTGTTGGTTATTTAAAGATGGTGACCGCCATAACAAGTTATCGGTACTGTTGTTGCCGATGAATGCGTAAAGGCCGGAATCCGGCAGGGCGAGTTGTGAATAGGGCAGATGGGTCGGCAGTGGCATGATGAGCTGCCCGGTTTCCTCTATCACGGATACGGTTAACAGTTGGTAAATTTGACCTAACATGCGTTCCCGCAAGGATGAACGGGCGCTTTCCACAAAGGCATTATCCAGAACGGCACCCGTGGCGGCCAGGAAAATGAGCAGGATCAGGATGGCGCTAAGGTTGAGCCTGAGATACAGCGAGTTGACCATTTATAACAGCCGGTAACCCCGGCCATGTAAGGTTTCAATGGGTTGGCGGTTACCTTTAGGATCAAGTTTACGCCGTAAACGTCCCATTAAGACCGTCAGCACATTACTTTCCGGGTCGGTGTCATGAGGGTAAAGGTAGCTGCTGAGCTCATCTTTGGAAATGATTTTGCCTTGCTGTTTAGCCAGATATTCCAGCATCCGATATTCAAAGTTGGTGAGTTCTATAGCAACGCCGTCAACCGTTGCGCGTTGCGTTTCCAGATTGATTGCCAGGTAACCACAGTTGAGTAGGGATTGTGGGGCGCCGATGACCCTACGCATTAATGCCTTGAGGCGTGCGGAGAGCTCTTCCATTTGGAAGGGTTTCGCCAGATAGTCATCCGCCCCGGCTTCGAGCCCCTCAACCCGTTCTTGCCAACGTCCGCGTGCGGTGAGTACAAGGATGGGCAGGTTACTGCCCTGTTGGCGCAACCGCTTGATGATTTCAAGGCCGGGAAGGCCGGGTAGGCCCAAGTCGATAATAGCGGCATCCACCGGGTATTCGGTGGCAAAATAAAAACCTTCTTGACCATCCCCGGTTTCATCGACTTGGTAGCCTTCTTTTTCGAGTTGCCTACGGATTGGGGCGCGGATACCTGCTTCGTCTTCGATAATCAAAATACGCATAGTGGGAATATAAAAGGGCTGCAATCAAAAAAAGATGCTGGGGGCTAGGTACAACGCTCCTGCACAGGTTAGGCGGTATTATTACCTTAAACCGGTACATTTGGCACCTATGCCATTTTGGTTTGATTACTATAAGGAGAGAAGCTGTCTAGCAATCGTCATGGACGGGGATTAACCCCGTCCGACTTGAAGAAAGAGCCACTTGACAGCATGTGCTTGCCGTTTCAAGCGTTGATTCCATTTTGAGGCGCATCCATGTGCCTTATCGGTCTGCGCCAGCAACTTGGCTTAGGGCAAGCTGAAAAACCTTTCTGATCAGAAAATTATTTGCTCGGACAAGGGGTAAAATTGCAAGTTGGGGGGACGCGGCTAACATAGGAGCCATCGGGACATTGATATACATCTTGCGCACAAAAGGTCACATTTTCGGTGCAGGCCGTAGCCAGGCGCACCGAATAAAAAGTAGTGTTAGGATTAGGGACAATAGTATGCAACTGCTGTACAAAAGCAACAAATCCCTTCGTTCTTGCCGACGTTTGCGCGCAGGCCGAAAAACCGCCTTCGACACCATAATTGTTGACAATAAATTTATCAACAACGCCGTTCGCCACCGCGTGTCCAATAACTTGCCGGACAGTGTCAAAAGCGAATCCATCGACAGCAGGCCCTTTGCCGCCTATATTGATTTCGACCGCATGGTTCTGGGCCATTGCTGATGTTGTTAATAGCATCAGTAGTGAAAAAATAAGGCGCAGATTTGTTTTGGTGTTGCTCATGTTGTTTTCCTGTTTGGTATTAAAGTGTTGTTAGATTAAAGGTTCGATTAACACAAGGCGGCTTTCAGCCATTTTGGGTGGTTGTGTAATTTCATCAATGCCTCTTAAGTAAGGTGCCACGCCTTTTTATTGGGAGTGTCTTTGTAGCCAATTCCTCGCAGACCATTGTCTAAGTCCAATGGTGGCCAACAGCAAAAGATGGGTTTCAACACCTTGAAACCGCTTAAGCAGCGATAGGATACATCAGCACTGGTTAATGAAATGTTAACGGGAAAACTTGCTCGCTGAACAACGTTTTGTCCGGTATTATGCAATTAATGAGGGCATCAGAAGAGTTAAATTATGAAAAAATACCGCTATTTTCTTCGCTTTTTTAAGGGGTTGGGTAGGCTATTGTTGTTTGCGCCAGTTGTTGCGGCGTACCCGCACCAGAGTATGGCTGTTACCTTGGATGTCCGGGTGGCTGACGGTGAGGGTGGGCGTGTTGCCAGTGTGCCGGGTGATATGGACTGTATGCCGCATTGCGTGATTCAGGCCTTCCCGCAAACCGTTGTCAGTTTGTTCGCGTTAGCTGATAAAGCTTACCGTTTTAAGGGTTGGGAAGGGGCTTGTAAAAACACCATCGGCCCGCTTTGCACACTTACAGCCGAAGAAAATGCCAGTGTGGTGGCACATTTTGCCAAAGCTAAAGCGCGCGCCGCACCGGCCAAGGTCTTGCTGCTACTGCACGGCAAAGGGTTTCGGCACACAGTATGGAACGAATTCGCCAAACAGCACTTTAACAACCTTTGTCCGGTTGTGTATGGCGGCGTGGTGTTGGGCAAGGATTCTTTTGATCCCGACAATAAAGTCTATTGCTATCGTGTTGCTTTCGGTTATTACGACATGCTTGTCCAGGGTGCTGAGGCTAGGGGGTTGCAAGTTACCGAAACTGGTGGGAATACACTGGACGATATTGCCGCCGGAAATTTGGCGCATGAAGTTAGGGCGGCGGTATTGGGGGTGTTAAGCCGTCATCCCAATATCAGCTTGACCGTGGTGAGCCAGTCCAGCGCGTCATTAGCAGCGCTGGGCTGGTTAGGGACTGACGCCGCCGAGCACAGTGATGCAGTCGGATTGTTGGCGCTCTATGATGGCGATAATACAGGTCTTGAACCCTTGCAGCAGGGAGTGTTGCCGATTGGCACAGCCGGATTGGTGACGCTACAGGCAAATCCGGAGCAAGTTGGTAAAATCAGTGCAGGTCTTGCCCAATTGACCCAAATGTGGTGGACAGAAAGGTGAGCCCCCGGTTTGTCCTTGCTATGGTTTGCCTATTGTTTGCCCTGATTCTGGGTGTACAGTGCTGGCGTGCTGACTATTTGCCCATAAGCCAGCACGAAGGTGCCGGAAGGGGGCAATGGGAAAACGCTCCTGCTACGAAAGGAAGGGTTAACGCTATCGTAAAAAATAGCTCGGATGCGCTTAATGCGGATTTTTATGCGGCAGAGAGGAAATTTCCGTTAAATAGTGGCGTTTCAGCTGCAAAATCCAGTAAAAATAATGGGCTTATCGGCATAGATTTTCAGCACCAAACAACTGCACAATTATGGCAAAGTTGGAAATTGCTGTTGAGCCGTTCTGAATTTCAGCAAATCCCCATTATCGGGATGCTGCTTGCAGAAGGCCTGCGTAAATACCCCCATCCCGAAATTTATCGAAGCATTTACAGCTTGCTGTCGAAGCCTGACTTGCCGCTCCAAAATAAAGCCCTTTTGCTTGATCTGTTGGCGGACATCGCCACCCCTGAATCACTTAACCAGTTGGTTGATTTGGCTGGGCAGGAAACGGCCTCCCCGATGCGTATTTTAGTTTTACAAGCAATCTCCCATATTGGGGATAATCAATGGGATGGGACATTTCATGAGGAGCTTTCCCCTGTCTTGGAAGCCGCTTGGACAAACCTTGGAAACAGCGACCAAGCTTTTTTGACGGCGGTCGGCATAGCCATCGCACAAGTAGGCGCGCCGGAAGGCGTCAAGCAATTATTACTCACCCTGTCAGGGAACAATAAAAATAACGATACGGAAGCAACCCGCCGTATCAAGCAGGAGGTTGCTTTCAATGCTATTCCGCAGATACGTAATCCCAATGCCGTTGGAGTTTTGGACACTTGGTTTGTGCAAGAGCCGCCGGGGACACCGGCATTTGAAGTCAGCGGCAATGCCTTGGCAGAAATAGGTTCGCCCGAGGCAACCCAAAAGATAGTGGATTGGGCACAAAAAGCGCCGGCGGAGGGGGCCAGAAATTTAGAAGATTGGTTGTCTAAAATCGACGAGCCAAATTCTTTGAGGGTAATGTCGGCAATAACGCAAAAAATGTCGTTCCAAAGTCAGGAAATCGTGGATGTGGTCAACAAATTCAACGGCAATATCGGCTCCAACAGGGTGTTGTCGGCTTCTAAAGTGTCAAATAACCTTGAAAATGCGCCATAGATAATGCCAAATGATTTTCAGTTGATTTCTAGGGTTATTGGTTTGCCACAACTTTGATTCTATGGGAAATATTGGCTGCTGTTTTACAGTGCCCATGCCTTAATATCAGGCATATCACGTGCAGGGAAAACAAAGAGCAAAGAATGCAGTGACAGATTTGCTGTAGGCTAAGAAAAAGACCTGAGAGAAAATCTTGTAAGGCATTGAAAGTATTGGTGGGGTGTTAGGGATTCGAACCATAGACCTATGGATTAAGAATCCTAACAAGTAGGCGTTTATTGGTGTTGATTGCCATTCATAAAAACAACTATTTTAATAAAAATCAATATGTTGTTAATAAACCCTTTGTTTGTTGTGTTGATTTATATTCACCTATATACTGTAATTCTGGTTACAAATCGGTTACAAATTTTAGGGGGTATTTCATGGCAAAAGTTAAGCTAACAGCCGGAAGGATTGCAGGCTTTAAGTGTGATGAATCCAAGACTCAGGATTTTTTATGGTGTTCAGAAGTGCCGGGGCTAGGTATTCGGGCAACACCAAATTCAACCGCAAAAGTTTACATTTATCAGTCAAAAGTTAAAGGTAAAACTATG
Organism: Methylovulum sp.; assembly: GCA_028712695.1. Taxonomy (GTDB): domain Bacteria; phylum Pseudomonadota; class Gammaproteobacteria; order Methylococcales; family Methylomonadaceae; genus Methylovulum. Next base: position 59,074 of record JAQTQZ010000017.1, on the reverse strand, counting down.
CGGATTACAATCGGTAAGCTTAGCGTGTGGAGCATTCAAGAAGCCCAAACCGAAGCCCGCCGCTTACAAATCATGATAGACAATGGCGACGACCCGCGCGAAGTGAAATCAGATAAACAGGCAGCCAAGGAAGCCGCGAAACTAGCTAAGGAAGCGGAAGCCGCCGCGCTTGCGATGCAGGAAGCCCGTGAATCGGTCACTGTTGCGATGGCATGGGCTGAATATATCGCCGCACGAAAACCGAAATGGTCAGAGAGTCATTACCATGACCACGAAAAAGATATGCACCCCGGCGGCGCAGTGCGAAGCCGTAGTACGGAGCTTACCAAACCGGGTACGCTCGCATCACTGGCAACAGTTCGGCTTATAGACCTGACACCGGAGCGGGTGGAAGAGTGGGCAAAACTGGAAGCTGAGACGAGGCCGACACGCGCCCGCCTTTCGCTACGATTATTGAAAGCGTTCCTTTTTTGGTGCGCTAGACATCCCGCTTATAAAGCAATCGTGACGACCAACGCCGCGAAAAGCAAAGACGCCCGCGAAAGCCTGGGTAAAGCCAAGGTTAAAGATGACGTGTTACAGCGTGAACAATTGCCCGCATGGTTCGCCGCCGTTAAGCAAATCGGCAACCCTGTTATCAGCGCATACCTGCAATGCTTATTACTGACCGGTTCCCGCCGTGAAGAATTGGCCGCCCTTCGCTGGGTGGATGTAGATTTTCAGTGGAATAAATTAACCATACATGACAAGGTTGAGGACTTCCGCATCATTCCACTAACGCCTTATGTGGCGCACTTGCTGGCTGCATTGCCGCGCCGTAATGTGTGGGTATTCTCAAGCCCTACCGCCGCATCTGGTCATCTGACTGAGCCACGCATTGCACATAATGAGGCGTGTGCTATTGCCGGGCTGGATATGACCTTGCACGGTTTACGCCGAAGTTTTGCAACATTAAGCGAATGGACAGAAACCCCCGCCGGAATCGCCGCCCAAATACAGGGACACAAGCCGCAAGGTGTGCGGGAACAAAATTATATCCGCCGCCCCCTCGACCTGTTGCGGATGTGGCATATCAAGATAGAAGCCTGGATGTTAGAGCAAGCCGGAATCGAGTTTAACCAGTCTCAGGGTGTACAGGGTTTGCGTGTCGTTAAATAAAATATTTGTAAACCGTAAAGCGTCGAGATACACTTTATTATGATTAAGAGTTTCCGGCACAAAGGCATTCAGCAATTTTTTGAAACCGGTTCGAAAGCAGGTATTGCGGCAGAACACGGGGCTAAGCTGGCTAGGCAATTGACGCTGCTTAATGCCGTCAAAAGCCCGCTTGAAATGGATGTTGCAGGCTGGAAACTGCATCAACTGAAAGGCGAACTAGCCGAACATTGGGCAGTAAAAGTAAACGGCAATTGGCGGCTTACTTTCAGGTTTGAAGGCGAAGATGCAATCTTGGTCGATTATCAAGACTATCACTAACAGGTGTTCGATATGACTATGTTTAACCCGCCCCATCCGGGCAGTATTTTGAAGGAAGATGTTTTACCAGAGTTGGGTATCGGCGTGACTGAAGCCGCCGCACAACTTGGCGTGTCGCGTGTTGCCTTGTCTCGCGTTATCAATGGCCGCGCGGCTATCAGTGCGGATATGGCAATTCGGCTTGAGGTATGGATGAACGGCCCCACCGCCGAAAGTTGGGTGCGTATGCAGGCAGAATACGACCTCTGGCAAGCCAGACAAAAACCACGCCCGACTATCAAGCCGCTTGATAGACACGCGGCATAACAATCTATCTTGCCATGAACGGGGCAAGCCTTGCCGAAATAGCCGAAATCCTAGGGCATAAAACCTTAAGTATGGTCAAAAGGTACAGCCACCTATCGGACGGGCATGTAAGCAACGTGGTTGCCAGTATGAACGCTAAGATTTTCGGGGGCGTGTGATGGCTGATGAAAAATTCCAATTGGTGACATCCATAAATCCCAGCGATAACGCGTTATTAATGGATTCATGGGACATGATGCTTGCGGCATACATGATTGTGCTAGGGTATTCTGATGATGTCAGTTTTAATATAGAGCATGGTTTGACGTTCCCACGGGGCCATGCTTTTAATGAGTATTCCAGCTCAGTATTGTTTAAAGTTGATAAATTTATAAAGCTTGCAGAGCGGGCGCTTCCCGTTGGGAAAGTAAAGGCACTTGACACCCCCGCAAATTGGATAAAGTGGGCACAAAGCAAGGGCTACGACACAAGCCACTTAAACCCAGAACACCACATTAAAACGCTTGAATTTATCCTACAGGATTACGAAAACAGGCCGGATATTTCCCCCGTGGCCGTTCCAGAAATTATTGAAGCCCACAAAAAAAACTTGTCTAACTGGCAATCGCCGTATTTGACGACTAGAGCAACAACACCGCCACAAGCCGAAGCCCTGCCTGATGCTGGCGCGGGTAACCAAGGCGATAAAATAACAACTTCAAAAAATCAGGCTTATGATTCTAACGATGGAAAACCCCAAGAACGCCAAGATATTCGGGGGGATGTGATGGCTATTAGCGTATTACCACCAAAACTGACACTTGAGCAAAAAGCAAAGCTGAAAAAATTGGATAGCCGGTTAAGCATTATAGATATTGCATCATTGCGTTACGCGAATGATAAGGACTTAATCAAGCCATACGCCTTTGAGATTGCCGAAGCCTGCTTAAAAGGTGAATTGGATTTTATTCACGACGTATTAAGCCTTGACTGGCGTTTTATATGCGACAATCCAGAACAAGGTGCAATGCTGGGTTTACCGCTTGATTATGAAACAAGCCCATGGCCTGGTTCACCAGAATACAGCGATATTAATTCAGGCTGCTGCTTGGAAAGCGAATGGCTGGGCGACGGGCAACCCAAGCCAGCGTATAAATACAATGACCCGCTATCAAGGCTTAGACGGTTCAATGCCAACAATTGGGGGCATGATGCTTTTAACCATTTGCGGTGTGATTATGCCGAGGGCGGGCGATGCTTTATTGATGCCGAACCGTTCAAACAATGGTTAATTAAAAACGGGGATTACCCCCTTCCCGATGATTGTTTGCTGAATAAATGGTTTGAATCTGCAATACGGGCAGATAATTATTTACGTGCTAATTGGCCTAAATCAGACCAAGCCCAAGCCCAAGCCTTGCTTGATATTGGCGCGGGTAATGCCACAGCGGTTTGTTTTAAAGAACCCGTAACAGATGAAACACCATCACTTACGCAAACCGAAGAACCAAAGCCTTGGCTTGTCCACGACCCAGCCGAAAGACTAGCCGCCTTGTTTGACCCCGTACCAGTAGAAACACTTGCACAGATGTTTCCGGTCGATAAGCATGCCAGTTTAGACCAATGGCAAAAGTGGAGTGGACGCGCAAGCCGAAACGGATTAAATGCCGCCCGCGTAGAACGCGCAAAGTTCAATCCATACAAAGCGGGCATGTGGCTTGTTGATAAAGGGGCGAAAGGTTGGGACGTTGCCCACATATACCGAGTGCTTGGAAAGAATCTCCCCCCTCGTTCCATTTATGAATCCGATGCCGACCTATTAAAGGGCGATTTATAATAATCGCCATATTTCCGCCGCACTTTTAAAATAATACCTCAAGTTTTCGCCGAATTATCGCCCTAATTCCGCCGATATTCCGCCATATTTTTACCTTATAAATCAATATGTTTTGCTGAACACTCAATAAACAAAGCCGAAAGGCAAAGAGTGTTTCAAAATGAAAACAAATATAAATCAATTCCCCCCGCTAGAACAAGTCACAAGCCCGACCGTAGCCACTAACGCCGCAGCTCACTACCTAAATCGCAGGCCGCAAACCTTGCGTTCTTGGGCTTGCTTAGAAAATGGCGCACTTCGACCAATTCGGATTAACGGGCGACTGGCTTGGAGTGTGCCAGCTATTAAAGCCCTTGTGTGCGGGGGTGCAAAATGATTATTACTAAAGTTATCAGGAAAAACCGCCGCCACATTACAATAGCCGATTACCAAGACACCAAACCGCTGTTAGGTTCGGAAAATGTCAACTTTCCCAAAACAAACACCCTGCAAGCCCGTTCATTCCGCCGATTTTTACCCGCTGGCGTGATGTTGTCACATCGTGAATTTGATTTTGTATCGAGTTATTACCGATTGGGTGCATTCATTGACCGTTTGCGCGAAAAAGGCTGGACGATAGTCAATCATGATGAGGTTGGCTTAACAACTGATATTGTGCCGCGTAAGGCAAAATTCACACGCTACGAATTGTTTGCAGAATTTACGCCGGAATTGGCGGAGCGGATAAAAGAATTTTGCAAAGCAGTCGATGCTTTTGAAGCCAAGCACAGGAAGGGCGAATAATGGAAAACGTAAATAAACCTATCCGGTGCGCCAACACTGGGCAGGCTGTTAATCAAAAACTGCAAAACCATTTTATCCAATTAATCCAGCGCGTGCCAGTCGGATTAATACGCCTGTCCGATTGGCTGTCATTGTTGCCATTTTAAACAGGTTACCAGTCATGGCAAAGAACAAAAAGCCAAAGCTGGGCTTCGACCAGAGAGGCGGCGTTATAGCCTTCTCAAAGGCAATGCGCGAGTCCTGCGTTTATGAAACCATGCCAGCCACTACCAAAGTATTGATGGATTTGTTGCAAATGCAATGGCGCAACGATAGAGCCGTAGGCTTTGGCGTGCGTGAAGCCGCTGACAAGATTCACTGTACCACGGCTACCGCAAGCAAGGCATTCAAAACCCTGCAAGAGCGCGGCTTTATTGTTTGTGATGCTGAGTCTTTCTTCAACAGCAAAACAGGCAGCAAGGCGCGTGAATGGCGGTTGACGTGGATGCCATTCTTAGACAGAAAGCCTACGCACAACTGGGAAAAATGGCGGCCTGAAAATTAAAACAACCGTATCAAAATGAGACACGCAAATTGATTTTGTGTGCTTCATTTTGAGACACAAAAAATACCAAATTGGTTTTGTGTCTTAAAAAGCGACACGCAACAGGAAAAAATCAATGACTTACAAAGCCCTTGCGTGACTCATTTTGATACACACCTACTATAACCATACCCACCTGTTTTTTTATGCCACGTTATTAATCAGATTCCAGCAATGCGTTCGCGCAATGCCTGTGCAAGCCGTGTCGGCTTAGTGAGTCTGTTTATTATTTTAAACAAGACCATTGTTTAACATTTTAAATAAACTACACTATCATATAATTTGACATTTTAAACAGGTGAATCATGCAATACGATGGTAGCGGCAAACTGGGTGATGCAATAGCAGCTTTATACGGCTGTTCACCGCGAAGCCATAACAAAATTGCCGAACTGGTAGGGGAAGCCAAAGAAAGCTTGGGCATTACCAGTAAAGCCAAAAAATTGCCCGATACCGTGAGGCTGGCAATTTATCGCTGGCACGTCGAACGATTTGACCCTGTTCAAAATGTTAAACAGGCTGAACCGGACGGCACTGTTCAAGATATTAAACAGGATAATGCTGTTTATGATTTTAAACAGACACACTTTGCCTTAACGGTTGCATCAAAACGCACCACCATTATGTTAGAAGGTTATCTGGTAGGGGCATTGCAACGTAAGCACGGCTTAACCGATAACGCAGCAATCAGGGTATGGATTGAGAAGGCCATTAAAGCTGATGGCGCAAGGTTCGATAGTGACGCACCACTAACCCGACAGGTTAAGCGGATTATCATTGAATCATTTGTTTAAAGGCGATTTAACAAAAATGATTGAAATACCAGAAATCGACGCATCAGCAACGCGCGAAGAAATTATTGCTTGGTACGAAAACCTACAACGGCAAGTTGAAGATGCTTACAGAATTGCAGTTGCCCGCGAAGCCGCCAAGAAAAAAAAGGCGGCGGCATTACGAAAGCTTACGAAACCTGATAATTTTTCGGAGTAACACAAAATGGCGGCATTAACCCCCAAACAACTACAGGCGGCGGCATTACTTGCTTCTGGCGTAACCATAACAGAAACAGCAGAAAAAACCGCTACAACGCGCCAAACCCTGCACCAATGGTTAAAAACCGACGATGCTTTTATCGCACACTTAAACGGACTGAAGCATGAAATTATCGACTCAGGGCGGGCAGCCATCCAAACGGCGGCGGCATTGGCGATAAGCACAATCACTGCACTGATGACTGATTCGGCAAAAGACGAAGTGCGCTTGGCAGCCGCTAAAGAGATTCTAATGATGGCAGGCTTAAAGAAAGCATCAACCATTGGCAGTGATTCAGCCGACAAGTTGAAAAAGGCGCGGATAAAAAACGCCGCATTCGATGCGATATTCGATTGATTGAATGTTTTTAGTTCGCACGGTAATTGTGGGATGTACCATGCAAGCCGGACACACAATACAGCGGCTAGTATGGGCGCGGCGGCAATGCCAGACAGTGAAAAGGTTCGATTGATAACCACAGCCACAGTCACAGCTAAAATCTTTGACCGCCTTCATTGGCGGTTTTTTATGCCTGAAATATCGGCAGGTGTTGCGGGTGGTTTGTATTGTCCGAACATTAATGATTTACACTAGGCATTGAGTAAATGCGGTTACAAACTGGTTACATTTTACAAAATCCCGAACATAAAAAATATTGAAACACGCTAAGCCTTTGATTTTTATGGTGGGGTGTTAGGGATTCGAACCCTAGACCTATGGATTAAGAGTCCACTGCTCTACCAACTGAGCTAACACCCCTTTTAAAATCAAGCCGATGATTGTAATTGAGAATATATATTTTGTATAGCCAATGTTTGATTTAAGCACGCTGTCTTTGCTAATTAGCTGATAATCGTTACCATAAATAAAGCGGATTATTTGTTGCTGAATACGTTTAGTTGCTACTCAACTAAAGGTATGATAGATGTAGCGGTAGTTTTTTAATCTATTAACCATGTAGGGTAATTTTATGGCAACACCCAATAACAGACCGATTTCTCCCCATTTACAAGTCTATAAACTGCCCTTGACTGGCATTATTTCCATCTCTCATCGCATGACGGGTGTGATGTTGACGTTCGGGTTGCTGTTGTTTACTTATGTTGCTTCCACGTTAGCCGGTGGCGAAGCCGAATATTTGGCAATGCAATCGGTGTTGGGTGTTTGGCTGATAAAATTAGTGTATTGGGGATTTGTTTATGCGCTATTTTTCCATTTGTGTCATGGTGTGAGGCATTTAATTTGGGATACTGGGCAAAGTTTTTCACTCGAAACGCTTGATCGCTACGCGCGGATTGAATTGGCGTCGTCGTTGGCATTAACGCTGATTGCGTTTATTTTTATTTAAGAGGGGTACGTTATGGCTTTTCAATCCCCTTTAGCGAAGGTTCGCGGCTTGGGTTCTGCACACACCGGCACAGGTCACTGGTGGATGCAACGGGTTACGGCGGTGGTGTTGGTGCCGTTGTCTTGGCAGTTGTTGGTGTTTCTTGATTTAACTAGGAGTGCACCCTATCAGCAAACGATAGAGTGGCTAAGCTCACCTTTTAATGGCGTGTGTATTATTGTTTGGACGCTTGCGGCTTTTTATCATGCCGCGCTCGGGTTGCAGGTAGTTATTGAAGATTATGTGGCGAGGGAGGGTATAAAAATCATATCCATCTGGGCGGTCAATCTGATTTTTTCATTTTTGGCAATCACCGCGCTAGTTGCGGTGTTGCGTATTATGGTAACAGGCTAAATAATGACGACAGCATATAAGATTATTGAACACACCTATGATGTGGTGGTGGTGGGTGCTGGCGGTGCAGGGTTACGCGCAACGCTAGGTATGGCGGAAAGGAACCTAAAAACTGCCTGTTTGACCAAAGTGTTCCCAACCCGCAGCCATACAGTTGCAGCGCAAGGTGGCATTAGTGCGGCGTTAGGCAATATGGGCGAGGATGATTGGCGATTTCACATGTACGACACGGTGAAAGGTTCGGACTGGCTAGGTGACCAGGATGCCATTGAATATATGTGCCGCGAAGCCATTCCTGCGATTATCGAACTGGAGCATTATGGCGTGCCGTTTTCCAGAACACCCGAAGGAAAAATTTATCAACGGGCGTTTGGTGGGATGACCACGCATTACGGCAAAGGCCAGGCGCAACGCACTTGCGCGGCGGCGGATAAGACTGGCCATGCGATTCTGCATACTTTGTACCAGCAATCGTTAAAGCACCAGGCCGAATTCTTCGTCGAATATATCGCGCTGGATTTGATTATGCAGGACGGTGAATGTCGCGGGGTGTTGGCATGGTGCCTGGATGATGGTTCGCTGCATTTGTTCAAGGCGCATAGCACCGTGCTGGCAACGGGCGGTTATGGGCGCAGTTATTTTTCCTGCACATCGGCGCATACCGTGACGGGTGATGGCAACGCGATGGTCTTGCGGGCAGGATTGCCGTTGCAGGACATGGAGTTTGTCCAATTTCATCCGACCGGCATCTATGGCGCAGGCTGTTTAATCACTGAAGGGGTGAGGGGAGAGGGCGGTTACCTGACGAACTCTGAAGGCGAGCGCTTTATGGAACGTTACGCGCCGTCGGCTAAAGATTTGGCGTCACGTGATGTGGTTAGCCGGGCGATCACCATAGAAATCAATGAGGGGCGCGGTGTCGGCCCGCTGAAAGACCATGTTTATTTGCATATTGAGCATCTTGACCCTGCCGTTATCCATGAGCGCTTGCCTGGCATTGCCGAAACCTCGCGGATTTTTGCCGGTGTTGATGTCACGCAACAACCCATCCCTATCTTGCCCACTGTGCATTACAACATGGGCGGCATTCCCACCAATTACAAAGCCGAAGTCGTCACGCTGGATGGCGACAATCCCGATAAAGTTGTGCCAGGGCTGATGGCGATTGGCGAGGCGGCTTGTGTCTCAGTGCATGGCGCCAATCGGTTAGGCTCAAATTCCCTGTTGGATTTGGTGGTGTTTGGCCGTTCAGCGGCGATCCGTTGTGCTGAACTCATCAAGCCACGCACAGCGCACAAGCCACTGGCAGAAACAGCCTGCGATCAGGCGCTTGCGCGTTTTGATAAGATCCGTCATGCGCGAGGTAGCCGGACACCGTCAGAAATCCGTCTGGAGATGCAGCGCACTATGCAAACCAAAGCGGCGGTTTTTAGAACGCAAGCCACATTGGATGAAGGTGTGCAGGCAATGAACGATATTAGCCGCGCGTTTGCCGAAGTTGGTATCAACGACCAGTCGCTGATTTGGAACACCGATTTGGTGGAAACGTTAGAGCTGGATAACCTGCTAAGTCAGGCAACGGTAACGATTAATGCTGCCGCCAATCGCCAAGAAAGCCGTGGTGGCCATGCCCGCGAAGATTATCCGAACCGTGACGATGCCAATTGGCTGAAACATACTTTGACGTGGTTGCAAGATGGGCAGGTTAAAATTGATTATCGTCCCGTGCATTTGTACACTTTAACGGATGAAGTTGACGCTATTCCCCCTAAAGAGAGAGTTTACTAATGGCTGAATTTACCCTCCCCAAAAATTCGGTGTTAACCCAGGGCAAAACTTTTAGCGCCCCGAAAGGTGCGACCCGTATCCGTCGATTTGAAGTCTACCGCTGGGATCCTGATTCCGGTGAAAACCCGCGTGTTGATGTTTATGAGCTGGATATGGACAGTTGCGGGCCGATGGTGCTAGATGCGATTTTAAAAATCAAAAATGAAATTGACAGCACGCTAACCTTTAGGCGTTCATGTCGCGAAGGCGTGTGCGGCTCATGCGCGATGAACATTAATGGTAAAAACACGCTGGCGTGTACCAAGGCCATCGACAGTTATCCCAGTACCATCAAGATTTTTCCACTGCCGCATTTGCAAGTGGTTAAAGATTTGGTGCCAGATATGACGCATTTTTATGCACAATATGCCTCGATCAAGCCTTGGATAGAGACGCAAACGCCTGCGCCAGCTGATTCTGAGCGCCTGCAAAGCCATGAAGACCGCGCCAAACTAGATGGTTTGTATGACTGTGTACTGTGCGCCTGTTGCTCGACTAGTTGCCCTAGCTACTGGTGGAACAGTGAGCGCTATTTGGGGCCGGCGGTTTTGTTGCAAGCATATCGATGGCTGGTGGACAGCCGCGACGAAACGACGGGTGAGCGGCTAGATGATTTGGAAGACCCGTTTAAGGTGTACCGTTGCCACACTATCATGAACTGTACCGATACCTGCCCTAAAGGCTTAAATCCCGCCAAGGCAATTGCTGAAATTAAAAAACTGCTAGTGACAAGGCAGCAAGGTTAATGTCAGGCATTGATCGCTTGAAATGGCAATGCCGCCGTGGCTCTAAAGAATTGGACTTATTGCTGCAAAACTATTTGGCGACGGGCTATCTACAGGCCGATGAGGCTGAGAAAAAACAGTTTACTGCGCTGTTGCAAAGGGAAGACGATGAGTTGGCCAGGTTATTTTTAACCCCAGCGCATTGCGAAGGTGCTTTGGCTGTTTTGGTCAAAAAAATAGCGGGTTAGGCCTTGTAAGATAAAGGGCGTGGAGTGCAAAGCAAGCCCTGCACTCCACATGGCAACAGGCGACAAAATTGTAGGGTCAATTTCAATTCAACCTTTACCCAAAGCATTAATTGATTTGCTTTGGCTAATGGGCAATTAAAAAGGCTTGGATTTATCTCTAAGCCTTTTTTGTTCTTGGGCCGTGTTAAGTTTGCCGTGAAAATTAATGCCAAATCATTTAAGCTCTATAAGTCGTGAGGCAAGTAGGTTCTCTATTATTTTTAACCTAATTATCGTAGGAACGAGCCCCTGCTGCGTTAATAAACTTGGACGACTACTTAAAATAAACACAAATCAAATTCCCATCATCACTTTTTTTCTTTGTACAAGTAACAAAATACACTGATGCAAATTCAACAAGCACTGCAAGCATTGCTCAATAAACAAGATCTTTCTGCCGATAAAATGCGCGATATTATGCGTCTCATCATGAGTGGTGGTGCAACCGATGCCCAAATTGGCGGATTTTTAATTGCTTTGCGCTGCAAGGGCGAGACGATAGACGAAATTGCCGCTGCGGCTGAAGTGATGCGCGAGTTGGCTGGTAAGGTTGCGGTGACAGGCGGGCACATTGTCGATACCTGTGGTACTGGAGGTGACGGTGCAAACACGTTTAACATTTCCACGACGTGTGCCTTTGTTGTTGCTGCAGCGGGGGGGCAAGTCGCCAAACATGGCAACCGGTCGGTGTCCAGTAGTTGCGGCAGCGCGGACGTGCTGGAAGCGGCAGGTGTTAACCTTGATTTGTCAGCAGAACAGGTTGCGCGTTGCGTCAAGGATATTGGCGTCGGTTTTTTATTTGCACCCAAACATCATGGTGCGATGAAGCATGCGGTTGGCCCGCGAAAGGAAATGGGGGTGAGGACGCTTTTTAACCTATTGGGGCCTTTATCCAATCCTGCTGCTGCACCTAACCAATTAATTGGTGTGTTTTCCAAAGACTGGGTCAAGCCTTTGGCGGAAGTCGCCAAAAAACTGGGTAGCGGGCATGTGCTGGTAGTCAGTGCGGAAGATGGTCTTGATGAAATCAGTATTGCATCGGCGTCCAATATTGCCGAGCTTAAAGACGGTATTGTCTCCACCTATATGGTGACCCCCGAACAGTTTGGCCTACAGCGTGGCAAACTTGCAGAATTGGCGGTTGCCGATGCAAAATCCAGTCTAAAGATGGTGAAATCTGTGCTGGATAATCATCTTGGAGCGGCGAGGGATATTGTCGTTTTAAATGCGGGGGCGGCGATTTATGCTGCCAACCTGACTGATACATTGGCGGCAGGCGTCGAACAGGCTGCACAAGTGCTAACTAGTGGCGCGGCGCGGGCCAAGTTTGATGCGTTGGTTGCCTATTCAAAAAATCCATATTAATTAAAGAACATGAAAGACACGCCTGATATTTTAAAAAAAATCCTTGATAAAAAAGTGGAAGAAGTCGCCAGACGTAAGCAGGGAATGTCAATTTCTGGTCTGGAAGACATTGCCGATGGTGTGGAAAAGCCACGTGGGTTTTACAAGTCTTTACAGGGCAGGGTTTTGCTAAAAAAACCAGCGATTATCGCCGAAATTAAAAAAGCATCACCAAGTAAAGGCGTCATCAGAGAAGATTTTCAGCCTGTGGCGATAGGCCAAGATTACGCTATGAACGGGGCGACCTGTTTGTCAGTATTAACTGATAAAGAGTTTTTTCAGGGTTCGGAGGCTTATCTGCAGATGGTTAGGGAGCGCTGCCCAGTGCCGGTATTGAGAAAGGATTTCATGATTGATCCTTATCAAGTTTATGAGGCGCGCGCTTTGGGAGCAGACTGTATTTTGCTGATTGTTGCTGCTCTGGAAGATAGTGTCATGCACGAGTTGGCTGATGCAGCCGAAAAACTGGGTATGGATGTGTTGGTGGAAGTCCATGACGCGGCTGAAATGGAACGTGCATTAATGCTGGATACAAAATTAATCGGTATCAACAATCGCAATTTACGGACATTTGAAACATCGTTGCAGACCACGCTGGATTTAAAATTACAGGTTCCGGCAGACCGTATGGTCATTACCGAAAGTGGTATCCATACCCATGAAGATGTGCAACTGATGTTGGATAATGCAATTTACACTTTTTTGGTGGGTGAAGCCTTTATGCGTGCAGAACATCCTGGCCAAAAAATGCGTGAATTATTTGCTTTGTAGCCGGTGGTGGTTGGTTGTGCCCGATTTTTTGGGTAGTAGGCGGGTTTGTGGTATATGGATAAAGGAATAACGATGGCCGACAAAAAAAATATTGTAATTAAGGTGAGTTATCCTGTGGCAGGAAGCCCTGAAGAGAGTCTGGCGAGCAAAACCATAACCCTCTGGAATGTTAAGCGGATTATGTTTGCAGGCGTTGTGCTTATAGTCATTTTGGTCGGGGTGGTTTATCTTTTTACAGGTGATGATCAACAGCAAGTCGATGTGCCATCTGTCAAACTGGGTGCGTTATCTGAAAAAATAACTGGCTCCGAGATGATTGTTAATGGTGACGATAATCTGGAAGAAACTCTTACTGAGACTAAAGAGCCAGAAATCACCCTGCCACCTAATGGGTCGAAAATTGTGGCTAGGATTAATAATGTGCCCGTTATGAGTGGGGTGGACATTAATGAAAAAAATCAAATTAATAGCAGTAAAGATAAACGCGCTGTAGATAAGCAAGCCATTGTTGCAAATAAAATTGTCCCTTCCGCGCCTAATAAAAATGTCAGCCGCGCTTTATTGGTGCGGGGTGTTAATGGGAAGGAGCCGGCGCACGCAATGGCAGGAGTAATTAAGGTCAGTAAAGCAAATCCCGTTCCCGTTTATTATTTTACTGAGCTAAAAGCGATGGGCGGTAAAAAGGTTTATCATCAATGGTTGCAAAACGGCAAGACGGTTGCTAAATATGAGTTGCCGGTATTGGCCGATAGATGGCGTACCTACAGCCATAGGGTATTGGCAGGCAAGTCCCGAGGCCATTGGTTGGTGAGGCTGATGGATGAAAAAGGCCATGTATTAAATGAACAAACATTTACGGCCAAATAGCTTTTTTGATTTATTTCACATCTAAATGCCAGTTAAGTATAGAAATAGATTGAAAAATATTAGAAAGTCATTATAATACCTTAAATCAATCGCGGGGTGGAGCAGCTTGGTAGCTCGTCGGGCTCATAACCCGAAGGTCGTAGGTTCAAATCCTGCCCCCGCTACCAGAAAAAAGAAACCCCATTTTGGGGTTTTTTACTTTATGGGCCTGGGTCTTCAAAAGCCTAGGGTAATGGTTAATACTGGATTTTACAGGGAGCCTTTGGGCTCTTTTTTTTTGGGCGCAAATAAGTGAGGAAAAAATGAAGCAGGCTCCTGATCATTTGGTCAATTTGATCGAACCAATTGTTGAAGGTTTAGGTTATGAGTGTGTTGGCGTTGATTATAATCCGCACCCTAAGCATGGTCTGTTAAGGATTTATATTGATAGCGATCGGGGTATTTTGCTGGAAGATTGTACGAAAGTCAGTCATCAAGTGAGTGGTGTTCTTGATGTGGAAGACCCTATTCCCGGTAACTATCAGCTGGAAATTTCTTCACCAGGTGAGGATAGGCCATTTTTTAAAATAAGTCAGTTTGAGCGCTTTATTGGTAGCACTGTCTTGGTGACTTTGTTTAAGCCAATAGCAGGACGTAGAAAAATTAAAGGAGCGATTGAAAAAGTTGATGGTGACAATGTCTTCCTTCAAGAAGATGGACAGGTTTATGAAGTGCCATTTAGCGCGATGAGCAAAGCGCGGCTAGTGCCTGATCTCAGTTTATTTAATCAAAGCATCGAAAAAGGAGCTCGAAATGGCGAATAAAGAAATTTTGTTGGTAGTGGAGGTTTTTTCTAATGAAAAGGAAATCGACAAGGAGGTTGTTTTTCAGGCAATAGAGTCTGCATTAGAAGCCGCTACCGTAAAGCGTTATGTCAACCATATTAAGGCGCGTGTTGCCATTGATAGGAAGACAGGCGATTATGCCACCTACAGGCAATGGGAAGTGGTTGCCCCCAATCCTTTGTGTGCTGGTGATGTGGAGTTTCCAACCACGCAAATATTATTGGAGGTCGCCCAGCTTGATGACGGGGATGTCCAGGTTGGCGATTTAGTGGAAGAGGAAATTGAATCGGTAGAATTCGGACGGATTGCCGCGCAACATGCTAAACAAGCGATCATTCAAAAAGTAAGGGAAGCGGAGCGCAAAAAAATTGTTGATGCGTATAAGTTACGTATTGGTGAATTAGTCACCGGCATTGTTAAGCGCATTGAAAAAGGCAGTGTTTATCTGGATTTGGGTGGGCATGTGGAAGCCTATATTGCCCGCGAAGATATGATTCCACGCGAAGCGATCCGGATTGGTGATAGGATTAGGGGTTATCTGAAAGATGTCCGTTTGGAAGCCCGTGGCCCGCAACTGTTTGTCAGTCGCACGGCTCCCGAATTACTGATTGCCTTGTTTCGTCTCGAAGTGCCGGAAGTTGGTGAAGGCATGATTTCCATTATGGGCGCGGCACGGGATCCCGGTTCCAGAGCCAAGCTGGCGGTGAAAAGCAATGATCCAAGATTGGATCCGGTCGGTTCTTGTGTGGGCATGCGCGGTGCTAGGGTCCAGTCGGTCACTAATGAGTTGGCAGGTGAGCGGGTCGATATTATCCTGTGGAATCCCAGTGAGGCGCAATTTGTGATTAATGCAATGTCGCCTGCAGAGATCCAGTCTATCATCGTCGATGAAGACAAGCACAGTATGGATTTGGCCGTCAGTTCAGAGAATTTATCGCAGGCGATTGGGCGGGGCGGGCAAAACGTGCGTTTGGCGTCTCAACTGACGGGTTGGGAATTGAATGTGATTGATGCCTCTAAAGCCGAATTGAATAGCGAAGTTGAGGCGCTGAAAATAAAACAGTTATTTGTCGATCAACTGGATATTGATGATGATATAGCATCTATTCTCGTTGAAGTGGGCTTTAATACAATTGAAGAGATCGCTTATGTGCCAGTGAGTGAAATGCTGGAAATAGAAGGCTTTGATGAAGAGCTTGTCAATGAGCTCAGAAGTCGTGCTAAAGATGCCTTGTTGATTAGTGCGATTGCTGCTGAAGAAAAAATAGAAACCGCCCATCCTGCGCAGGATTTACTGGAAATGGAAGGGATGGATAATGAGCTGGCTTATGATCTGGCCAGCCAGGGTATCATTACGATGGATGATTTGGCTGAGCAATCAGTTGATGATTTGCTGGAGTTTGCTGGAATGAATGAAGAAAAGGCAGCGAAACTTATTATGAAGGCGCGTGAGCCTTGGTTTGCTGAGTAAGGTAAAAGGGGTTTAGGATATGAATGATAAAGCAGTATGCCGCGTACAGGATAGTCACAAGACAGCTGAGGTGAAATATGAGCGATAAAACAGTACGACAATTGGCAGAGGTGGTTAAAATTCCTCTGGAACGATTATTGGAGCAGCTGAAAGAAGCAGGATTGTCTGCCCGTACCCCTGATGATGTTATTACTGAAGACGAAAAAATGCAGTTGCTTAGCAGTCTGCGTAAGCGCCACGGAAAAGTCGAGGGTGAAGCGGGCAGCTCTCCTAAGCGGGTTACGCTGGAGCGCAGAAAAGTCATGGAAATAAAGCAGGCAAGTGTGCCTGGCAGTTCCACGAAAACAATCAGCGTTGAAGTGCGCAAAAAGAAGACTTATATAAAGCGCGAAACGGAAGAACTGAAAACGGCTGAGCCGGCAGCAATTGTTCCTGAATTTCCAAGCCAACCCGTTCCACCGGTTATCGTGGCAGAAACGCAAGTTCCACATCCAGAAGAGCCTGCGGCGGCTGATATACAGGCTGAACAGCCTCCAGTGGAAGTTGCTGTCGAGGCGTCGGTCGCCGACGAAGTGGCTCTTGAACCTGAATTGGAAGTTGAAATCGAAAGTGCTTTTGGTGAAGTCAAGGTCAAGGATGACAAAAAAATAAAGCAGGATAAACCGATAAAAGCCAAAGAAGCGGATGAGGCGAGAAAAAAACAGCTGGAAAAAGAACGCCGTCTTGAAGAATCTATCAAGAAAAATGCGGATAAAGTAAGGCAGCAAGCGGCAGCTAAGCAGGAAGTGCTGTACAAGAAAAAGCAGGAAGAAGATGGTGCCCAACGTGTAGCGGGTAAAGAGGCAAAGAAAGGCAAGAAAAAAGGCAAACATACGCCGCGGGGGGCTGTGCAGTCAGATGCAAAGCATCAGTTTGAAGTGCCCGTTGCGCCAATTATCAAAGATGTTGCTATACCAGAAATGATTATTGTTTCTGATCTGGCACAAAAAATGAGCGTTAAAGCAGCGCTAGTCATTAAGAATTTGATGAAGCTAGGTATTATGGCGACCATCAACCAAAGCATAGACCAAGAAACGGCGGCTATTGTGGTTGAGGAAATGGGGCACAAAGCCATTATGCAGAGCGAAGATGATCTTGAACAGGAAATGCTGGCAGAGGTTGTCGCAGATGACCATCGTATTCCGTTGCCGCGTGCACCGATCGTCACCATTATGGGACATGTCGATCATGGTAAAACCTCGCTATTGGATTATATCCGCAAAACTCGGGTAGCGGCTGGGGAGGCTGGTGGGATTACCCAGCATATCGGTGCTTACCAAGTTAAAACCGACCATGGCGCCGTCACCTTTTTAGACACGCCGGGTCACGCGGCATTTACTGCCATGCGTGCACGCGGGGCGGATGTGACTGACGTGGTTATTGTGGTCGTTGCCGCCGATGACGGTGTGATGCCACAAACAAAAGAAGCGGTCGAACATGCTAAAGCGGCTAACGTACCAATTATTGTCGCGATCAATAAAATCGACAAGCCCGATGCGAATCCTGACAAAGTGATGCAGGAACTGTCAGCTATCAACGTGTTAGCGGAAGAATGGGGTGGTGATGTCCAATTCCTGAAGATTTCTGCCAAAACCGGTGAAGGTATTGATGAGTTAATCGAAGCGCTTATTGTGCAGACCGAAATTCTCGAATTGAAAGCCCCTGTTGAAGGTGCGGCTTCAGGTATTGTCATTGAATCAAGGTTGGATAAAGGCCGCGGCGCCGTTGCCACTGTGCTGGTTCAAAAAGGCACTTTGGAAAGCGGGCAAATGGTCTTATGCGGTCACGAATACGGGCGAGTCCGCGCTATGTTTAATGAGAACGGCAAGGCAATTAAAGAGGCGGGGCCGTGTGTGCCGGTTGAAATTCTTGGTTTGTCTGGGACGCCGAATGCGGGTGATGAGTTTTTGGTGGTGCAAAACGATCGTGTTGCCAAAGAACTTGCCAAGCATCGTGAAGATCGTAAACGATCCACGCGGCACGCGGCACAGCAGGCATCTAAGCTCGACGAGGTGTTCTCTAAAATGGTCACCGGCGAACTCGCCAGCGTCAATTTAGTGCTTAAAACCGACGTGCAAGGTAGTTTGGAAGCGTTACGTGGTTCCTTAATGGCATTATCCAATGAAGAAGTTGAAGTTAAGGTGGTGTTTGGTGGCGTAGGTGGGATCAACGAGGGCGATGTCAACTTGGCGTTGGCTTCAGGTGCTATTCTGATGGGGTTCAATGTCAGGGCCGATGCCACTGCCAGAAAACTGATTGAAGAAAAAGGGGTTGACTTACATTATTACAGCGTCATTTACGATGCCATTGATGAAGTCAAGAAATCTATCAGCGGTATGCTTGCACCTGAAATCAGGGAACATATTGTCGGGCTCGCTGAAGTGCGGGATGTTTTCCGGTCACCAAAGTTTGGCGCGATTGCCGGCTGTATGGTTATTGACGGTTATGTCAAACGCAATTTGCCGATCCGCGTCTTGCGTGAGAACGTAGTTATCTATGAAGGGCAGCTCGAGTCGTTGCGCCGCTTTAAAGATGATGCGGCTGAAGTGAAAATGGGTATGGAATGCGGTATCGGCGTAAAAAATTACAACGATGTGCAGCCAGGGGATCAAATCGAAGTGTTTGAGCGCACTGAAGTCAGACGGGTATTGTAGTTTTATGGCAAAAGAATTCGGCCGTAACGCCCGTGTTTCATCGCAAATGCAAAAAGAGTTGTCGCTGATTTTACAGCGCGACATTGATGATGCCCGGTTGGGGTTTGTTACTATTAATGAAGTTGAAGTAAGCAAAGACCTTGCCGTGGCAAAAATTTATGTCACGGTATTAAATACCGATGATGCTGGCAAGAAAGCCAATGTGAAATGCCTTAATGAACTAGCCCCTGTCATACGGCATGAATTGGCCAAGCGGATGCGTTTGCGGCATATCTCGGAGTTACGTTTTTACTATGATAATTCTTTTGATACTGGTATGCGTGTGGCCGAGCTATTAAGCGAACCTGACAAGCGTAGCTAAGGTTTATTCTGTATGGGCAAACGCAAATCCGGAAACGATGTGCATGGTATTGTGCTGCTCGACAAGCGCTTGGGTGTTTCTTCCAATCGTGCTTTGCAAGAAGTTAGGCGCTTGTTTAATGCCAATAAAGCAGGCCATACCGGTAGTCTCGATCCTTTAGCCACCGGTTTGTTGCCGCTGTGTTTTGGCGAGGCGACTAAGGTGTCCGCGTTGATGCTGGATGACGATAAACGTTATCAGGTTGAGGTGCAATTAGGCGTCATGACTGATACCGGTGACGCGGAAGGCCTTGTGATTAAAACTTGCCCTGTCCCAAATTTGACTTTAGTTGAGATAGAAGCCTGTTTAAGGCTATTTACCGGTAATATTGAACAGGTGCCACCGATGTATTCTGCGCTAAAGCATGAAGGCAAGAAGCTTTACGAGCTAGCGAGAGAAGGCAAAGTCATTGAGCGCAAAGCCCGACGTATTACTATTTTTGAATTGAAGATGCTGAGTTTTATCGGCGACCGCTTGGCGCTGGACGTTTTTTGCTCTAAAGGCACTTATATCAGGTCATTAGCCGAAGATATAGGTCACGCGCTAGGGTGCTGCGGTACGGTCACGGTGTTACGGCGGCTACAGGCTGGGCAGTTTAATCTCAGTGAAGCAAAAACTATCGGGCAATTGTCGGCAATGGATGGGCAAAGTCTATTGGATTGCCTGATTGCGGTCGACACACCTTTGGCGGCGATACCTGCAGTGCAGTTATCTGATGCTGAGGCAATAAGTATAAAATATGGGCAATCCATCAGCGCTGAAAGACACCCGTTAGGTATGGTACGGTTATACCACGGTGCGTTTTTTTTGGGTTTGGGGGAAATGCTATTGGATGATAAAATAGCCCCGAAAAAATTGTTCAATATGAACATGAACAGCACCGGTGAACAACAAACCAGTGCGGCATAACCTGCTGTTTCTACACCCTATCGTGGAAACAGCGACATCACAAGTCGTCATCTGACGGCTTTATTTTTAGTATTTAATCTTAATAGGGATTATCAAATGCCATTTACTGCAGCACAAAAAAAAGCGGTCGTTGAAGAATATCGTTTGTCAGAAACCGACACGGGTTCGCCTGAAGTACAAGTTGCCTTATTGACCGCACATATTCTTCATTTAACACCGCATTTTGCTGAGCATAAAAAAGACAACCATTCACGTCGTGGCTTGTTGCGTATGGTTAACCAGCGCCGCAAATTGTTGGATTATCTGAAAAACAAAGACGGTGACCGTTATCGTTCATTGATAGAACGCCTTGGTTTACGTAAGTAATAGAAAAAGTACAACCTCAGTAAAGACGCGCTATTGGCGTCTTTACACGAACCTCTACACAAAGGAACCCCTATAGTGAATCCTGTCAGGAAAGAATTTCAGTACGGCACTCAAAAAGTCACGCTAGAAACAGGCGAAATAGCTCGACAAGCAGACGGTGCTGTTATTATTGATGTTGATGGTACAACATTACTGGTTACGGTTGTCGGCAAAAAAGAAGCCAATGGTGGTGATTTTTTTCCGTTAACTGTGAATTATCAAGAAAAAGCATACGCCGCAGGCAAAATACCGGGCGGTTTTTTTAAGAGAGAAGGCAGGCCAAGTGAGAAGGAAACGTTAACATCCCGGTTGATTGACAGGCCTATACGCCCACTCTTCCCTGAAGGTTATACTAACGAAGTTCAGATTGTTGCCACCGTCGTTTCGTTAAATCCTGATGTCGATCCGGAAATTCCGGCTCTATTAGGCGCATCCGCCGCATTGGCAGTTTCAGGCTTGCCTTTTAATGGCCCGATAGGTGCGGCTTGTGTTGGTTATAAGGATGGTGATTATTTATTAAATCCTACCCCGAGCACATTAAAAGATTCGCAATTGACCTTGGTTGTGGCAGGGACTGCGCATGCGGTGCTTATGGTCGAATCGGAAGCGATAGGCTTGTCGGAAGAGGTTATGCTAGGAGCGGTGTTGTTCGGTCATGAACACATGCAGACCGCAATTAACGCTATCAATGAATTTGCCAATGCGGCAGGCGCGGGTGTGGTTGAATGGAAGGCACCCGAAGCCAATGCTGAATTGGTGCATCTAGTCACTTCAGAAGTTGAAGCAGGTATTAAAGAGGCTTATCAGATCGCTGAAAAACTGGTTAGACAAGAACAGTTAAAAGGTATCAGAAATGCGGTGGTTGAAAAATTGGCGGCGACCGATAGTGATTATGCTGAAAAGGATATTCGCCTAATCATCGAGCATCTGGAAGCCCGGATTGTCCGTAATGCTATTCTTGATGAAGGCAAGCGTATTGATGGCCGTGCCCTTGATTCCATTAGGCCTATTAGTGTCAGGACTGGCGTATTGCCTAGAACCCACGGTTCAGCATTATTCACACGTGGTGAAACGCAGGCTTTGGTTGTTGCTACGCTCGGCACTCAACGCGATGCCCAAATTATTGACGCACTGGCGGGTGAATATAAAGAGCCGTTTATGCTGCACTATAATTTCCCTCCGTACAGCGTTGGTGAGACCGGACAAGTCGGATCGCCTAAACGTCGTGAAATCGGTCACGGTCGGCTGGCTAAGCGCGGTGTTGCTGCGGTATTGCCTAATATGGAAGAATTTCCTTACACCATCCGCGTGGTTTCTGAAATCACCGAATCCAATGGCTCCAGCTCAATGGCCTCAGTGTGTGGTAGCTCGCTGGCATTAATGGATGCAGGCGTACCTATCATTGCACCTGTCGCCGGTATTGCGATGGGTTTGATTAAAGAAGGAGACCGCTTTGCCGTGTTGTCCGACATTATGGGTGATGAAGATCATTTGGGCGATATGGATTTTAAGGTTGCCGGTTCAGAAATGGGCATCACCGCCTTGCAAATGGACATCAAGATAGATGGCATCACCGCCGAGATAATGAGGACGGCTTTAGAGCAGGCAAAGCAAGGCCGTTTGCATATTCTAGGGGAAATGAACAAGGCGCTTTCTTCTACGCGTGAAGAAATGTCCGATTTTGCACCGCGTATCATCACCTTCAAAATTGACCCTAGCAAAATCCGCGAAGTCATCGGTAAAGGTGGGGCCACCATTCGCGGCATTACTGAAATCACTGGAGCCAGTGTTGATTTAACGGACGATGGTATTGTAAAAATTGCATCTGTTGATAAAGCGGCAGGCGAAGAAGCGCGCCGCTTGATTGAGGAAATCACTGAAGATGTCGAGGTCGGTAAAGTTTATGAAGGTAAAGTTGCCAGACTGATGGACTTTGGTGCTTTTGTCACTATTTTGCCGGGCAAAGATGGTTTGGTGCATATTTCGCAAATTTCCGATGAGCATGTTGATAAAGTTAGCGACAAACTGAACGAAGGCGACGTGGTCAAGGTAAAAGTGCTGGAAATTGACCGGCAAGGTAGAGTTAGGCTTAGTATTAAAGAAGTTGAAAAAGAAAGCTAAAACTCGTAATTTCGGATAAAAACTAACGCGGGATGAACAGATAACTGATCATTCCGCCGGTTTTGACCAAGCCATTAGGTTGTTGAAAAAAGGTCGTAAGACCTTTTTTTATGCCTAGAGTTTTAAAGCTAGTCTGCGGATAAAAAGTGTGTGCTTAAATGTTGACTAAAAAGCTGGGTATGGTCATAATCGAACTTAGTTTTTTTATTTATGAGTATGTTTTTAGTTATGGCTAATCCAATTATTTTTACTGACAGTGCCGCATCTAAGGTGAGCGAGTTGATCGCCGAAGAGGGTAATGACAACATGAAGCTACGCGTGTACGTTTCTGGTGGTGGTTGCTCAGGGTTTCAATACGGGTTTACTTTCGATGAAGAGGTCAATGAGGATGACACCCGTGTTGAAAATGGCGGTGTTACGGTTCTGATCGATGTCATGAGTATCCAATATTTGGCAGGCGCTGAGATCGATTATAAAGAAGACCTGTCGGGTGCGCAGTTTGTTATTCGTAACCCGAATGCAACGACAACCTGTGGTTGCGGTTCTTCGTTTTCTGCGTAAGCGGCCTTTTTCGCTGTATGTGGGTCAGGGCTAGAAATTTGCCCTGACGTGAACTTGATAATTCCTCTAGCTGTAAATCCCCCCCAGTATTACAGGTCGGCTCGCCCCTGTCACCTCTTTAAGGTTGCCCGGTAAGTTATTGATCCTTTGCCATGCCAGCCATGCAAAAGCCATTGCTTCAACATGGTCAGGATGGATGCCTTGTGTTTCAGTTGAGGCAACAGGGTGTTGCAGGTTCTGCTTAATAAGCTGTAATAAGAAATCATTATGGATACCGCCGCCACAAATCAATGTCCGCTCGGTTGCCGGTGCATATTTCTTAATGGCATCACAGATTGTTGTCGCTGTTAGATGGCACAAGCTGGCCTGAATATCCTCAGGGTAATACTCAGACAAGCTAGCTTTTTGCTCAAGCCAAGGAATGGAAAAATATTCTTTACCGGTGCTTTTAGGTGGCGCAGTATGAAAATAAGTATCGTGTTTTAATAAGGCGACCAATTTGTCGTTAATCTGGCCTGTTTTTGCCCATATCCCATTTGAGTCATAATTGACACCTTGATGTTTGTGTATCCATTGATCCATCAAGGTATTGCCGGGGCCGGTGTCAAAACCTGTGGTGGCTGCGCTTTGGTTGGCCGGTAATACGGTAATGTTAGCGATGCCGCCGATATTGACGACGCAACGGTCTTCATCTGGATGACTGAATACGGCTTGATGAAAAGCCGGGACCAGTGGTGCACCTTGCCCGTTGGCGGCCATGTCCCGTCGCCGGAAATCGGCGACGGTAGTGATGCCGGTTTTCTCTGCGATAAGGTTAGGGTCGCCTATTTGCAGTGAAAAAGGAAATTTGTTATCAGGCGAATGATAGATAGTTTGCCCGTGGCTGCCAATGGCGGTAATCGATGACGCGGGAATTTTGGCTTTGGTCAGTAGGGCGTTAGCGGCGTCAGCAAATTGTTGTCCTAGCTGGGCATCAAGGGTGCCGTAGTTTTGTAAGGCAATTAATGTGTCGGGTTTGCTTGCATGTTCAATGGCGGCTTTAAGGTCGGCAGTAAAAGGCTGGTAGAAAAAATCAACAAGCCGAACTTTACCATCGCTGAAATCAACAAGGCTAGCGTCGATACCATCGACACTGGTGCCTGACATTAGGCCTATGTAAAATTCAGGCATGTTTAATCGGGGCGCAGTTGGTTTTTGGCAAATAACGTTTGTGCTTTGGCGTGGTAAAGCTCGGAAAGCACCGGTTGCGCTTGGGCTTTGAAATCTGCCAGATAATCGTTTTTTAAAGTTGATGCTTGCCTGGTGTCCACCGTTTCCGGATTACGGTGGACACCATCAACATGGAATTCATAGTGCAGATGGGGGCCGGTGGCAAGGCCTGTTTGGCCGACATAACCGATGACTTCCCCTTGTTTAATGGCATCACCATCATGTAGGCCATTTTTAAATTTGGAAAGATGTGCGTAAAGCGTTTCATAGCGCTCGCCATGTTTGATTATGAGCACCTGTCCATAGCCACCTTTACGCCCTAAAAATGAAATTTCGCCATCCCCCGCCGCTTTTACCGGAGTACCTGTCCGAGCCGCATAATCGACACCTTTATGGGCGCGGATTCTGTTGAGTATCGGGTGCTTGCGGTTGGTGTCAAAATGCGAGCTGATACGCGCAAAGTCAACTGGCGTGCTTAAAAACGCCTTGCGCATGACCTTGCCTTCTGGCGTGTAATAATTGGTATTGCCATCGTTATCTTGATATTTGACAGCAGTCAGGATTTTTCCTTGATTGACAAATTCAGCGGCGATAATGTGTTCGCCAGTGCGGCTATTATTTTCATAGACCACAGTGAACTGGTCGCCACGACGAAGTTTGGTGGCAAAATCAATATCCCACGCGAAAATATTAGTTAGTTGCATAATCAATTCATCGGACAACCCGGCTTTCTGGCCTGCGGCGGATAGCGACGTGTTGATGATTCCGTGTGTGCTTATGTAACGGTGCGGTATTTCAACCCTATGTGGCTGTTCAATACGGACAGGGGTGTCTTTTCCGCCAGTGACTATGAATGAGTGGATACGGGCATTAATTTTGATAGGCGGTGCTAAATTAACTCTCTGGTGTTCATTCGCATCCCCAATGGTTTCGTTTGAAAATGACTCGGTGGGCAATGCTTTTGCCAGATATTGATGGTTATGTTTGATGGTTTTCTTTTTGCTGAGGGTGTGGTGTTTGGAGGCGAGAGAGAGAGGGTGTTGTTTTTTGCCGGAATTTCTTACGTGGGAAATAATATTGCTGTGAGCCGTCGATTTACTGTGTTTGATCTTGCTAATGATTTGTTTTTTAGAAGTTTTAACTGAAACGACTGGGTGTTTTTTAGAGTGTTTGGCCGAAAGGGTCGGGTGTTTTTTAGAGGTTGTATGAGCCGGTCTTGCATAACTAGACGTCGATGCAATAGCTAAACTTATTCCTATGGCTAAGGATTTATAAAATTTATTTTTCACGATACGTTAGTTAAGTAGTTGAAAAAGTTTTAAAAACTTTAAATATAAAAGCGCTAGGATGACATTTTAAGGGTTTTTTAAGGGATTTGCCAATTATAGGTTAAGACGGAGTTTAAATAACCCGGCTATTTTAAGGACGTGAACTCAAGTAGTAAGTGCATACCCCACTAGATTTTCAGCATCCGTATAGGCTGCCGTACTGGGGGTATAACACCTTTCTCAAATTGCTGGCAACACCCAATAGTGGGTATCTGCGCTATGCTGTAACTCTGTAGTTGAAGCTTAAAAGGTGCCGGTTCAGCTTTCTAACACCCCATTCAATTTTCCGGCAAGCTCAGCAAAGGCACTGAATGCAAAAAGGTCGGGCAACGGTTTTATCGTTACCCGACACACAACTATTTTCCTAATTTGCAGTTTCCAAACTTGAATGCAGCAATGCGGGTATGCCAGTTAAAGGTTCCGTTGGCAGCAAGATACTCATTGGTGTA
This sequence comes from Methylovulum sp., assembly GCA_028712695.1. GTDB lineage: Bacteria > Pseudomonadota > Gammaproteobacteria > Methylococcales > Methylomonadaceae > Methylovulum. The sequence continues at coordinate 33,086 of JAQTQZ010000017.1, read as the reverse complement.
CCAGAATGTACAATCGTCGGTCGGGTCGATCTGCATAGCTGTATAGTCGCCCCACCGATGCAGTGTGCCTGTTTGGCTACCCGCGCCTTGCATCACGACCGCTTCGGTACGGAGCTCGTTCTGCGGATCGGCCCGGCGGCGTCCGGCTATCCGGATCCCAGGATTTATCGTAGCCGAGGATGCCGAGTAGCCAATGGCGATATTGCCGAGCTTGTCGAAAGCCGCCGAACCCATCCATCGGGCATCATCGCTGGGGCGGAAGGTGCTGTTTTGATAGACCACCGGCGGGTTTGCCCCAGGATTACGGATTTCCCACCAGCGCAAATCCGCCGTGGTGGTTGCCGCATTGTCAACGGACTGGGTAAACAATAACGCGTCGTGCTTGCCAAAATTCCGGTAAACCAAGCGGTACATGTGCCGATCTCCAAGTGTGTCCAGAAGATTGGCAGTGCCTAATTGTGGAACACAGGCATTACCGTTATCATTACAGGTGCCCAGTGTGTTTGACCCTAAATCAAAACCGACGAAACTGAACGGCGCACCGCCGAAGCCATCATTGAACGTGGAATTGGCAGGCGTTGTAAAATCGGGCACAAACTTGGTGAGCTGCATTGTGTACGGGGGGCCGGCTAAAAACCCCCAATCCCATGAAATATGGTAATTTGGGGCTCCCACCGGCGGTGGAATAGTGCCGTCAAGATCGGCGGGCAGAAAGCTAAACCGGGACGAGTTGCCGAAGCAAATCTGCGTGGCTGAAGGGTTGCCGGCAATCATTGCCGCCCGATCATAAGCGCAAGCCCTACCCTCGATGAAAGCATCCGTTGCCCCGTCGAACATGTTGTACGTTATATAGTAGGCATCCGTCCAGACACCTAGTTTGGCGTAGTCCGGAAGTGCCGTCCCAAAATCGTATTGGTACAAATTATATGCGCCAGTCGCATCGGGTGTCGTTGAGACGGCAATACATTGGGCATTCAGTGTCCTGGTTGCGTTGAACGCGAATTGGGTCAGGATCCAGCGATTTGCTATCTGGTCATACTGCACCATTGGATCACCCCTGTTGAAATCATGGCAGAGGCCGCCAGCAGGAAGCCCTGCCCAGATCACATTGCCGTTGATGAAGCCAGGGGCAGGTAGTAGCGGATTTCCGGTTTTGTCATAAACAGCCAACTGGGTGTTCACCCATTGCACGATTTGTGTGCTGCCCACCGCCAAGGTCGGGTCGGGTGGCGCACCGGCAATGGAGAATCCCGGCGTTCCAAGACCCAGCCCCTCGAAGTTAGCAACACTCGTCATGCCCACAGGCCGGTAGGTTGACGTTTGTGTGTATGGCGTATCCGCAGGCACCGTTACCGTTGGGGGTTTTGCCCCTGGTGCAAAACGGTTTGAGTTTTTTGTGGGTTTGGGCGGCATAAGCAGCGGATGCACTTTGAATTTTGGCGCTGTGGCTGAAAGTGCGCTCTTCTGTCCGGTTAGGGCAATGTCATAGATTGGATCAGAAAGGGCAGATACTGCCGGTTGGGTGGCTATTGGCCCTGAAACCCCAGCTATTGCTGCGGATGAGCCCAACGCACAAAATATAATAAGTTTACGCATAGTCTTCTCCTATTTTAGATTTGCTGGGCGGGGATGCTGTCGTTGACCCTATGCAAATTATGGTGTCTTTCATAATCTCTCCGAAATGAAAAAAATGGTGGAAATGGGACGCGGCTTGATATCTATACTTTGCTAATCACTGGCCTGCTGACCCGCCGGATAATTATGCATTATTTATGCGGGCCTCTGTAGACATTTCAGTGTAGCTAAAGGAACGGCGGGGCGAAACGGACGAAGCCCATGTGGTTTCTGACACGTTTTTCGAGCGGTAAAAACACCCGCCTGTAGCGTCTTATTTTACCGGGTAAGCACTCAACAATACCCCTCCTTATGGTTAAATAACACCTTTCTCAATTACCGGCAACACCCAATATTGAATGCCGGAGCCTGAAAACTCCTCCTGCAATTGGGTCAACAATGTCGCCAAACCTTCGGCATTGACATACATCTGAAAACGGAGTCTTTTTTGTCGGCCGCTGACCTGTTCGGCAAGCGACAAGCCTTTGTTTTCATGATGATGGGCGTTGACGGTGAAGCTGCTAAAGCCGTGTTCGGCTTCCAGCATGAGCAGGCAGTCCACGATGGACTCGTCAAGGCTGGGCGGTACATTCAGGGTGACTAAATATTCTTGGTGCATCATGCGTTGGCCTCTTGTGAGATTTTTGCTTGCCCGAACAATTTAAACAAAATCGGCAACAAAAATAGGGTTAAGAAGGTTGATGAAACCAGCCCGCCGATAACCACTATCGCCAACGGACGCTGGATTTCAGATCCTGGGCCGGTGGCAAACAGCAGCGGTATCAAACCGAAGGCCGCGATACTGGCGGTCATCAGCACGGGCCGTAACCGGCGTGACGAGCCAATAATGACAACTCTGGCCATGTCCATGCCGGTAGCCAAGAGCTGGTTAAAATAACTCACCATCACGACACCATTCAGCACCGCAATCCCCAGCAAGGCGATAAAGCCCACCGAGGCTGGCACCGATAAATATTCACCGGACAACCATAGTGCAAACACGCCACCGACCATAGCCAGCGGGATATTGGACAATACCAGCGTGGCTTGCCTGACAGAACCGAACGTTGAAAACAATAAGAGAAAAATTAAGCCCAAAGAAATGGGCACGACCAATGACAAGGTTGCGGCGGCGCGTTGCTGGTTCTCAAACTGGCCGCCGAATTCGACAAAATAGCCGGTCGGCAATTTTACTTTATCGGCAACCGCTTTGCGGGCTTCGTCAACAAAACCGACCAAGTCACGGTCTTGCACGTTGCTGCGCACCACCACAAAACGTTGGCCGCGTTCACGGCCTATCGACACTACGCCTTCCACTTTAGCCAGTTTGGCAATGGCAGTGACTGGCACATGCCCGCCGTTGGGCAGGGTGATTTGCAAGTTGTCAAAGCTGGCGGTGTTGCTGTTGCCGCGCAACAGCAATGGCGTGCGTTTGATGCCTTCCTGCACAATGCCCAAATTTAGGCCTTCGATCTGGGCGCGTAGCAGGGTTTCTATGCTGTCGCTATCCAGTCCCAAGCGTCCGGCGGCCGACCGGTCAATGGTCAGTTGTAAAAACTGCATACCGTCATTTTGTTTGGCGAACACGTCACTGGAGCCGGTGATATGTTTTAAAATTTCGGCAATTTCATTGGCTTTTTCATTCAGCACGGCAAGGTCTGAGCCAAATAATTTCACCGCCACGTCGCCGCGTGTGCCGGTGAGCATTTCCGAAACGCGCATTTCAATCGGTTGCGTGAAACCGAACGCAATGCCCGGCGTTTGCGCCATCACTTTACGGATTTCCTCGATCAATTCCTCTTTGCTGTGCATACGCCATTGGTCTTTGGGTTTGAGTATTAAAAACGTGTCGGTTTCGTTCAAGCCCATCGGGTCTAGCCCCAATTCGTCAGAGCCGACCCGCGAGACAACTGAAGCAATTTCCGGGATATTTTTCAGCAAGCTTTTTTGCACTTGACCATCCAGCGCAACCGAATCTTTGAGCGTGATGGAGGGCAGTTTTTCCAGCTGTAAAATAATGTCGCCTTCATCCATCGTCGGCATGAAGGTGCTGCCTATTTGGGTGAAGACTAGGACGGTCACGACCAATAAACCACCCGCACCGGCAAAAACAATTTTGTTGTTGTCAATGCACCACGCCAAGGTGGGTTGATACAGCTTTTGCAATTGCCGGGGCAACCAAGGCTCTTCGTGGGAGACTTCTTTGAGCAAGTAGGAGGCAATCACCGGAATGATCGTCAATGACAGGATCAGCGAACCGCTAAGCGCGAACACTATCGTCAATGCAACGGGCGTAAATAATTTGCCTTCCAAGCCCTGCAAGGTCAGCAACGGCAAAAATACGATGATGATGATTAAGATGCCGGCGGTCACGGAGGCGGCAACCTCGGCGGTTGCGCGGTAAATGACGTGCAGGCGGGGCAGGCGCTGGGCTTTTTCGGTGTGCGCCAAATGGGTGATGAGGTTCTCCACCACCACCACGGCCGCATCGACCAGCATCCCGATGGCAATCGCCAAGCCGCCAAGGCTCATCAAGTTTGCCGACATGCCCATGCTGTTCATTAAAATAAACGTGAACAGTGCCGCTAAGGGTAAGGCCAATGCCACCACCAATGCCGCCCGCAGATTGCCCAAGAACAACAGCAGCAACACCACCACTAAGGCTATCGCTTCTAACAACGCATGGGTGACGGTGTCTACGGCTTTATCGACCAAATTGCCGCGATTGTAAAACACTTTCGCGCTGACGCCTTCAGGAAAGCCCTTGCTGATGTCCTCCAGTTTTTTCTCGATGCCGACAATCGTTTGGCGGGCGTTGGCACCGCGCAAGCTTAGCACCAGGCCGGTGACGGCTTCACCCTCGCCGTTTTTGCTGACTGCCCCGTAACGGGTCAATGCGCCGATTTTAATGTCGGCAATATCGCCCACCGTGACCGGAATGCCGTTTTTGTTATCAACGACAATGCTGCGGACATCGTCCAAGGTCTTGATCCGCCCTTCGGCACGGACGATCAGCGCTTCTTCGCCGTCTGTCAGGCGGCCTGCGCCATCGTTGCTGTTATTGTGCTGCAATGCGTTCATGAGGCTATCCATGCTGATGCCCCGCGCAGCAAGCCGGATATTGTCGGGGATGACCTCAAAACTTCTGACCAGGCCGCCGAGCGAATTGACATCGGCAACGCCGGACACCGTCCGCAGGGCAGGGCGTATCACCCAGTCCAACAAGCTGCGGCGTTCCATCAGGCTTAAATCACCGCCTTCAATGGTGAACATAAACATCTCACCTAACGGCGTGGTCATCGGCGCAATGCCGCCTTCAACGCCTTTAGGCAAATTGCCCCACAGCGTGTTCAGGCGTTCGGCAATTTGCTGGCGTGCCCAATAAATGTCGGTGCCTTCGGTGAAATCGACGGTGATGTCGGTCAGCGCGTATTTGGCGATGGAGCGCAGCATGGTCTGGTGCGGAATGCCCAACAGCTCCACTTCGATGGGCGCGGTGATCCGCGCTTCAACTTCTTCCGGCGTCATTCCCGGCGCTTTGACGATAATTTTGACTTGCGTGGGCGACACTTCAGGAAAGGCGTCGATGGGGATGTTTTGAAAGGCGTGATAGCCGCCACCTGCCAACAGCAAGACCACAATCATCATCAACAGCCGCTGGCTTAGCGCAAAGCGGATCAGGGTAGCCATTATTCGCCACTCCCCAAGCCTAACCAATTGGCTTTTAGCGCCACCGCACCCTTAACCGCAATCTCTTCGTTACCGTCGAGGTCGCCGCTAATGATTGATTCTTCAGCCTGTTTGCCGATAATGTCTATTGGTTTCACTGAAAAACCAGAGGGGGTGCGGATAAAAATGAAGGATTTGCCTTCATTTTGTGCAATAGCGGCATTAGGGATGCTGAAAAGGGCTTTTTCGCTAGGCTGGATCACTTGGATGTTGATTTTTTGCCCGGCACGCACGGTCGATTGGTCGCCTTTGATGACGGCACGCGCCAGCAGGGTTTGGTTTGCCGGATTGACGCTCTGCCCCAACAAACTGATTTTGGCGCTGATTGGGGTATTTTCAATTAAAACTTTGTCGCCGATTTTAATATCGCCGATGCGCTCTTGCGGAATATTGATTTCCAGCCACAGCTCATCAAGATTGGCAATGCGATAAAGCGGCGCTTGGCTGTCAACGCGTGTACCGGCAACGGCCATCCGGTCGATAACGACGCCCGATAAGGGGGATAGGACGTTAAGCTCGCTGTTTAACCGTTGTGAACTGCCCAGACGGTTAATGTCGCCCGCCGACATGCCGGCAATTTGCAGCAGTTGTTTGGCTTCATTAACGTCTAATAAGGCGGCGTTGTATTGGCTTAGGGTTTCCTGTTTACGACGGTCGGAGATGACGCCATCTTTCAATAGCATTTTATCGCGGTTGTAAGTGGCGGAGGCCAAGTGCAGCACGCTATCTGCTTTAAGGTATTGCCCTTGCAAGGTCAGTAACGCAGGGCTGTTAATTTGTGCCAGCACAGCGCCTTTTTTTACGTTATCGCCTATCGCCGCCGTCAGTTTGGTCACCAACCCCGCTTGCGATGCACTGACGATATATTCTTGGGTAGGCGGGATGACCACTTTAGCGGGTGCATACAACACCGGGATTTGTGAGGCGGGGCTAAGTTTTCCCAGTATCACGCCTAAGTTATTGATATGTTCAGCGGACATTTGCACGGTATCTTCAGCTTGTGCGATAGGGCAAACAAGTGCTGTCAATGAGGCCAGCAATAATACAGATTTAATTAGTTTCATGGCATAACTCCTACTGCCTGGTTATAGATCGCCTGGTCACGTTGCAGCATAACGGCACGTTCTTTAGCATTAAGGATAGCGAGATGGGTCCGGGACTGGATTTTTAACAAGTCCATCAAATTAATTTCACCGACCGAAAAACTCAGTTCAGTCATATTTAAATGCTCTTCCGCAACTTGTTGTAATTCATTGGCAATGTCCAGTTCGACCTGATTGACTTTCAGGTTATGCTCGGCCTCATGGTGCATTTGTTCCAAATCCCTGAAGAGCTGTTCGCGTTGGGCAACTAGCTTATTTAATTCAACATTCATGGCGGCAATTTGGGGTTGGCTATGCGCACTACCGCCAAAAGGTACGTTGACGCCGATATTAAAACTTTCGGTTTTGTTACTGCGCGGGTCGCTGGTCATGCTGTCGCTATTGATGCCGACCACCACATTGGTTTGCCCGGAACCCACCAATTTAAGCGCGTCAAGCTCGGCGCGCTTACGGTCGATCTGGCTGTTTATCGCGGCAAGGGCCGGATGGTTTTGCTGGATTTCTTTTAATGGCACCAGGTTTTCTTGGAAGTTGGCAGGGATTTTAGTGGTTTGGGTGATGCTGGCATAACGTTTGCGGGCGTGCATCAGTTCAGCTTCCGCCAAGGTCAGCACCGAGCGTTTTTGCAACAGTTCAGAATGCGCCAGCAGTTCATCGGCACGGGGCAAGTCGCCTAATTCAACGCGGCGTTTAACTTTGGCCAATAATTGTTCAAAAGTTGCGGCTTCAACTTGCGCCTGTTCGTAACGGATCCTTTGCAGGGCCATGTCCCATAAAGCGATCCTGACCAAACCGGCCACGCGCAGCTTAGTGGCTTGTGCTTGGGATTGGCTGCTGGCTTGTGCTTGCTCGCCCACTTTTTGTTGGGCATCACGCTGCCCTAAGTTCCATAGCGGGACTTGTACGGTGGCATCAATATAATGTAGCGTCCCACTGGTGGCTTCCTGATAACGCAAACCGGCTTGCGAGGCGCCCGAAGTCCAGCTTTCCCCGCGTTTGCGCAACGCGGCGGCCTCTTCTTCCAATGAGTCAAGCCAAGTGGCGTCAGGGTATTTTTCTAAGGTCAGGTCAATAAGCTTGGACAAACCTAAGGACGGGTCAACTTCAACGAGGTCGTGATGGGCGACAATAGTCGGTTTTATAACGGTTGCCTCTGAATGGTTTAACGCCGCGCAAGGAAAAGACGCAACTCCCAACAGATGCGCCAGCATAATCATCTGCAGGCTTTGGTTTCCAGGCCTGCGCAGGAAGCGGGGAGGTAAAGGAATCATAAGATAAGCTCAATGCGGTAGAAACCGCTTTATAAAAGTGCATGAAAAGTCTACGGTTCAATATCACGCCCGCCCAACTTAAAATTTGGGCGATAAACCAAAAGTCACAGGTCTTGGCCTGCGCAATTTTTGGTTGTGGTGGATAGTGAACGGCGGCGAAATGGGCCGTTAGACGGCTTGTTCCGCAATAAAAAAACGAGGGTTATCGGGCGGGTGGTGCGCGTGGGGTATGGGAAGAAACAGGTGGTCGGCTAATAAAAACCGTTGTTTGCGGCGAGAAATTAGTGTCGAACGGCGAGATAGGCGCGTTAAAAACAAGCGTTTTCTGATGTAAATAAAAGCTGTTGTCGGCATCGTTCAGGTTATTGGCCTGATGTTGTTTAATGCCGGTATCGACACCGAAGATAGCACCTTCTGAAGGCGTATCAAGGGCGGAGAGGATGTATTGGCTATTATCCGTTGCTGCTATAACCAGCATTTCCAAGCCTGGAACATGCAGTTTGCCAGCGTTGGTTGCTGGTAAAGTAAAAGCCATTTTTCCTGTATGCGCATGTACTAACGGCGCAACTAACTGTAGCAGCACCAGAAAAGCGACAAGCGGTAGGCGGAAAGTTGAACGCATGGAGATAATGGTTTTTTTTACTTACATAAAGGGCAACAAAGAAGCGCATTATACGCCAAAAGCCGTAAATCTGAATTTAACTTAAAAAACACTGCTTAATTCCTTTGATAAACTTCATCCCAAGGCTATAAGCGAAGGCATTGCCGGTTATTTCATAACCGTTCAGGGTCAAAATGAACAAGGCGAAACCCCTGTTGCTGCAGATAGCTGACAATTTCGCTGAGATGCCCGTAGGTGGCTGGGCGATTGTCGTGAAATGTCAACACGCAAGGGTAAGGTTTATGCCATGCCGCCAAAATAGATTGGGTTTTTTCCTTAATTTCATCCACCGTTATGTCCGGTATTGCGTCACCTACTGATTTCCCCATGACTATTTGATAGCCTAAGCGGTTAGCGGTTTCACGCCCGTTTTGGGTGAGAATAAAATAGGGGGGACGGAACAGGCGTGTGTTTGGTGCGCCTAAAACCCGTTTAGAAATGGCTTCCCACTCAGTGAATTCAGCCAACACAGCCTCCGGTGCATCCAGCCAAGGCCAATGGAACCAAGCATGATGGGTCGTATGATTGCCAATAAAATGCCCGGCCTGCTTGATCCGTTGGGCAACTTTTGGGTATTTTGCGATGCTGCCCTTGTCCGTCCAGAGCTCGTATGGGGCGTAATAAAGCCGCTGTTGCCAAAATTTATCCGGCGCATCGGCTAAAAGGAAAAAACCGGCCTTTACCGGTTTGCCGTCAATGGCCTTGAGTGTTGCCAAAGCATCCAGCACGCGCCCTGTTGTATCGGGCAGGGGGCCATCGTCAAAACTGAGCATAAACTCGGCTTTTTTTGTTGTGCTTTCTCCAAGGGGAGGGGCTATATCAGGTTTGGTGACGCATCCTGACAAAAGACCCGCAATAAGGATGATAAACCAAAGGGAATGCTTAAAAGTTGCTTTGATTGTTAACGTGTTTTTCAATTTGGATTTTCCATTGGTATTTCTAGGGTGTGATGTATTCCCCCTGCGCTCGCCGGGTTCTGGTTCCCTGCCATAACGTCGGGCGGGAAGGGAGGCGAAACCCTCTTGCTGTGCGTTATTGATGGAGTCCAGTGGGGATGAAATAGACAGTAACCGCTGGGCATTGGTTGCCAACCGGTGAAAATCATCAGCAAAGGACAGTAATTATTGATAACCATTGCCAAATGCCCGACATATCCCTACTATCCCACCCCTTGAGGTAAATGACCAAGCGCTGAGTTGGATTTAGCACCCACTTTTTGCACCCACAGCCAGCCGTCAGGGATAAACAATAATAGCAAGAAGAGCAGGGGACGGGTATGTGTTGGAGTGGCGAAGCGTCCACCGTTTTAGCGGCGGTCGGTTTAAGCAGTACGGTTTATTTTTACTATAAAAAAGAACCATTGGCGTTGTGCGCGGCACTGGGCTTTTTTTCCTTAATGGAAGCCTTGCAGGCCTATACCTACACGGTGATAGACGATTGCGCCAATCCGGGAAACCAGGTTGCCACCTTGCTGGGTTATATCCATATCGCTTTCCAACCGTTTTTTGTCAATGCGGTTTCCTTGTATTTCATACCCGCAGCAATACGCCAAAAAATATCCCCCACGGTCTATTTTATTTGTTTTGTCGCCACCGTGTGCCTGTTGGTCCGATTGTACCCCTTTGAATGGGCGCCGATGTGTTACGACGTAAAAACCAAGGTCGTGCTGTTTAGTGATTACTTTGATTCCTTTAACGTGCCATTTTGCGGCAAACGCATTTGTTCTGTATCGGGGCAATGGCATATCGCCTGGGAAATTCCGGCAATAGCCAATCTGGTGCTGTTCAATATGTACATCGTCGCCGCGTTTATCATGCCTGTGCTGTACGGCTCATGGAAAATGACGGTTTATCATCTGGTCACCGGGCCGTTTTTGGCGTACTTAAGCACCAATAACCCCAACGAATGGGCCGCAGTCTGGTGCTTATATTCCATCGGCTTACTGCTGTTATTGCTGAAAACGCCGATACGCGGTTATCTGCATGTGCGCCATTGGTTTTGGTGGAAGTGGTTGAAGGTTTGAGGATAGTAGAAGACAGGGTGGGCACTAAAAGTAGGCGCTTTAGGCGATGCTTTTTTGCCTTTATGCCCTTTGGGTACACCTTTTGGGGCTGCTTGCAATAACCGTGTTTGACGGGGTTGTAATGCAGATAATCGGCGTGACGGTTAAAGTCGGATTGGTCACGGATTTGATGTTCCCAAAAGCGGCGTTGCCATAGCGTGGATTCCCGATGCTTGCGCTTGGAAGCGTTCAGCCAATCGTCGCGGCGGTAATGTTCCCTACATTGGATGCTGACTTGGCGTTTAATCAGACTCCAACGGCTGGAAAAATCGGCATCGCCTTCGGGCAAGGTCCAAAGGCAATGCAAGTGGTCGGGCGGCAACACCCACGCAGCAATGGTGAACGGCTTTTGTTCGCGGACAGTGCTGATCGCTTTCCGTAAAGCCATCCGCACGGCTTCATCACACAAAGTCGGTTGGCGGCGGAAAGATACAACCGTAAAAAATAACACGCGCCTTTGGTGTTGGCGCGACGGTAGTTTGGCATGGTTTAAGCGGTTTATGGTTTTGGGAGGCAGGGGCGATCCTTAATTTGCCCGAAGAGCAAAAAAATGCGCTCAAGCCAGTTTTTGAGCAATTCGAAGGGGTTTACAGCTACGGGGTGTTGCGTTGTGTACGGGCGGCTTTGTTGTATAAGACGGCGTGACCACGCCCCCCAATCTGGGTAAACAAGCCGATAACCTGCTGAACGAAGTTTGATTTTATTAGGCGTAATCAAAAACTGCATTCCCAAGCTGGAGCTTGGGAACAAGTAGACAAGCAGAAGACCCCAAAAACCATATAGAGCCAAACCGACAATCACATGTGGCGTAGGTTGGGTTGACGCAAGGAAACCCAACATTTGGCAGCTCCGATGTGTTGGGGTTCGCACGCTCACCCCAACCTACGTGCTACAACTGCTCATCAAACCCCAAAACCTTTTTCTCGTTCCCAAGCTCCGGCTTGGGAATGCAGTTTCGGAAGCTCTAGCTTCCCGTATTCTCGAAGCTAGAGCTTCTCGGACTTGAGTTCCCAAGCCGGAGCTTGGGAACTAGCGAAAAAACCGTTCCAGTCTAAGCTACAGATGCCTAACCCGCTTTAATTTCTTTCTGCATGGCTTGCCGCAGCAATTCATTAATGCGCGTTTGATAAACCCTTGCCTTGGCTTTTGTACCAAGCAATGACATCAGTATCTATGCGTAGGGTGAGTTGTTGCTTGACAGGGCGGTAAAACCTTCCTTGTTCGGCTTCGCGCCATTGTTCCGGTGAGGTGGCGGGTATGTCTGAATAGTCAATTTGTTCGTACGGCATCGCTGTAAGGTTTGTTAGCTCTATCTGTTCTTGTGGGGTTAGCGGCTGGTTATTGGCCTTGTTCATAAATTCTCCGTTCGGTTTTATCGGCTTTTCGTGCCGAGATAATGCGTATTGTTTCTTCGCCATATTGGCAAGCCAAGCCAAACCAAACCAAACCACCTGCCCACCCTACAACGCCTCATCAAGCATCAAAACCTTCATCTCCAAGCCCTCAATTTCCTGTAAATCGCCATACATAGGCGGTGGCGTTCATTACCCGCTCGATTTGCGATTGTGCCGTGCTTCATGTTTTGGTGGCGTAGTGAATAGTGGGCTCGGTCATATAAAGCCTAGTAGTGATTTATTTTGTACGGGATCATACACCAGCGGGAAGGGGTTTACTGAATCGTAAGGTATGCCAATTCCAGGCGGTGTAGGGCATGCAATCAGTCATTAAAAACCAAAGTTGTTAACATAAATCCTAAGTTGTAAATTAGTGAGGGAGTGTATTGAAAATAAATTTCCTGGAATTTAAAATGGTGATGTCGGGCCGCAATGACTTGGGTTTCGGCATATAAAACAATTGATTAGTTGTATTAATAACTTAATTTACGAGGAAAGGATAATGAAAAAATTAGTATCCCTTTGTGCAGGTTTATTATTGATTTTAAGCACTACTGTTTTTGCCGAAGAACACGCCAGCGCGGCATTGGAACACGCTAACGCAGCGGTGGAGCATGGCAAAGCAGGCCATGCCCCTATTTTGGTCGAACATGCAAAAGCCGCTTTGGATCACACGTTGGCGGGTTCTTTGGTGGCGAAAGGCCAGGCTAAAAATCATTTGGACGCGGCGGCTAAGTCATTGCAAGACGCCATTGATCACGGCGGTTTAGGGCATACGGGTATGGCCACTAAATCCGCAGAAGAGGCGGTAGGGCACATTAAGGTCGGCAATAAATAAACAAACTAAGGTTTTTTGATGTTAATAAGGGCGGTTATTCCGCCCTTATTTTTGCCTGCCGATTCGTTAGCGGCAGCAAATTGGCCCGTGGCATTATAATTGTGTGAACCCGTATCAAATGCCTGCAAAATGACAATTTCCCCCGCCCAATTTTCCCGCGTTGCCTTGGTTCCCTTGCTGTTATTGGTTGCGGCCTGTAGCCCGCTGGTTGTTTTGGATGCGGGGCATGAGCCGTCCCATCCCGGTGCCATTGCAACTTGCGGGAAACCGGAGGCGGATTATAACGAGGCTGTAGTGACTGCATTGGCAGGGGCATTGGACGGCTATCGGGTGCTTTTGACGCATAATGCCCACACAGATGTGACGGCAGATATTAACAGTTTGTCGGCTTACCTCAGCCCAGAGGCGCAACTGAAATGGCCGCAACGCAAAACGTTGTTTGCCCGTGCCGCGCTCGCCAACAAAAATAATGCGGACGTGTTTATCTCCATCCATCACGATTCGACTGCCGCGCGTTGGCAGGTAAATGACCCGGACTTATGTAAGGGAAATGGCGGAAAAAAGTTGGCGGCGGCGTTTAAGCAACAATACCGGATAGGTTTTAATATTTTTATCAACGCCAACAAAGTGGAGCCTTGCCGTAGCCGGTCGCTAAAAATAGCGCAATTGATTGCTAAACGTTTGCTTGCAATAGGGCGGGTTGCTTCAGACTATCATTTGGATGATTGCAAGTCGTGCCGCAGCATTGACAGCCAACTGGGGATTTGGCATGAAGACCTGGCGGTGTTGAGGGAAGCGGCGATGCCTGCAGTATTGATTGAAGTGGGCAATATTGTTGACCCGGATGACGAGGCGGTCATCAGCACATCCGGGTTTCAACAGCAGTTTGCCCAAATTATCAAAGCGGCATTGGCCGAATATTTTGCGGCTAGCCCGCTGCGTGGGCCAACAGCGGCACGGGCTTATCCGGCGTGCGCTTCTTTGTAACGGATAGAGGAAAAGACCGATAAGCCGATTAAGACAGCACCGACCAAACCGGTCACCACTTCGGGGATTTCATGGGTCATACTGAGGAGCATGATGCCGGCAAGCGTGCCGATGGCGTAATGGGCGCCGTGTTCCAGAAACACGTATTCATCCAAGGTGCCTTGGCGGACTAGAAAGACGGTTAGGCTTCTGACAAACATCGCGCCGATTGCCAAGCCAAGCATGATGATGACGACATCTTGGGTGATTGCGAACGCGCCGATAACGCCATCAAATGAAAAGGAAGCATCCAGCACTTCCAAATATAAAAAGCTCATGATGCTGCCTTTTTTAAGCACGGAGGCTAGTTCTTCACCTTCTTCTTCGTCCTCAAACAGGGCAGATAAGCTATCGACAACAACAAATAAAATGACTCCGGAAACGCCCGCGACCAAAGCGTCCAGACGTATTTCCTGGGGTAGCCAGTTTTGGGTGATTAACAGTAAGCTTAACGCGATAATAATTTCGATGGATTCAAGTTTGCCGAAGCTGGCGATTTTTTCTTCTATTTTCCCCAGCCAATGCAATTCCTTGCCTTCATCGAAAATGAACGAAAAAAACACCATCAGCAAAAACATGCCGCCAAATGCTGCAATTTGGACGTGCGATGCGTCCAGATGTTTGGAATAAGTATCGGGGTCGTGTAGCGCCATATCGGCGACACCGGCAAAGCCGATACCGGTTGCGGCGGCAACAATGGCGATAGGGAATAGCAAGCGCATGCCGAACACGGCAATCAAAATCCCCCAGGTTAAAAAATATTGTTGCCAACGTTCGTCCATGCGTTTCAGGATGGATGCGTTTACCACGGCGTTATCAAAAGATAGGCTGACTTCAAGAACCCCCAGAATAATGGCGATAAACGCACCCATTATTCCACCTTTTATGCCACCTGTTATGCTGCCCCAATAAAAGGCTCCGATCAAGCAAGCGATTGTGACGATAATAGAAAGACGGAAATGCTGCATGTATAAAGTTCCTTAGAATTTAAGTGTGATGACAGCGGGTAACTATAAGTATATTGGCATTAAAATCAATAGTGGCTTGCCGTTTTGGCTTAACTGAAGGGCAGTGCTATGCTAAGCGGCGATACAAAATGACAAAATAATGACAAAAACACAGCGGAAACATAATCTGCTAAAGTAGCCATTTTGCATTACCGACTGATTGACATGACTTATAATAAAGAATTTTTCAACTTGGCAGACCAGTTAATTGATGCTGGGCGCTTTATCGACAGTAAAGGTTGGGTGCCTGCAACCAGCGGCAATTTTTCTGCACGGTTGCCGGATGGCCGGATAGCGATTACGGTTTCTGGGAAGCATAAAGGCCATTTGCAGCTGGGAGATATTATGCTGATTGATGCCGAGGGTTATGCCCTAGATGGCAAAACACCGTCAGCGGAAACCCGGTTGCATACCTCGCTGTACCAACGTTTTCCCGATAGCCAGTCGGTGTTGCATCCGCATACGCTAAACGCCACGTTAATTTCAAGGGTGTTTAACACCGCCATTGTGCTGAAAGATTATGAGTTGCTAAAAGCGTTTAGTGGCATCTCCACGCATGAAAGCCAGTTGGTTGTGCCGATTTTTGCCAACGACCAAAATATTCCCCGCTTAGCCGCAGAAGTCGAGGCTTACCTGGACAAGCAAGCGGGCAATGGGGTGGATTGCTATGCCTATATTATTGCCGGACATGGGCTTTATGCCTGGGGCGGGTCGGTGCCGGAAACGTTACGCTATCTTGAAGCCTTGGATTTTTTATTTGCTTGTGAACTACAACTATACGGAGTCAAAAATCAATGAGTTTATTAACTGTTTATAGTGAACATCAGCCCCAACAGGGTGAGCGCTTCACCGATATTAAGGTTATTAAAGAACAGCTGCATGACATTGGCGTGCAGTTTGACCGCTGGCCTATCCATGAGGCGCTGGGACATGATGTGGACCAAGAGACCGTGCTAAAGGCTTATGCTGAAGACATTAACTGTTTAAAGGAACAATACGGCTTTCAATCTTTTGATGTTATCCATGTGACGCCAGACCATCCTGACAAAGTGACACTGCGGCAAAAATTTTTGGCAGAACATGTCCATGATGATTTTGAAGTGCGCTTTTTTATTGAGGGTTGTGGCTTGTTTTATCTGCATGTGGCGGACAAAGTGTATGTCGTGCTGTGCGAACAGGGCGATTTGATCAGCGTGCCTGCCAACACGCCGCATTGGTTTGATATGGGCGCGAATCCCCATTTTAAAACCATCCGCTTGTTTACCACGCAATACGGTTGGGTGGCTAACTTTACCGGCAACCAGATTGCCGGCGCTTTTCCAACTTTAGATGAAATGTTGGCTGAAGATGAAGCGCTGGCTGAGTCGGCATGATTAAAGCCGTTGTCACCGATATTGAAGGCACGACCTCCTCATTGTCGTTTGTAAAGGAGGTGTTGTTTCCTTATGCGCGGGCAAACCTTGCTGATTTTGTCCGCAGGCATGCAGAGGATGCGCCAGTTAAAGCCTTATTGGCAGATGCCCGCCAAGAAGCGGGTGAGAATCTCGATAATGACGCATTAATCGCCCAGCTGATCCAATGGGTGGATGAAGACAAAAAAATCACGCCATTAAAGTCATTGCAAGGATTGATCTGGGAAGCGGGTTATCAGCAGGGCGATTTTAAAGGCCACGTCTATCAGGATGCGGTGGAAAAACTTAAGTTATGGCACGCGCAAGGGCTGGGCTTATATGTTTATTCATCTGGCTCGGTATACGCCCAAAAATTGTTGTTTGCGCATACCGAATACGGGGACTTGACTGCGCTTTTTTCTGGTTACTTCGATACCCATGTTGGCGGAAAGCGCGAATCCGGATCGTATGCCGGCATTGCCGGACAATTGGACATCCCGGCGGCCCGGCTATTATTTTTATCGGATATTAAAGAAGAGCTGGATGCGGCCAGAACCACCGGTTTTAAAACCGTGTGGCTAAACCGTGATGCGCCAATTGATGCCCAGGCAGAACATCCGCAGGTGCAAAGCTTTGCGGACATCAGGCCTGAAGCTTTTTAAGCCTGTCATTCCATAAAGGATAGCGGTGGGAATGGGGGGCGAAGCATTCCCCCCATATTTTCAACAGATTGTCATCTATGCGAGTGAGGCGGACGATACTGATCCCGTTCCATAGGGCCCCGAGGCCGTGAATGATCGTCGTGCTCTCCCGGCCGGTCTGGCCGATAGTAAGGTGGATGGTTGTAAGGCGGTGAACGGAAATAGGGCGGGTGGTTGTAAGGTGGACGGTAATAGGGTGGGCGGTTGTAGTAGGGTGGACGATAACCATAACCAGGTGGGCCATAAAAGTTCCGCCTGATAACGTATCCGCCACGGTAAACAGGTGGCGAGTAATAGCCGCCGCCAACGACATAGCTGCTACGATAAGCGGGTTGGCTTGCGTAATACGGCGGCGTATAAGCAACACACGCACTTAATAGGCTTAGCATGATGGCGAGTGATATTTTTTTTATGAAAGCGTTCATAGATGCCCTCTCAATAAGTGGCTATTTTTAGAGTAAAGGATAGGCGAAAGAGACTGAATGCTGAATGAATCCTTTGCATAAGACCGTTGGCATTGAGCAAAAAGCAACCGATAATGGCGATAGTATCAATTCAATCCAGAGATAATAATGAGTAATGTATTTAGTTTTACCGGCACTGTCGGCAGGGATGCTGAAGTTAGATATACACCCAGCGGCTTGGCTGTATTGAGTGTGACTGTCGCCAACAATATTGGTTTCGGCGATAAACAGCAAACGCTATGGATAAGGGTCGCGCTGTTTGGCAAACGTGCGGAAGGGCAATTGCAAAATTACCTGAAAAAAGGCCAGCAGGTGTTTGTGTCAGGCGAGCTGACACAAAGTGAATACAAGGCAAATGACGGGACGACCAAAACCAGTTTGGAGTTAAACGCCAATATCATTGATCTGCTAGGTAAGAGAAATGAGGCCGGTTCGGCGCCGCAAAGCTATGCGCCAGCGGGCGCTCAAGCACGGCCATCAGCGCAGCAAAACAGCAGCAATGACAATTTTGATGCGCCTTACGATGACGATATTCCTTTTTAAACCCTATTGCCGCTGTCAATGAGTTGCCTAAAGCCAGCACTATAGCTGGCTTTTTTTATGGGAGCTTGGGTAGGCTGTTGTTTGGGCGCAGCTAAGGGAGGGGTGGTCACCCTTTAAATTAGCCCAATTTATTGTTATAAAGCGCGGCAATTAAGTGGGCTTGGTACACCATGCCCACGAGGCGATTTTCGCTATTGACTATCGGTATCTGCCGGTGGCCTTGATCTGACATCAACGGAATGAGTTCGGCGATGTGGGTGTTTTCCGGCAGTACCGCAACAGAAGGCGTCATAATCTGCCCGACTGCTTCGGGTTTGTCGGCGTTAATGTTGGCTGTGCGGCGTATAAAGGCCCAAAATCTTTCCTGAAAAGTGGCATACGCATTCAGGTTAACGAATTTGAAAAAATCATGCCACGTGACAATACCGATCACCCGCCTAGCCCTATCAACAACCGGCAAGGCTTTAAGCCTTTCGCGGTACATAATTTGCCAGGCGTCCTCAACTTCTGTGCCATATTCAACTGCCAATGTATTTTTGACCATAATATCCGCGCAAGTGATATTTTCGCTATGGCGTATGAATCGTTGCTTTTGTACATTGGTGAGCAACTTGCCCAGATCGTCGGGCGTGACATCGATGAACCGTTCCATGCTTTTTAATGCGTGTTCCATATCTTGGTCAGAAATGGCGGTACGCTGCAAAGGTTCGATAGCCGTGCCCTGCGCGGGTTTTTTAGTGCCCGCTTGTTGCGCAAGGACGGGGTAGTTGTAACCCAATAGCCAGCGGTTAATGGCAATCGCCAAAATCAGCATGATGGTTACGTTTAAACCTACCGGTATCAGCACAAAACCATAGCCGAGCGACATGATAGGGGCACCGGCCATGACCGGCGTCAGGGCGGTTGCCGCGCCAGGCGGATGCAGGCATCTTAACAGCAGCATAAAGAGCACGCTCCCGCCAACAGCGCTAGCCGATGCGACCACCGTATCGGCAAATACTTGGGCACACAGCACACCGGTTATGGCTGACACCAGTTGCCCGCCGACCAGCGGCCAGGGCTGCGCAAGCGGGCTATTGGGAATGATGAAGACAATCACTGCAGACGCGCCCATGGAGGCAACGATAATCGGGTATGCCGTATTTAAGCTGAATTGCCGCGTTATCCAGGCTATCAGCAAGATGACACCGAAGCACAAAATAACAGCAAGGAGCTTGCCGCTAAGGTTTAAGTTGACCGGATCAACGGTTATAAAACGAAGCCACTGTTTAACGTTCAGCATAACGGCAATACCGCTCAAGCAGGCGTGGACAAAAAGGCATCTGCATAAATATCCGCTGAAGACGCGCCTTTTAGAAAAACCATTGTTTTCATTTGATTGACCATCGCAGGATGGCCGCAGAGGAAAATCCGCCAGCCTTTTAAATCGGCGAACGTCGCCAACGCAACCTCATTGGCGCGTCCGGCGGTGAATCCTTCCGGCACATGCGGGCCGGACAAGCAAGGCATGTAATGGAAGTTTTGATGTTGTGCAACCAGTTGGCGTAGCTCATCAATCCGGTAAAGGTCTTCAACTTCACGGCTGCCGTGGAACAGGTAAATCGGCCCGGAATGCCCGTGCGCCAGCGCATCGGTCAATATGCCCGCCAGCGGAGCCAAGCCTGTGCCTGTGCCGACCAAAAGCAAACCTTGCCCGCGACGTTCGGGTAGATAAAAACAATGCCCGCGCGGTTCGGATACGGCGATGGTGTCCCCCGCCTTGATTCCATCATGCAGCCATTCGCTAAACCTGCCGCCCGATAAACGGCGGATATGAAATTCCAGGGTATTGGATTCCTGTGGCGTGTTGGCAATTGAATAGCAGCGCGTTAAGCCGTCAGCCCGTTGCAGGTTGACAAATTGTCCGGCGTTAAATTCGAACGCATCCTTAAATGCGATGATCAACAACAGCGTGTTTCTATTCAGCATGTCGTTAACAACGACAGTCCCATCGGTATAGAATTCCGATTGGTCGGGTAGTTTAATGACCATGTCTTGTTCAGGATGACACAGGCAAGCAAGAAAATGATGGTGTGTTTTTAGGGTGCTTTTCAATCCGGCCTGGGCGGCTTCTGGTGGTGCGGCATTGAGGCTGCGGACCATGCAGCTATGGCAGGTGCCTTTTTTACAGGCATGGGAAATAGCAACTTGTCCGCGCAACAATGCTTCAAGCACAGTTTCATTCGGCTGGCAGGAATAAGTCTTGCCTTCTATCGTCAGTTTGGTCATGACACTTCCTATTAAATCTGCTCGCCTGATGTCCTGTTTTAACATCAGGAAAGCAGCTTAAGCGTTTTATTTACCTAACACATCATTGCGGGTGCTTTCGGCAATGGCGGCGGCTTCGGCGATCAACTCAGCCGGTACGTTCAATTCAACCAGCGTGGCGCCTAAGTGTTCCATGACAGCGTCAAAATGGGAGCTGTCAAGACCCATTTTGACCAGATGGGCATGGGCGTTGCGCATATCTTGGCCGGTATAGTTGTTAGGGCCGCCAAATGCCATCGTAAAGAATGCTTTTTGCTTGGCGATTTGGGTATCCATATCTGAATTGCCGAAAAAGCGGTTAATCCGGTAATCGTTTAGGACTTTGCGGTAGAAAAGCTCAACTGCGGCATTAACGGCCGCTTCGCCGCCAATTCTTTCGTAAAGTGTTGCGCTTGTGGTTGCTTCCTCATTGCTTTGTGACTCAGACATTATTGTTTCCTCAAAAGTTATAATTATAAGAATGTGGCCAACTGGAATCGGCCACTGGAAAATAATAACAAACCAATCAATCTTATACAACATAAATAAGTTATATGGTTTTATACTATTAATACTGTGTTTTTGTTATACTTTTAAGCATTGAAATGGATTGGTAAGGGAGGCTCTTTATGGTCGAGAAGATCGGGTCGCGGCAGCAGCAAATTTTAAAGCTGCTGCTTGAAAGCAAGTCAGGGCTCAGTATTGATGAAGTTGCTACTGCATTGGCTATTTCCCGTAACGCCGTGCAACAGCATTTTGCCGTGCTGGAACGGGACGGTTATATACAGACCGGTGTGCTTAATAAAACAGCCGGGCGTCCGGTGCGTAGCTTTGTATTGACCGCAGCAGGCATTAACAGCTTTCCAAAACAATATGCGTGGTTTTCCGAGCTCATACTGGGCGATCTGAAAAATGAAATGGGTTCCGAGGCTTTCCAGCGCTATTTGCATAAGCTGGGCAGTAATTTGTCAGCGAGCCTTTTACCCCAGTTTGAAGGCAAACAAACCGGCGAACGCATTGAAGAATTGCTGAAAATTATGGATGGGCTGGGCTTTAATGCCAAGGCCGTGACAGATTTGGACAGCGGTGAAAAAGCAATCGAAGCCTGCAATTGCATCTATCATGATTTGGCGCAAAAGCACGAAGAAATTTGCGAACTTGACCGGACGCTCATCAGCGCTTTATTGGCTAAAGACATTGAGCAGGTGGAATGTATGGCTAAAGGCGGCGGGGTGTGCCGGTTTAAAATCATTAATTAAGTGGCTGCGGGCTTAAATCACAAGCTTAAAGCGGTTTTTGAGGCAACTAACTAAATAAGGTGGACATAATGAATGGCCAATCGAAACTACGCTGGGGCATTTTAGGCGCAGCGCGCATCAACGAACGTTTACTGCCAGCCATTGTTGATGCGGAAAATGCCGAGTTGGCCGCTATCGCCAGCCGTCGTCCCGGTGCGGCTGCAAAGACGCTCGCCCAGCATGCGCAGCAGCAGAATGTAAAAATTTACGACACACTTGAAGCGCTGCTTGATGATGACGACATTCAAGCCGTGTATGTGCCAATGGCCAATCAAGATCACGCGCAATGGACTTTACGCGCCATCGAATGCGGCAAGCATGTGCTGTGCGAAAAACCTATGGCATTGACGGTAGCGGACATTGATGCCATTGAAGCGGCGGCACGCCAGCATAATGTCACGGTTATGGAAGGTTTTATGTACCGTTTCCACCCGCAACATGCACGGGTGCAGGATTTGATAAATTCAGGCCTTATCGGTGAGATCCGTTCGGTGCGGGCAAGCTACTCCTTTATGATGCGGTCGGCACGGATGTACCGTTTGGCGGAAAGTGTCGGACATGGCGGCGGTGCTTTTTGGGACATCGGTTGTTATGCCATCCATTCGTTGCGCCAGTTTTTCAACCAGCCACCCGTGTCAGTCATGGCGTTGTCAAACTATGTTGAGAGCGGTGCCGATATGACGACTAGCGGCGTACTTGATTTTGGCGATGGTAAGTTCGCCCATTTCGATTTCAGCTTTGCCCGTGCCCGCCGTTGCGAGTATGAAGTCATTGGCACCCAAGGCGGCATAACTTGCCATACGGTGTGGCAAAACCCCGGCGATGTGCCAGTCATTTCGTGGTGGACAGAAGCAGGGCGGCAATGTGAAGAACGGTTGCCGACCGCCAATCATTTCCGTTTGGAAATCGAGCATTTCAGCAATTGTGTGCAGGCCGGAACGCCGCCCCTGTTGTCATTGGCGGATGCGAAAGCCAATTGCCAAATCATAACCGCCGCCTTGCAATCAGCGGCCGAAGGGCGGTTGGTCAAATTTCCTTAAGATTTTTAGTTATCGTAGAAGCGCCTCTTAGGTGCGCTTCTACCCGTCAGTCCGGTAGCGCCATTGTCAAATAGCAAGTGCCGCTAACAGGCGTTCGAACTCAACTGCCATAATCGGCAACATACTCAATAAGCGGTGGTCACCGTCCAGCATATACAAAGGGAAATGGTGCAGTTGGCAAAAACGCCACGCATTTTCTGGGGGCACAATGCTGTCTTGCCAGCCATGGATTGCTAGGCTTTGCTCGGCGTGAGGCTTGAATTCAGTGCGCTGATAGCCTGGCAAATAAAACGCCGGGGCGATCAGGAACAAGCCGCGTGGTTTTATTATTTCCGAGGCGACTGTGGCGACATAAGCGCCCATGCTGGAGCCGACCAACACCACTTCGTCATAAGCGGATAAGTCCATCGCCACTAATTGCCCAACGCGCCAATCAGGATCGTTGCTCTGTTGATAATCCGGGCTGATGACCTCGTAGCCGTGGCGTTTGGCGACCGCCGCCAGCGCAAGCGCAAGCGCCTTTTTGCCCCAAGGGATGCTGTCTTTGCCATGATTATAAATGACCAATTTCTTCATGTGCTTGATCCCATATTGTTTTTTTTGTTGGATGTTGCATTGTTATCCGGCTTTTTTGAGTTCCCGGCGCTGGTGCCTATTGGACGGGAAAGTCGAAATAAGTGTCAGGGTAGGGCTCGTTTTTCAGCGTGAAATGCCACCACTCTTTCGGGTAATATACAAATCCGTGTTGTTCCATCAGCACTTGCAACAACATGCGATGCGCCCGTTGGGACGGCGTTGGCGTTGCTGCGGTTGTCCAAGACTCAGGGCCGAAAAAATCAAAAATGCCGCCCATATCGAGGTCTTCCCCATTGCTTAGCGACACCAGCGTCAAATCGACCGTGCTACCTCGGCTGTGGCCGGAGTGCGATAAAATATAGCCTTCCCCAATAAGCTTGGCTTTGTCGATATGCGGGTAGTGGGTGTTTTTCATCACCGTGTCGTCGGCATCGGCAGCCCAGCGCACAAAATGGTCAACGGCCCGTTGCGGACGGTACGCATCGAAAATTTTCAAGCCCAAGCCAAAAGCTGCCAATTCATTTTGTACGGCACTCAGCGCATCGGTCGCTGCACGGGTCAGTATCGCACGGGGCTTGAGATAACCGTCGATGGGTTTGCCGATAAAGTTTTGCTCTGTGCAATAGCTCATTGCCAATTTGATGTTGGGGACAGTTTCGTCCACATAGGTGAAGTCTTGCGGGATAAGTGGCGGATTAGCGTTTCCCGTCCCCGTAAAAACGAGTGCCGCTGAAAAAAGCAAGCCGAATGGGATAATGTGCATGGCGATAATGTGTCAGGTAAGTGTGGTAGGGCGAAGCATTTTAGCTATAGTTTAGTAAAAAACTACAAGCAAGGGGGAGAACGTTATTTGGTGTGGTATCCATATTGGATAACTAGCATTTGACATTAACAACTAAGCTCTGTATGATTTTCCGTTTATATAAATAGTGTTGAAACGATCGCTTTTGTTGCCATCGTACTCGCCCAGTTTATAAAGCACTGCCCGGCAGTGCTTTTTTTATTGTCGGATTTAAAAACAGAGTTGACGAAAAACAATGCCAGTAATCACACTCCCTGATGGTTCTCAGCGTGAATATAGCCAAGCTGTTACAGCAATGGATGTCGCTTTGTCTATTGGTTCCGGGCTTGCCAAAGCTACTTTGGCAGGCAAGGTTAATGGTCAGCTTGTTGATGCCAGTACGCTCATTGAACAAGATGCCACGCTGCAAATTATCACTGCAAAAGATGAAGATGGCATAGATGTCATCCGTCATTCAACGGCGCATTTGCTGGCTCAAGCCGTTAAACAATTGTTTCCAGATGCGCAAGTCACTATAGGCCCTGTCATTGAAAACGGTTTTTACTATGACTTTGCCTATCAAAGGGCCTTTACGCCGGATGATTTGGTGGCCATTGAAGCAAAAATGCAGCAATTGGTTGCGGAAGACCATAAGATTACCCGCTCGGTGCTGTCTAGGGATGAAGCTGTAAAGTTTTTTAGGGGGCAAGGCGAAGCCTATAAGGCAGAAATTATCGAATCCATTCCTGCCGACCAAGACTTGTCTTTATATGCACAAGGTGAATTTACTGATTTATGCCGTGGTCCCCATGCCCCTAGCACAGGCAAGTTAAGCGCATTTAAATTAATGAAAATT
Source organism: Methylovulum sp. (assembly GCA_028712695.1). Classification (GTDB taxonomy): domain Bacteria; phylum Pseudomonadota; class Gammaproteobacteria; order Methylococcales; family Methylomonadaceae; genus Methylovulum. The sequence goes on along the minus strand of JAQTQZ010000017.1, from coordinate 8,445 downwards.
GCCGGCGCTTACTGGCGAGGCGATTCCAATAATGAAATGCTGCAACGTATTTATGGCACAGCGTGGGGCGATAAAAAGGAATTGCAAGCTTATCTGCACCGCTTGGAAGAAGCAGAAAAGCGCGATCACCGTAAGCTGGCAAAAACACTGGATTTTTTTCATACCCAGGAAGAAGCGCCAGGTATGGTGTTCTGGCATGAAAAAGGCTGGATCATTTACCAGCAAGTTGAACAGTACATCCGCGAAAAACTCCGCGTCAATGGTTACGGTGAAGTTAAGACCCCCCAAGTTGTAGACCGCTCATTATGGGAAAAATCAGGCCATTGGGATAAGTTTGGCAGCATGATCTTCACCACGCATTCTGAACATCGGGATTATGCGATCAAGCCGATGAATTGTCCGTGCCATGTGCAGATCTATAACCAAGGCATAAAAAGTTATCGTGACCTGCCTATCCGATTGGCGGAATTTGGTTCCTGCCACCGTAATGAGCCCTCAGGTACGTTGCACGGACTGATGCGGGTCAGGAATTTTGTTCAGGATGATGCGCATATTTTTTGCACGGAAGCACAAATCCAACCTGAAGTGTCAACGTTTATTGACATGCTGTTTGAAGTTTATAAAGACTTTGGTTTTGAAGAGGTCATTATAAAATTGTCGACCCGCCCGGAAAATAGGGTAGGTGACGATGCTGTTTGGGATAAGGCTGAAACAGCGTTAGAACTGGCTTTAAACAATAAAGGCCTGAAATGGGACTTGCAACCAGGCGAAGGCGCTTTTTATGGGCCTAAAATCGAATTCTCATTAAAAGACTGTATAGGTCGAGTCTGGCAATGCGGCACCATTCAGGTTGATTTTTCCATGCCGAACCGGCTAGATGCGAGCTACATAGCGGAAGATGGTTCTAAACAAGTTCCTGTGATGCTTCATCGTGCCATATTGGGTTCATTAGAACGGTTTATTGGTATTTTAATTGAGCAACATGCCGGTACATTCCCTGTTTGGTTGTCACCTGTGCAGGCAGTTGTCCTTACTATTGCAGATCGCCATAACGATTATGCGCTTAAGACTATGCGAGACCTCGAAAAACAAGGCTTCAGGGTAAAAATAGACTTGAGAAATGAAAAAATCGGGTTTAAAATCCGCGAGCATTCTATGCAGCGTGTACCGTATCTTGTCATTATTGGTGATAAGGAATTAGAAGAACAAAAAATCACAGTACGCACGCAAAAAGGTGATGATTTAGGTGGTCTGGCAATCAGTTCATTTGTCGAACGGTTAAGACAAGAGATTGCCGATAGAAAACAATAATTTTGGAGGATTAAGGTATCGCTGCTAAAAAAGATGAAACGCGCATTAATGATATGATTACCGCTAGGCGAGTAAGAGTAACAGGCGCAGAAGGGGAATCGTTGGGTATTATCTCACTGGATGAAGCTAAACAGATTGCTTATGCCGCTGACTTGGACTTGGTGGAAATATCACCGAATGCGGATCCTCCCGTTTGTAGGATAATGAATTATGGCAAATTCCAGTTTGAACAAAATAAAAAACTGCAAATTGCCAAAAAGAAACAAAAACAGATTCAGGTCAAAGAAATCAAATTCAGACCAGGAACGGATGAAGGCGATTACCAAGTTAAACTAAAAAGTTTAACTAAATTCCTTAATGACGGCGATAAAACTAAAATTACGGTTAGATACCGTGGTCGGGAAATGGCGCATCGGGAAATTGGTATGGATCAACTGAAACGTATCGAAAAAGATCTGGAAGAAATAGCCGTTGTTGAGCAGTTTCCAAAAATGGAAGGCCGCCAAATGGTTATGGTCATGTCGCCTAAAAAGAAAAAATAATCCTACCATCTATAACTAACACACCATTTATTGGGCTGTTTTTTCTCTTCGGTCGAAAAAACAAATACCCATGCGAAATGGTGTGCAAACCTTAATAGCTTCATTTTGAAGCTGTTTTCTACAAGACATTGGATGTTTTGTTAAAGCATCGCGCTATGATGCGATAATTCTTCAGGGCCAGCGCATTTTGCCTTGCTGGGTTTATCTCAGGGATTTTTTACTATTTATTTAATTGGAGCAAACAAATGCCAAAAATTAAAACAAACCGTGGCGCTGCCAAACGTTTAAGACGTACAGGCAATGGCGGTTTCAAATGTGGTCAGTCACACCGCCGACATATTTTGACCAAAAAAACCACCAAAAGAAAAAGACAGTTACGTAAACCAGCTACTGTGCATGCTTCGGATGTGCGTATGGTAGCCCGCATGATGCCTTATAGCTAACAGGGAGAATAGCAATGCCTAGAGTAAAACGTGGCGTAACTGCCAGAGCCAGACACAAGAAGATTTTAAAACAAGCCAAAGGTTATTACGGTGCCCGTAGCCGGGTTTATCGCGTAGCCAAACAAGCGGTCATTAAGGCGGGTCAGTATGCGTATCGTGACCGCAAACAAAGAAAACGTCAATTCCGCGCATTGTGGATAGTCCGTATTAACGCGGCTGCGCGTCAATATGGAATATCTTACAGCCGGTTAATTAATGGCTTGAGCAATGCTAACGTGGCCATTGACCGAAAAGTATTAGCCGATATTGCCGTGCGCGATATTGACGCTTTCGGGGAAATAGCAAAAATAGCCAAAGCTAATCAAAGTCCAGTCCAGTAGCTATCAGCTACAGAATAGTCAGATCATCCTGTCCAAGTTAATATTTTTGGGCAGGAGTTAGATTTTAAAAATCTAAACATTTAAAAACCCCATCTAACTCATAATTAAGCGAGCCGATTCGTGTCCGACACTTTAGAAGACATCCTCGCGCAAGGCTTACAAGCGCTTGCGGCAGCACAAGACCTGAATCAACTGGATCAAGTTCGTGTTCACTATCTCGGTAAAAAGGGCTTGTTTACTGAACAGATGAAGGCTTTAGGTTCGATGGAGCCTGAACAGCGCCGCTCTGTTGGGCAAGTCGTCAATCAAGCTAAAAATTGTTTTCAAGAGCAGCTTGAAACTAGAAAAAACATGCTTGAAACTGCCGAATTATCTGCGCGTCTGGCGAGTGAAGGTATTGATGTGACGTTGCCAGGTCGCGGACAGTCGGTCGCCGGTTTGCATCCTGTGACAACAACGCTAAGGCGCATCAACAAAATTTTTGCCAGCGTTGGCTTTAAGGTGGTTGAAGGGCCTGAAATTGAAGATGATTATCACAATTTTGAAGCCTTGAATATTCCTGCCCACCATCCTGCCCGGGCGATGCACGACACTTTTTATTTTGATGCCCACACGGTATTGAGAACCCATACCTCACCTGTGCAAATCAGGGTTATGGAATCCGAGGCTCCGCCTCTGAAAGTAATTGCGCCTGGACGCGTCTACCGTTGTGATTCCGATATTACCCACACCCCCATGTTTCATCAGGTAGAAGGGTTTTTGGTTGATATCGACGTCAGTTTTGCTGACCTAAAAGGTGTGGTTTACGAATTTCTGCGCGCTTTTTTTGAAAAGGACATTCAAGTGCGTTTCAGACCCTCTTATTTTCCCTTTACTGAGCCTTCGGCAGAAGTTGATATTGAATGCGTGATGTGCAACGGAGAAGGTTGCCGTGTTTGTAGCCAGACCGGCTGGCTGGAAGTGATGGGTTGCGGCATGATTCACCCTGAAGTCTTCAAGGCGGTTAATATCGACAGCGAGTGCCACAGCGGTTTTGCTTTCGGTATGGGTGTGGAGCGCCTCGCGATGTTGCGCTATGGCATTAACGATTTGCGATTATTTTTTGAAAATGATCTTAAATTTTTAGAACAATTCAATTAAGCAGGAACGTTTGAATCATGCAAATTAGTGAAGCTTGGTTAAGGGAATACGTCAATCCAGCTATCAATACGGAAGAGTTAACTGCACAATTGACTATGGCAGGCCTTGAAGTGGATTCTGTCCAGCCTGCTGCCGCTGTGTTCAGTGGCGTTGTGGTCGGCGAAGTGTTAGCCATGGGGCAGCATCCTGATGCCGATCGCCTGCGTGTTTGTCAGGTTGCCGTCAGTGCGGCCGAGCCATTGCAGATTGTTTGTGGTGCCAGTAATGTCCGTGTGGGTCTAAAAATCCCTGTGGCGCTGTGTGGTGCTGTTCTGCCGGGTGATTTTAAAATCAAAAAATCTAAACTGCGCGGCGTAGAATCGTTTGGCATGTTGTGTTCGGAAAAAGAGCTGGGATTGGCCGCCGATGCCAATGGCTTGATGGAACTGGCTGTAGATGCGCCTGTTGGAGTCGATATCCGTGAATACTTGGCGCTTAACGATACGCTTATTGAAATTGACTTGACGCCAAACCGTGCCGATTGTTTGAGCGTTGAAGGCATTGCCCGTGAGGTGGCTGTCCTCAACCAAATGGCTTGGACAGCTACCTCAAATGAAGCTGTCACGATCACGCATCAAGATATATTGACGGTCAATGTAGAAGCCACTACTGCCTGTCCACGCTATTTAGGCCGATTGATTAAAGATGTAAACCCTAACGCAGAGACACCACTATGGATGCAGGAACGTTTGCGCCGTTCTGGGTTGCGTAGCCTAGGCCCTCTTGTTGATGTCACCAATTACGTGCTGATAGAATTGGGGCAGCCCTTGCATGCGTTTGATGCTGATAAATTAAATGGCGCAATCACGGTGCGTTATGCCCGAACAGACGAAGCATTAACCTTGCTAAATGGCCAAACCATTAAGCTCGACAGCGAGGCGTTAATTATCGCCGACGACAAACAGGCATTAGCGCTTGCCGGTATCATGGGCGGCAGTGATTCCGCTGTCAGTGGCGACACCCGCAATGTATTTCTGGAATGCGCGTTTTTTGCACCGCAAAGTATTGCAGGTAAAGCGCGCCGGTTTGGCTTGCATACTGACTCGTCACACCGTTTTGAACGTGGTGTCGATGCAACTTTACAGCACCGGGCCATTGAACGGGCTAGCCAATTAATTATCGACATTGCCGGCGGAAATGCCGGGGCAATCACAGAAATAACAACGGATTCCGCACTGCCTGAACGGACAGCCATATTGCTCAGGAAAGAACGTGCCGCAAAAATATTGGGCGTTACACTTGTTGATGAAGAAATCGTTGATATTGTCCAACGCCTAGGCATGTCCGTACAAACACAATCTGATGGTTGGTTGGTCACGCCGCCAGGCTTCCGATTTGACATAGCGATTGAAGCCGACTTAATCGAAGAAATTGCCCGCATCTATGGTTATAACAAGCTGCCTAATAACCGATTGTTAATGCGCTCGGAGTTAAGCCCAGCGACTGAAGCGGTAATGGATATAGAGCGGGTTAAGGATTTATTGGTTGACAGAGGTTATCAGGAGGCTATCACTTACAGCTTTGTTGATGAACACATCCAAAAAATCGTCGCGCCCGTAGATGAAGTAATTAGCTTAAAAAATCCCATTTCATCGGAAATGGCGGTCATGCGCACTACCTTGTGGTGCGGGCTTTTGAAAGTGGCTTTGCACAATACCAATCGCCAGCAAAACCGGGTTCGCCTGTTTGAGACAGGCCTGCGTTTTGTTACAAAAGAGGGGCAAATACAGCAACAAAAAATGCTTGCCGGTTTGGCATTAGGTAGTGCTTACAATGAACAATGGGGCGAAAAAATCCGCAAAATTGATTTTTTTGATGTCAAGGCCGATGTGGAAGCGATGTTTGGCCTAACGGCTTGCAATGTGCAATTCATGTCGGCAAATCAGACGGCATTACACCCAGGCCAAACGGCTGAAATTTTATCAGCTACAGGCGAGAGCATAGGTTGGTTAGGTATGCTGCATCCAACGCTGGAAAAACAGCTAGGTTTTGAAACCCAAGTCTTCTTATTTGAACTGGATCAAAATCTGTTGCTTAATAAAAGCATACCGGTATTCAAACCATTGTCGAAATACCCTTTAGTGCGCCGTGACTTAGCATTAATTGTTAAAGAAGGCGTTACTGCGGAACAATTAACCGCCCACATCAAAAGCTGCAATGAGCCTAGCCTCCAAGACATTGTTATTTTTGACATCTATCGAGGTAAAGGTGTTGACGAAGGCTATAAAAGCATTGCACTGGGGTTAGTTCTGCAAAATAATACCCAAACACTAACAGATGCTGAAATCGATACTGTAATCAACAGCTTGTTAAACACCTTGATTGAAAAAATTAGTGCAAAACTGAGGGATTAATACATGGCATTAACGAAAGCGGACTTTGCTGAAGAGTTGCTTGATGAACTGGGCTTAAATAAACGTGAAGCCAAAGAAATTGTCGAACTGTTTTTTGAAGAAATAAAAAGTTCCTTGGAGCAAGGGCGACAGGTAAAAATTTCTGGCTTTGGTAAATTTGAACTGCGGGATAAAAATAGTCGCCCTGGCAGAAATCCTAAAACAGGCGAAGAAATCCCGATAACGGCTAGACGTGTGGTGACATTCCGGTCTGGGCAAAAACTGAAAGCCCGGGTGGAAACTTATACTGGAGTCGAGTAATAACTCAGCAAACCCTGTCATGTTGGAAGAATACTGATTGCTGCTGTTGGAAAACAGCAAATAGTCAGTTAGGTGGCGGGGGACACGCAAGCTATGGATACAAGGCCAGCGTATATGATATTAAGCCTCTAAAATCAATTGGATAAAATCACAAAAAGCCTAAAAAAACAGGTTTTTATGTAACTATTTGATTGTATGACGCTTTAAATAGTCAAATACATTTGCCTTGCCACGATAGTTTTTTATAAATTAAGCTCGTCTATGTAGTATAATCACTGACTCTTTATGGGTTATGTTTATAATATTTTAAACTGAATGTTTTGTTTCAATATGCCGGGGCGTAGCGCAGCTTGGTAGCGCACTTGTCTGGGGGACAAGGGGTCGCAGGTTCAAATCCTGTCGTCCCGACCAATTGAATCAATGAGATACAAAATCCCATTTTTAGTAAAAATAGAAAAATTACTTTTTGGGATAACATTTAAACGGTTGTCTCAAATAAGTAGTTTTTTATCTTCTATACACCTCTTCCATAAAGTTTATTGTTAGTTGCCTTAGCGCATACTGGCAAAAACGGAATACGCAATGCTTACAACAGAGCCAACTACCTTGAGTGCAGAAAGCCGCTGATGGAGTGATTGCATAGATCAGGCTGCTACTAGCAACATGAGCTTGGCGGGTAATAAAGCCCTTAAGATAATCAATCATGGTTAAGCCCCGCTGTGTAAGTTTTGGCTGGCTAGTGTCTTAAGAATCGCCCTCGCAAATTCATCCACATTTTGGCTATTGGACACACGGGACATTTTTAACGGCTGCAAAATTTCCCCTTGCCGATGCTGTTGCACTTTGCCATAACTGTATAGCGTGGTCAAAATATCCTCATGGCCTAAGTTTTGGCTCCAAGATTTAATTCCTCCGGCGATTGGCAAAGCTGTTGCCCAAGCGTCACCAACGTTTTGCGGAAACTGTGCGGGTTAAAATACGGCAAATCAGCCGCTTCAAACGCTTGCCGAAAAATTGCCCGTATCGGTGAAGCGGTGCGCCGATGTTCAGGCTTAACCGGATGCAGTGAAGGAGAGCAGGAAGCGTAACGTTAGTGGAGCGGTGTACGACGCCCCCTGCGTAGCTGTAAGGCCGGGCGTTTTGTCGGAGTCCGAGCGGTAGCGAGGGCGGAGACAAAATGCAAGGCATCCCGACACGGCGTCAAGTCATTTGGGGTAGCCAGTGGTGCGCAGTGTGTACCGTAGGGGAGTTGCGCGCCGCGGCGGACTGTAATGGTCAACAAAAACCGGACACTTTCTTAGGCAACCTTGCTGTAAAATTCCCGTTCAAATTCCAAAGGCGTTTTATAGCCTAGTGTCGAATGCGAACGCCTGCCGTTATAAAAAGCAACACATCAATAATGCTGTGTTTGTGGCAGCCTTTGTCTTGAACCTTTCGTAATTCAATTGTTCGTATTTTAGGCTACGGAATACCCGTTCGGTTGGGCTATTATCCCAACAATCGCCTTTGCGGCTCATGCTCTGTTTCATCTTCATGACGCTTAAATGCTGGCGGTATTCGGAACTGGCGTATTGGCTGCCCCTATCCGAATGGTGAAGCAATCCCGGAGCGGGTTTCCGGCGCCAAAACGCCGTTTGCAGGGCTTGGACACACAAGGATGTGCGCATATGGTCATCAATTGCCCAACCCACGGCTTGCCGTGAAAACAAATCCACGACGACAGACACATAAAGCCAGCCTTCCAATGTCCAGACGTAGGTTATATCCGTCGTCCATACGTGGTTCGGCTTTGCCAGGGAGTGTAAATAATGGTATTGTTAATAAAGTATAGCATTCAGTTCGCCATTCCATTTGAGCATCAAAAGCATGACGGAATGCTTCAGCATATCCATGCTCTTGCTGTAACACTTCGACTTTCGGCGTAACCGTGCCAGAA
>JAQTQZ010000046.1 GCA_028712695.1 Methylovulum sp. | reverse complement strand
TCCGGTTGCTGTGATACCGAGTGCTGATGTTGCTAATCTAATTGACAAGGCGGTGTGGTTTGCTGATAGTGTCTGAATTGCCAATTATCTCGCTTTTTACTGTTTAATTATCTCGCGCGGCTTCAATCAGGAGAAAAAATTACAGATTAACCCCCTAACCCCCTTTTCATCTGTTCTCGCCCCAATTGCAATCCTTCTCCCATTATTTATCTGCGCGGATACATTACCACGTCAACCAGCGTTGCACGAAACGGTTGCCCCGCCTGATTTGCCAGCGCCGACATTCATCGCCAAACAAAATAACCAACGCGAACGGCACGCCGAGCGAGAGTTCAAACCAGCCTATCGGCGCAGTGCCAAAAAAAGGTTGTAAGAAAGGGACATGGGAAACCGCCATCACCAGCGCCAATTCGGTGGCGATGCCTAGCCAGATGAGTTTGTTGGCAAAAATGCCTGCCGACAAAATGCTTTGCCGACGCGTCCGGCAAATCAACACATCGGCGACCTGGCAAACAACAACAGCGGCGAAAAATGCCGTGACCGCCGTTTTGTAGAGCAGCCCTGTTTCCGGCAAAGGGGCTCCCCAGACCCAGCCGCCTTGATCCAGCACCACAAAAAATGCAAAAAAACCAGCGGCGGCTTGGATCATGCCCATGACGCCATAACTCATTGCCAACAGCGGCCAAGTCAACAACCGTTCATCCCGCTTACGGGGCGGCAATTTCATCACATCAACTTCAGGCTTTTCACTCCCTAAACCTAAAGCTGGCAATAAATCGGTGCCAAGGTCAATGCTTAGGATCAATACTACGGTCAGAGCCAGCGGTGCATTCAGCGCCACGAAAGCGATGAACGGCAATATCTCAGGAATATTGCTGGTCAAAATGTAAGCGATAAATTTTTTGATGTTGGAAAAGATAGTGCGCCCTTCCTCAATGGCATTGACGATAGTGGCAAAGTTATCATCCATCAACACCATATCCGCCGCCTCCTTCGCCACTTCGGTGCCAGACACGCCCATTGCCACGCCCATATCCGCATTTTTCAGGGCGGGCGCATCATTGACGCCATCCCCCGTCACGGTGACAATCTCGCCTTTTTGTTGTAGAGCCTGGACAATTTGCAGTTTTTGTAACGGCGTGGAACGGGCAAAAACCAATTCGCGGTTGTCCAGCACTTTTAAGAACTCCGTCTCCGTCATGTTTTCCAGTTCGCTGCCAACAACGACTTGGCCATCCCCCGTGAACAACCCCACTTGCCTGGCGATGGATTCGGCAGTGACATGGTAATCGCCAGTCACCATAAACACCTTAATTCCAGCCGTCCGGCATTTGTCAATGGCATCGGCGATTTCCGGACGCGGCGGATCGAGCATTCCTACCAGCCCCAGATAAATGAACCCCTCCTCACTGGCTTGAGCGGCATCGGTCGTTTTGTAAGCGAGGGCAAGCACCCGTTCGCCACGGGCCGCCAACCGTTCATAGATTTTTAAGGCCTGTTGCCGGGCAGCCGAATCAAAATCCACCAGCCCATTTTCTAGCAGAATTTGCTTGCATTTACCGAACACCACTTCCGGCGCACCTTTCATATAAGCCAGGTTCGGCTGGCCGCCTAACCCCCGATGCGTCGTGACCATACGTTTGGTGGCTGAATCAAACGGGCTTTCATGGAGCCGTGGGAAACTGATCGGCAAATCATCCATTGGCTTCAAATGCTGGGCAAAAACCAGTAAAGCGCCTTCGGTCGGATCGCCCAGATACGTCTTGCCGGACAACCGGACGTTATTACACAGGACGATGGCCGCCCAAGCCTCCTCCAGACCCTTTGCGTGTTTCAGGCCCCCCTGATAGGCGGACCATTCATGGTTGCCGAGCACCAGCGTGGTCACTTTCATGCGGTTCTGGGTGATCGTGCCCGTTTTGTCGGTGCAGATGACCGTTGTGGAGCCTAACGTTTCGACCGCCTCCAAATTCCTTATCAAGGCATTTTTTTTCGCCATCCGCCGCGCCGCCATCGTCAAGGCCAAGGTCACCGTCGGCAACAGCCCTTCCGGCACATTGGCGACCAGAATGCCAATAGCAAAAATCAGGCTGGCGATAAAAGGCTTGCCCAACAGGATGCTAAGGGTGAAAAACAGCACACCCAGCGCAATCGCAATCCCTGAAATGATGTGGATAAAACGTTTCAGCTCCTTGCGGATAGGCGTCTCGACTTGGGTGGTCTCTTTAGTGAGCTGGACAATCCGCCCGATTTGCGTGTGCATCCCTGTCGCGTAAACCAACGCCTTGCCATTGCCGCTTTGCACCAACGTACCGGAAAACACCATATTGCGGCTTTCCAGCAGACGGTCATGGGTACATACATTCCAGCTTGCGCAGTTGCGGCTCGCTTTCACCTGTCAGCGAAGAATGGTCAACCTTAAGCTGGTTGACTTCGACCAAACGTCCATCGGCAGGAATACGGTCGCCTTCTTCCAACAAGATCACATCACCCGGCACCAAAAGCTTGGCTTCAATGCGCGACACTTTACCCTCCCTTAACACCGAAATCATCAGCGGCAACATATTACGGAAACTTTCCATAATGCGTTCACTTTCATGCTCTTGCGTATAAGTGAACACGGCATTGATGAGCACAACTGCCAATAATGCCACGCCAATATAAAAATTGCCTTGCCCTGGTTGCAGATAATCGGCAAAGAAAGCCAGCGCCGACCCGACAACCAACAATAGCGCGAAAAAATTAGTGAACTGGCCAAGGAACTTAAGGATTTCAGGCGTTTCTTTGCGGACGTGGAGCTCGTTGTTGCCGTATTGGGACAGCCTGCGCACTGCATCGGCATTAGCGAGTCCGGCACTGGTACAATTCAAGCCATGTTGAAGGTCTGATAGCGGAATACGGTGCTCATTTGCCATGGTCGTTATTCCTTATACATATGTGAAGAAATTGCGTTGAATGGGAATAGTTTGATTTGTATACCTCTGAATTGACTGTTTATCCAGTATACGTCCTCTAGTGTGCATTACTGGTGCTGAAACAGCTTTCTAACCAAGAAAAATAAATCACACATGAGGTGTTTGATGCAATGTCGGATCGGCTGTGGCGCTTGCAGTATCGCGCCCTCTATTTCTTCAGCTATGCCTTTACATCCTTTCGGTAAACCCGCTGGGGTTCGGTGCCTGCATTTGGATAGTGAAAATAAATGCTCGATTTTCTTGCAGCCTAGCCGCCCCCGCGTGTGCAATGGTTTTCAGGCAACCGAGGTTGCTTGTGGCAACACCAAGGAAGAGGCAATGGCTATTTTGTCGCAATGGGAAATTTTGACGGGTGACGCGTAACAATCTAAGCAGGACGGATTTACAAAACCCATCCTGCTTTAGTACGATTATGACGTGGGATGCTACCGTTGATAATCCTCAATTGGCTTTGTGCGCCTGCTACATAACAGCGGTTTTTTCAACGTTAGCCGGCTTCGCTTAGTGCGTGTTTTAAAAGTCCGGCGAAGGTAAAAACTGAGATTTTTTAGTCTAAATTTAACTTGAAACAAGGTGATTTCATCCAATTTTCTTTTATTACATTCGGACAACTCGGTTAAATTTGACCGAGTTGTACTGCATAGGGACTTTTAAAACACGCACTTAAGCCTGCAGAGGCGGTACGCCCCATAACGTTGGGTTAAAAATTTTACATTAAATCAATCACCTACATAGGAGAAAATAAATGCGTAGTTTTTTTGCAATTTGTTGTTTACTTTTGTTCTGGCTATCCTCTGTCGAGGCTGCCGTACTTGTGCAATATCCTTTCACCACAGACTCAAATCCTTCGGTATTGGGGGCTGGGGTTCAAAGCAGCGCTTATAATGGCAGCAGCTTAAGCAACTCATATGTTGGAGATGATGGCTTTGGCAATGTTCTCCAAGCTTATCCTTCATTAGGCTCTACCGATTACGGTAGTGCCGTAACAAATAATAGCTTTTTCAACATCACAGTAACCGCCAATGGTGGAAACCATTTAAATTTGGGATCTTTGCAATTCGAAGTCGGCAAAGGTGGCAGCAGCGACCCTCGCGGCTATTTTGTCCGCTCTAGTGTTGATGGTTTTGCTGGCGACCTATTTTCCACTCTGCTTTCATCGGGCACATACCAAGCACCGAGTCTTCAGACTATTGACCTCTCCAGCCTGCCTACATTTCAAAATCTTTCTTCAATTGATTTTCGATTTTATATTTTTACCCCTGACGCATCTATTAATTCCATTGATTTTAGAAATCTGGAATTAAGCAGTTCTAATATACCCGAACCGTCAGCACTATGGCTGATGATGACTGGAAGCTTGTTCCTGGTTGGCAGGCGTGTTTCCCTTAAGCGCTTAAAATAAGCAACATCACGCGATAACTACGAAGGTTGGGATTCATTTTTTTCGACCCAACCTTTCAAAACAACCCAAACTAAAATGCCGTGCCGCAGCATAGCTGAAACATTGCCGACGGGTTTACAAAATCCGGCTGGCGCAGTTGTAAACGCCCCCGTCAAACCTCAAATCTCCGTCAACCAATAAAACTGATAACCCTGTAACACAACCCTACGGTCATACTGGGCGGGTTTTCTGCCGCTGACCAAATCAATGAATTGGCCGTGCGGGTTTATACCTTTGGCGCCAAGCGTGTCCAGATCAAGATACTGGGGATTGGCGTCGAAGTTGGCAATCACCAGCACCCGTTCTGAAGGCCGTTGATGGTTAAAACGGGTAAAGCACAGCAAGTGTTCATTACTGGGGTCAAGCAGCTCGCGGTTGTTGAAATCGGCGAATGCAGTGGTTTCTTTACGGATGGCGATCATTTTTTTCATCGCAGTGAAAATGCTGTATTCCACCGTGCCTTGTTTTTTACGCAATTCAGCCCGTTCCCAATTGATTTTGGGACGGTGGATCCAGCCCGTAGGTTGGGGTGACGCGAGGAACCCCAACATTTGCCACTTTGATGTGTTGTACCCTCTGGGGCATAAAGGGTTCGTGCCTTACCCCAACCTACAGGCGTCACTTCATTCCGGCAGCGTTCCCCAACCCTCAAACAAACCATTGCCCGCCAATCCCACGATAAAACCCGGCATCAGCAACCGTAGCCCCGCGCCTGCCGACCATCGCGCTGGCAAAAGCTTGGGCGCGTTCCAGCGTGGTTGCTAACGGCCAGTGCTTGCTAAAGCCCAGCAGCAACACGCTGGCGAAGGCGTCGCCTGCGCCTACGGTGTCGACCACGGTGGTGATCGCCGCCGGTTTGACGCTGGCAAAGTGGTGGTTTTTGTCGCAGGCGAGCGCGCCTTTTGCGCCGCAGGTCACCACCAGCGTGTCCAGGCCGAACTGTCCGCAGAAGGCTTGCATGGCGGTTTTTAAGTCGGCACTTGTAAAGCCGCCAAGCTCCGCCAATTCGGCTTCGTTGAGTTTCACCCAATCGACATCGTGCAGCAATGCGCTTACGGTTTCTTTGTCCCACCACGGCGGGCGCAGGTTGATGTCAACAAAGATTTTGCCTTGATGGCGGGCTTTTACGGTTTGCAGGGCGGCGCGTGACGCAGAGTTTCTCAGCGCCAGCGAGCCGTGGTACAAGATGCCTTGGGTGGTTTTTTCTGCAACCAACTCGGCGGCGATAAAATCAAATGCGCTATCGGGGACGATTTCGTAATGCGGTTCGCCGTCTTCAATCAGCACCTTGACGCTGCCGGTCGGATGCTGCGCGTCGGTTTGCAATGCGGTGCGGCTCATGCCCCAGGTGTCCATTAACGCGGCGACTTCATGCCCCGGTTTATCGTCACCTATCCGGCTGATGAAGCGCGGCGCAAGCCCAAACGCTTGGGTGTGCCAGGCGACATTGAACGGTGCGCCGCCCAAAACGCGGCTGCCGTCGGGAAAATGGTCAAACAGCACTTCGCCGAAAATATGGGTAAGGGAATCAGTGTTCATGGTTTTGCTCCAGCCAAAGTTGGATGTCAGGGTGGTAATGGGCGACGCCTTCAAGGATACCGGCGCTGTAATTGCCGTTCATCCCCAGAAAACCGCCTTGCGCCAGATAAAATGCCGCCGTTGTGCCTTGCTCGCGGGTCAGGGTTTGCGCTTGTTGGACAACTTCTGCATCCGCGTTGGCGACCAGGACTGACGGCACGGCGCTGACCAGCACGGGCAAATCGTTGCCGCTGTCACCGGCAAACACGGTGTTGGTGTTGTCAAAACCTTGCTGCTGCATTAAGAATTCCACGGCGTGGCGTTTGGTGGCGCGGGCGGGCAAGACGTCCAACAGCCCCTACCCTTGCCGCTTCGTCGATGCTGTAGATCAGGCTAGCCGCGATATTTTGGGCATTCAGCCGTTCGGTCATTGTCTTTTGCAGTGCGTCGATGTCGGCATCCATCGGCAGGTAATAGCTGAGTTTGTAACGGTTTTGTTTGCTGTCTTCCTGCAAACGCAAGGCTGGCAAATCAGTAAACAAGGGTTGCAAACCGCTCGCCGTCAAGCCTCGCCAATCGCCGCCAATATCTTGTTCCCACGCATCCCACTGTTGCCAGCTTGCCGCGCTGACTTGGTAAAGGGTCGTGCCGACATCGCCGATGACCCAATCGGGCAAGGGCAGATCGTATTCGCGGATGGCGTCCGCCACCAACGCACGGTGCCGTCCGCTGACATACGCCAAGGTCACTTCCGGGTGGGTCGCCAGACGGGCAAAAGCCGCCCGTGCGCCGGATGATTCCGGTTGGTTGCCGTTGGGCAACAAGGTGCGGTCGAGGTCTATGCAAATCAACAGCCGTTCAATCATTTGTTGTGCCTCCATTAGCGGTTGAAAAAATCGTAATGCTCGATAGCTTCCAATATGCCCCAGGCATGGGAACGCTCGGCAAAATAAACGTGTTCGGTATCGCCCAAGATGGACAGTTCTTCGCGGTGGCGGTTGGCGACCACGACGCCTAAGGTGTTGCCACGCAGCATGTCTTCATCGCCCCCCGAACCGCCCGTGACCAAAACATGGTCTAGCGGGATGTGCCATTGTTGGGCGACATAACGCAAGGCTTGGCCTTTGGACGCCCGCGCGGGGACAAAGTCAAGGAACTGGCCGAACGAGAGGGTGGTGTTGACGGACAATTCATGTTGGCGTAGCAAGGTGAGTATTTCTTCCATCGGGGGCGCAATAGCGCTGTCGTAATGGTAAGAAAGCTTAAACCGGCTCTGCTCGCTTTTGGCTTGCAAGGTAAGGCCCGGCTGCCCGCTGATGACGCGCCGCAACACCTGCGGCGTCCATAAATGGTCGATATGGTACGTCCAAGCAATGTCGGCGATTAACTGCGGGGTGAAATAGATTTCTGTACCTAGGCTGGTGATTAAAATATCCGGCATGGGGATGTTGTGTTTTTTAAAAATGGCCAGCGCCGAATCCAGCCGCCGCCCCGTGGCGACACCGAACAGGACTTTTTTGCGTTTGTCGCGCATGAGCTTGCGGAATTGTTCCAGACCTTCAACGTCGCCCAGCAAGGTGTTGTCAATGGCGGAAAAAATGGCGCGGGTGCGCAAACGGCGGCCTTTAGTGATCGGCGGCGATTTCAGCAACAGTTCTTTGTGCTCCGCCAATGGCTGGATTTTTGCCAAGTACGCTTGGGCGTGGGCATCCCAGGAATAATATCTCGCAACATTGCGCAAGCCATTGTCGGAAAATGTCTGCCAACGTCCGGGATTTTCAAGGATAGCCAATAAGGCTTCGGCAATCGCGGTTTTGTTCAACGGGTCAACCAGCAGGCCGTTATGGCAATTGCCGATGATGTCCACCGGCCCGCCGTTTTCCGTGGCAACCAACGGCAGACCGCTGGCGGCGGCTTCCAGTAAGGTCAAGCCGAAGGGTTCGGTCAGGGCGGGGTTGATGAAAATGCCTTTAGATAGCGCCGCCAGCCGGTAAATGTCGGCGACTTCATCCGCGCTATGATGTTTGGGCAAGGCAACCCGGCCATACAAATCATACGCGTCAGCCACCAGCAACAATTCCGTCAACACGCTTTGCGGGCCTTCGCCCAGCTCCCTAATGTCGTCACGGTTACCGGCGATAATCACTAGGTTGGCAACTTCCTGTAATCTTGCCGATTCGCCGTAGGCTTCCAACAACCCGACGATGTTTTTCCGCACATCGGGGCGTGATAAGGCCAAGATCATCGGTTTATCAGGCTGGATTAGGAACATGCCCAGATTTTTGGCAAACGCACTTTCTTTATTGGCAGCCACGCTAACCGGCGGATGGAACTGTTCCAAATCTGTCCTAGGCGGGATGACCGCCATTTTTTCCGGCGTGTAGCAATCGTAAAGCTCGTATTGGTCTTCGATCTCGTTACGGGTACTGGTGATGACCAAATTGGCGTTGGTCAAGGTGTCTTCTTCGGCATCTATGCGCCGCAAAATATGATAGCTCTGTTCTATAACGTCCATTGGCAAGCCCATAGCCAACAGCCTGCGGCATTTGTCCCTTCCCAAAGAGTGGCCGGTATGGACCAGCAGCAGGCCGGTCAAATGGGCGATGCGGACGCCGACATAACCGGCATCGGCATAATGGCTGTGTAAAATATCCGGCATGCGGGGTTGACTATGCAGCCAACTGAGCAGGTTGTCGGCAAAACTATCCAGATGATCCCAAAGCTCTTCTTTAGGGATGTAGCCTTCGGGGCCGGCGTCAATACGGACTATTTGGGCGTTTTCCGCGAGCGCTTCAATGGGCTGTGCGTAATCGGCACTGACCGTGCTGTCAACCACCCGTCGCGTGACCAAATCCACCCGACCGACCTCAGGTTGTTTTGCCAAAGCCTTGGCCAATTCAACCACATATTTGGTTTGGCCGCCGGTGTCCGCATCACGCCCCAATTCCAGGCTGTGCCCCCGGATCAGGCCGTGGATGCTGATTAATAGGATATGTAACGGCCCGCCTTGGGGATTTTCTAACAGGGTTGTCATTCTCTTAATTCCTTGTCTATGTGGCGTGTTAGCCAATGGTTATTGAATTGACACCGGATGTTATTGGTCTGTTTGGTAGTGGGTTAAATCTGGTGGTTGGAGTACAGGCCTAGGCTTGTACTGGCGCAAACCCAAGTTTGCACTCCACCTTACGGACTGGAATTACAGATTTAACCCGCTACCGTCTGTTTTATGTGCCTGATAGGGACAGCCTTTGCTGAAATGCAGATGGTTTTTTGAGTATAACAAAAAGCCTTGGCACAATTGCCCCTTCCCTCGGTAACAAGGCCATTGTTCCTGTCCGCTAGCCTGCCAAAGCCAGTTGGTTAGCGGTGGCTGTTTGCTATACAATCGAAATATTCAGATGGTTTTTAAAGGCTTTTAGTGGGTCATGTTAAAGAATCGGTTTATTAAGCAACTGTTCAATAGTTTTCTGGATTTACTGCCCATACTTGCTGTGGTGGTGATTTTTCAGGTGCTTATCATCCGCCAACCGATCCCTGATGTCTTGCAGCTAACGCTAGGCATGCTGTTTGTTGTCATCGGCCTGACCTTGTTTGTGTTAGGGCTGGAACAAAGCCTGTTTCCGCTTGGCGAATCGATGGCCCATGCGTTTGCCCGTAAAGGCAGCGTCTTTTGGCTGTTGTCGTTTGCGTTTTGCTTGGGGTTTGGCGCGGCGATAGCCGAACCGGCGTTAATCGCCATGAGCACCGAAGCCGCCAAAATCGCCAGCCAAGGTGATAACTTGGCGGACACCGATACCGCAAGGGCCGGGTACGCAATGGGTTTACGGCTGATTGTCGCGCTGGCGATTGGCTTTGCCATTGTGCTTGGCGTGTTCAGGATCATTTGCGGCTGGCCTTTGTACTATCTGATTATCGGCAGCTATGCGGCAATAGCCCTTATCACCCCCTTCGCGCCCGCCGACATCATCGGTATTGCTTATGATGTCGGCGGCATCGCCACGTCAACAATCACCGTACCTCTAGTCACCGCGTTAGGGGTCGGGCTTGCCGCATCAATCAAAGGCCGCAACCCGATAGCCGATGGCTTTGGCTTGGTGGCGTTCGCCGCACTGGTGCCGACAATTTTTGTGATGCTTTACGGGATAGTGCGATGATTGCTTGGCTAAGCCATTTCGGGCAGTCCTTGCTGTCAACCTGTCTCGGCATTTTACCGATTTTGGTCATCATCCTCGGTTTTCAGTTTTTAGTGATCCGTAAGCCGCTGGTGCATCCTAAAAAAATACTGATTGGTTTTCTGTTTGTGTTGTTCGGCATCGCCTTTTTTTTGGAAGGGCTGGACATGGCTTTGTTGCCGCTCGGCAAACTGATGGCGGCCCAATTGACCACACCTGAATTTTTAGGTGTCAGTGACGGGCAAATTGCCGATTGGCCCGCTTATTGTTGGGTTTATGTATTTGCCGCCAGCACCGGTTTTGCCACGGCCTTGGCAGAGCCGTCATTGCTGGCGGTCGCGCTTAAAGTAGAGCAGATTTCCGGTGGTGCCATCAACGCCTGGGGATTGCGTTTTGCCGTCGCTATCGGCGTGGCCTTGGGCATTACCCTTGGCGTATTCCGCATTGTCACCGGTACGGAACTGTATTTTTTCATCATCGCAGGCTATGGCATCGTGGTTATCCAAACCCTGTTTGCCCCGAAAGCAATTCTCGCCCTCGCCTATGATTCCGGTGGCGTCACCGTGTCCACCGTCACAGTCCCCTTAGTCACCGCGCTAGGCTTGGGCCTAGCCGACAGCGTGCCCGGACGCAGCCCGCTACTGGATGGTTTTGGCATGATTTCTTTTGCCGTTTTATTCCCTATAATCACGGTGCTTTGCTATGCGCAAATCGCAAGCTGGCTTAACAAGCGCCGTCCCCCATCTAAATCTTGAGAAGCACTATGCACTTTAAATTAATTATCACCTTTGTCGAAGATGACAAAACTGACCTGGTGCTGGCCACCGCCCGCAAAAATGGCGCAAAAGGCGCGACCGTCATCAGCAATGCCCGTGGCGAAGGCTTAAAACAGACCAAAACTTTTTTTGGCCTGAGCCTTGAGACCCAACGTGACGTGCTGCTGTTTTTGGTTGAAGAACATTTGAGCCGGCATATTCTGGAAACCATCGCCAGCATTGCGGAATTCGACAATAAACCCGGCACCGGCATTGCCTTTCAGATTGATGTGGAAGACGCGATTGGCGTCATGCGCCAAGTTGAAGAATTAAATTTGGAAATTGAGGATAAATTATGAGTGGTAACACCCCCATCATCCGTGTCAAAGATGTCATGAAAACCGATTTTGGTTCGATTGATTGCACTGCCACCGTCGGTGATGCCCTAAAAACAATGAAAGCCTTTAAAACATCCGTGCTGATTGTCAACAAACGCCATGACGACGATGAGTACGGCATGATCACGTCCGGCGACATTGCCCGCCACGTGCTGGCAAAAGACCGCGCGCCCGATCGCGTGAACGTCTACGAAATCATGAGCAAACCGGTGATTTCAGTCCATCCCGACATGGACATCCGCTATTGCTCACGGCTGTTTGCCGACTACAACCTGGTCAGGGCGCCGGTGCTGGAAAACAAAACCGTCATCGGCATGGTCAGCCCCAATTCGTTGGTGCTCGATGGGCTGTATGCGTTGTTTCAGAAAGGTTGATCAGCCTCTCTGGTCAACCATAAGCGTGTCACCATAACAGTGGACTTTACAATTTTAAGTCATTTGCACCGACAGAAACAATTAAGAAGCTTATCAACGTCTGTCCAACACTGTCTTCCACCAAAAACAAGGGGATTGGTAATGAATAAAAAACAATGGCTATTCCATTTCGCTTCGCTGTTGCCACTTTTGCTGGGCACACCTGCACATGCCGCATTAGAAGGCGATTTGGATGGCGTCAGCTGTAACTCTATTACAGGGTGGGCATGGGATAACACCCAACCAACAGCCCCCATTAAGATCGACATTTACGATGTCACGACAACCAAAACAGCCCTATTGGCCACGCTTATGGCACAGCAATTCCAGGCTAATTTACTCAATGCGGGCAAAGGCGACGGCAAGCACGGCTTTACTTATGTGCTTCCCGCCCGTATCCGCACAGCGGTAAAACATCAATTTTCAGTGCGTTATCATGGGACAATCACCGAATTGGCCCATTCCCCCAAAACTACGTTGAGTGCGTGCTACGGTAAGCTTAATGACACAGGCAACCTAACATGTAGCGATATTTCAATTAACGGTTTGGGTTGTCCGGTACCTAGATATAAAGGGCAAGACGGGGATTATGGGCGTGACGCCTTGGCGCGGGCAAATAAATTAGCTAAAACAGGCAAGGGCAAAGGGGGGTTTGATTTCACTAAAATCGCCAATGATGGTTTGGTTTTGTCCGCTAACGCCAGCTTAGGGACGCGGGCAAACGACTGGGCATGTACCCGCGATAACGTCACGGGATTGTTATGGGAAGTAAAAACTACTGATGGCGGCTTACGCGATAGCAGCAACACCTATAGTTGGTACAATCCTGATGATAAAACCAACGGTGGTTTTGCCGGATACAAAAATGGCGGCATTTGCAAAGGTGGTGTGTCTTGTAACACACAAGCTTACGCCAACGCAGCCAATGCGCTAAAGTTATGCGGCAAAAGCGGTTGGCGTATCCCAAGCAAAGCAGAGCTAGATTCTATTGTTGATGCGGGTAGTTACTCCCCAGCCATTGATGGCACTTATTTTCCAAATACAGTTTACGGTGCCTATTGGTCTTCCTCGCCTGTTGCAGGCTTTATCAACAACAGTGCGTGGCGCGTCAATTTCCAGTATGGCTACGACTATTGGAACTTTAAGATCGTCGATAACTATGTCAGGTTGGTGCATAGCGGACAGTGATTGTGCTTTCTGCTGCCATTAAGCCCCCCGTCTTTTTCCTCTTGGAGAACAATTCATGAAACCATTCACTTTGCCGCCCTTACTTTTATTATTGGCTTATACCCCGTTGGGCACTGCCCAAACTTGTAACTCCAACATTACTGCCGATGCGCCAGACAGCCGTTATATCTTGAACACTAACGGCACTACCCTTGATAAAAAAACAGGGTTGCTATGGATGCGATGCGCTTTAGGACAATCTTGGACTGGCGACACATGTATTGGCTTACCACAGAGTTCTTCTTGGCAACAGGCGTTACAATCGGCTGAAAATAAAGTGTTTGCAGGCCAAAGTGATTGGCGGTTGCCTAATCTAAAAGAGTTGCAATCATTGCTTGAAAGCAGTTGTTACAGTCCCGCCATCAATTTAACCGTATTTCCCAATGCTTCTAGTGATTTGTATTGGTCTTCATCGCCTGTTGCCTACAGTAGCAACGGTGCGTCGACCATGAATTTCTACAGTGGCTTCAGCAGTTGGCGCGACAAGTACGACGCCTACTATATCCGGTTAGTGCATGGTGGGCAGTGACAATCAAATTGGTCATCTGCCCTTTGGTCAAAGACGTGTTCAACCAAACAAAGCCAAGGCTTTTTTTAACGTGGACCAGACGCCCCAAGCAAGAGGAACCGAAACATACAGCCAAAATAACACCAATAACAGCAGATCAAATGGTTTAAAAGATTTTGCAGCGTTCATTGTCATCCCCACAGATTATTGTTTTGGATTCGGCGTGGCAGGCGACTGCCCGTCACGCGGAAAAATGCCGTCCAATTCATCAAACTCATCCTGCTTGATATGATGTTTTTCATGCACTGGCTTAATCAGCAGGTTACAGACGAAACCCAAGGCCAAAAGCCCCGCCATGATATACATCGTCACGTTGTAGGCATCGGCTTTGGCAACGCCCTGCCCGATTTGGAACTCACGGATATAATTGACCAATACCGGCCCTAACACACCCGCCGTTGACCATGCCGTCAATAACCTGCCGTGGATGCCACCCACATATTTAGTGCCGAAAATATCCGCCAGATACGCAGGGATTGTGGCAAAACCGCCGCCGTACATGCTCAAGATGACCGCATAGAACAGGATGAACAAGCCCATATTCCCTGCCGCGCCTATCGACGGAATGGCGGCATACAAGGCTATTCCCAACGTAAAGAAAATAAAGTAGGTGTTCTTGCGGCCAATAAAGTCGGATGAAGACGACCAAAAAAACCGCCCACCCATATTGAACAGGCTCAGCAAGCCGACAAATCCGGCGGCTGCCGCAGGCGTCACCGCACCTTTAAACATTTCCTGGATCATCACCGAAGCCTGCCCCAACACCCCAATGCCCGCCGTCACGTTTAAACACAGCACCAGCCATAGCAAATAGAATTGCGGCGTTTTTAAAGCTTGGTCAATATGCACATGGTTTTGGCTGATCATTTTGTTTTGGACAACCGGCGGCACCCAGCCTGCCGGTTGCCAGTTTTGGGGTGGGGTACGGATCGTCAATGCACCGATGCACATTGATAAAAAATAAAGGCCACCCATGACCACGAAGGCTTCCATGACACCGACAGAAGTGGCGGATTTAAAATGATCCATCAGCAACACCGACAACGGCGCACCGATCATCGCACCGCCGCCGAAACCCATGATAGCCATGCCGGTCGCCATGCCCCGACGGTCAGGAAACCATTTGATCAAGGTTGAAACCGGCGACACATAACCCAATCCCAAGCCAATGCCGCCAATAACCCCATAACCCAAATAAACGAGCCAAATTTCATGCAAGTAAACGCCCAATGCCGAAACCAAAAAACCGCCGCCAAAACAGCAAGCCGCGACAAACATGGTCAAACGCGGCCCCACTTTTTCCAACCATTTGCCACCAAAAGCCGCAGACAAGCCTAAAAACACAATGGCCAAACTAAAAATCCAGCCCAAGGTCGTCAATTTCCAGTCTTCGGGTGAGGCGCTGCCAATGCCCAACACCCGGGTTAACGGTTCGTTAAAAACACTAAAGGCGTAAGCTTGGCCTATGCAAAGATGGACTGCCAAAGCGGCTGGCGGCACCATCCAGCGGTTGTACCCGCTGTGTGCCACTGCGCGTTGTTTGGAAAAAAAACCTGACATTAACTCATCCTCCCTCGGTTGTTTGTTTTTATATGTCCAGACAGGACGCTACCCTATTCGGGGCAGTGCTATTGTACCGCGAGAACAAGTGCGTAGATTAGTGCCGTAGGTTGGGGTGAGAGTGCGAACCCTTTATGCCCCAGAGGGTGCAACACATCGAAGCCCTAAACGTTGGGGTTCGCACTCTCACCCCAACCTACTACTTCTGCAAAGTAGGCATTGCTTTTATCATGGCAATATTTGATCTACCCCGTTCCTTAATCACCTCTGGCGGCAATTGTTTTTTGTTGATCCATTCCAGATCATCTTCCGGTAGTTCATTTAAAAATCGGCTAGGCTCGCATTCTGAGATTTCCCCGTAGCGTTTGCGGTGCGTGCAATAGCTGAACGTCAAAGTGCGTTGGGCGCGGGTGATGCCGACATACGCAAGGCGGCGTTCTTCTTCGATATTGCCGGTGTCTATGCTGTTTTGATGGGGCAAAATATTTTCTTCCATACCGATCAGGAACACATGCGGAAACTCCAAGCCTTTCGCGGCGTGCAAAGTCATCAGGCTAACTTGGTCGGCAATGTCCTCTTCTTGGTTGCGCTCCAGTATGTCCATCAACATGATTTTGGCGACAATGGCGGACAGCGGTTGCCCGCCGCCTTCTTTATCGGCAATGCGCTTAAGCCATTCAACCAGCTCATAGACATTCTTCATTTTGCGTTCGGCAGACTCTTTGGTTTTACTGTTTTCCCTAGCCCATTGGTCGTAACCGATTTGGTCGATCATTTTTTCAATGACCGCAAACGTGTCGCCGCGTTCGATACGGTCTGCGGTGTCGGTCACCCAGTCGCGGAACTTTTCCAGCCGGTGCATGGCTTTTTCTGGGAGCCGTTGCGCCAGCCCCAATTCGGTGCTGGCGGCAAACAGGCTGATATGCCGTTCATTGGCGTAATCACCGAGTTTTTCCAACGTGGTCGGGCCGATTTCGCGCCGGGGCGTGTTGACGATGCGTAAAAACGCCGCGTCGTCATCGTGATTGACAAACAAGCGCAAGTAAGCCAAGACATCCTTGATTTCGGTATAAGCGAAAAACGACGTGCTGCCGCTGATAAAGTACGGGACATTATTTTCCCGCAAGCCTTTCTCAAACAAGCGGGACTGATGGTTGCCACGGTATAAAATTGCATAATCCTGATAACGGCTACCGGTTTTGAATCTATGGTGGATGATTTCCGAAACGATTTGCTGGGCTTCAATCAATTCATCCTTATGGCTTAACACCCGTAGCGGATCGCCGTAGCCCAACTCGCTCCACAGCCGTTTTTCAAAGGCATGGGGATTGTTGGCGATGAGCTGGTTGGCGACTTTCAGGATGCGCCCCGTCGAGCGGTAATTCTGCTCCAATTTAATAACCTGTAAGCGGGCGTAATCTTTTTGCAGCTGCGCCAAGTTTTCCGGTTGTGCGCCGCGCCAAGCGTAAATGGATTGGTCATCGTCACCCACCACGGTGAACCGCCCCAGATTGCCCGCCAGCAACTTGACCAGTTGGTACTGGGTGATATTGGTGTCCTGGTACTCATCGACCAATAAGTAACGGATCTTGTTTTGCCATTTTTCCAACACGGCAGGATGCTGTTGGAACAACAACACCGGCAACAGGATCAAATCATCAAAATCGACGGCATTGTAGGCTTTTAGGCTGCGGATATAGTCGGCGTACAGCATGGCTATCGGCAGCAAGTCAGCGGCTGTGGTTGCCAGCGCCTGTTCCGGTGTGACAAAGGCGTTTTTCCACTGCCCGATTTGCTGGGCGTAGCGGTCAACCTGATCGACATCGCCCAGCTTGGCATCATGGCTGACCAGATTTTTCAGCAAGGTCTGTTTGTCCTGCTCATCAAACAGCGTCAATGCGGCTTTATACGCCAAGGTTTTATGTTCCTTGCGCAGAATATCCAGCCCCAAGGAATGGAACGTGGACACGCGCAAGCCCCGGCTTAGTTTGTCATCAAGCAGCTTGTTGACCCGGCTTTGCATTTCCCGCGCCGCCTTATTGGTGAACGTGACTGCCGCAATATGCCGTGCCGGGAGCCCCTGTTTAACCAGATAAGCGATTTTTTCGGTGATGACGCGCGTCTTGCCGCTACCGGCGCCCGCCAACACCAGCAAAGGGTGGTCGATGGCTTTAACGGCGGCTTGTTGTTGGGGGTTTAGTTTGGCCATGTATTAATGCTGGAATGGATTGGTAAATGCTGGGCTGGGTAAGTTATGTAGGTTGGGGTGTACCTATAATTGTTCTATCTTTTAAAAGATACCGCAAATACGACGCCCATGCTGAATATTCGCCGCAACTTAGGTAATATGTCGCCACTTCTAAACATCCATTGAATTTTTGAGCACTTCCATGAATAAAGCCATTGTTTTAACAGGTATCACCACCACCGGCACCCCGCATCTGGGCAATTATGTCGGCGCTATCCGGCCTGCCATCGCCGCCAGCAAAAACGACGATGTTGCGCCATTTTATTTTCTTGCCGATTACCACGCGCTGATTAAATGCCAAGAACCCGAAAAAGTCCGCCAATCGAGCTTGGAAATCGCGGCAACTTGGTTGGCTTTGGGGCTGGACACCTCGAATGCGGTATTTTACCGGCAATCGGATGTGCCGGAAATTATGGAACTGACTTGGATGCTGACTTGCGTCGCCGCCAAAGGCCTGATGAACCGCGCCCACGCCTATAAAGCCGCCGTCGCCGAAAATGAAGAAAGCGATGAGAAAGACCCCGACAAAGGCATCACGATGGGCTTGTTCAGCTACCCCATTTTGATGGCGGCCGATATTTTGATGTTTAAGGCCAATAAAATCCCGGTCGGCAAGGACCAAATCCAGCACATCGAAATGGCGCGGGACTTGGCCGGACGTTTTAACCATATCTACGGCGAACATTTTGTCTTGCCGGAAGCGGTCGTCGATGAACACGGCGCGACTTTGGCCGGACTGGATGGCCGGAAAATGAGCAAAAGCTACAACAACACCATCCCGTTGTTCGAGCCGGAAAAGAAATTGCGCAAACTCATCAACAAAATCAAGACCAATTCTTTAGAGCCGGGTGAGCCCAAAGACACCGAAGGCTGCACGTTGTTCAGCATTTACCAGGCCTTTGCCACCCCGCACGAAGTCGCCGACATCCGCAAGCGTTACGCCGAAGGCATCGGCTGGGGCGAAATGAAACAAGTCTTGTTTGAGCACATCAACAACCACATCACCCCGGCGCGCGAACGCTACGAAGCGTTGTTAGGGTCACCCGCGCACATCGAAGAGCAATTGCAGGAAGGCGCGGCAAAAGCCCGTGCCATCACCGTGCCGTTTATCAAAGAATTGCGTAAGGCCGTGGGCATCTCCAGCATTTCATGAACATGACCAACCAAAACCTTGCCGACCGCGACCTTGCCGTATTGTGGCATCCGTGCACGCAAATGAAAGACCACGAGCAGTTGCCGATGATCCCGATCAAACAGGGGCAAGGCGTTTGGCTGGAAGATTTTGACGGCAACCGTTATCTGGATGCGATCAGCTCGTGGTGGGTCAATTTGTTCGGCCATGCCAACCCCGTCATCAATGCCGCATTGAAAGACCAGCTCGACACGCTGGAGCATGTTATTTTTGCTGGATTCACCCACGAATCCGGCATCAAATTGGCGGAAAAACTGGTTGAAATCACCCCGTCTGGGCTTAGCCGCTGTTTTTATGCCGATAACGGTTCGGCGGCGGTCGAAGTCGCGCTGAAAATGAGCTTCCATTACTGGCGCAATCTGGGGCAAACGCAAAAAACCAAATTCATCACGCTGGAAAACAGTTATCACGGCGAAACGCTGGGGGCGCTGGCGGTCGGCAATGTCGCGCTGTACAAGGAAACCTATGCGCCGCTGCTGATGGATGTCATCACCGTGCCCGGACCCGATTGTTATTTCCGGGACCCCGGCGAATCCTGGGCGGATTATTCCACGCGCCGCTTTGCGCTAATGGAACAAACCTTACAGCAGCATGCCGGCAGTGTTTGCGCGGTCATTATCGAGCCGCTGGTGCAATGCGCTGGCGCAATGCGCATGTACGATGCCGTTTATTTAAAATTGTTGCGCGAGGCCTGCGATAAATACCGCGTGCATTTAATCGCCGATGAAATCGCGGTTGGTTTCGGGCGCACCGGGACTTTATTCGCCTGCGAACAGGCGGCTATCAGCCCGGATTTTATGTGTTTATCCAAAGGCTTGACGGGCGGCTATCTGCCGTTGTCGGCGGTGCTGACGACCGATACCGTTTATCAGGCGTTTTACGACGACTACACCAAGCTGACCGCGTTTTTGCACTCGCACAGCTATACCGGCAATGCGCTGGCGTGCAGGGCAGGGCTGGCCACGATCAACATTTTCCAGCAGCAGGGTGTTATCGAAAAAAACCGGCGGCTGGCCGGGATGATGGCGAAAGCGGCGGCGCGTTTTCATGATCACCCGCATGTTGCCGAAGTGCGGCAAACCGGCATGATTTTGGCGATAGAGCTAGTCAAGAACAAAACCGCCCGCGAGCCGTATCCGTGGCAGGAACGCCGCGGCGTTAAAGTGTACCAGTACGCGTTATCCAAGGGCGTGTTGCTGCGGCCTCTGGGCAATGTCATTTATTTCATGCCGTCTTATGTCATCACCGAAGCCGAGCTGGAACTGCTTGCCGATGTGGCGTGGCAGGGCATAGAGCATGCGGTTAAAGGGTAGTGGGTAGTTTGCCAAACTAGGCTCATTATACAATTCTAATCCGCTAATCGTGCTCTAAGCATATTAATATTCAATTTCTTAAGAAGGTTCAAATGAGCGGTAATAAAGACAGAATTAATTTAGCTCAGCTTCAAAAAAATCCTGTTTCTTCCCCAGCTGAATTATTTAACGATAGCTCTAATTGTGCGTTACATGCACATACGCGCCAAGCCGAACAAGTTTTACAAGCTTTAAAAGCGCAAAAAGATAGTCAAGGTAATGTTAAACCAAAGGAAACTAAAAAATGACAGACTATGAGACCCAGTCGCTTCAAATTGCAACTGACACCTATCATGTTTATTTGTGCGCTGATGTTATAGCAGCAGGTGCATTGGTAGCTGCTATTGTCGGTGGTTTTTTTGCATTTTTAACATTGCGTAAAATTGCACAACAGCTCGAAAGTGCAAAATGGAACGCTTTGCTTTCGTTTGAACAAGATATGAACGCCCGTCGCCAGCGTTTTAGTGACGTAGCACAAAAATTAACCTCTTCCTCTGAACCAACGGAACATCAAACAAGCTATGAAGAAGCGAAAGAAAGCTACCTGAATGCAGTGGAACGTTTGGCTTCATCTATATTAAAAGGTCAATTCCCTGAAGCTGAAATGAAAACAAGCTATCGAGACTACATAGCTTCTACCATTAGGGAATATGAAGATAGATTTAGAGCTGGAACGCATTATCCGCGAATCCTTGAATTGCATGAAAAATGGCGTGATTAGTCTATAGATGGACTGACGATAGAAAGCTCATCTACAACCACAGCTAATGATACGCTTCCCTTTGTTCAGCATATCCTATATTTATCATGTGACGGTTGGCAGTCCTTTCAAGGACTGCCAACCGTGCGTTTTAACTATTAACCGCCAAATAGACTAGGAATCATAACCATGCCTGTCATTTCAATGTTTTACGGAATTATTATCCGCATGTATTTACTGGATAACAAACATCACAACTTACCTCATATTCATGCCAAATACGCCGAGTTTGAAGCCTCAATTGATATTGAAAATGGCGAAATATTGGCAGGACAACTGCCACGTAAACAATTGCGCTTAGTGCAAGCATGGATAGAACTGCGCCGCGATGAACTAATGGCTGATTGGGAATTAGCCATCAGCAATGAAAATCCTTACAAAATTTCTCCCTTGTGAGGTGGCTATGTATTGGGATGTAAAGCGGGTAAAACCTATGCCAGATTATTGCATTTATGTCGAACTTGAAAATGGACAAAAAGGGCTGTTCGACCTTAAACCTTATCTCGATTGCGGCGTTTTTCGTGAATTAAAAAATATTCATTATTTCAATCAAGTTGGTATCTTGTGGGGGGCTGTCACATGGCCAAATGAACAGGACATTGCACCTGAGACATTATTGACAGAAATGATGTTGGTGGAGTCAGCAGAATGGGCAGACGATAGGAAACCCATCAACAACCACAGCTAATAATGATGCACTGCACATCCCCTGAGCTGGATAGGGTTTTGCAACCCCGTCCCAAACATTTTACCATTTCTAACAACCGCA
>JAQTQZ010000016.1 GCA_028712695.1 Methylovulum sp. | reverse complement strand
CTTAATGCACCATGCACAGATCGGCACGATAATAAATCCTGTTCTTCACCATATGCACTGCTGACACAAAACCACAGCAAAAATGCCATTAGCAATCGGATATATGCATTCCTGCCCACGACGAAACCCCATCAAAAAGTTCAGTGGCTAAGGTATCTCACAAAATACAACTAAAATCACTTATTAAATTTCAAAGCGCCGTTAATCCAAACTATTTGAACACGCCCTGGATTGTCAGATACAAAAAAGGCAGCTCACGGCTGCCTTTTTCTTCGCATAAAAGCAAAACCGATTAAAGTTTTTCTTTAATACGCGCCGCTTTACCAGTCAAATCACGCAAATAATAAAGTTTTGCACGACGCACATCACCACGACGTTTAACAAAAATCTCACTAATCATTGGGCTGTGAGTCTGAAAAACACGCTCGACACCAGTACCATGAGAAATTTTTCTTACAGTGAAAGCAGAATTTAAACCGCGATTACGCTTTGCGATCACAATACCTTCAAAAGCCTGGATTCTTTCACGCTCGCCTTCTTTTACTTTAACCTGAACAACTACCGTATCACCTGAGTTAAACGCAGGGATCTGTTTCAGTTGTTCGGCTTCCAATACATCAATAATATTGCTCATACCACACCTTAAATTAAATCAATTCCACTATAAATTCTTTTAGCAGGCGTTCCTGCTCTGCACTTAATTGTTTTTTTTGTAACAAATCAGGCCGCTTTTGCCAAGTCTTCCCCAATGCCTGCTTCATTCGCCAACGCTTAATGTCAGCATGGTTACCGCTCAACAAAACATCAGGAACCGAATACCCTAGCAATTGTTCAGGCCTGGTAAAATGCGGACAATCAAGCAAACCATCCCCATGCGAATCTTGTTGCGCTGACTCCTCATCGCCAAGTACACCAGGCAATAAACGGGTCATGGCATCTATTACTGTCAACGCGGCGAGTTCGCCACCACTGATAACGTAGTCGCCAATTGACCATTCATCATCACAATCCAGCTGAAGAAAACGCTCGTCTATGCCTTCATACCGTCCGGCCACTAAAATTAATTGCGGAACGTTAGTGTAGTCGGCTAGCAACGACTGGGTAACTGGCTGGCCTTGCGGACTCAGGCATATCACCCGGCTAGCTTCAGCACCCACTTGTTTTGCATGATTAACCGCATCATGCAAGGGTTGGTATTTCATGACCATGCCCGGGCCACCACCATAAGGGCGGTCATCGACCGTTTTGTGTTTATCATGCGTGTAATCTCTGGGATTCCACACCGACAAACTGACTATGTCGCGTTCAATTGCCCTACCGGTGACACCATAACTTGCCGCATCGACAACCATCGCAGGGAATAACGTGACCACGTCAAAACGCATCAGAGCCATTAAAACTCAGGATCCCAGTCAACAATCATCTTGCCTGCTTGAAGATCAATATCAAGGACTGTCTGTCCTTGTAAAAACGGCACAGCGCGCTCCCGGTCGCCTTTAATAATAAGGACATCATTAGCCCCCGTTTCCAACAGGCTATCAATAACACCCATCTGGACACCCTGGTTAGTTTCGACTTTTAAACCTATCAGATCAGACCAGTAATATTCGCCTTCTACCGCTTTTGGCAATTGTTCGGGGGTTATAAAAATATCCCAACCCATAAAGGTTGCCGCCTGATCCCTGTCATTAACACCCTTAAGATGAGCAACCACTGTTTTGCCTTGCAGCATGCCATCCAGCACGTTAAACACTTTAGTTTCGCCGCTTTTTTTTAAAACCCAAGGCGTAAAACCTAAAATATCTTCCCTATTATCGGTAAAGGAAAAGACTTTAAGCCATCCTTTTATACCGAAAACACCGGAAATTTTCCCGACATTTATTAAATGTTGTTCTGTCAAATTGGTTTATGCCGCTGCTTTTAATGCGTCTTTAATAAGCTTGGCAACGCGGTCAGAAGGCTGGGCACCATTAGATTTCCAGTACTCAACGCGCTCACTGTCTAAACGCAACCTTTCTTCGTTACCACGCGCTAACGGATTGAAAAAACCAAGACGCTCAATATAACGGCCATCACGACCATTTCTGCTATCTGTTACTACGACGTGGTAAAAAGGGCGATTTTTTGCACCACCTCTGGAAAGACGAATGGTTACCATCTAATAAGTTCCTCAAAAAACATTTAGTCATTGTTAATCTGCCTATTTTACGCGATTTTATTCATAAGTGAAGAACAAATTAACAATTAGGTTAATTCAT
The DNA here is from genome assembly GCA_028712695.1 of Methylovulum sp. GTDB lineage: Bacteria > Pseudomonadota > Gammaproteobacteria > Methylococcales > Methylomonadaceae > Methylovulum. Next base: position 88,927 of record JAQTQZ010000016.1, on the reverse strand, counting down.
CCTTTTCTTTAGCGCATAAGCAGCGACCAGAACGCACTATCTTCTCATCCCGCGCATATTGCTCTTCATCCCGCGCATCATATTTGCCATGTTGCCGCCTTTTATTTTTTTCATCATTTTCTGCATCATTAGGAATTGTTTTAGGATACGGTTAACATCCTGCAGTTCCTGACCACAACCGGCGGCAATGCGTTTTTTTCTATTGCCTTTTATTAAATCGGGATATTTTCTTTCCTGCATGGTCATGGAACAGATCACCGCTATCTGACGGGCAAGCAGCTTGTCGTTAACTTGGTCTTTCATCGCTTGCGGCACACTATTAATACCAGGCAATTTGTCCATCATCGAGCTAACACCACCCATATCGTGCATTTGCTGTAATTGCTCACGAAAATCCTCCAGATCGAAAGCTTTGCCCTTTTGCATCTTACGGGCAAATTTCTCCGCTTTTTCTTTGTCGACTTTTTGCTCAATCTCTTCAATCAGGCCGAGCACATCACCCATACCCAAAATGCGCGAGGCAATACGGTCAGGATAGAAAGGCTCTAGTGCATTGGTTTTTTCACCCACGCCTATAAATTTAATGGGCTTGCCTGTAATATGGCGGATAGATAGCGCCGCACCGCCACGCGCGTCACCATCGGCTTTAGTAAGAATGACCCCCGTCAACGGCAATGCGTCATTAAAAGCCTTGGCGGTTATCGCCGCATCCTGTCCGGTCATGCTGTCGACAACAAACAAGGTTTCAATAGGATTGATGGCAGCGTGCAAGGCTTTAATCTCACCCATCATCTCGTCATCGATATGCAAACGACCCGCCGTATCAACGATAATGACATCCAAGAATTTTTTCTTGGCCGCATCAATAGCATTTTTGGCAATATCGACTGGCTGCTGTGTTATATCGCTGTCAAAAAACGTCAAGGAAAGCTCATTAGCAAGCATTTCCAACTGTTTGATAGCCGCAGGCCGATAGACGTCAGCACTGACCACACCGACTTTTTTCTTTTGGTTTTCTTGTAGCCAGCGGCCTAATTTAGCCACCGTAGTCGTCTTACCCGCACCCTGCAGACCTGCCATTAAGATGACAGCGGGCGGGACAGCCTTAAGATTAAGGCCCTCATTAGCCACACCCATCACCTTGACTAGCTCAGACTGGACTAATTTAATTAGCGATTGGCCAGGGGTAAGGCTGCTCTGCACTTCCTGTCCTAACGCGCCTTGCCTAACCTGCTCGATAAAATCCGTCACGACCGGCAGGGCAACATCCGCCTCAAGCAAAGCCATCCGTACTTCGCGCAGCGTTTCCTTAATATTGTCTTCAGTCAGGCGACCTTGGCCTTTAAGTTTTTTAAGCGTATCGCTTAATCTGTCGGTTAAATTATCAAACATAGCTAGGTTTATTATAATGAAGGGGTTACGTACTAACACAAAGGGGCTAGGACTATTTAGCCCGATAGTTTACCATAGCCCCCAAAGCCTTTGCACCCGCTGTAGCCACACAAAACCATCCCGCTAATCCTGTTTTATAACCACACATCCATGCTTGCACTCGCCATCCTATCAATCTGCGCCTACCTGGGAAGTGCCTTGCTGATGCTTCGGCACCTTGACAAACCCTATACTACTTATATGCCAATTTATCTGGCATGGGCGGCAGTTGGCATGCACAGCACACACACGCTCATTGGATTCCAACAAAACAACAGCTTTAACTTTAGTTTTTTTAGCACTGCAGCACTGGTTTCGCTAATTGTCGCGTTACTATTATTAATAGCCGCGCTTAACAAGCCTGTAGAAAAACTAGGCATTGTCGTGTTCCCTATCGCAGCACTAATGTTTTCGCTGCATATTTATTTTATCGACAACTCGCCACCGCCACCGGCTCACAACTGGGCCATGACCACCCATATATTGACGTCAATCATTGCTTTCAGCTTATTGAATATCGCCGCCTTGCAAGCGCTATTACTGGCATTTCAAGATCAGCAACTAAAAAGCCACCCCCCTAAGCGCTTTATCCAATCACTGCCCTCGCTACAAGCCATGGAATCTTTGCTGTTCCAAATGCTGTCCACCGGCCTTGCATTCCTGACCCTCTCACTACTCAGCGGCTTTCTATTTATCGAAGATTTATTTGCCCAACACTTGGTGCATAAAACGGTTTTATCGCTGATGGCCTGGGTGATATTTTCAGGCCTCTTAACGGGCCGCTGTTGTTATGGCTGGCGAGGGCAAACCGCCATACGCTGGACTTTAACAGGCTTTGTGCTATTGCTACTGGCTTATTTCGGCAGTAAATTCGTACTGGAACTGGTTTTACATCGCTAGGCCTTGCTTTGTAGATAATCACACACCACATCCGTAATCGATTTGCCCGTCAATCCCTCCCCAACCCCCGCCCAACCAGACACTTTATATAGCTTGTCTGCAGCCAGCAATTCCCCGCCAGCCAATCTTAACCCACTGATACGGGCGCCTATCTCTGCATCAGGGTCACAACGATAACGCATTCCCCCAACCCTGACCATATCGCCGCCCTGCTGATAGTAAGGGTCTTTGTTGAACAAATTATCGGCAACATCTTCCAATATCGCCTTCAACTGCCGCCCAGACAACGTATGCGTATAGGTTTCCGGGTAAGTTATCGCAGTATGGTTCATAACATCTTCATACGTGATTTCCTGCCCTGGCAATACCGCCGTTCCCCAACGAAACCCCGGCGACAACGTTATCTGCGAATCAGTGGCGACGCGCAAGGCTTCCAGCAACAATTGGTCAAAGCTACCGCAAAAATTATCACGCCGGTATAAAAGCCGATCGGCCACAGCTAATGGCTGTTGCAACTTCTGAAGATAAGGTTCTCTGATACGAGCTATCAACTGCTGCATTTGCGCATCGGGCTCAAGCAGATTGGCGAACACGGGCTGCAATTGATAACGCAAGTTCCGCAAGCGGCCTTTACTGATTTCCATGTCTAGCACTGCCAAAAACTTGCCATGGCTGCCGGCGTTGGTCACCCAAGTTTTACCCGCTGTATTTTTAACCACGACTGGCCGCGGCATCGCGTCATGGGTATGGCCACCGAGTATCACATCAATGCCCGCCACCCTAGACGCCAGCTTTAAATCCACGTCCATGCCATTATGCGACAACAACACAATGACATCCGGCTTTTCATCCTTCTGCAGCTGGGCAACAATCGCCTGCAGATGCCGTTCCTGAATACCAAACTGCCAATCAGGCGTGAATCGCCGAGGATGGGCAATCGGCGTATAAGGGAAAGCCTGCCCAATAATAGCGATCCGCGCCTTGTTAAATGCTTTAATAATATAAGGTTTGAATACGACGTCAGTTTCAGCATCCGCCGCAAACATAGCCTCATCAGTAAGGCCAATATTTTGAGCGACGAACTCGCCATTAAATTGCTTGATATTAGCTAGCGCTTGCGCATTACCGTAAGTAAACTCCCAATGCCCAGTCATGACATCTACGCCAAGCAAATTGCAGGCGGCAACCATGTCTTCCCCCTTCGTCCACAACGCCGTTGCCGAGCCCTGCCAACTATCACCACCATCCAACAACAAGGTATTTTCATGCCCACGAGTCCGCTTGACTTGCTTTATCAATGTGGCGAGATGGGCAAAACCGCCCATTTTCCCGTAAATCCCGGTCGCTTCGGCAAAATCCAGATGAGTAAACGCGTAAGCCAGCGCGGTGTCAGGCTTGATGCCAAAAAAATCCAAAAAATGCCTGCCCACCAAATGCGGCGGCAATCCTTTAGCTTGCCCAACACCAATATTGACGGCTGGCTCGCGGTAATAAACGGGCAGCAACTGGGCATGGCAATCGGTAAAGTGCATTAGCGTGACATTGCCGAAAGCAGCTGCTGAGCGCTGCTTGACGGGCGACATTAACCAAGGCGACAAACCAAGCAGCGCAAGAAAGTGCAGGAATTTTCGGCGGTTCATTTTAAAAGCATTGCTGGCCTGTTCAGGACGAAGAAAAAAGCACTACCAACCCGACCTATCCATATCCGCCTCGACTAACTGCACACGCGGGGTAATTCCACACACTAACGTATAAGGGATAGTCCCTGCACATTCAGCGATTTCTTCGACCGCCAAGCCATCCCCCCATAAAGTCACCGCATCACCAGGCTTGGCATTGGGTTGTGCGGACAGGTCAACGGTGATCATGTCCATAGACACCCTGCCCACCAAGGGCGCCCGCTTACCGTTGACCAGCACAGGCGTACCCGTTCTGGCATAACGGGGATAACCATCACCGTAACCGATTGCGACCACACCTAATGTAGCCGCATTTTTGCAAAGCCACCCTGCACCATAACCGACAGTATCACCAGGCTTTATCTGCTTGACCGCAATCAGCCGGGAATGCAAACTCATAATCGGCTTTAAGCCCAACTGCACACCTGTGCTATCGGGAAACGGCGAAATACCATAGAGCATCACGCCCGGACGCACCCAATCCGCCAAGGACTGCGGCCAACCTAAAATACCGGCGGAATTGGCAATACTGCGCTCGCCCGGAAGGTTTTCGACAGTATCATTAAATAACTGGATTTGTCTTAACGTCATGGCATCCTGCTTGTCATCGGCATTAGCCAAATGCGTCATCAGGTTGGCCGGTTTTTTAACGATAGGGCACGCATTTAGCCGTTGATAAGCCGCGTTAAAATCCTTAGCCTTAAAGCCCAAACGGTTCATCCCTGTATCCAGCTTAAGCCAGACAGCACAGACCTCAGGCCCTGTTCTAGCCGCCAATATATCCAACTGGGTAAATGAATGCACCACCGGTTCCAGTTGGTTATGCAACAGGACATCGAGCTCCTCGCCACAGGTAAAACCCTCCAACACAGCAACCCTGTTTGTTATCCCCGCCTTACGCAAACGCACACCCTCATCAACCCGCGCCACAGCAAAGCCATCCGCCGCATGCAAAGCTTGGGCAATACGCACCAACCCGTGCCCATAGCCATTCGCTTTGATGACCGCCATCACTTTAGCATCGGGGGCACAGCCGTGCACTTTCTCCAAATTATGCACTAGCGCATTCAAGTCGAGCACCGCATAAGCTGCCGGTATCATTCATAGTCCCCATCGTTGTATGGATTGCCAGCAAAGTTTTCAAAGCGGGTGTACTGCCCGAGAAACGTCAAGCGAACCGTCCCTAGCGGCCCATTACGTTGTTTGCCAATAATAATCTCAGCAATACCTTTATCGGGGCTATCTTCGTTATACACCTCGTCCCGATAAACAAACACGATCAAGTCAGCATCCTGCTCAATAGCACCAGATTCGCGCAGATCGGACATGACCGGGCGCTTGTTGGGGCGTTGTTCAAGATTACGGTTAAGCTGCGATAACGCGACAACAGGGACATTCAGTTCTTTGGCCAACGCTTTCAAGCCACGGGAAATATCAGAAATTTGCTGCACGCGGTTATCACCACTGGATGGCGACTGCATAAGCTGCAAATAATCCAACACAATCAAGCCCAATTGCCCATGCTCACGCATTTAGCGCCTAGCCCTTGAACGAACCTCAGTCGGGCTCAATGCCGGCGTATCGTCAATAAACAATTTGGTTTCCGCCAGCAAATTAATCGCCGACGTCAATCGCGGCCACTCGTCATCTTCCAGTTTACCCGTCCTGACCTTATGCTGGTCTATCCGACCCAACGACGACATCATCCGCATCGCCAAGGAATCGCCAGGCATTTCCATGCTGAACACAGCAACCGGCTTATCACCCTTGATGGCAATATTTTCCGCCATATTCATGGCAATCGTGGTTTTCCCCATAGACGGCCTGCCCGCAACGATAATCAAATCGGCTGGCTGCAAACCGGATGTCATCTGATCAAAATCAGTGAATCCGGTGGCCGCTCCGGTAATCGAGCCTTCCTGCTCAAACAACGTTTCAATCCGGTCCACCGCCTTGGCCAGCAATGATTTGATCGGTATAAAACCACCCTGCCCGCGCTGCCGCTGCTCGGCAATTTTAAAAACCTCCCGCTCGGCATTTTCCAGCAAATCTGCAGTGTCGCGGCCCTCAGGGTTAAATGCGGAATCGGAAATATCAGTGCCAACATGGATCAATTGGCGCAATACCGAGCGATCCCTGACAATATTGGCATAACTGACAATGTTAGCCGCACTGGGCGTATCTTTTGCCAGCATCCCCAAATACCCCAAACCACCGACGCTTTCCAGCTCACCTATCGATGCCAACGCTTCCGATATAGTAATAATATCAAAAGGCATTTGTTTTTCAGCCAGTTGTTCTATCGCCCTAAAGATAAGCCGATGGTCTTTTCGGTAAAAATCACCTTCGACCACCTTGTCCGCCACAGAATCCCAAGTTTGGTTATCAAGCATCAGCCCACCCAATACAGACTGCTCAGCCTGAATCGAATTGGGTGGTATTTTTAGGGAATCGAACGCATAATCGCGGTCAAACGGATAGGTTTCAGACATAATGGCTCAGATAAAAACAGGCATGAAAAATAGGAAGGGACATCATTATAGTGGCACCGGTTGTTTTATTATACAGTTGCAAAATAACAGTTCATGCTTAAATTAAGCACAGATATTAAATTATCGCTTGTTGTCATCATACAAAAGCAGATAAAATAGCAAGTTCATTCAAAGTGCGAATGTGGCGAAATTGGTAGACGCGCTGGATTTAGGTTCCAGTAGGTTACCCTGTGGGAGTTCGAGTCTCCCCATTCGCACCACTTAGATCATTATAAGGTAGCTTTCATAGCTACCTTTCCAGATTACTCCCACCGGTTATCGGTATCTTCCTTTTTAAATGTGTGAGGTAAAAACATGCAAGTTTCTGTCGAAAAGACATCAGAATTGAGCCGAAAAATGACCGTCAGCGTGCCTGAGGAAGTGGTTCAGGAAAAAATTTCAGTACGCTTAAAGTCGTTAGCACGCGAAGTTAAAGTCGATGGTTTTCGTCCAGGCAAAGCACCTCAGCATGTTATAAAAAAAATGTATGGCGAGCGGGTTCGCGGCGAGATAGCTGGCGACTTAATCCAATCCACCTACTACGAAGCATTGCAAAATGAGAATTTAAAGCCCGCAGGCCATCCGCATATTGACTCGCTGGATGAAACAGACGGCTTTAAATATACCGCCGTGTTTGAAGTCTATCCCGAAATATCTTTGGATAAAGTCACCCAATTGCAAGTGGCTCGCCCCGTTGCATCAGTTGAAGAAACGGATGTCGACGGCATGATCGAAAAACTAAAGATCCAAAAGAAAAGCTGGGCCGTAGTCGAGCGCCCAGCACAACAACAAGACCGCATCACCATCAGCTTTTCTGGCAAAGTTGGCGATGAAGAGTTTACCAATGGTCGCGTGAATGATTATCCGGTTGAAATTGGCTCCAACCAAATGATCCCAAACTTTGAAGAAAACCTTATCGGCCTTGAAGCTGGCGCAACCAAAACTTTTGAAGTCACTTTTCCAGAGCAATACGGCAATGCCCAACTGGCAGGCAAAGTAGCTGGATTCGAAGTTGAGGCAATCAAAATTGAAGAGCCCGTGCTACCTGAAATAGATGCCGATTTCATTAAAAGCTATGGCGTTGAGGATGGCACGTTAGCATCTTTTCGCGACGATGTCAGAAACAATATGGAACGGGAATTGGCGCAAGCACTGCGCGGAAAATTCAAAACCGCCCTAATGGATGCCTTATACGAAACAATTCAGCCAGCAGTGCCTAATACATTAGTCGACGAGGAAGTCGAAAACCTAATGAAGCCTTATATCGAAACCGCTAAGCGGCAAAAAATGAAGCTGGAAGACCTGCAATTGCCGCGCGATGCGTTTGAAGAACAAGCCAAACGCCGCGTTGCCTTAGGCCTAATCCTTGGCGAAATCATCCAAAAAAACAATATCACATTGGATGAAAACAAAGTGCGCTCCACAGTCGAAGACATGGCAAGCAGCTATGAACAACCCGAAGAAGTTATTAACTGGTATTATGCCGACAAAAAACGTCTTAGTGATGTTCAGCAAATGGTACTGGAAGACCAAACCGTAGATTGGTTGGCATCACAGTCAACCGTATCTGACGAACCAACAAGTTTTAGCGCCATTATGGATCAACAGCAACAATAAGAGGCTGCAATAATGTATAAATCACAAATAATAAATCCGTCAATAGCCCCACAAGCCGCAGGCGGGTTAGTGCCTATCGTCATTGAACAAACCGCCAGAGGCGAGCGCTCTTTTGATATTTACTCGCGGTTATTAAAAGAACGCGTTATTTTTCTGGTCGGTCAGGTTGAAGATTACATGGCCAACTTAGTCGTGGCCCAGCTACTGTTTTTGGAATCAGAAAACCCCGATAAAGATATACATTTGTACATCAATTCCCCAGGTGGTTCGGTAACCGCAGGCATGTCAATCTATGACACCATGCAATTCATCAAGCCCGATATCAGCACCATGTGCATCGGCCAAGCGGCGAGCATGGGTGCATTACTCCTGACAGGCGGCACTAAAGGCAAACGGTATTGCCTACCGCATTCAAGGATGATGATACACCAACCACTAGGTGGCTATCAGGGACAAGCGTCCGACATTGACATTCATGCTAGAGAAATCTTGCTAATCAGGGATAAGCTTAACAAAGTCTTGGCTCATCATACTGGGCAACCCATAGAAAAAATCCAGCAAGACACCGACAGGGATAACTTTTTAAGCGCCAGTGATGCGGTAAGCTACGGCCTTATTGATAAAGTCCTATTTGATAGGACGGCAGCTGCTGAACTGTAGGCCAGATTTTGCCAAACCCTGGCCAGGCAGCATGAAAATTGCATCGCTAACCACGATGCTTGCGGGGAATAATAAGTGATGAATAACGACAAACACAAAGATGACGACAAGCTGCTTTACTGCTCTTTCTGCGGCAAAAGCCAGCATGAGGTCCGGAAACTAATAGCCGGCCCGTCTGTTTATGTCTGTGACGAATGCGTTGAGCTGTGTAATGATATTATCAAAGATGAATTACAAGAAGATGCTTCCTTATCGGGCAACAATGAGCTGCCCAAGCCTAAAGAAATAAAAGAAGAGCTCGACAGCTATGTAATCGGCCAGGAACGTGCAAAAAAAATCTTGGCCGTGGCAGTTTATAATCACTACAAACGGCTACGCAGCAAAGCTAAAAAAGATTCGGTCGAATTGGCTAAAAGCAATATTTTGTTAATTGGGCCTACCGGCTCAGGCAAAACTTTGCTCGCAGAAACTTTGGCGCGCTTATTGGATGTCCCCTTCACCATCGCCGATGCGACCACTCTAACCGAAGCAGGTTATGTCGGCGAAGACGTAGAAAACATCATTCAGAAAATCCTACAAAAATGCGATTTTGATGTCGAAAAAGCTGAAACAGGCATTGTTTATATAGATGAAATCGACAAAATAACCCGCAAGTCCGACAATCCCTCTATTACCCGCGATGTCTCCGGCGAAGGCGTGCAGCAGGCATTGCTAAAACTGATTGAAGGCACCATTGCATCGGTACCTCCGCAAGGTGGCCGTAAAAATCCACAGCAGGAATTCTTACAGGTTAATACTGCCAACATTTTATTTATTGTCGGCGGTGCCTTTGCAGGCTTGGACAAAATAATTAAAGCCCGTTCAGAAAAAGGCGGTATCGGTTTTTCTGCCGAAGTACAAAGCAAGGACGAAAGTAAAAATACTGGGCAACTATTTGCCGAAGTAGAATCCGAAGACCTGATAAGATACGGATTGATCCCTGAATTCGTCGGCCGCCTACCCATCGTAGCCACTCTGGAAGAGCTCGATGAACAGGCTTTAGTCCAAATTCTGACTGAACCTAAAAATGCCCTGATCAAGCAATACAAACATTTATTTGAAATGGAAGGCGCTGAGCTGGAGTTTAGGGATGATTCTTTAGGTGCAATTGCCCGAAAATCAATGCAACGCAAAACAGGGGCACGGGGACTTAGGACTATCGTCGAAAATATCCTGTTGAACACCATGTACGAACTGCCATCCGCAGACAATATCAGCAAGGTGGTGATCGACGAAAGCGTCGTACTCGGCGAAAGCGAACCTTACCTAATGTATAAGACGGAACAACGGAAAACAGCTTCCGAATCCTGATATCCGTCTATACAACACGACTAATAAGCGCAGCCAAGTCGGTTTCCCGTTTTGCCTGCGCTGCAAGTAAGTATTTTTAAAGCACTGGCGGAGTTACACTCTAGGCGTAGCGGTTATCCAGCAACCGAAAAACTCTCCCCACACCCACATGTCCCTTTCACATTCGGATTATTGAACTGAAACGCTTCATTGATGCCTTCCCGCCGATAATCAAGCTCTATACCATCAACTAATTCGAGTGCACTTTGAGGCACAACTACTTTCACGCCAAAGCCTTCAAAAACCGCATCCCCCTCATCAAGGTTATCCGCATAATCTAGCACATAGGCATAACCGGAACAGCCGGATTTTTTTACACCCAATTTTAAACCAATTCCTTTACCGCGCTTTTCCAGCTGTTTTTTAATTTGCCGGGCGGCATTTTCGGTTAATGTCACAGACATAGCTTCCTCTTTATACCTGACACAGCAGGCTTTTTAATTCATTAACAAATTTCAGGACTTCAGCTTCCGTATTGGTTTTCCCAAGGCTGATACGGATTGCACTTTTGGCAAGCCCTTCGTCCACCGCCATTGCGGTCAATACCGGACTGGGCTTGCCGCCAGAACTGGCGCAAGCTGAGCCACTCGATACGGCGAACCCTTTTTGGTCTAACCTCATCAACAGCATTTCCCCATCCATACCCTGAATGCCAAACTGCACAGTATTCGGCAAGCGGTCTGCCTGCTTGGCAAATAGGGTCAAGCCTGGGATAGCTTGTAGCTCCTGCTCCAACAAGCCCCTTAATGCCAGCAGATAAGCCTTGCGGGCGGCTAATTCTTGCTTGGCAAGCTCGGCGGCTTTACCGAAACCGACAATCGCAGCCACATTTTCAGTCCCCGCCCTAAGCGCCTGCTCCTGTCCGCCACCCAGCAAAACTGGAGATATTTCAGTGCCTTTCCCTAGGATCAAAGCACCGCAGCCTTTAGGCCCGTAAATCTTATGGCTGGACAAGGACATCAGCTGCACCCCAAGTTGCTCGAATGATACCGGTATTTTAGCCAAAGCTTGCACAGCATCGGTATGCACCTTGATGCCATGCGCCCTTAATTTCTCAGCATAGCGGGCGACATCCTGAACAACGCCAGTTTCATTATTAGCCAACATAATCGAAACCATCGCTGGCGACCATCGGAGCAGCTCGTCAATAGCCTCTGGCGTAATAGATCCATTGTTATCAACGGCAATGACGTTTAATTCATGTCCCTGCTTTTTCAACCGTAATGCAGGTTCAGTAACAGAAGGATGCTCAATTGCGGAAATGGCGAGTTTGGCTTGCGGCGGTAAAGCGGTCAATGCCAAGTTATTGGCTTCCGTTCCGCCACTGGTGAAAATGACTTGATCGGCCCGTGCATCAACTAAAGCGGCAACCTGCTCGCGGGCCGTATCTATGGCTGTTCTTGACAACCTACCGAGACGGTACAAACTCGACGGGTTGCCATAGCAGTTTTTAAGAAAAGGTAGCATCGCATTCAGCACCCGCTCATCAATAGGCGTAGTGGCATTATGATCCAAATAGATCATAATGCCGATACATTAGCCTCTGGGTGGCGATGGACTTCAATAACACGTGCCGCATCCTGCTCCTGTCTTTTTGCAACCCCCTGGACATGATGCTTTTCTAACAGCTGCCCTAAAGTTATACTTTTTAGATAGTCCCTAATCTGCTCGCTCAAACCCATCCACAAATCATGGGTCAAACAAGCCTGATGTTTTTGGCAATTGGCTTCACCGCCACATTTAGTGGAATCAACCCGCTCATCCACCGCCATAATAATATCGGCTATATTAATGTCATTAGCCGACCCACACAGGGTATAGCCACCACCCGGCCCACGCACACCTTTGACCATACCGGCACGACGCAAACGGGCAAATAATTGTTCAAGATAAGATAAAGAAATAGTTTGACGGGTCGCAATTTCTACCAGGGTAACAGGCTTAGTTTGGCTGTGAAACGCCAAATCAAGCATAGCTGTCACCGCATAGCGACCTTTAGTAGTTAAGCGCACGGGATAATCCTCGATAAATACTGTTAAATAGTGTGGTTACTATACTTAACCCAGCAAAATAGTCAACTATTATAGGCGTAGAAATTTTCTGGTTTATCCAATAAAAAAGCAATGAAATAAGCAAGTTAACCCAATATGAACGGGCCGATAAAACCTAATTTTTCCCTTTGGGCTTGGTCGCGTAACTATCCTTTATCTCACAACCATCCAACGTGCCTAGCGGTGTTTCCTGACAATTAATCCCCGCATTATTGAGTGCGTGCTGCATGGTTTCCACTTGTTTATCCAGCGAATTAATGTGATCGAGCATACGGTTAATTGCATAAGCAACCGGATCAGGCATATCGGCGCTTAAACCGTAAGGGTCAAAATCCATTTTACTGGCAACATCATCTAACACTACCGTCGATTTTTTTACCTTAGAATCAATAACATGACCAGGAATACCAACCACTGTCGCACCCGCTGGAACTGGCTTTAAAACAACCGAATTTGAACCCACCCTAGCGCCTGCACCAATATCGATAGGCCCCAATATTTTCGCGCCGGCACCTACCACGACACCATTGTGCAAAGTCGGATGCCGCTTGCCTTTCTTCCAGGTTGTTCCGCCTAGCGTCACACCATGATAGAGCGTACAGTCGTCGCCAATCACAGCTGTTTCGCCAATCACTACGCCCATCCCGTGATCGATAAAAAACCGTCTGCCTATCTGTGCTCCCGGATGAATTTCAACCCCCGTCAACCAGCGGCCCAAATGCGCAATAAAGCGCGCCAACCAGTTTAAGCCATGTTGCCAGCAATAATGGCTTAAGCGATGGATCATGACCGCATGGACGCCCGGATAGGTAGTGATAACCTCAAACACTGATTGCGCGGCAGGATCACGCTCAAACACGCAGGCAATATCTTCTTTGAGTCGACTGATCATTGTTTTCCTCCGTTTTTCCCTTGGTTATCTTGAGACATCCGCAAAATACCGCGCAGAATGTCCAGCTCTTTGGTATCCAACTGGATGCGATTATAAATACGCCGTAAACGGCGCATAATCGATTGCGATTTGCCGTGCTGCATAAAACCAATATCATTTAATGTCTCATACAAGTGCGTATAAAAAGACTCCATTTGCGCCGCCGTTGCCAATGGACACTCACCTTTATCACCAACCTGCACGGATTCTTGAAGACCGGCTGCAACAAACAGCTCATAACAAACGACCTGCACCGCAGCGGCAATGTTTAACGAGCTGTAGCCGCTATTACAAGGAATGCGCAGCAAGTAATGGCATAAATCCAACTCATGATTTTTCAACCCCGAATTTTCACGGCCAAAAATAATGGCGACTTTTTGCTGCGGCTCATTGTTAACCACAGTTTCGGCACATTGCCTAGGCGTCATTTCCGGCCAGCTGATGGTCCGGCACCGCGCACTCGCGCCAATCACCAACTGGCAGTCCGCCGTTGCTTCCGACAAACTCTGGCAGACAGTCGCTGCCGCCAATACGTCATCAGCCCCCGAAGCCCGCGAAGTTGCCTCAGCACTAGGAAAAATTTTAGGTGCCACCAGCCAGAGATTAGTCATTTTCATATTCTTCATCGCCCTGGCAACAGCCCCGATATTGCCAGGATGTGTAGTCTCGACCAGAACAATTTTTATATGCGATAACAAAGCGGTGCCCTTTATTGAAAAAGTCGCTAAGTCTACCAAAAAATTTGCTATTCTATGGTGTTTTCTTAGCTCTTATAAATTCAGCCTATGCAACCGATGTTAAACACCGCTGTCCGCGCCGCCAGAAGCGCGGGCGACTTGATCCTCCGTTCATCTGACAATATCGGTCAGCTACGCGTTGACCAAAAAGGTAAAAATGATTACGCCAGTGAAGTCGACCGGATGGCAGAACGCGAAATCATCAACATTATCAAAACCGCCTATCCCGACCACGCCATTCTCGCAGAAGAAAGCGGCCAACACGAAGGCAATGATTTTGTCTGGGTCATCGACCCGCTGGACGGCACCACCAACTTCCTGCACGGCTTTCCCCAATATGCGGTTTCTATTGCCTTAAAACATAAAGGCAAACTGGAAGTTGGCGTCATTTATGACCCGTTGCGTGATGAACTGTTCACCGCCAAACGCGGCGGCGGCGCAATGTTAAATAGCCGCCGTCTCAGAGTGACCAACCAAAGCACCTTAAAAGGGGCGTTAATCGGCACCGGCTTTCCTTTTAAAACCGACTTGCATCTTGATGCCTACACCAACATGTTCCGCGCCTTGACCACCGAATGCGCAGGTATCCGCCGCGCTGGAGCCGCCGCACTTGACTTGGCCTACATTGCCGCCGGACGTCTGGATGGTTTCTGGGAAATAGGCATTATGGAATGGGATATGGCCGCCGGCATTTTGTTAATTAAAGAAGCGGGCGGCGTAGTCACCGATTTTTCTTTTAACGACAATTACTTGGCGTCAGGCAATGTCATCGCAGGCAGCCCCAAAATGCACCAGCTCATCTACCAATTGATTGAGCCGTATGTGACCGATAATTTAAAATAATCCCGCAGATACAACGGGGTTATTTTAACCCCCCCATTGTGATGGCTCTTTTCCCTCTACACACGGCAATGCCGTTGTTTGCAGCATCATTTCCAATTTCAAAAGCGAGGTCTCAATAATGAACCCTTATGAAAACAGCAAGAAAGCCCGGCGCATTGCCTCAATGTTTTATTTGCTCGTCATGGCAGTGATCATGACCGGAACCTATCTATCCCAACAGCAAAAAGAAGCCGCCCAGAAAGAAGCGCAGGCATTACAACTGTCAGGTGAAACAGCGGGTGGTTTTTCTGAGTCACCCATAAAAAACTGATCAGATTGCATTAACGCTTAATCGCGTGATGTTCCACTCCATATCTTCGCCAGCAAACAATAAATGGGGGATGGTTTCAGGAATTCCAATATCAAATAAACGGCTTCTAAACCTAGAAACTTCTTCAAACCTGCACCTACCTACAAAATAAGCTATTTATTGGATGCTATAGCTAAAGCATAATAATTTGATTACAACTGCGCATCCTCAAAGGAGGGGCAGTCGTTGTTTTACCCTTGTTCAATGTCATCAATCTATGTTGCTTTGGCTATATCAATAAACCAAATTAACTAAATGTTTTTAAAGGGGAGGTGTATGGATGGGTTTTTGACAAGCACGATTTTATCAGGTGTTGCATACGACATAATTAAATGCGGTGTATTGCTAAGTGTTGATAGCCTTAAATAAAGAAAGCAGGCACGCCAGCATTTTTCGCAAAAGCTGAAATGGAATCCGTCCGATATCAACGGCGAAAAATGCTGGCGATTATTGTCTTCGGCTGCCCGCGTTCGTCCTTATCAAGGGATAGCGGGGAAATCCATGCAAGAAATTGAGGACTTGGATATGAAGGTTTTAGAGCTTGGTGAGTAGTTGTAGGGTGGGCAGGCTGTTTTGCCCACCTTTTGTGGTACGGGCGATGGGCAGAAAAGCGTTGCCCACGAGCTTAACAAATCCACATGCTTAACCAACAAACGGCTTTTGCGTTCAGCCAAATTAACCGTGAAGAAATAACAAGCCCCAGGTACATTGGCACGTCGGTAATGCATGAAAAATCTTTTTGTAGGTTGTGGGTTGTGCCCACAGAGCACAAAACGACAGGAACTCCAACAAATGATTGTAGATGGGGTTGTTGGGATCCGTGCCTCACCCCAGCTACGAGCTATAAGTTTTAATTATTTTTAATCAGAAGAATGCATGAGTTTGTAAAGCGACTCCCCAACAATAGGATCTTGAAGTAGCTTTGCCAATGACTCTTCCAAAGCGGGCTTGTCTTCACAATAATGTTCTTTATTGCCATAACTAATTTTGCAAGGATAACCATTTCGGTCTTGGCTCCAATGAGCCAAATTCTCTTGTGATTTAGCTAATGGGTTTAAAGCCGATATTATTTGATTAGTAGGCATATTTTTTTTATTTATATCTGATAAATCAGATAGTTGCACCGTCATTAGTGATAATGCAGACATAGGACTGTCTCTTATACTTATTTTCACTTTTCCATCAGTTTCCTTCGTAAGTTGTTTGTTCAATTCTTCAAATACTGAAGCAATTTCACGTTTATTTTTATCAGCTATATCAGCTGCACTGAGCCCTTCTTTAAAAGCCGCGATAAAATCTACCATTACAAATTCCTCTCAAATGTAACCATGATGGGAAGATGGTCAAAAATTGATTTGCTATTTTTAACCATTGTTAAATATTCAGGAATATTGACTATTCCTGTTAATGTTTCGTTTAAACACCATGCCATAGATTTTAAAAATGCTGATGACACAATGATTTGATCGAATGTGCGCCATTTGGATAACGGGCCTCTTTTGTCAAAATAGGTTCCAGCATAATCCAAGGCTTCTAAGTTTTGATAGCTCAAACGTTGCCAAAACGGATTATAGAGCAATCGTTTATTCTTAATAGCCAATGCCTTATCTCTAGTTGCCATAAGCTGTGTGCTTAAAGATGAATCAAAAGGTTCATCATTGAAATCACCTAAAAAAATAATGTACGGTTCAGACTGTGAATTAGCGTAAATATCATCTGCTTCATCACGTAAGCGCAACCCTAGTAAATGGCGGTTGGGATCATTTTCAGGACAATATTGCCGACTTTGCCAGTGCGAAACAAACACATGGAACATATCATCAGTTCCAATTTTTATAGCCATTTTCTGGGCGATTTTTATTTTTTTGCCACTTTTTCCGGTATCGATTTCAATTAGTTCATCCATTTGAATTCTGTCAGGCCTATAAACAAAGCAAGTATCAAATGTGATCCTGTCTACTTTAGAAACTCCACTAACAATTCGAAAACAACTAAAGTCATCACGACTTTGTAACAAAACAATATCTTCCGTTGAAGTTTCACCTAAAGCCAGAAAATCAATTTCAAGTTCGAACAATAGGCGATAAATTACCGCAATGGCAATTTTTTTATCATCCTCACTGGAACGACTTTTTGCCAATGGTGAAAGACTGGTGTTCCACCATGCAAACGATAGCTTATTAATTACGCTGTCCAACTGGAAATCCTATTGTAAATTCATCGTGTTTTATAGTTTGCAGATGGGTTAAGGTACGAAAAACTCTAAACTAGGCGCTTTCTTCATTCCTATACAGCGTTACTTATAGTCAATCAACCCCTGCTGCCAATTCCTAGTTCGGTTATACCAATACCCCAACTGCCCCAAAGCAATCGGTAGTGCCGTAGGGTGGATTCGCGTCAGCAACCCACCCTTTCAAAGCTCCTACGTTTCGTTAGGCATGGCGGTTTGCTGACGCGAAACCGCCCTACGATGCTTTCCCCGCTAACAAGTGCCGTAAGTTAAGGTGAGCGTGCGAATCCCAGCCTATACGCTTCGATGATGTGTTAGTTCAACACGGAAATTTCACGACTGCGCGTCCTTGGAGGACTGGTAGCCGTAACGCGGAGGTCAACATATAACCTCTATTAGCTTGCGAACCCCAATCCACCATTTATTCAAACCAATTTTGTAACACTAACTCCTGAAAATTCTCAAAATCGTGAGTGTTTCGAGTAACGAGTATTAGCTGTTGGGTCACAGCAATAGCAGCGATTTCACCATCCGCATACGCACAGGTTTTTCCTTCCCGTTGCAATCTGGCGCGTTCTTTCGCGTACCAGTCGGCGGCGGCTTGATCAAATGGCAAGACGATCAAGCCGTTTGCCAATAACATCGCCAGATAGGATTGCAGTTGTTTTTTTCTTTTTGAGGCGGGCAGTAATTCACACCCATAAACCAGCTCATGCCAGACTATCGCTGCCGTTGCATAATCACCGTCATGAGTGGCAAAGCGTTGCAATACCCTGTCATTAGGCTTTAAGCGGGCAGGTTCCGAAAGGATATTGCTATCCAGCAGATAGCTTATTCGTCCCATGAAAACTCGCGTGCCTGACTACTTGCGCGTAAGGTGTTGAGTTCGGCTTCAGTCAATGCGCCGTCACTGCCCAATTGGTTACGCCAGTGCTGGATAGCTTGATATAAGCCATTGTTTTTTTGGATGAGTTTTTGGTAATTGGCTTCTGATAGCATCACAGCAACAGGCTTGCCATGACGGGTAAGGTGTATGGGTTCGTCCGATTCAAGCTGATAAATGAGTTGTGACAGGTTGTTTTTTGCCTCGGCTATAGTATTAGTCTTCATCAGAAATCCTCAATTATGGCTATAATTTTGGACATAATAGAGCTATTAACCTCGTTTATCAAGTGCTGTAGGTGGGGTGAGTGTGCTAAGCTTTTATGCCCCAGGGTACACAACACATCGAAACGTAAAATGTTGGGGTTCGCACACTCACCCCAACCTACGGAATTCATCCCCACTAAACACCCCCGCCAATTCCTCAACCCTTTCCAACTCCGGCCTGTCCTGATAAACCCCGCTCATTGCCACATCCGGCTGCATCCCACGGACAAACAAATAGCGCACGCCGCCAAAATGGGTTTCATAATCGTAATCGGGCAGGCGGTTTTGCAGATAACGGTGTAACACGACGGTGTACAGCCAGTATTGCAGGCCGTAATTGTGTTCGCGCATGGCGTGGGTGAGGGTTTCCGGCACGTAGTCCGGCAAGCTGTTGGTTTTATAGTCCATGACATAATAGCGGCCTTGATAGGCGCAGATCAGGTCGATAAAACCGGTGAGGAAGCCGCACATCACTTTGCTGCTTAACGGTTGGTAGGCGGGTGAACCCTCTAAAATGCCGTTGATTTGGCGGGCGTCCATCGTCTGCATTGCCAGATAAAACGGCATTTCTTTAAGACAGCGCCTGTCCGGCACATTTTTCAGGCAAAAATCTGTATCGGTTGCTGACAACGGCGTGCTCACTGTTGCCCATAACAGGTCATCGAGCAGGCTGGGCTGTTCTAGTTTTAGTCCGTAGCGCAGGCAGGCCTTTTCGCGTTGGGCGGTGATGTCTTTGCGTTCTGCCAAGTCCAGAAACGTAGTGTTCTCCAATAAATCATGCACGACATTGCCGGTATGTGCGCCGCGCGGCAGTTCAGCCAGCAATTTTTCGGCTTGCACGGGCTCTTCCCGCGCCTTGTCTTCGGGCAGTTCGGGCGCATCGGTCAGGCTTAATGCCGACAAGGCGGTGTAGCTGCTCATTTGCCAGCGGGTGTATAACGACCTTCGTTGTACCCGCGCTTCCAGTTTCGGGACTGTAGTCCATTGTTGATAGCGGCCTTCGGGTTGTCCCGGCACGTCCAATAACTGATAGGCAAAGGCGGCGGACTGTTCGCTAAAGCCTTTTAGTTTGGCTTGTTGGGCGGCAAAATCAGCCTCGGCAAATGCCAGTAAGTGCGCCATTGCCGAATCGTTGGCTTTATCCGCAGAGCGCACGTCCCCCCAAATAAGATAGCACCGGTATTTTGCGCGGGTCACCGCCACATAAAAAACGCGCAAATCTTCGGCCAGTTCTTCCATTAAGGCTTGTGCGCGATGTGCCTCAAATGCCTCGGAACCCAAATCGGCAATCATCTGCCCTTGTTCATGGCAAGTGATCAAATTTTGCTCGCTGTTTAAATAGGGGCTGCGGTACCAAAGATAGGGGCAAAACACGAGCGGATATTCCAAGCCTTTGGCGCGGTGCATGGTGACGATATTGACGGCATCTTCATCGGTTTCCAAGCGTAGCAACTGCGTCTCGCCACTGGTTTTATGCTGTAGCGCTTGGGTGATTGCGTTATGTAGCCAATCCAACGTTTTATTGATACCCAAGTGTTCATCCACTGCCGCCTGTTGCACCAGCTCAATCACATGCTGCAAATTGGTCAAGCACCGGTCTGCCAATTCGCTTGCAGCCAGCGTGGCCTTGACGTTTTCCTGTCCGAAAAGGTGCTGCATCATAGTCATCAATCCGGATTGCTGCCAGTCCTGAAAATAGCCTAAAAAACGTGACATCCAGGCATCAAGTTCGGCTTCGTTATTAATGGTTTGATACAGTGCCTGCCCATCCATCCCAAACCAGCTAAGCGCCAACATTTCTTTAAGCCGCGCCACATCACCCGGATGCGCCACGGCCTGCAACACCACATATAAATCGGCGGCTTCCTGAGCAGTGAACACAGATTCCGTATTGTTTAACACCGACGGCACGCCGACCGCACGTAACGCGGCCTGATATTCTTGGGCTTGTTGGTTAGTCCTGACCAAAATGGCAATGTCTTGCGGCTGTATTTTGCGCACCGTTTCAATGCCGTCTTGCTTGCGGACTAAGATGAAATCGCCGTTAAGCAGCCGCACAATTTCATTAATCACGGCAAGCCGAATTTCGGCCGCCGCCTTGCCCTCCGTCCAATAGCCATTTTTGCCGTCACTTGGCGGCAACTGCCAGAGCATCATCGGCGCCAGCGCCTGTCCGCCTTGTTGCAACGCGCCGTCCTCTGCCGATAATGCCGGTTTTACTTCTTTAAACGCCAAATCATCCAACAAAAACGCCTGCGGATGTTTAAAAAGGGCATTGACCGCGTCAACCAATTGCGGATGTGAACGCCAGTTTTTGCCTAGCGTGAATTGATGTTCGGCCTGTTTTTGGGCGTCCAGATACGAATAAATATCGGCGCCACGGAATTTGTAAATCGCCTGTTTAGGATCACCAATCAGATATAAATATTGGCTGGGTGCGGCAAATAACGAGGAAAAGATAAACCACTGGCTTTGGTCGGTGTCTTGAAACTCATCAATTAAAGCGGCTTTAAAACGCTGCTGTAATTGGGCTATCAATAACGCGCTTTTTTCACCTTGCAGCGTTTCGGACAAGCGGCTAATCAAATCATCAAACGACAACACATTAAGCTGTTGCAAGCGCTTGTCCAACTCGGTGCGCAAGGTTTCCAGCAAGGCGCGGCGTAGCGTTAACGTCAACTGTTTGAAGGCATCGGCGAGCGCATCGAAGGCAGCCGTGTCAATCGCCAGCTGCGTCAAATACGTGTTTTTGCGCTCGTCGGACGATTGCGTTTTATTGCTTCTAAACTTAACGCCATCCAAACCTTCCCGCAAACCGTTTGCCGTCAACAGCGCAAAAGCAGATTTTTCCGGCGGCAAACAAGCGCCGTGCAGCCAGTTTTTCAATGTCCCGCTTTGTGCAACAAGGCTACGGCGGTAGCTGGCCTTAAATTTATCACCCGCCCCGCACACTGCATCCAGACAACCATCCAACTGGTCTGCCGCGCTGGCAACCGCTTGCTTTAATTGCGCCAAACTAATAGCCAAATCGAGTTGTTCAGGGTAAACGGCTATCCCCCCGTTAACCCTATCCACGCTCGCCAGCAAGGCATCGGGTGTTTTGAAGCCGGTCGTCAGCGCCGCCACTTCCCACGCCGTGCGGGGATAAATCTGCCGCCGCCAAAAATCATCCGCACAAGCTTGTTTGATTACCGCCAAGTCGCCCGTTAATTCCGCATCGAACAATTGCCCGCTTTCCAACGCATGTTCCCTTAACACCCGTTGGCAAAAGCCGTGAATGGTAAAAACGCTGGCCTGGTCAATATCCAGCAACGCCAAATCCACCCGTTGTTTAACCAGCGCCGGATCAATAGCCAAGCCGTCTAACCAGCGGATAACATTGCTATCGATGCCCTCGGAATGCCCAGCCAATGCCCTTCTGGCCTCGGCCAATCTGGCCCGCACCCGCTCCTTAAGCTCTTCCGTTGCCGCTTTAGTAAACGTGACCACCAGCAATTCTTCAATGGTCATGCCTAATTCACCCACAAAGCGCAGCACCAGCATTGCAATGGCATAGGTTTTGCCAGTACCGGCACTGGCTTCAATCAGATTCACGCCTAAGCGGAGTTCGGTTTCTACAGGATCAAAAGGCTTAGCGGTCATTTAGGGGGAGTGTGATTAATCAAGAAAGTTATACCGCGCAATTGGCTGCAACCGTGCTTGTAGCACAGGCTAACCTCGCTTGTCACTAACCCGTGTTTAAACTTGTACGTTATCATACTCAGATTATTGGCAATACCCCCTAATGCCGGGCACTTCTACCCCGCTGCATCACAACGCTGATTTTGAAGCGGGCAAACAACTGCCATCCCCACTCTTGATTAAAACTCACACATTAAAGGAGTAAGCCCATGCTGAGATTATTTAATATCAACAACAACGGAATGCTTAAAGAGCAAAACCTGCCTGACAACCTATTTGAACAGCCTATTGACGCCACCTGGATTGATGCCCACGACCCCAGCGACGAAGAACGGGCGCAATTGCAAGCCTTTTTACGTACTGATTTGCCAGAATCGGATGATGTTGAAGAAATCGAATCGTCCGCACGTTATTTTGCTGACAGCACCGGCATCCATGTGCGTTCGTTGTTTCTTTCCCAAAGCGAGGGGCGGCACCATACCGCCACGGTCGCGTTTATTTTGCAGGATGAGCGGCTGATTACCTTACGCGAAGGGGCATTGGCGGACTTTCGCCTGCTGAGGATGCGGGCCAGGCGAGGACAGATAGAAGCGCATACCCCTCAGGAGCTACTGGTCACCATATTTGACCAAAAAGTCGAAAATCTGGCGGACAATCTGGAAGACATCCACCGCAAACTGGAAGATGTCAGTTATTTGGTGCTGGAAGAAATTGATTCCGACCTTGAAGACGCTATCGACCAGCTTGCGAAATTGGAGGACAGCAACGGCAAAATCCGTTTATGCCTGATGGATACCCAACGCTCGATTGCGTTTTTGCAGCGGCATTTGCGTGAATTCCCCGAACTTCAGGAAATCGCCCGTGAGATTATGCGTGACGTGGACACCCTGATGACCCACACCACCTTCCTGTTCGACAAAATCAATTTCTTGATGGATTCGACCCAAGGCTTCATCAATATCGCCCAAAACAAGATCATCAAGATTTTCTCCATCGCCGCCGTGGTGTTCTTGCCGCCCACCTTGGTCGCCAGCATTTACGGGATGAACTTCCAGTACATGCCCGAACTGAACATGCAGCTAGGCTATCCCGGCGCCTTGGCTATCATGTTGCTGGCAGGCATTGCGCCGTATTGGATTTTTAAGCGTAAGGGATGGTTGTGAGTGCACAGGCTGGCTGGAGGACGCAGCCCCCCTACAAAAGCAAGCCGCTGCATGTAAAAAACCCTGTAGGTCGAGTTTACCCACAGGGCTTAAGTGTGCTAGAAATCCCCTCAGCCAAGCGCTGTCCAACTTATTCGGCAGCAACATACTGCCCTGAAGGAAGCGAGGCTTCGTAACGGACGCCTTCAGGAAAGAAGGGTCTAGGGTTATTGGCAATCTCCCGCGCGGCTAAAAATTGGGCATAATAATTACGCGAGGCAAAGCCAAACGCCGGGCCGTCGTATTGTTCAACAATGCGGACAAAATCATGGCCCACATGGTTTTTCGCCCGCTTCATGCCGCCAATGCCATGGTTGTAAGAGGTCAAGGCTGACGGCCAGTCACCCAGTTTTTTATAGGCATAACTCAGGTAACGGGCAGCCCCATAGGCAGAGATGAAGGGATCCATACGCTGGTCAACTTTGTTGCCGCCCGGCATAAAGGTTTTGGCGGCGCCTTTGGTGAATTGCCACATCCCGACCGCACCGGCAGACGAGCGGGCGGCGGGTTGAAATGAAGATTCCACATGCGGCAAATACGCCAATTCTTCAGGCAAACCGGCATTACGGAATATTTTGCGGAATTGCTGGTCATACCGGCCGCTGATTTCCAAGCCGTGCTTGAACCGTTCCCGGGTTCCGCGTTGGCCGCGTACACGTTCACTGGCGCCCGGCAAAACCGTACTCAACGGCCTGCCCGTGCTTTCCAGCCTGGCAACCAGCTGCCGTTCGTTGGTAGTTAACGGGGCGTTATAACGCAGCTTGTTTTCTAATGTGGCAATCTTATCTTTCCAAAAATCACGCCGTTCATTCATGAGTTGTTTTTGTTCGCTGGTCAAGCTTTCAGCAACGTACCCAGGCAAGGTGATGACTTCATAAACGACATCCATGAAACGGTCGTCATGATAAGCAATCTCCGAACGCTGCCAAACCGCATAGGTTTTGCGCCAAAAATCCACTGCCGGTTCCAAAGCGGCCGGTTTAGGGAAAATACCGGAATAGGTCGCCGGATATGCCGCCGACGAATAAGTTCTTTTGCTTGGATAAGGTTGTTTTAAATCACGGGCAGTATAGGGCGCTGCCTTATCACGTGTGGCAACCGAACTGCCACCACCGCAAGCATTCAACAGTATCAAGATGACGGCAAACAGCGAGGTTTTCAGAAATAGTCGGTTCATAGCCTTACCTTTGGGATTCAACGTGGCGACAGGGGGTTGGGCCGTATATAAATGCAACGGTCTTCTCAAATTTCAGATAAATGATAACGCTCATCTCCACTTCAAGCGAAGAAGAAATAGACGTTGGGTTATTTATTAATCGGCTCAATATGGGTTTCAGGGTCTTTTTGAATGATGGGCACCAAAAGCTTCAAATGTCATTTATTGGAGTACAAACCTAGGTTTGTACTCCAATATCAGCAAGCTTATAGGCCAAAATACCCATTTTTCTCCCTTATTTTTACCTTTGAGGAGCTGGCTTGAAAAGACCTTAAAACCCATATAGAGCCTATTAATCAACCCCGCAATGCAAACTACCCAAACATGGCAAAACCAAAAGCGTTTATTTAGGCTCAAAAACCATCAAATAGCCACAGTGGTCAGAAACCCTGCCGTAATCCTGTTCGGTAAACAACATTCTTGCTGACGTGACGCGCAAGCCCGCCGTTTTATCCATGAAGATGTAATCGATGCGGTAATCATTACCGGCGTATTGTTGCCAATACGGATCATCGACGCGGTAGTTCCGTTCCGGTTGCCCGCCTGTTTTGGCGTCCACATACTGGTCGGTGTATTCGTTGCTTTCAAGCACCAAATGATAGCCATTTGAACCGGCAGTGACATTAAAATCACCGCACAGCAACGTGGCACGGACATGCGTGGTCTGCTTGGCGGCGGCCCAGTCGCGCAGCCGGTAAAATTGCTCGCGGAAGCCGTCTTCCCACCAGCTCAAATGGGTGGAAAAAACGTTGACTGCACCCATGTACGGGATATGGATTTGCGCCATGACGGCTTTTCTGGAGTGGATGTTGTAAGCGTCATGGCTGTCTGAGACATAGCGGGCATCATGGCGGGACAACGGATAGCGGCTTAAGATAGCGACGCCTTCGCGGTAACGGTCAAAGCCCAAATGCGCCCAGTCGGTGTGGATATGGTAGGGCTTGGCAAGCCGGTCATTGATTATTTTGACCGCGTTGGAATTCCAGTCGCCCATGCCGTTGTTCCAGTTTTCTGCGACTTCCTGAAAACAAACGACATCGACGTCCAGCTCATCAATCGCTTTGGCGATTTGCGAAAATTTATAATCTTGGTTGTCTTCCTGATAGCAATGCAGGTTGAGGATCATGACATTTAACGGCTTGTGGGAAACGGTATAATTGTTGCCGTAGTTGTTGTCCCAAACCGTCTGTTCGCGGCCTTCACAGCCAATCGTGTATTGTAGCCGGAAGGCGTTATTTATTTTTAGCGTTCCTTGCCAAATCTGGTAACCGTACTGGTTGGGGTTTCTGGCATAGCTACGCGCAGTGGCATCCCAATAGTTCCTTTTGAAATGGCAGGGGGTTTTGTGGGTATGCTGCCAGTTATCTATCGTCCAATGGATAACCACTCTTTGGGTGTTCAAACCTTTAGCCACCGCCACCGTGATAGGTACGTATTTCTGGCCATTCTTGAGCTGGCCAGCAAAGCCGATGTTTTGCACTGGCCGCGCGTGCATCACTTTAACGCCCGAATCGGCCTGGCTGAAATAATTCAGGCCAAGCTTGTTATCCCAATACTCAGCCCCCTGCGTCCTATAGCGCAAGCCAAACTGGACATTGCCCGGCAAGGATTTGTCTGCACTCGGATGAAAAGTCGCCTGAGCCTGCCAATATTCCTTCCTGTCCCCTAATTTGCTGTGGAAGAGTGCGGGCAACGTCTGCCATACGCCGTCCTCATCCGCCCAGACAACGTCAACCTGTTTGTCATAGCCGATATTTTCCACCGCCATGAAAAAAGCCAGCTGCTGTTGCAAACCTCTTTTTTTGCGGGTGATGATGTTTTCTACATAGAGAAGCTGGATTTCAGCCATGACAAATCTCCTTATTAACAGCCCGGAAATACAGGTGACCCGCTTCCGTTTGAAACACAAACCAAGCCCTCAGAACCTTTTAACCCCGTTCACGAAATACTGTTGGACTCATAATTTCTCCTTCGTAAAAGCTCGGTATGAGGACATTCCGTTTTTATCGGGCTTCTACCGCTCGCTTTTGGCTGGCTGATAATCCCGAAAATCAATGTCGGGAAAAATACTGTCCATGATCTCCAAAGCGGTCAAATAACGTTCGTTAATCCTGTTTTTACGGATGCAATCCTGCAAATAGTTAAACCGGGCGAGATGGTCGGTGATGCGTTTTTTGGCATAATCAATGGTTGTGCCGGACTTCATGATAAACGGCCAGTCGGACGATTGGGCCAGCAAAATGGAGCGGGCGGCTTGGTTTAAGGCCCGTTCTTGCAGCGGCGTGACAGCTAAGCCCTTAAGGTCCGCGGCCAGTTTTTCCATTTCCGCTTCGGCCTTGTGCAGCACCGGATAGATCCAGTCGTTTGTCTCATTAAGCCAATAACCGGAATACCCTTCCGCCCCCCAACTTGAGGCTGACGGCGTGGCTATCTGGTGCGTTGTGATTTGGGTTAAATAGTCGCTGCAACTGACCGTTTGGATGCTATTGCTGGTTTCATTTGCCAGCCTAAGCACGGATTCCAGCCAGTGCGGCCCTTCAAACCACCAGTGGCCAAAAAGCTCGGCATCGTAAGGGGCTACTATAATGGGAGTCCTGTCCATGACCGCCGCCAAACCATTAATATGCTGCTGGCGTTTGTGGATAAAATCTTGGGCATGGGCGTAGGCTTTGGCCTGTGCTTGCTCTGGCCGGTAAATTTCTTTGGCCTGATCGCCGCCCGTCACGCGGTGGTATTTGATGCCGGTGTTGATGCGGGTTTCGCCGTCGAGGATATACGGCGCGATATAGTCCAGTTCACAGTCAAAGCCGATGTCACGGTAATAATCGCGGTAATCAGAATCCCCCGGATAACCTTCTTGTGCACTCCAGACTTGTTTTGATGATTCCGGGTCGCGCGCAAAAGCGGCGACACCGTTGCCGCAGTCCAGCGGCGCATAAACGCCATTGCGGGGTGGCTCGCTAGCATCCATAAGGCCATGGGTATCAACAAAAAAATAGTTGATGCCTGCATCGGCCAGCAATTTTTCCAAGCCAGGATAATACGCGCATTCGGGCAGCCAGAAACCAGACGGGGCAAATCCCAGCGCCGCCTTAAAAGTGGCGATGCCAATGTTGATCTGGTTACGGACGGCGGTTTCGCTAACATTGAGCAACGGCAAAAAACCGTGCGTAGCGGCGCAGGTTATCAATTCGAGATGACCGGTATCATGATGTTTTTTGAACGCCGCAATCAAATCACAATGGTATTGCTCCTGATAGGTGTGCAAAGCATTCTGAAAAAACCGGCGGTATAGCCGCGCCAGTTTTTGATAGTCGGGTTGTCCTTGGGTTCTGGCAATTTCCTTTTCTGCCAATTCAATGCGTTGTTGCAGATACTTTAAGTACCGCGCTTGCAACAAATCATCGCGCAACATAGTAATAAGCGGCGGCGATAAGGACAGGGTCAGCCGATAAGCCACCTTGTCTTGCGCTAACCGGTCAAGCACGCCGATTAAGGGGATATAGCATTCAGTCAGGGCTTCAAACAGCCAGTTTTCTTCAAAAAAACTCTCGTGTTCCGGATGGCGCACATAAGGCAAGTGGGCATGCAAAATAATGCTGAGGAACCCTTGCTTATCTGGGTTTTGGCTAGATGTATGCGCAACAGGGTAGGGGTTTTTTATCATTACGGCTAATTAATGGAGTTACCTTGCCCTGAAGCATTTTTACGCAGGAAATACTTGGCTTGCTGCCCCACTATCATAGGTGGCGGTAGTGTGTTAAATACCGCTCCTTCATCGTCATATAGCTGCATGGCAATACCGCCACGGGGAACACGGATGATGTTGGAATAAGTCGATGCGACCAAACTATTGTCGGAATTGCGTTTGCCAATGACGGCTGAAAAACGGGTTTCACCCGTATGCACGGGCAAAGAGACGGTTTGTTGGGCGCGAGGACTGTGAATTTCAATATCGAACCATGCCGTTGAACCTTGGCTCTGGACAACGATATCACGCTCTGGTGTTGGGCTAATAGCGGCGCTGGGTTCTGAATAAATCCGTAGGGTCAGGGGCTGTCTTACTTCCTCATTGGCTGGCGCGCCTGCATTATTCTCGCCTAGATTCCAGTAAGCGTACACATGGTCAGGATCGATAGGCAATAACATAAGCTCCGGTGTGTTTAAAACACGCGGCGCAAATTCCCGGCTGATAAGCTCGCTGATGTCGAACATTTCCTGAGGTGAAAGTTTAATTGCCGACTCAGAACCCGGAATACGGGTTGAAAAAACAGGGGCGAACCCTCGACTGACTTCATCGCTGATTTCAAGTAGTTCTTTCGGCGAAAGCGTGATTTGAAAATTGTATCTTGACTGTAAAAATGTCATCATCAGCCTTAAACCGTTATTACCGCTTTATTTAGAGTTTTTCATACTTATCCACAAAATGGACACTGTACATTCTCTTGCCAATCTCTAAAGCTGATTTTTAAAAATAATTTCCGCTTTGCTATGCGCGGGCCGGAAATTCAATGCCACCATCCAATGATAGTGACGAAAACTGTAACCGTTGTCGATTTTTATTGCAAGCGATTTAGCACCCCTCTAACGCCGCAGACAGCGCCAGCAAAGGCATTGCACCGATTTAGCGCAATGCCGCCCACCCCCTTAAACAGCACTAAAATATGGTCGATATAGTTACCCAAACACCCTTCAACCTGCAATGCAGGCAATGTCCAAGGCTGGCTGATTTTCTGTGTACCGTCAAACAACAATATCCTGATTACCATGCCCAACCCGTTGCGCCTTTTGGTGATACCCGCGCCCGCTTATTAGTTGTTGGCCTAGCGCCCGGCGTGCACGGTGCCAATGCCTCAGGACGGCCTTTTACCGGGGATTTTGCGGGCTTGCTGCTGTATGAAACGCTTTATGAATTTGGTTACAGCAACCAGCCAACATCTGAGTCCTTAGCGGACGGTCTGGCGCTTAAGGACTGCAGGATCACCAACGCGGTCAAATGCCTACCGCCGCAAAACAAACCGACCACCGCAGAAATCAACACTTGCAATCCGTATTTGGCAGTCGAATTGAAAACCTTACCAGAACAAGCCGTTATCCTTGCACTAGGGACCATTGCCCATCAGTCCGTGTTAAAAGCCTGTCAACTTAAACCCAGTTTCGCAGCGTTCGGACATAATGCCCTACACACCTTGCCTGATGGCCGCACACTGGTTGATTCTTACCATACCAGCCGCTACAACATACAGACCAAGCGGCTGACCAAAGCGATGTTTGCGGACGTTTTTGCCAGTATTGAACGGTTATTGACCCGTTCTAACCAGCAACCCACTTAATTATTATAAAACCCACACTTAGATCCTGCCCAAGCCCAATCCGTGAACACCGAAACCACGCCCCCTTTCGATAGTGCCGCCTTTTTACAAACCCTGACCACGCGCCCTGGTATCTACAAGATGTTCAATAGCCAAGGTGACATCATTTATGTGGGCAAGGCGAAAAACCTTAAAAACCGTGTGTCCAGTTATTACAAATCGCAGGCAGCATCACCTAAACAACAAGTCATGATGACTAAAGTGGTGCGCATTGAAGTGACGGTCACCCATACCGAAGGCGAGGCGTTGTTGCTGGAATGCCAACAAATCAAGCGCCATAAGCCTCGCTACAATATTTGTCTTAGGGACGACAAATCATTCCCTTATATATACCTTTCGACAGACCACGATTTTCCTCAAATCACCCTGCATCGCGGGGCAAAAAAAAAGCGCGGCACATATTTCGGCCCTTATCCCAGTTCAAATGCGGCAAAAGAAAGCTTAAAGCTACTGCAAAAACTATTTCCCGTCCGCCAATGCGACGACACCATTTATAACCATCGCACCCGCCCCTGCCTACAACATCAGATAGGCCGTTGCACTGCGCCCTGTGTGGGGCTTATTGACAAGCAACGCTATGCCGAGGACGTAAAGGACACCGTCCTCTTTTTGCAAGGCAAAGGCGGCATCCTCATCGACCAACTGATCGCTAAGATGGAACAGGCGGCGGCAAACCTTGATTATGAGCAGGCGGCGGCTTACAGGGATCAGATCACCCGGTTGCGCTCGGTGCTTGAAAAACATTTTGTGCAAGGCGAAAAAGGCGATGTTGACATTATCGCCTGCGCCACCAAACTTAACACGGCGTGCATTCAAGTTTTCTTTATCCGCAACGGCCAACAATTAGGCAATAAGGCCTTTTTTCCCACCTTGCCCGATGAGCAAGATCCGGGCGCTATTTTGCAAGCATTTATTGCCCAATACTATCTCGACAAACAAGTCCCTCATGAATTGATCGTCAGCCATGCGCTAGAAGAAGCCACGCTACTGGCCGAAGTTTTAAGCAATCAGGCCAGACATGCCGTGACGATCGCCCAGCGGGTGCGTGGCGAACGCCTAAAATGGCTGCAAATGGCCGCGACTAACGCCGACAATTCATTGCTTAGCAAACTGTCTGACAAACAAGGGATTTATGCCCGTTTCCTGAATTTACAGGAAGAATTACAATGCCAAACGTTGCCAAAGCGGCTGGAATGCTTCGATATTAGCCACACACAGGGCGAACAGACAGTTGCCTCGTGCGTGGTGTTTGACCGCGAAGGCCCGGTCAAATCAGCGTATCGCCGTTTTAATATCGACGGGATCACTGGCGGCGACGATTATGCTGCCATCTATCAGGCAGTCCTTCGGCGTTTTAAGCGTCTGCAACAAGGCGAGCATGAAGCGCCGGATATTCTTTTTATTGACGGCGGCAAAGGTCAGGTACAGGCCGCGCAAAAGGCACTAGCGGAATTAACCATAAACAATGTTATGATAGTCGGCGTTTCTAAAGGGCCTGACCGGAAGCCCGGCATGGAAAAGCTGATACGGATGGATCAGCCGCAACCGCTTGACATAAGCCCCGGTGCTAGCGGTTTGCTATTGATCCAACATATCCGCGATGAAGCACACCGGTTTGCGATAACAGGACATCGGCAACGGCGTGGCAAGGCAAAAAAGCAATCGGTTTTAGAAGGCATTTCAGGGCTAGGCGCTAAGCGTCGACAGGTTTTATTAAAACAGTTCGGCGGCTTACAAGGGGTAACACAAGCAGGCGTAGACGCACTGTGTAGCATAGACGGCATAAGCAAACAATTGGCACAACGAATTTACGAACACTTTCATCACCAAGATGACAATTGACTTTAATTTACCTACCAACATCACGCTGTTAAGAATCGCGTTAATACCTTTATTGACCGTGGTGTTCTACTTGCCTTGGGAATATTCAAACTTGGCATGCACGCTGATTTTTATCCTGGCCGGCTTTACTGATTGGCTGGATGGTTATCTTGCGAGAAAAATGCAGCTGGAAACCCCTTTTGGGGCTTTTTTGGATCCTGTAGCCGATAAATTGATGGTTGCCTGTGTATTGGTTTTAGTCGTCCAACAACAGGGTTCCATGTATTTGGCCATCCCTGCCGCTATTATCATCGGCAGAGAAATAACGATTGCCTCATTAAGGGAATGGATGGCAGAGCTAGGTCAACGGGCCACTGTTAAAGTGTCCCAACTGGCTAAATGGAAAACCAG
Source organism: Methylovulum sp. (assembly GCA_028712695.1). Classification (GTDB taxonomy): domain Bacteria; phylum Pseudomonadota; class Gammaproteobacteria; order Methylococcales; family Methylomonadaceae; genus Methylovulum. Next base: position 56,727 of record JAQTQZ010000016.1, on the reverse strand, counting down.
TGCGCAAATGGTATCGATTGGCATGCTGTTATTCCGTAACGATTTGTTTGGCATCCCTGTCAACGCAATCGGTTATGGGTTGCTGTATGTTGCGGCAATATTAACGCTATGGTCTATGATTAATTACTTAAGTGCCGCTTTAGCCGTTATTAAAGAAAAATAACAATAAAATTATCTAATCAGAACTTGGTGTTTTTTACCCCTTATTGGCGGGTACAGAAGCCTAATAAGCGGTTTTTGTGCCGTAATAAATTCTATAAAAATTAAGGTCTATTGAAATTAACACCTTAATTTAACTAACATTACGAGATACAGCCCAGTGAATTGGCTGTGAAAAATAAAATGGAACAAGAAAAAGAAACTCTTCGGATAAAATCTGATATTCCCAATGAAATATTGCTGGCGGCACTTAAGTTATTTGCCAAAAAAGGCTATTTCAACACCTCGCTAACCGATATTGCAAACGCTGCTGAACTTACAACCCTTACGAGCCTTTACCAGCATTTTCCCAATAAACAGGCAATTGCATCCAGACTCTATGAAAGCATACTCGATAACCTGAACATTTCAGTCGACGACATAAGGCGCAGAAACCAAAAAGCATCGGAACAACTGCATGGCATTGTCGATTTGTTTTTCAAACTGACTGACGATGCCCCTTACATCATGCAGTTTTTGCTAACCACTAATACCAACGAGTTCCTCCCCACACAAAAACCTTTGCTTGAAACCCCCGCCTTCTCAAAAATAATCAAAATCATCCAATCAGGGATTAAATCAGGAGAAATCCGCAACATTGATTCCCTACTCGCTTATAGCTATTTTTTTGGCATTATCAATGCCACCTTGAACATGGTTCTAACCGGCACACTGGATAAAAATGCCAGCGCCTATCAATCACAAACATGGTTGATTGCCTGGAATGTCATCGCTAAAAAATCATCGTGTTTTTAAGCTGATAAAATTTTTGCTTTACAACAGGCCATGAGCGCCTTGTACGGCGTGCCTCCACTTGCTTATCACCTGAAAAACTTGCCTGTCAATTGACACGCCACCTTGCCTTGTCCCCATCAGAGGGTTAGTTTATCATCGTGGTTGATTTGTCTGGCACTGTCGGCTTTTCGTCGCAACGGCTTTGTTGATAGCGCTTTCAACAAATTGTTTTTTGTATAACCTCTTTGGAGATAAAAATGAGTGGACGAATTATTTTACGCACCGGTGAAGCATTAGTTGCTGGCGGCCCACCCGGGACTGCGGCTGAACCTGAAATTATTATCGGTGAACTGGACGGTCCTGTCGGCACTGCCTTGGCGACTTTAACAGGCAGCCAAACTAAAGGGCATTCGAAAGTTTTTGCTATTTTAAATACGGATATTCAAGTCCGTCCAGTGACCTTAATGGTCAGTAAAGTGACCGTCAATAATTCCCGTTACACCAACATCCTCATGGGTACGGTGCAGGCGGCAATTGCCAACGGCGTTTTAGATGCGGTGCGGGCAGGTGATATTCCTAAAGGAAAAGCCAATGACTTAGGCATTATTTGCTCAGTCTGGTTAAACCCAAGTGTTGCTACCGATGATAATTTAGATCATCAAATTTTGTTTGATATACACCGCAAGGCCACCGCTTTGGCCATTCATAAAGCGATGAACAATGAACCTGGCATTGACTGGTTATTGGAAAACCAAGATAAAATCACCCATAAATATTTCCAAATGGGCTTGGACGGTAAAATTTAATCATTGTTTTAGGTTAAATAAAAAAGCCCCAATACAACTATCGGGGCTTTTTTATATAATCGTCCATCAGCTTTAGCCCAAATAGAAGTTAAAAAACTTACTCGACTTTGCATAGGCTAATAATCATTTTTTCTGCCAGCTCCTGAAGTATTTTTAACCCCCCTGCAATAACTGTATCCGGACTTGGATGTTGCATTTCCACTGCGACTTGTTCTAAGTATGTTGCGGTCAAAAGCCCTTCCTGCTCTTGAAGGATTTCCAACAACCGGTACGTCATCGGCGTAATTTCCAGAAAATTCACGTCATCCTGAGGATCGCGATAAACGATCAGAAAAGTCGGCTGTGCTGGAGCCACGGTAGGTAAAAAAGCAGGTGCTATTTTATGGACTGGGTATTGATAGGCCAAAGGCCAAGCTAACGGCGACAACCGGATGCGCCGCTCCAGCAGGTCAGTACCTATTTCCTGATTGGCAACCAGTTCTTCCCGGGCGATGGATAACGCCATTTCCACCCATTCATAATGGGCAAGCTCCAACATAAACGGCAAATCGGCGGCGTTGTCACGCTCATTTTGCAAAAAATCCAGAAATTCTTCGGGTATTTCCGAAAAATACGGTGATTTGCACGGATGTCTGGCAAAAAAATCCTGCACCAGCTCGAACCATTGTTGGTCATCAAGTATTGCATGCAAAACGGGGAAATTGCTGGACAAGAAGCTGTTGATATTATTAAAAAAAAGCTCCCGATACATCGCCATGCGCTGCACATTGGCATCGGTTGGTGCCGGATTATGGTAAGGATCCCTAATATAGGCGGCAAATTCGCGCTGCTTGGCGTTAAAATCGATTTTCATAAGCGTCGTCATTCAAGCTGATTGCTGGGCATGCTGCTGATGCCACGCCTGCTGTATTGTCTTAATGGTATTGACTTCGCGCATCAGTTCGGTCATTGCCGGAATATTAAAATCCCGCTCCAGCAAGGTAGGAAACACACCGTAAAGCTCGTAAGCCTTGCCTAACAATTTCCAGACCGGATCAATAATCTCGGCACCGTGGGTATCGACCAGAAAATCTTCCGCCTCCACATAATGCCCGGCAATATGCGCGTAAGCAATACGCTGCGCCGGCACCGCCTTTAAAAAAGCTTCGGCATCATAACCATGATTGACACTGTTGACATAAATATTGTTAATGTCGATTAAAATATCGCAATCAGCTTCCGCAATAACCGCGTTGAAAAAATCAATCTCAGCCATTTCCTGGCCGGGCGCAGCGTAATAAGAAACGTTTTCGATCGCGATTTTTTGCTCGAGAATATCCTGGACACGACGGATACGGGCGGCAACATGGCTAACTGCCTCGGTGGTGAACGGAATAGGCATCAAGTCGTACAAATGCCCGTCTTTGCTGCAATAACTGAGGTGTTCGCTGTAAAACTTAATTTGATGGTCGCGCATGAATTGCTTGACGGCACGGACAAACGCCTCGTCCAGCGGATCGGTGCTACCTAATGACAATGACAAGCCATGACAGACAAAATCGAACCGCTCCGTCATCGCCCTAAACTGTTTGCCTAACCTGCCACCAAGGGTGATCCAATTTTCTGGGGCAACTTCATAAAAACCGACCGCAGGTGGCATATCAACAATTTGGTTTAAAAAGGAACGCCGCAGACCTAAGCCCGCGCCGTGGACAAGATTTTGGTTTGTGTCCATGAGAACACCTGTGAATAAGTTAATCAGGAGGGAAAAGAGAGCGTGAAGCCACGCCCCCTTAAATCTTTAAGAAATAAAAAGCTACTGCTTATTTTTTAGCGGGTACCACGGGCACTGCAGGAACTGCCGGCACAGCTGGTTTTGCTGATGTTGCAGGCGTGGCTTTATTCGCTGCACAAGCACCTTCTTTGCCTTTCATCATTTCGCCGCAACCTTGCATGCCTTCGCCGCAACCTTTCATTTGCGCACCGCAGTTGCCTTCTTTAGCTTTTACGTCTGGGCAGTTTTTCATTTGCTCGCCGCATTGGTCGCCACATTTGCCTTCAGGCATTTTCATGCCAGCGCCACAAGCACCTTCTTTACCTTTCATCTCTTCGCCTGCTTGCATGGCACCGCAAGCACCTTCTTTACCTTTCATCATGGCGCCACAGGCTGATTCCATACCTTTTTTCATCTTGTCGCCTGCCATCATATCGCCGCATTTGCCTTCAGCGGTTTTAGCCGTAGCCGCTGCAGTTGCTGGTTTTTTATTGCCCGCGCATGCACCTTCTGCTGTTTTTGCTGGTTTATCCATATTCATGGATGCGCCACAGGCCATTTCAGCAGCCTTACCCGCTTCGGCCAATTGCATATAACCACTGGACAACTCAGTCATGCCAAATGGATTAACTTCGGCATTAGCCGCAGCATTTGCAAAAGTCGAAATAAATGCGACGCCTACGGCAGCCGCTAAAGGTGTTCTGTTAATTTTTTTCATTGTGCTTTCCTAAAGGGTTTGTGTTGTAAAAGTCCAATACATCTGATGTATTGGACAAGAGGGTTATGGTAGCAGACCCGTCTGAATGAAAGGTAAATATACTGGTGTTCAAAAAAATTACAACCTCTTCGACGTTGTAAAACAAGCAAAAGTTCTGGAATCTGCAGGCGGTGGAAATTAGTTGGACTAAGGCATCAAAGGCTTTTTTCCTGAAATTCACACAACTCTTCAATGGCACAGTGCCGACACTTCGGCTGCCTCGCTGTACACACATAGCGGCCATGCAGTATCAGTAAATGATGGGCATCTTTCTTATACGGTTTGGGCACCCATTTATCGAGTTTTTGTTCCACTTGCAGGACATTTTTACCGGGCGCTATGCCGGTACGGTTGGACACTCTAAAAATGTGGGTGTCTACCGCTATCGTCGGTTGGCCAAACGCCGTATTCAAAAGCACATTGGCGGTTTTTCTGCCGACTCCGGCCAAAGCCTCCAACTCGGCACGGGTTTCCGGAACTTGCCCTGCGTGGCTATCGAGCAATTGCCTACAGAGCGTAATGATATTGGCCGCCTTACTGTTAAACAGACCAATGGTTTTAATGTATTCCTTTAAGCCTTCCAACCCTAGCGCCACTATTGCTGCCGGTGTATTGGCAATAGGGAACAAGCGGGCTGTCGCCTTATTGACCCCTTTATCCGTTGCTTGGGCGGATAAAACAACCGCAACCAACAACTCAAACGTGGTGCGGTAATTTAATTCGGTGGTCGGTTCGGGGATGGCTACAGCCAGCCGCTCGAAAATTTCCAACCGTTTTTTAGCATTCATCCTCAAGCCGCCTTACTAAATTAACCATACCGATAAAAAGTTAACATCTAGCCACCGTCAGCGACAATGTTTCATGACAGTATACCGCAAACCCTATTGCTACAACCTATCCAGCATGCTGGCTAACTTAATTTCATGCCCTGTCACATAGCGACAACGTCCTCCGTGCCCCCCTTAAAGAAAAGGGAAACCTAAAACTGTCCCTTAGTCTAAGGGCTAATTTACGGCAACCTCCTTTACAGCGGCCTTACCAACATATTCATTAAAATTTAATCCAGCCAGTCCGTCAAAAATGCTAACCTCTTCAGTAATTTTTTATTTTTACGGAGTATTTATGGGCCCCCATTATTTAAATCGCTTTTTTACCCCTAAATCAGTGGCCATTGTTGGCGCGTCCGAACGCCCTGAAAGCGTCGGTTACCGGCTATTGCTGAACATGCAAGAAGCAGGGTTTAAAGGTGGCCTGTACCCTGTCAATAACAAACGCGAAGAATTATTAGGTTTAAAAGCCTACCCTAATTTGGATGCCGTGCCTGAAGACATAGATCTGGTCGTCATTGCCACACCCGCTGTAACTGTACCTGCCCTCGTCCGCCAATGTGGTGAAAAAGGTGTGAGTTCGATCATTATTATTACCGCTGGTTTTGGCGAACTAGGCGATGACGGCAAACGCTTGCAACAAGAAGTGTTGGATATTGCCCACCGCTATGGCATCCGCGTTATCGGCCCGAACTGCCTAGGCGTGGTTCGCCCAAGCGGGCAACTCAACGCAACGTTTGGCGATGGTACGGTTAAAGACGGTAACTTAGCCTTATTATCACAATCAGGTGCAGTATGTACGGCCATTTTAGATTGGGCCAAGGCGCAGGACATTGGCTTTTCAACCGTCGTGTCTATGGGTGCCGCCGCTGATATTGATTTTGGCGAAGTATTGGATTATCTAGCAACCGACAGCCAAACAACAGGCATCTTAATGTATGTGGAAGGCATACGCGATGCCCGCCGTTTTTTAAGCGGACTAAAAGCCGCTGCGCGATTAAAGCCTGTTATTTTGATTAAATCCGGTCGCCATGAAGCGGGCAGCAAAGCCGCCATGTCGCATACGGGCGCAATGGTCGGCGGCGATAGCGTGTTCGATGCCGCGATTGCCCGCGCCGGTGTTGTGCGTGCTTACAGCATTACAGAGTTATTTTCGGCAGCGCGGGTATTGGCAAACAATTATGTCGTCAACGGCAACCGGTTGGCGATTATCACCAATGCCGGCGGCCCAGGCGTGATGAGCACCGACCGGGCAGAAGACGTTGGGGTCAACATGGCCGAACTTAACCCAGCCAGCACTGTGGCGTTAAACACCGTCCTACCCGCGCATTGGTCACATGCCAATCCCATTGATATTTTGGGTGACGCCACGTCCGACCGCTATCAAAAAGCCTTGGAAATCTGCCTTAATGATGGTCAAATTGATGGCGTGCTGGTGATTTTGACCCCGCAAGCCATGACCAATCCAACACAAGTTGCCGAATGTATCATCGAAGGCGCTAAAGCCAGTAAAAAACCGGTGTTGGCCTCATGGACCGGCGGCGCAAAAGTCCAGGAAGGCCGTGAGTTATTTGCCAACAGTAATGTCGCACATTTCAGCACACCGGAAGTGGCCGTTGACGCCTTTTCATTTCTGACCCACTATACGCAAAATCAAATCCTGCTCAAACAAATCCCCTCCCCCAGCGCTGAACTGGCCATGCCTGATGTCACGGGAGCCCGCTTGATTATCGAACGGGTGCTTGCCGAAGGCCGCCAAATTTTGACGACGCAAGAGTCCAAAGCCATTCTTGCCGCCTTCCATATTCCCACCACCCAAACCATCAAAGTCGCCAATGCCAAAGATGCGATGATTGCCGCCGAAACCTTGGGATTTCCGGTAGTCTTGAAAGTTAATATGGCGGAATTCAGTCATAAATCTGATATTGGCGGGGTCCGGTTAAATATCAATAGCGTTCAGGATATTGCCCGCAACTTCATCGAAATGGAAACGGCGATCAGGCAAATTCAGCCTGACATTAAAGAGGTGGGCATGACCGTCGAACCCATGTTCAAATCACCCAGCGGACGTGAACTAATGATCGGGGTAGTCAGGGATCCGGTGTTTGGCCCGGCTATCAGCTTTGGCTTGGGCGGGACAATGGTGGAAATACTCAACGACAGTGCCGTCGCACTACCCCCGCTCAATGCCTATATGGCTGAGCAAATGATTGCCAAAACCAAAGCAGCCAAATATTTACATGCCTTCCGCCAATTACCCGCCACCAACAAAAAAGCGCTGGTTGACGTGTTGCTCAATGTCTCGACGATGGTCAGTGAACTACCGGAAATTTTAGAGCTGGATATTAACCCGCTCATTGTTGATGAACACGGCGCCATAGCGGTGGATGCCCGGATTAAAGCGCAAACATCACATCAGTTTAGCCCTTACGCACACATGGCAATTCATCCTTATCCCCACGAACTAATCCAACATTATCAGTTGATCAATGGCACTAATATTACAATCCGCCCGATACGCCCCGAGGATGCCATATTAGAAAAAGATTTTGTCCATCGGTTATCTGAACGCACTAAATATTTCCGGTTTATGCAAGCATTACACGAGTTGACACCGGAAATGATTGTGCGTTTTACGCAAATCGATTACGACCGAGAAATGGCGTTTGTTGCGATAAGCGATGATAAAAATATGCCGAATGAACTGGGCGTGGGACGATATATGAAAAATCCTGATGGGCTTTCGGCAGAATTTGCCTTGGTTGTCGCCGATGATTGCCAATGCTTGGGTATTGGTTCCAAACTTATGAAGACCTTGATGCAAACAGCAAAAGATAAAGGGATCACATTTTTTGAAGCGGAAATTCTGTGTGCCAACTCCGCCATGCTAGGATTGGTCAAAAAACTAGGTTTCAGTATAGAAACGGTGGCTGATAATAATGAAATCGTTCGGGCAACTAAAGATCTGAGGCAATAATATTTGTGAATACAATTAAGCGAAAGCAATTAGCAATAGTTAAATGGCAAACAAATGTGCAAGTTGCATTTTGCTGTCACACCAGATAAAACCGGCCTTTAAATCTTCACCTATTACGACAACTGAATAAATGATTAACTTCACTAAGATGCAAGGTCTCGGCAATGACTTCGTTGTGATTGACGCTATTAACCAAGCAATTGAATTGACGCCAGAACAAATCCGCTTTATGTCCGACCGTCACTTCGGCATAGGTTTTGACCAATTATTACTTGTCGAACCAGCCATCAGCCATAATGCCGATTTCAAATATCGCATTTTTAATGCCGACGGCAGTGAAGTGTCACAGTGCGGCAATGGCGCCCGTTGTTTTGCCCGTTTTGTGCGCGATAAAAAGCTGTCCGGAAAAGATGAAATCTGTGTCGACACTAATTCCGGCCAGTTAACATTGCGCTTCGATGATGGGGATATGGTGACTGTCAATATGGGGATACCCAGGCACTCACCCGATGAAATCCCACTTCATGCCGAGCAAGAATCAAAGTTTTATAGCGTGGAAGTGAATAGCGCTGAAAAAGCATTTGGCGCGGTTTCCATGGGTAATCCCCACGCCGTCATTCAAGTCAATGATATTAAGTCTGCCCCCGTTTATGAATTAGGACAAGCACTGGAAAGCCACCCGATTTTCCCGGAACGTGCCAATATCGGCTTTATGCAAATTCTTGACCGCCAACATATCAAGCTTCGGGTGTATGAACGGGGAGCTGCCGAAACGCTGGCTTGTGGCAGTGGCGCCTGCGCCGCCGTAGTTATCGGCATTGAACAAAACCTGATCGACCATGATGTTTATGTTGAACTACCGGGTGGCAAGCTAAAAATACACTGGTCAGGGCGTGATACACCCGTTTTTATGACGGGGCCTGCAGTCACCGTTTTTGATGGTCAAATAAGCTTTAACAAAACCTCGGAGACTACCGGATTATCATCGGTAGAAGTTGAATACTATCTACGCAAAAATCCCGGATTCTTCAATGAACATTTGGACTTACTGGAACATATAAGCATCCCCCATCCAAGTGGCAATGCCGTTTCCCTAATTTCCAAACAACTGGAAATATTCAGAAGCAGACATCAAGAGATGGAAACCCAGCTCACTACGTTGATAGAAATAGCCAGGGATAACGACACCGCGTTGCTGCGTATGCACAAATTAACCCTCGCGCTACTGGATGCGCAAACCTTACAAGAAGTCATCGCTAATCTTAATAGCGTCCTGTCTGACTATTTTTTCACCGACTTTGTGGCTGTCCGTATTATTAAACACCACCCAGAACCCACTATTGCCGATTTATTTATTGAACCGGGCAGTGATTTGATCAAACCCTTTATTAAGGAGCTAACCAACAACCAACCCAGTTGCGGACGTCCTACACTGGCGCAAGCTAGAGTCTTATTTGGCGAGGCGGCAGCGGAAGTAAAATCCTGTGCTATTGTGCCGATGACGTTCACCGAACTGGAGGGCCTTATTGCTATAGGTAGCCGCGAGGAAGGCAGATTTCACTACAGCATGGGCACTTTGTTTTTAACACAGATGAGCGAGCTTATCGGCACCCGATTAATTTCCTTATTACAGCAGGCATAACATGCACGCTGATGCGGCACAGTTGCTAAACAATTTTTTAGATCAGCTCACGGTTGAGCAACGCGCATCAGCGCATACCGTCAAAAGTTATCAGCGTGACCTCAAGCAACTCGTCCAGTTTTGCACCGACAAGCTTATCAGCGACTGGCAATGCGTGCAGCATACCCATATACGCGCCTATATCGCCCAGCGCCATCGCCAAGGCCTCAGCAGCAAAAGCCTACAACGCCAGTTGTCTGCAATTCGCAGCTTCTACAACTATCTGCTAAAAAACAACGTCGCCGAAACTAACCCTGCCCAACACGTAAAGGCGCCCAAACAGGCAAGAAAACTGCCTAAAACCCTAGATGTAGATCAAATAACGGGGTTACTGGAAGCAGGCACCAATTCAATAATAGAAATCCGCGATATAGCTATGTTTGAACTGTTTTATTCATCAGGACTGCGGCTCAGCGAACTTACTGCATTGGATTTGCCAGACATGGATCTGCCCGACAAATCGCTCCTGGTGCGTTCAGGCAAAGGCGGCAAATCAAGGCTATTGCCGATTGGCAGCAAAGCGGCCACCGCACTTGAAAACTGGTTATTACGGCGGGCAAAAATAGCCGTCGCCTCCTCCGAACCCGCCGTATTTACCTCCACGCGGGGAACACGGCTTAGCCAACGCAGCGTCGAATTAAGGCTTACGCAATGGTGCAAAAACAAAGGTATCGACGAACATATACACCCACACATGTTAAGGCATTCTTTTGCCAGCCATTTACTTGAGTCTAGCCATGACTTGCGGGCCGTACAAGAACTACTGGGGCATAGCAATATAAGCACAACACAAATCTATACCCATCTGGATTTCCAGCATCTGGCTGATATATATGACAAAGCACACCCAAGAGCGAAAAAAAAACCCTAATAAGCAATTGCTTCAGAAGCAAAAAAATAAAAAATCTGCTACCATGTCATCATTTTTTAATGTATTAATGCAAAAAGCAATCTGCTTCTCATACACACACTTCATCTTTAAAGGGTACCGGAAATGGCGGTAGACGAAATTCAAGATATAAAATCCAAAGGGATACTCTGGGGCTTCGGAGTTTTTGTCGCTATTGTACTGGTCATCCTAATTGCTTTAGGTGCATGGTGGGGTAGTGAACCGGGGCAGTTTAACATCATGGACGAAGCGCAAAAACGCGCAAAAGAAACCCACGAAACTGAAAACGTGCCTGTTGGGTACGTTTTTACCAACACCCTCGCCCATATTGCAGAAGTTCTGCTACATAAGCCTGGCGGCTATATCACTAACGACGTAGGGCCGCCAGGAGTGTTCCTTGATAACGTCCCTAACTGGGAATATGGCGCCCTAGTCATGTTACGTGATGCTTCATCCGCATTAAGGAATCACTTTGCACGAGACCAATCCCAATCTGCCGAAGATCCTGACTTAGCGGTTGCTGAGCCTTATTTCTACTTTGAAAATGATTCATGGGCATTGCCATCTACAGAGGCTGAATATCAAAAAGGCATAGAAGCCTTGCATAAATACATGACCCGGCTTCAACACTACGGCGGCAATGTCAAACAGGCACAATTCTATTCACGGGCTGACAACCTCTGGCAATACACCGAAGTTGTCATCAAACGCTTGGGAGGCCTTTCTACCCGACTGACAGCAAACAGCTCTGGATCTAACTATGGACCGGGTTTGACGGAACTGGAAAAAGAGGAAGCTGATAAACAAGGCACGCCAGTTGCTAGAGTCACATGGCTTGAAATTGATGATGTTTTCTATGAGGCGCGCGGCGCAAGCTGGGCATTACTGCATATCCTTAGGGCCATTAAATATGACTTCCAAGACATTTTGCTTGATAAACGGGCAATGCGTACCGTTGACATTATGATTAAAGCATTAGAAAACTCTTTGGAACCGATATTAAGCCCAATGATCCTAAATGGCGATGGTTACGGCCTCTTTGCCAACTATTCCCTAACAATGGCGAACTACATAGCACGGGCAAATGCTGCCGCGTTGGATTTACGTGACATCATGAACAGGGGGTAATGGACTATGGATGAACAGATAAATTTTAATCTGACACAACTTAGCACATGGAAAAGGATTTTTTTTATGTTAATTTATGCCGCTATCGGCGGGCTAGTCAGGATGCTGTTATGGGCTGTTATCATATTGCAAATCGTATCCGCATTATTGACAGGAAAACCTAATCAAAACATCCTTAATTTCGGCCGTAGCCTTTCTATCTACACCTATCATATTTTGCTGTTTATGACTTTCAACACCGAGACCCTGCCGTTCCCTTTCTCAGACTGGAATCTGACCGCAGAGCTCCAACTGCCAGGAACAAAAGCACCAAAAGAATAAACAATCCACACGAAGTGCAAGGCTAAAAATTGTCTAACAATTTTATCTTGCACTTTTTTACCGTTGACAAGTAACATGCCGTCTAAGACTCTTCAAACTCCAGCCCATCATCAACGTTATCCGGCCCCCCCTCAAGCTTAAATACCTCTCTAAGGTAGCGATATAACAAGCGCGACGACTTCGGTGGCTTTCCTTCTTCAACTTCTTTTTGCGCATTACGCACTAACTGCCGTAATTGTTGGCGATCTGCATGAGACTGCTCATCAAATAACTCGCTAAGGGCTTTATTGCCTTCTGCAATTAACCGATCCCGCCAGCGCTCCGCAATGTGATGTTCCCTTGTAGCATGGGCGCTTTTACTTTTTATCCGCGCCAGTTTCTCTAGAATAGGCTCCACATCTATTTTTTTATGTAATTGGCCTGCAATAAATTTCAGCGAGCGTTTACGCGCCCCTGTATGCGGCATCCCTCCAACTTCAACAACTGCTTTATGTATATTTTCGGGCAACCCAAGCGTATTTAATTGCGCAACAGACAACTCGGACATTTCTTCCGCCAATGCAAATAGCACGGCAATATCTTTTTTTAGCTGCGTTTTATTAGGACGTATCGCGTAATACTCAACCTCGCCCTCATCATAGTCATACTCACTTTCTTCAATCATAACAAACCCTATATTTACAATTTAATTGCTTTCCATGCTTCAGTCTTTTGTTCCAAACTTAATGCTGCATAAGCTGGACTGGTTGATGGAAGGCACTGATACTCAAATTCACCATCATGCCGGCTTAAGGATGCCAATACATGCTTTTTATACAATTTTTCAGCCATTCTGCCATTAAAAACTATTCGCCCAATAAAGCTATAACGTGCAAAAAGCCCAGCGAAATCATTTATTTTGATAGAGTCCCTCTCGATATTTGCATCCAAACTACCTTGCCGATTACAGCTTTGCAATACATCCCAAACTGCCACGCCATTATTAAGCAAAACTTCTTTACGCCATTGATAATCAGCCTCGGGGCTTATCCCATATAAATCAGCCATAATTGGCCAAAAGGCATTTCTAGGATGCCCATAATATTGTTGCTTAGCCAATGATGCCACCCCTGGCATAGTCCCCAAAATTAACATGCGGGCAGCCTCAGAAATAATCGGCTCAAAGCCATTATGCATAAAACCAGACATTTACCTTATTTTTACCTTGTAAAATTTGCGATAATACGCACCCGTCACTTTTATAGGATAACAACCCAACCATGTGGTTTAAAAATCTTAGCATTTTTCGTCTTACTGAAAATTTTATTTTAACGCCAGAAGAACTGGAGCAGAAACTTTCATCAATGGCTTTCCATCCCTGCGCCCCTCATCAGGAATTCAGTTTTGGCTGGACATCACCGATAGGCAAATCAGCCCAGCAATTAGTGCACAGCAGCAATGGCTTTATGATGCTGTGCGGAAAAAAAGAAGAGAAAGTCCTACCCGCTGCAGTACTCAACGAAATGGTACTGGAAAAAATGATTGAATCTGAAGAGCAACAAGCCCGTAAATTATCCAAAAAAGAGCGCTCCGCCATTAAAGATGAACTCATTTTCGAATTATTGCCTAAAGCTTTCAGCTTTTCGCGAAAAACTTATGCTTATATTGACCCTAAAGGTGGCTGGATAGTCGTTGATGCCGCTTCTGCAAAAAACGCCGAAGATCTATTGAGCAACTTACGCAAATGTTTAGGCTCATTGCCAGCCGCACCACTCAACACCATAGATAAACCCATCGCAATAATGACCCAATGGCTAGTAACCAACCAGACCCCTGAGGATATCACTATTGAAAATGAGTGCGAATTACGCTCACCCGAAGAAGCGGGTGGAATTATCCGCTGCAAACGTCATGACTTGGCGTTACCAGAAATTAAAAACCATTTGGACTCTGGCAAAGAAGTCATTAAATTGGCGGTCAATTGGGCTAACCGGATTACCTTCATTGTTGATGAAAACCTTGCCATTAAACGGCTACGCTTTCTTGATCTGATCCAAGATCAAATTGCCGACATTGATACCGATAGCGAAGCTGAAAAATTTGATGCCGATTTTTCAATCATGTCTTTAGAGCTGGCAAATTTTCTGCCTCGGCTGGTGGAATTATTCGGCGGCGAAAATCGAGCATAAAAAAAGCCCGGTGGCATTTATCGCCACCGGGCTTTTTTGCAACAAAGCAATAACGATTTTATTTCATCATTGATTTTTTGAACATACTGTCCAATTTGCTGTTAGTGTCTTGTGCATATTGAGCAGCGCGGTTAGCAGCGGCTTCAGCAGAAGCCGCTCTTGAAGCCGCATCGTTTGCAGCACTTTGTGCGCTAGCAGCGTCAGAAGAAGCTTGAGCAACAGAAGTTTTCAAACCATCAATTTGTGATTGAAGGCTTTCGATATCTGAAGTGCTGGCACAACCAACAACAAAACTCAGAGCCAAAGCAATCATTGAGAATTTCATTACTTTTTTCATATTATTTTCCTAAATTTAAAGTTATTACCAAAAAAAATTCTACAGCTAGTCATAATTCTAGCATTGTTTTTTGCATTTTCCAGCTTTATTTTATTTTCACCAAAGTCCCCGTATCTACTAATTGGCTTAAATGATCAATTTGGCCGTTAGTCAACGCAATACACCCATGCGTCCAGTCAAATACCTTATGCACCCTTTCATCGGCACGCCCTAAGCCATGAATTCCTATTTGCCCCCCTAAAGGCGTGTTTTGTGGTGGTATTTGGTTTTTTTTATGGGCTATCAAAATGCGGTAGTAAGTCATATCATTGATAACCCCTTGTTTTAAGGCGTGCTCAGCATCTTCCACAGAAGGATAAGTTAAACCAAAAAAACGCCTAAATGCGCTTTTTTCACCAATCCAGCCTATCCTGTAACTACCATGAGGCGTAATATTATCGCCCCGATGTCTTTTGAATCCAGACCCTCCCCGACCGATAGCAATGCTATTCAACGTTTCAAGCGTTCTGTCACCTTTTTTAACCTCTATTTTCCGCGCCTTTGTATCCACTAAAAGCCAAACATCGCCATTTGCAGACCCTGCGATAGAAAGAAAGCCACAACACAGTAATAAACAAATCCGTAACATATAATTTCTACACTCGAAAAGAATTTTGGTGTACTTTAGCAATGCACCAAGCCACAACCGCAAAGGATAAATTATGCAGATAGAAACTATAACAACTCATCCCTATAACGATCAAAACCCCGGAACATCTGGACTCAGAAAAAAAGTTAAAATATTCCAACAAACCGGTTATCTGGAAAATTTTGTCCAGTCAATTTTTGATTCATTAGAAAATTACACCGGAAAATCCCTTGTATTAGGTGGCGATGGCCGCTATTTCAACCGTTCTGCGATACAGACTATCATAAAAATAGCCGCTGCCAATGGTTTCGGCGAGCTTATTATAGGTCAAGGCGGCCTATTGTCCACACCTGCCGCATCACACCTCATCAGAAAGAACAAAGCATTCGGCGGCTTAATTTTGTCTGCCAGCCATAACCCTGGCGGCCCTGATGAAGATTTTGGCATTAAATACAATGTCAGTAACGGTGGCCCTGCGCCTGAAAAGGACACTAACGCTTTTTATCAGCGCAGCCAAATCATCAATAGTTACAAAATAGCACTCATTGATGACATTGATTTAGATAGCATCGGCAGTCAGTGCATCGATAATTTTAAGATTACGGTAATTGATCCTGTTGCTGATTATGCCGATTTAATGCAGTCTATTTTCGACTTCCAGTTACTCAAACAAAGCATTAGTTCTGGCTATATCACTCTTCTATTCGATGCTATGCACGCCATCACCGGCCCCTATGCCACGCGAATTTTAGTGGATATGTTAGGCGCACCTGCCGAATCTGTCATTAATGCAGCGCCTTTAGAAGATTTTGGCGGCCATCATCCTGACCCCAATCTGGCGCATGCCCATGAGCTTGCCGAGCGTATGTTCGGCGATTCGGCGCCTGTTTTCGGTGCCGCCTCCGATGGCGACGGCGACCGCAATATGATCACTGGTAGCCATATTTTCGTCACGCCTAGCGACAGTTTGGCAATTATGGCGGCAAATGCCCAGTTAATCCCCGCATACGTTGGTGGCTTAAGCGGCGTTGCCCGTTCCATGCCAACCAGTCAGGCAGTTGATCGTGTTGCAGCAAGCTACAATATCCCTTGCTACGAAACCCCAACTGGCTGGAAATTTTTCGGCAACCTGTTAGATGCCGGCAAAATCACGCTTTGCGGCGAAGAAAGCTTCGGCACTGGTTCTAATCATGTACGTGAAAAAGATGGCCTATGGGCGGTCTTATTCTGGTTGAATTTAATAGCTAAAAAACGTCAGTCGGTTGCAGATATTGTTCACGAACATTGGCAAAAATTCGGGAGGGACATTTATTGTCGCCACGATTATGAAGCAGTGGAAACGCCGATTGCCAATGCCATTGTCGAGCATCTTCGTAGTCAATTGCCAACCTTGCCTGGCAGCGTTTTTGGTGATTATACGGTCAAATATGCGGATGAGTTTAGTTATGAAGATTCAGTGGATGGCAGCATTAGCAAAAACCAAGGTATTCGCATCGGTTTCGAAAACGGCTCTCGAATCGTCTTTCGACTATCCGGAACCGGCACTGTCGGTGCAACCTTAAGGATCTACCTGGAACGATTTGAAGCCGATGCGGCCAAGCATAATCAAGAAGCTCAAACAGCCCTTGCCGACTTAATATCGCTAGCCGAGCAATTTTGTGAGGTTAAACAACGTACCGGCCGGACTGAACCCGATGTAATCACATAAGAAGAAGCATCATTTCTTATAAAAAGACCAAAAGCACATTGCGTACTTTTGGTCTTTAAGCCCATCATAAATTATGGGCGAGCCCATGTAACGAACAAATCAACAACACCCCCGCTGCAATTAGAACGATTTGCTCTAGCGAAGCCTTCATATCCGTCTTTTTATGCAACGAGGGTATCAAATCAGCAACCGCAATATAAATAAAACTAGATGCGGCTAAGGCAAGAAAATACGGCAGACTATCATGTAAGTCTTCCAAGCTAAAATAAGCCAGCACGCCGCCTAACACCGTCGTTAAACTGGTTAGAATATTGTAAAAAAGTGCTTTGCCCTTGCTATACCCGCTCGCTAATAAAATAGCAAAATCGCCCACTTCCTGGGGAATTTCATGTGCCGCAACCGCTAAACTAGTAACAATTCCTAATTGGACATCCGTCAAAAATGCGGCGGCGATTAATATGCCGTCGACAAAGTTATGAATACTATCGCCTAGGATAATCATCGTGCCTGCTGACTTAGCCCCATGGTCATGCAAGTGCCCATGGCTATGTTCATGCCTTTGGTGTTCGTCATCGCCGTGTGCTTCACACTCTCCGTAATGGCAATGCCGCCAGATGAGCAATTTCTCCAATACAAAAAAACCGAGAATACCCGCTAAAATGGTTCCCGATAGGGACTGAAACTGATCAGGTTTGATTTCTTCAAATGCGTGAGGGATCAACCCCCAAAAAGAAACAGCAAGCAAGGCGCCAATCGCAAAACTAATACCATGCGGCAATACCGCACTTCTTTGCTTATCCGGCAACAATAAAAAAACCGATGCGGCCATAACGCTAAAAACACCGCCGACAGCGGTAAAGATGATAATCAATATCAGTAAATTCACTCAGTCATGATCTCCAGATTAGAGTAGCCATACGTCCTGTATCTTTATCACGACGATAAGAGTAAAAACGCAGATGTTCCGTAACAGTACAAAAATTACCGCCATAAACCTTATAAACACCCAACGTAGCCAACTCAATGCGGGCAATCTCATAAATATCCGCCAACCACCTACCCTCACGTTGACTGCGGAATGCTTTAGAGTAGGCAATCGATTTATTCAAAAAGGCAGAACGAACCTCGGCGCCCACCTCGAAACAATCAGGCCCAATTGCAGGGCCTAGCCAAACCAGCACATTTTTTGGCATAACGGCTAGCGTATTGCTAACAATACCCGCCAGCAACCCGCGCCACCCTGCATGAATCGCCGCCACTTTACTGCCATCGCTTGCGCAAACCAAAAGCGGTAAACAGTCCGCCGTCATGACTGCACAGACAACACACGCTTCATCGGTATAACTGGCATCGGCTTGGGGTGGATGAGCTGTCTTTATCGCCTCAACGACATGGTTACCATGTATCTGTTCCAACCATACAGGTTCAGCAGGCAATGCCAGCATAGTCTTGATAACTGCTCTATTTTGCACGACCCGTTCAGGATTATCACCGACATGGCTAGCCGGATTAAGGCTGCTAAAGGCTTCTGCGCTCACCCCCCCCGTGCGTAATGTAGTGACGGCATTAATATTGTCAGGCACAGGCCAGTCCGGTGTTATCCAATGTTTAATCTTGCTCATTATCAGCCAAAGCTTCCAAAAGGCGTACCATATCATCAGGCAGCGGTTGCTCCCACTCATGGTACTCATCAGTCACCGGATGTAGCAGACCTAGTTTTGCCGCATGTAAGGCCTGACGTTTAAAAGAACGCAGTTCCGTTTCCAATTGCTCATTACAGTTAGGCGGCATTTGAAAGCGCCCACCGTAAACTTGATCCCCTAATAAGGGAAACCGGATATGTGCCATGTGTACGCGGATTTGATGGGTACGCCCGGTTTCCAACTTTACTTGGACTAGCGTATGACGTGTGAACCGTTGCACTACTCGGTAATGCGTCACGGCAAACTTCCCTGATTCCCTAACCACATAGCGTTTACGATCGGTAGGATGGCGGCCTATAGGTTCATCAACCGTGCCGCCTGCTGTCATGCGCCCACGGCTAATAGCCAGATATTCACGGGTAATTTCGCGCTCTTGCAGCTGCTGGGTCAGGCTGTTGTGGGCTTGTAGCGTTTTGGCTATCATCAAAAGGCCGCTGGTGTCTTTGTCAATCCTGTGCACAATACCTGCCCTAGGCAAGGTCTCCAAATTGGCATCATGATTCAATAATGCATTGAGTAACGTGCCATGCCAATTACCAACGGCTGGGTGAACCACCAACCCCGCTGGTTTATTGACAATGAGCAAACTCTCGTCTTCAAAAACAATATCTAAAGGAATATCTTCAGCTTCTGACATCACCACAACCTCCGCCTCAGCATCTACAGCAATTTCTTCGCCACCATCCAACTTATCTTTCGGCTTAAGTATCAAGCCATTGACCTGTACACGCCCTAATTTAATCCACGTTTGCAGTTTGCTGCGCGAATAATCCGCAAACAATTCCGCAAGCACTTGATCTAAGCGCATTCCCGCCATTTCCAGCGGCACTTCTGCTGTTAATCTCATCATAACAAGTTCTTCTGAATAACCCATTGTTAAGTTATACTCACTAGCCACATACCATAAAGTATCGCAGTTGAACCAGCGAGAAAACCTCTAATATTACAACGTGTCGTTAGCACTATGCGATTAATTTTAATAAAATTTCTTTTTATCTGCTTTTTTAGCTTATCGCTTCAAGGTTGTGAAACACTGGGGTTTTCATCAAAAAGCTCAGATACCGAAGAGGAATATGCGGGCTGGAACGCACAAAAATTCCGCACGGAAGCGAAAGTGGCGCTGGATTCAGGTAATTATGACAAAGCCATCAAACTCTACGAAGCATTAGAATCGCGCTATCCATTTGGTGAGTCGTCGGCGCAAACACAACTGGACATTGCCTATGCCTATTATAAAAATGGTGACCCGGACTCCGCAATCGCTGCCGCCGACCGTTTTATCAAAATCAATCCCCGTAACCCGCATGTTGATTACGCTTACTATTTAAAAGGTTTGGTCAACTATAACCGTGACATCGGCTTTCTTGACCGCTTTTTGCCGACGGACACTTCCCAGCGCGATCCTGGCAGTGCGCGTAATGCTTATGATAACTTTGCCGAGCTGAT
The DNA here is from genome assembly GCA_028712695.1 of Methylovulum sp. Lineage (GTDB taxonomy): Bacteria > Pseudomonadota > Gammaproteobacteria > Methylococcales > Methylomonadaceae > Methylovulum. Next base: position 36,665 of record JAQTQZ010000016.1, on the reverse strand, counting down.
CCGTCGGTATCCAGGTAGCAGATATTTGTCGGATGCCAGGTTACGCATGGTCGCACTCAGAAACAATCTAGCCATGCACGAGGTTCATGTCGCCCGTTATTATTTAAAGCGTAAAGCCTATTTAGCCGCCGCTAACAGAGCGGCTGGCGTTATTGAAAAGTATCAGCGCACCCCTGCCATTCCGTATGCCTTACAAGTTATGAACCTTGCTTACACCGGGCTGGGCATGAAAAATTTAGCCGATGATGTCGAGCAAGTTTATCAAAAAAACTACCCTGATGGCCCTCCAGTCCCTGAGCATAAAAATGCAACCCTATCGCATCGTATTTGGGATTTTATTGGCTTAGAAAAATAATAGATTTTTGGTAACGATCAAGTTGAAGCTGATCTAAAAATAGCTTACATCCCTACAAACTGGACGCCGGCGATCCCTTCCGAATTGACCACCGAAGCATCAACAATCAAATTACAACCACTACTGATATTTTGGCTGGGAAATAAAAAAGGTGTGCGGGAATAATCCCGCACACCTTTTTCAGCCACCGTCTTTTGAAAAAACTTAATTATGCCTTCATTTTCTTTTCCAGCTCTTGCTGGGTCAAATGGCGCACATCTTCACCATTGACCATATAGATCAGATGCTCGCAGATATTACAAGCATAATCACCAATCCTTTCCATAGCCCTAGCCGCCCAAATAACATCCAACGCGCGAGTAATATTGCGTGGATCTTCCATCATCCGGGTAATTAACCGCCTGATAATATTTTCATATTCCCGGTTAACATTCTCATCCTTGCCGGTAATCATTGTAATGTCTTCTATATTGACTCTGGCAAACGCATCCAACGCACCGTGCATCATCTCCATAATAAGGCTTGCCATGTGCTCCAATTCGTATTGATGATTCTGGTTGTCCGCGCCTGACAATTGTATTGCCATCTGGGCAATCCGCTCAGCTTTATCACCGGCCCGCTCCATCTCACGGACAATTTTGATGACGGCTATCAACATTCTTAGATCAAATGCCGTTGGCTGCCTTAATGCCATAATCTGAGTACATTCGAGGTCTATTGCCATTTCCAGCGCATCAACCTGATTATCTTGTTTAATAACCAGCTCCGCCAATTCGATATCGCCCGAGGTGAATGCCTGCACAGCCATTTCTATTTGCTGTTCAACTAGCCCTCCCATAGTTAAAACTTTGTTACGTATATCTTCCAGTTCTTGATTAAACTTTTCCGATATGTGATGGCCTATTTCTTTGTTCTCCATTGTCTGCTCCTCTACCCGTAACGTCCGGTTATGTAATCTTCAGTTTGTTTTTTCTTAGGGTTAGTAAATAACTCGCTGGTGGTTCCCATTTCGACCAGCTCCCCCATATACATAAACGCCGTATAATCAGAAACACGTGCAGCTTGCTGCATATTATGGGTCACGATAACTATGGTGTATTTTTCTTTAAGCTCATTGATTAATTCTTCAATTTTCAATGTCGAAATAGGGTCTAATGCAGATGCCGGCTCATCAAGCAACAAAACTTCAGGTTCAATGGCAATCGCCCTTGCAATAACCAATCTTTGTTGCTGACCGCCTGATATACCCAGCGCATTATCGTTTAACCGGTCTTTCATTTCATCCCAAAGCGCGGCACCTCGAAGGGCATTTTCGACAGTTTCTGACAATATTCGCTTGTCATTTATGCCCTGAATACGAAGTCCGTAAGCAACATTTTCAAAAATGGACTTAGGAAAAGGATTCGGCTTTTGAAATACCATGCCAACACGTCTGCGCAACGCAGCAACATTGACTGACTTTTCGTAGATGTTTTCATCATCCAGTAAAATTTTTCCATCAATGGTGACACTATCAACCAAATCATTCATTCGGTTAATGCAGCGTAATAACGTTGATTTGCCACAGCCGCTGGGGCCGATATAGGCAGTCACTTTTTTCTTTGGCATTTCCATATTGATGCCATACAACGCTTGCTTTTCTCCATAGAAAAGATTCAAGTTTTCCACTTTAATGCAAGTCTCTTCAAGGTCGCTTTGGTTAGCCCTATTAAGCAAAACTGAATTCATATCTATTGTATGTGTGCGTACTTCTTGTGATGTCATTTTTTAACCTTCCAGTGCTCGGTATTTTTCTCGCAGACGATTTCTGATGACAATGGCCGCCAAATTCAGCCCTATTATCACCACTACCAACAATAATGCGGTTGCATAAACCAAGGGTCTTGCCGCTTCAACATTAGGACTTTGAAAACCGACATCATAAATATGAAACCCTAAATGCATAAATTTTCTATCCAAATGTAAAAATGGAAAGTTTCCATCCAATGGCAGTGTCGGCGCCAGCTTAACAACCCCAACCAGCATCAAAGGTGCCACCTCTCCCGCCGCACGGGCGACGGCCAAAATCAATCCTGTCATCATCGCAGGACTTGCCATCGGCAATACGGTAAGCCACAAGGTCTCCAATTTAGTCGCCCCTAGCGCCAAACTACCTTCCCTTATAGACGAAGGGATACGCGACAGGCCTTCCTCTGTTGAAACAATAACGACGGGTAAAGTCAGCAAAGCTAAAGTAATTGATGCCCATAACAATCCCGGCGTTCCATATACAGGGGCTGGTGCCGCTTCTGGGAAAAATAATTGGTCTATGTTCCCACCCAAAATATAAACAAAAAAACCCAAGCCAAATACGCCATAAACTATGGATGGAACACCCGCTAAATTATTTACAGAAATTCTAATAAGCCTTGTTAAAAAACCTTGCTTGGCATATTCACGCATATAGACTGCCGCAATCACACCAAATGGCGTAACAATAATCGACATCATGATAACCATCATGACCGTACCAAAAATAGCCGGAAAAATTCCGCCTTCGGTATTCGCCTCGCGCGGATCATCGGTCAAAAATTCAACGATTTTTGCACCATAAAAGCCTATTTTATCAAATAAGTTCATGCTGTTCGGTTGATACAGCCTTACAATTTTTGCCAAGGAAATTTCAACTTCTTTACCGACATCTGTTTTTGCAATCAAACTATCTTGCCTAACTTTTTGATATAGTTCGCTTAATTGTGTTTGATACTGATTATATTGTTGTTCATAACCCGCTTTTTCGGCGGCGACTTCACGCTCTGCCTCGGCATTCCAAAGATCCTTAAGCTTTAACTTTTTTTCCTTTAACCTTAACCGTTCAAGACTGTAATTTATTGACCCTATTTCTTTTTTCTCTAAATGCTGTATCTGACCAAAAATAGCTAATGCGGCTGCTATTTTTTTATGTACAACAGACACCGCTTTTTCACCATTAGCAATAATTTTGCCGTTTTCTTTAACGGCTAATAATTGCCCGTAAAAATTGCCCCATTCACGCCGTTCAATCACTATAAGATTGGCAGGGAAATCCATGTTTTTGACATCGCGCTCCAGTATCCAACGGAAATCCGCCCCGGTCACATCACGGTTACCGGTTTTAATCAGATACTGTACCAGTGTGTCTTCGTTATCAGCCATTTTATGACCGGTAGATTTTGCCATTGCGGCGGATGTTATGCTGGTGTCAACATGCTCGCCAATTAGGGTTTGCACCAGCCCACCCTCTTCTTGATAGCTAAATTGCGCCACTTTAGCGGGCCAAAAATGAGCCGCGCCTCTGACCGCAATAAGGCCAAGCACGGCGATGACCATAATAAGACAGGTGCTGACAGCGGCAGCATTAAGCCATACCCAAGGGCTACCGCTTTTAATCCATAATTTAATCATAATGAGCTATATTTCTCGCGTAAACGCTGACGAATAACTTCGGCCAGGGTATTGAAAACAAAAGTAAAAGAAAACAATACCAGAGCGGCCAAAAACAAAACCCTGTAATGGGTGCTATCAACTTCGGATTCCGGCATTTCTACCGCGATATTGGCCGCCAGTGTCCGCATACCCTGAAAAATGCTTATATCCATAACCGGTGTGTTACCTGTTGCCATGAGCACAATCATGGTCTCGCCGACTGCCCGCCCAAATCCGATCATGACTGCAGAAAAAATCCCTGGGCTTGCAGTCAACAACACCACTTTAGACATTGTTTGCCAAGGAGTTGCCCCTAATGCCAAAGATCCGACCGTCAAATGTTTGGGCACGCTAAAAATAGCATCTTCTGCAATCGAAAAAATAGTGGGGATAACCGCAAAACCCATCGCAACACCAACAACCATGGCATTTCGCTGGTCATAACCTATACCCAACTCATTCTTAAACCAATCGCGTATACTGCCATGAAAAATCCAAGATTCCAACGGCACGCTTACCGCAAAAGCAAACCAACTTCCTAGCAAAATAACCGGTATCAGTACCGCCGAATCCCAACCTTCAGGTATTTTTTCCAAAAATTCTTTAGGCAAATTATGCCAAGCATAGGCGAAGAGCATAACGATAAACGGCATTAATGCCACAAAAGAAAAAATACCAGCAAGATGCTCTTCCATGAATGGAGCCAACCATAACCCCGCTAAAAAACCTAAAATAACGGTGGGCAAAGCACCCATAATTTCAATAGTGGGCTTTACATACTGCCGCATAACCGGCGTCATAAAATAGGCAGTATAAATGGCACCCATCAATGCCAGCGGCATGGCCACCAACATGGCATAAAAAGCAGCTTTCAGCGTACCAAAAACCAAAGGGATCAAACTATATTTTGGTTCAAAATCATTGTTTGCTGCGGAGGACTGCCAAATATAATCGGGCTTAGGATAGCTTTCGTACCAAACTTTGCCCCAAAGTGATTTGAACGAGACTTCAGGATGGGGATTATTTACCCGCCAAAAACCAAGCGTTCCGTCGGTTTGCATCAATAGGGCATTAGCACGGGGTGAGATGGTAAATGTGGACAATGGCCCGACACCTTTTTCTTTTATCAGCTCTTTTTCAGCCGTTGAATGATAAACACCGAAATGTCCAGCAGTATCAACCGTGACAAAGCCTTTGCGCCGTTGCTCTGCCTTTATGTCCACAACGGCCTTATCAGACACCTTGAATGCCCTTATTTTTTCCATTGCCATGCGGTTCTTATCGTCCCTGACCATGCTCCACTGCGTCACTAGACCACTAGAGTCACCTATCAATAATGAAATATCGCCTGTTAAAAAACAAACGCTGGTGATTTTTTGCCCAGCCTCAACGACACTTTGCGCTTGTTTTAAAGCGGGGGCGCCCTTATCACTGATATCATAATAAGCCAAACGCCCATTACTGCTAACCAAGTAAAGGTTTCGCCCTTCCTTATCAATTAAAATATCGGCCACACCTTCAACTGGTACGTTTATAACGGCATCCGTCCGCTGTAAAGTCGCTTCATCTGCAAATAGTGATTGTTCCTTTTCAAAACCAGTCAAATGAATTCTGCCCGCACTCTGGGAAGTCCCAGCAGTTTTTGCAATCACCGTAGTGGCATTATCCCCCACTTGCACTGCAATTTTCTCTAATGCGGCACCGGAGTCATCCAGCACTAACGGTTGCTCACCCAAAGGGTATTCAAGAGCGGGGGTGATAAGCCGCTTATTGTTTGGATAAGTCGTTTTGTAGGTATGTTTTACAATAACGGCACGACCATCAGAAAGGCCATAAACCACAGCACCCTCATTAATAGGGCTGCCTTGCGAAAAGCTTGTGACAACCACTCCTTCAGGTATTGCGACCGCTTGTATAGAAACAACCTTACCGGTATCTGCTAAAAAAAACACCGCTTTACCAGTGTCAGTAAACCGTGCCGCCACTTCATTCTGTTCTTCCATGTCCAGCAACACGGTTTTTCCCAAAGCTTTTTCTGGGACATCATATTGACTGACCAATTCTGCTGTCGCCGGTAAAAATAGTGGAAGAACAACGTAGAGCAAATAAAAGAAAATCATTACAACTGCGAAGATCACCCCCATACCACCTGCAATCACGCCATAACGTGCTAACGAGTCTTTAAGTAATCGCCAACGCAGAAAGCTTTGATTGGAGTGTATATCGGTAACTGGAAGGTTTTTCATAGATGAGTTGGTGTCAGGCATAACGCTACTGGAAATAAACTATGGCAAAGCATAAAAGTCAGAAAATGTATAAAAAAAAGCGGCTGATATTTATTAACGATGCCAGCCGCTTTTTACTTAATTAGTCTTCAATAAAGGTGGCAACTGGCACACCTAAATTAAGACACTGTACGAACAAATAGTATTTTTTAGCACCCTATCCTATTATTCAATAGTGGCCAGCACTTTTTTAATCACTTTCGCAGGCAGAGGAATATAGCCATCTTTTATTACAGCTTGCTGACCGGTTTTAGACAGAACCATCTTAATAAATTCGTTTTCTAAAGGTGCCAACGGTTGGTTTGGTTTTTTGTTGACATAAATGTACAAATAGCGTGCTAAAGGATATTTGCCTGCAAGTGCGTTTTCAGGCGTTGCTTCAACAAAGTCTTTACCGCCTTTTTTCGCTAACGGCACCGCTTTAATACCGGATGTTATATAACCTAAGCCTGAATAACCAATCCCATTGACAGAAGCCGTCACTGATTGCACAACAGAAGCTGAACCGGGCTGCTCATTGACGTTATTTTTAAAGTCGCCTTTGCACAAGGCATGCTCCTTAAAATACCCATAAGTGCCAGAAACAGAATTACGTCCGTACAATTGGATGCTTTTTGTTTTCCACTCTTTATTATCTACGCCAGCATCGCCCCACGTTGTTATATCTTTGTCATAACCACATTTACGCGTGGAAGAAAAAATAGCGTCCACTTGATCTACCGATAACCCTTTGATTGGATTGTCTTTATTTGCAAATACCGCTAACGCGTCAACTGCGACAGGAATTGCAGTCGGCTTATAGCCGAACTTGCTTTCGAATGCGCCAAGCTCATCATCCTTCATTTCACGGCTCATGGGCCCCAAATTAGATGTACCTTCGGTTAAAGCGGGAGGCGCCGTAGAAGAACCCGCCGCCTGGATCTGGATATTGACATTTGGGTAAATACGGTTAAACGACTCAGCCCACAACGTCATTTGATTAGCCAATGTATCAGAACCAACACTGGATAAATTACCAGAAATACCACTTGCTTTTTGATACACCGGCGTATCTGCATCGATTTCCTGCACTGCACTGGCAACGCCACTGACCATAGCAACAGATGCGAATCCTATCGCAGCAAGCACCGATTTTGTTTTAATAGTTAATTTCATTAAGCAACCCCAAAAATTTATTATTGTGCGCACTCTACAAAAAGCAGATAACAAGGGTATTAATTTTACATGACATAGTTATTACAATTTTGTTTATTTATCTGTACTTCGCCCATAACAACCAGCCGCTGCCCTCCCTACCTCTAACAATCAATAGCATAAACACTGATATTCATAACGGCATAACCTCCATTTGGATGCCACCCCTTTTGGCATATTAGCCACGCATCCAGACTATTCAGGCAACTGTTGTGCATAGGTGATTGATAATAACTTGGAGCAGCCTGCATCTAGGCTGCGCCAATCTTTTGGCATGGCGATTCTTGCAAACGCAGCGGTAGGCAATAATTTATCTGTATCAGGCACGTTTGGCCCACCAACCAAATCAAGTAACAGCATCTCCAAATCAGGGTTATGCCCCACCAATAAAACGCGACCCGCGTCAATAGGACATTCAGACAACACCCTCTTCAATTTCTCAAGACCTTGAAAATACAAGCGCTTATCCTGCTGAACCGCCATTTTATCGGCACCAATAGCCTTACAAACCAGCCTAGCAGTATTGATGGCCCTAGTTGCTGGCGAGCTTAAAATAATGTCCGGCATAAGATGCTCTCGCAGCATCCATGCACCGACACGTTGAACGGCCTGTTTTCCACGTTTTTTTAATGGCCGGTCAAAATCGTCCATAACAACATCCCGGTCAGATTTACCATGCCGAAGCAACCATAGTTCTCTACTCATGTCCCACCTCTTCAATTGATTGATAAAGCGCACCATATTTCACGCCCTGTAGGCAGTTATTTTTCGCCCCACTCATTCTGTTGTTATATTATGATGATTAATTTGTGACAAAGTGTCTTTAAAAACCAAAGCGGCATTGTAATTTAAACAATTAGGCTTAACTCCCCAATCGGTCACCATGTCTCTACAATTTGAGTTCCCAGTTACCTTAACAACTGAAAAATTTATTACCCAACTCAGTCATCTCATTGATGTACAACTGGTTTCCCATGAGCCTTCGCTAAAGACTTATTATGATAGTTTTGACTGGCGGTTATACTCAAAAGGCATTATTTGTGAGTTTAACCATTCAAAAAACGACTCATCCTTATCGCTTAGAAACCTTGAAACCAACGCCACCATTATAAATAGGAAGCTAAAACAAACCCCAGCATTCGCCCGACAGTTCGATCCTGGAGAATTACGTGACATTCTGACGCCCATTCTTGAAATGCGCGCATTACTCGGCGTTTGCACCTTGAATTATGGGCACTATCAAGTCAATATTATCAATAAAGATGAGAAAACGGTGCTACGCTTATTTATTGAGGATTATGATCTTTTCAACAACCGGGTTTTATTACAACAAATAAAAGGCTACGACACAGTCGCAGAGCACATTATCACCTTACTTACCGATAAATTGGCCTTATCACCTATCAATAAACCCATTTTGCTTGCCGCTTTAAAACAGCAACACCGAAAACCTAAAGACTATTCATCGAAACTAGCCATCAATCTGGCGCCTGACCTGCGTGCCGACATTGCCAGCAAATACATCTATAGCTATCTGTTAAAAGTCATTAAAGACAATGAACAGGGCACTATTGCCGACACCGACAGTGAGTTTTTACATGATTTCAGGGTTGCTGTGCGCCGGACGCGATCAGGACTTAGCCAACTAAAAGGCATATTGCCTGAGGAGACCTCCGCCTATTACGCGGAATTTTTTTCTTGGCTTGGCCAAATCACCACGCCCACCCGTGACTTGGATGTCTATCTGTTACATTTTGACGATTATAAGGCAAGCCTCCCCCCCCCACTTCGTGAAGACTTAAACCCACTGCATAACTTTCTGCTTAACAAACAACGCAAAACCCAGCAAGAGTTGGCAAAAAAACTGCGTTCCGCCAAATACTTATCAACCTTATCGGAATGGGAACACTATCTTAAAGCGCATGCACCAAAATTCCCTGCCGAAGCTAACGCGCGACTGACCATTAAGCAACTCGCCGACAAGCGGATCTGGAAAATTTATAACCGCGTATTACAAGAAGGCAATGCAGTCAGCCAATTATCAGAAGCCGAGGCTTTGCACGAATTAAGGAAAACGTGTAAAAAATTGCGCTATTTAATGGAGTTTTTCCAAAGCCTTTACCCGCCGCACAAAATAAAGCAGCTTATTGACCATCTAAAAAAACTACAAGATATTTTAGGCAACTTTCAGGATTATCAGATCCAAGAAAACCATCTAAAGCTATTTAGTGAAGAAATGCTTGCTAATAACGTACCCGCCACAACTTTTTTAGCGATGGGTGTGGTGATACAAGCTATAGACACCAAAAAAAATGAAGTCCGTAACAATTTCGAAGCCGCTTTTGCAGACTTTCAGCAACTAAAAAACCAAACACTATTCAAAGCGTTGTTTGCGAATAAAGGGTCGTAAACCAATGAACACAGCACCGTCTAAAAAATGATGTCAGAAAAATCCAGTGCTTAAAATTCGCGGTCAAGCATGCTACGTTTCTGCTGTAAAGTTTATTTTCCGGTATAATTCCAATCATTTTTTAACTCAAGGTATTAAAGCGCCATGTCGGATATTAATAAAGTTGTACTTGCTTATTCTGGAGGTCTGGACACCTCCGTTATTCTCAAATGGTTACAGGACGTTTACGCATGCGAAGTCGTCACATTCACCGCTGATTTGGGCCAAGGCGAAGAAGTTGAGCCGGCACGCAGCAAAGCGCAAGCAATGGGTATCAAAGAAATTTATATCGAAGATTTGCGCGAAGAATTTGCCCGTGACTTTGTGTTCCCAATGTTCCGCGCCAATACCATTTATGAAGGCGAATACCTGCTGGGAACTTCCATTGCCCGCCCATTAATCGCTAAACGCTTGATAGAAATTGCCAATGAAACAGGCGCAAAAGCCATTTCTCATGGCGCAACCGGCAAAGGCAATGATCAAGTACGTTTTGAACTGGGCGCTTACGCCTTACGCCCGGATATACAAATCATTGCACCTTGGCGGGAATGGGACTTAACCTCCCGGCAGACCTTGCTGGCCTATGCAGAACGGCATGGCATTCCTGTGGAAATGAAAAAGGGCAAAACCTCGCCCTATTCGATGGATGCCAACTTACTGCATATTTCCTATGAGGGTCGTATATTGGAAGACCCTTGGGCAGAGCCCGAAGAAGACATGTGGCGCTGGACAGTTTCACCTGAAATGGCTCCCGATAAGCCAACGTATATTGAATTGACCTATCGCCAAGGCGATATTGTTGCAATTGATGATGTTGCCCATACTCCAGCAGAAGTTTTGGAAAACCTGAATAAAATTGCCGGTGAAAACGGTATCGGCCGTCTGGACATCGTCGAAAACCGCTATGTTGGCATGAAATCACGCGGTTGTTATGAAACACCAGCGGGCACCATCATGTTAAAAGCGCACCGCGCGATTGAATCGCTGACCCTTGATAGGGAAGTGGCACATTTAAAAGACGAACTGATGCCCCGTTATGCGTCATTAATTTATAACGGTTACTGGTGGAGTCCTGAACGTAAAATGTTGCAAACCATGATTGATGCCTCCCAAGTATCTGTCAACGGCAAAGTCAGGTTAAAACTCTACAAAGGCAACGTCATCGTGGTAGGCCGCGCATCTGAAACCGACAGCTTGTTTGACGAGAGCATTGCGACTTTTGAAGAAGATGGCGGCGCTTACAATCAAAAAGATGCGGAAGGCTTCATTAAATTAAACGCCCTGAGAATGCGCATTGCAGCCATCAAACAACGTCAATAAAACCGTCATAAAAACACAGGACAAATACTATTAAGCTTGTATAATTGCCCGTTAGGCAGTCATTCATAAAAATAATATTTGTCCAACCAAGATGCGTTCTTATCTGGTTCGGGAGGAAGTAACCAATGAGCGATACAGGCAAGATAAAATCAGAAATTATTGTTCTTCAACGCGTGCCTTCACATCAAGCATTGATGAAAGCAAACAGATGGCTATTAACTGGAGTGCTTTTCCTGATGACTGTCATTTTTATTGCAGGCTTTTTCTTACTTCCTTCCAATGATTTTGTCGACAACTATAAAAAACTCGCCACAGCTGATGAATATGCCACTCAAAGCAACCCGCGCCTGTCAGCAGACGTTGATACCTTAAAAGGCCAGCTGGTAGGTTTGGTCAGCGGTTCGATTGAAAGCAAATTAAGGTCACTGGAAGACAGCCTTCGTGCTGGCACTATCAACAACTCACTAGGCACCATCGAAGACCTAAAAAACGACGTTAAAGTGCTACGCACCTATTCCGAACCGATCAACAAGCAACAAATTGGCACAGTCACCGCCAATGAACAAATGGCCCAGGAAATGTCACATCTAAAACGCCTAATTTATCTAAGCTTGGCCTCTTGTGGGCTAATGCTGGCGGCGGCGGCAGGAATCTGGGTTAAACAGATTAATAAACTGCCTTATAAAGAAGTGATCACCCGTTATTTAGGTAAACATTAAAACTATACCCATAAAAAAACCGCTCCAACTATCTATGGTTGGGGCGGTTTTTTGTTTGCATCAAATAACGAAACTTATTTGGTTTCCAGATATTTGTATAACGCATCTACCGCTTGATCTTCACCGTAGCCTGCTTTTTCTACCGCTTTTTGCTTCATAATTTCTTCAATCGCTTTTGGCATTCCGCCTTTACCTTCTTTCAGAACTTGTTCAAATTTAGCTCTGTCCAATTGGCCGGCTTTGATTAAAGCAGTCAGTTGCGGGTTAGAAGCGATGTCATGGCAAGTGCCACAACCACGGCCAAAAGCACGCTCATAGATTTTTTTACCGATTTCGATTTGTTCATCAGCCAGCGCTTGTCCACTTAATGCGACCAACGCAATGCTTGCTGCTGCGACTAATAATTTTTTCATGGTGACCTCTCCTAGTGGTAAAAGAACTGTATTTTTAATCTACAGTCCGGTTAAAAGTTAAAACTGTGAAAGAATAGGGAATTTAACCACAAAATTCAATTGTTTTATTTTTATTTTCCCTGCTGCAAACGCTTATTGCCCGTGGCTTTGTTATCAACAGACGGCCTATTTATCCCGCCTATTTCCTCACAACTTAATGTGCTTAGCCCCAAACGTTGCCCGTTAAACCATCAAAACTATCCAAAAACCCTGCACTGTTAAGTCTCAATATTGCGCCTTGCACTTAACCTATTCAAAAAACTGAGTTTTATTTTCCAAGCTTCATGCGCCGGTTTTATCGGTAATGGAAACAACAGCGTAACTTTCAAGCCGCCTAACTGGGACACCCCTAAAATCAAATCCGCATTATGAATTGCGGCAATCCTTTCAACAATGGAAAAGCCCAAGCCCGTGCCTTGTGCAACATTAGCCGTTTCAACGCAGCGATGAAAACGTTCCAAGGATTTTTCATATTGATCAGGTGTTATACCTGGCCCCGAATCTTCAACGCACAATTGTACGTGCCTATCCTTCCCGGTAACCCTGATGATAACAGTGCCTTTGGCCGGGGTATATTTTATGGCGTTATCAATAATATTTCGGATCAGGATCGCCACCAGCGGCGCATTAACAACAACAGGCTCTGGATTATCTTCAATAAACTCCATGAGAATCTGCTTTCTGTGCGCTTCCGGATCCAAATCGGCAACAACCTGAACAACTTCACGGCCAAGGTCAGTGGGCTCTTTAGTTAAAAACTCTGTGCTGTATTCTATCCGTGAGAACGTTAACAATTGCTGAACCATGTAAGTCATGCGATTGACGGCCTGTTCAATCCGCTTAAGCGCTTGCTTGCGCACACCGTCATCATTAGTGCGCAAAGCGACCTGTGCTTGGGTCAGCAAACCTGCCAGCGGCGTCCTCAGCTCATGCGCAGCATCCGATGTAAAGCGCCTCTCATGCTCAAATGCTTTCTCAAGCTGGACAAAGAGGTTATTGATTTCATTAACAACCGGCAGAATTTCATTAGGTAGTTTACGCGTAGAAATTGGCTTAAGATAACTTGCTTCACGCCTTGCCAATGACCTTTCCAAGCGATTGATGGGTTTTAACGAATGACCGACGATGAGCCATATAACAGCACCCAAAAAGGGCAAACCTATCAAAAACTGGGTGACCAATTGGGTCGATATTTCATCGGTCAGTTCGGCTCGAATCTCCTCTTTTTGTCCAACATGGACTATATATTCACCCGTGGCATTCGAAATACTAAAAACATGCCACAAATGCCCATCAATGTTAGTCTGGCTAAAACCATTATCGGCCTCAGAAAACGCATATTTTGGCGCACTTTCTGACCGCATGAGTAAGCCATCCTTTTTCGACCATAACTGAAAAGCAATTTTGCGCTCGTATTTCCGTCCTAAGGTATTGGCCAACAAGACATCATCAAAAGCATGCCATAATTGCGCTTCACTACTAAGCTTATCAAAACCCTGCACAGAAAATTGCGCTGACTTTTCTGAGCGCAAAAACAAACTTTGGTCATCAGACCACAACTGAAAAGCATTTTTTCGTTTAAACCGATGTTTTAAGGCATGGGCATGCAAATGCTTGTCAACCTTCTCTTGTCGCCAATAAGCCGACAACGACCCTTCCCGCAGTAAACTTTCGACAAACGCATGCAACACTTTTGCAGATTGCGACAGCTCAGCATCAAACAAATTAGCAACTTCATGACGGGTTTGTTTATAGCTGATATACGCGGCAACCCCCCAAATCAGCATGGAAGCGGACAATAAACTGATTAATAACAACTGTCTGAGCGAATAATTCATTGCTCCTCTTCAGCATCAATAATATAACCGACACCCCTAACCGTGCGGATCAAACTGGAATCCAGCTTTTTTCTAAGATGGTGGATGTGCACTTCAACGGTATTGCTTTCAATGTCCGAATTCCATGAATAAAGGCTTTCTTCAAGCCGGGCACGTGAAATCACTTTGCCGATATTGCTCATCAAAAAATTGAGCACCTCAAATTCCTTTTGCGATAACTCCACTTTTTCATCATGGAATGTCACTTGATGTGCAGCAGGGTCAAGCACAATACCTTTATATTCAATAGTCGGCACACTCCGGCCTTCACTGCGCCGCGCCAAGGCCCGCAAGCGGGCGCACACCTCATCCAACTCAAAGGGTTTAACGACAAAGTCGTCGGCACCGCTATCCAATCCTAGAACCCGGTCAGGAATAGTGTCTTTTGCTGTCAGAACCATCACCGGCGTCTCATCTTTACGGCTTCTTAAGGCCCTTAGAATGCTTAGGCCATCCATATCCGGCAAATTCAAATCCAGCACAATCAGCTCATAAGTATTAAGCTTCAGCGCCTCATCCGCCAGTTTGCCATTGGTCAACCAATCGACCGCATAACCCTCCATAGCCAAGCCGGCCACTAAGCCGTCCCCTAATATTTCATCATCTTCAACAAGTAACAAACGCATGTGGCTTTATTTAAATTAATTTACCAATTTATGAGCATACCAGAAAAATAGCGGCACTGCCGCAGCTTGGCGCATGAACTAAGAAACTGTACACTTAGCACTGATAACCGCCCTGACAATCGGCAGAAACCAGCATTACTTAAACATCTTTAAAACTACATAGCCCCGTTGTTTATAACCACCACTAACCCATGCCCATATTACTGCATCAATTATTAGCCGAATCTGCGGACCATGCCAGACATTGTCCTGCTATCATACATAAAAAAAACACGTGGACTTATGGCGAGTTAACCGAACACGTCCAACAACAGACGCAAGCACTGTTAGGCATACACTTAAAACCACAGCAACGTGCCGCAGTTTATCTTCCTAAGCAATTGGAAACCGTCACCAGCTTGCTTGCCATTAGCCAAGCGGGTGGCGTTTTTGTGCCCGTCAATCCGGTGTTAAAAGCGCCACAGGTGACCTATATCCTGAACGATTGCAATGTCCAAATCCTAATCACGTCAAAAAGCCGTTTGCAAAGCCTGGCTTCTGCCTTGGAAAATTGCCCTGACCTGCACACTATCATTATGGTGGATGATGGCCCGAGCCAATGCCAGCCCATTGCACAAACTGTTTTAGGCTGGCAAGAATTTCTGGCTTTGGCACATCCGCACACCTTAATGCCTACCGCTATCGACACCGATATGGCAGCAATTTTGTATACCTCAGGCAGCACAGGTAAGCCCAAAGGTGTTGTGCTATCGCACCGTAACTTGGTTGCAGGGGCGCAAAGTGTCAGCGAATATCTAGCCATCACCACCACCGACAGGCTGTTAGCGGTGCTACCGTTCAGTTTTGATTACGGCTTAAACCAATTGACAGCCTCACTACTGCAAGGTGCTTGCTGCGTGCTCTTGGATTACCTATTGCCGCGCGACGTCATTAAGGTTTTAGAAAACCAACACATCACTGGGCTGGCTGCCGTGCCGCCACTGTGGGCACAATTGGCAACACTGGAATGGCCCGCCAGCATTAACGGGCATCTGCGTTATATGACCAATTCCGGCGGCAAAATGCCGAAATCCATTTTAACCGCCATTCGCCAAAAGGTGCCCGACAGCCAATTTTTTCTGATGTACGGCTTGACCGAAGCGTTCCGCTCAACTTATTTACCTCCCGATCAAATTGATGCCCGTCCCGACTCTATCGGCAAAGCCATCCCCAATGCCGACATCTTAGTGGTACGCGAGGATGGCTCGCTGTGTGCACCCCATGAACCGGGTGAATTGGTGCATCGCGGCTCGCTAGTGGCGATGGGCTATTGGAATGATCCGGAAAAAACTGCCGAACGTTTTAAACCCGCCCCCAACCAGTTAGCCGCCTTACCGCTGACCGAAATCGCCGTCTGGTCAGGCGATACCGTCACTAGAGATGAAGAAGGTTATTTATATTTTGTCGGGCGTAAAGATGACATGATTAAAACTTCCGGTTATCGCGTCAGCCCCACCGAAATCGAAGAGGTGGTTTACGCATCGGGCTTGGTCAAAGAAGCTGCCGCCATTGGCATAGAACACGATAGTTTAGGACAGAGCGTGTTAGTCGTGGTCAGCCCTGAAGATTCTGCCAATTTTCAGGAACACGCATTACTGGCTATCTGCAAAGCCCAACTGCCTAATTTTATGGTACCTGCTAAAATCGAAGCCCTGCCAATATTACCTAAAAACCCGAACGGTAAAATTGACCGTAAAGCCCTCGCCCAACAATTTGCCGACATCTTCAAAAAAAACCATGACTAAAACAGTCCCGCAACACCCACCGATGGGCCAATTCCCTGTTAAAGGCAACAATCTGGTTATTGGCGGCATAACACTGGCACGGTTGGCGCAGCGCGTCGGCTCGACGCCATTTTATGCCTATGACCGGCAACTCATAAGCCAACGGGTAGCCGAATTGCGCCAACAAATGCCGCAAAATTTAAAAATCCACTACGCGCTAAAAGCCAACCCCATGCCAGCCGTCGTCCAACATTTGGCTGGTTTGGTCGATGGTTTTGATTTGGCTTCCGCTGGCGAAATGAAAGTCGCCCTCGACACGCCGATGTCACCTGAACATATCAGCCTGGCAGGCCCCGGCAAACGTCCCGCCGAGTTGGCCCAAGCAATTGCGGCGGGCGTCACCATTAATGTCGAGTCCCCTAACGAACTGGAAACCATTGCCCAACTGTCTGGACAATCCGGCATTCAGGCGCGGATTGCGTTGCGGATTAACCCCGCGTTTGAGCTCAAAGCCTCTGGTATGAAAATGGGCGGTGGTGCCAAACAATTTGGCATTGATGAAGAGATAGTGCCGGATGTCTTAAAACGCACCCAAGCATTAGCATTGGATTTTCAAGGCTTCCACATCTACAGCGGCTCGCAAAACCTTAAGGCGGAAGCAATTATCGAAGCCCAACAAAAAAGCCTCGCCTTAGCCACACGGCTCTCTGCGGATTGCCCAAGCCCGATAAAAAAGCTTAATATCGGCGGCGGCTATGGCATCCCGTATTTTCCGGGCGACACTGCGTTGGATACGCAAGCCGTCGGTGATGCGCTGGCGGAATCTATGGGACATTTCCACAAGACCCATCCACAAGCCGAGGTGATCATCGAATTGGGACGCTATCTAGTCGGTGAAGCGGGGCTTTATGTTTGCCAAGTGCTTGATAAAAAAGTCTCGCGCGGGCAAATTTACTTGATTGTTGATGGTGGTTTACATCATCACCTTGCCGCATCGGGCAATTTTGGGCAAGTCATCCGCAAAAACTATCCCGTCGCTATTGGCAATAAAATGAATGGCCATACCATAGAAACCGTGACTATCGTCGGGCCTTTATGCACACCATTAGATACACTTGCCGATAAAACAGCCTTGCCCACAGCCGAAATCGGTGACTTTGTGGTAGTCTACCAATCCGGCGCATATGGCTACAGTGCCAGCCCTAAAGATTTTTTAACGCAGCCAAAGGCTGAAGAAGTGCTGGTATAATCCACCTCGCCTTAAATAACCGCATTGCTTACCGCGCTTTATAAAACAAAGACAATCTGATGAACAACTACACTATTGATATAACACCAAAAAAACATTTACTGGACATAAACTTTAAAGAAATTTGGTTGTATCGTGATTTGCTTTACATGTTTATCAAACGCAGCATTATCACTGTGTACAAACAAACCATACTTGGCCCCATATGGTTTATTGTACAACCCTTGATGACCACTGCCATGTATGTGTTGGTGTTTGGGCAAATAGCCAAAATATCCACCGACGGCCTGCCCCAAGTACTTTTTTACTTATCCGGCATAGTCATTTGGAACTACTTTTCCGAAAGCTTCAACCAAACCGCGCACACCTTCACCACTAATGCCCAGATATTTGGCAAAGTCTATTTTCCACGGCTAATTATTCCTTTGGCGGAAATAACATCTGGCTTAATCAAATTTTTTATCCAATTTTCATTTTTTATCATCATCTATCTGTATTTTATTTTCTCAGGCAACACCATCATACAACCCAACTGGACATTAGCATTAGTGCCTGTTTATATCGTCTTAATGGCCGGAATTGGCCTAGCGGCCGGCCTTATTTTCAGCTCATTAACGACTAAATACCGCGACTTAAACCACTTGCTGACGTTCGGCATCCAGTTATTAATGTATGCAACCCCTGTCATTTACCCTGTTTCGACCATCCCAGAAAAATACAAGATCTTCATTCAGGCCAATCCGTTAACACCGATTCTGGAAGGCTTCAAATACGCTTTTTTGGGTGCCGGGCACTTTAGCTGGGATGCACTGGCCTATTCGGGTGGTTTTATGGTGATCTTACTATTTTTTGGGATTATCATTTTTCATCAGACCGAACGCAATTTTATTGATACAGTTTAATTAAGCAAAATACACTCCAACGCCTATCTCCAGATAACGGCGGACCTTACTTTTAAAAAATTAAACAGCATGTCGCAACCCATAATTAAAATAGAAAATCTCAGCAAACTGTACCGTCTCGGTGAAGTTGGCACCGGCACCCTATCCCATGACCTTAACCGTTGGTGGAAAACCAAAATATTAAGAAAGGAAGATCCCTATTCTAAAATTGGCACGGTTAATGACCGCACACAGATAGCCCAAAAAGGAGAGCATGTCTGGGCTTTGCGTGACATTAACCTGGAACTTCAGGCCGGTGATGTGCTAGGGATTATTGGCAAAAATGGCGCTGGCAAAAGCACCTTATTAAAGCTACTGTCGCAAGTGACATCACCATCAACCGGACGTATTCGGGCGCGAGGACGGATGGCCAGCCTGTTAGAAGTGGGCACCGGCTTTCATCCAGAAATGACCGGCCGTGAAAATATCTACATGAACGGCACCATTATGGGAATGCGCAAAGCTGAAATCACCAGCAAACTTGATGAAATCGTTGATTTTTCTGGTGTGGCAAAATACCTCGACACGCCCGTAAAACGCTATTCTAGTGGCATGACCGTAAGACTAGGCTTTGCCATCGCCGCACATTTGGAGCCGGAAATTTTGGTGGTGGATGAAGTGCTGGCGGTCGGTGATGCCGAATTTCAGAAAAAAGCAATCGGCAAAATGCAGGACGTATCTAAAAGCTACGGCCGCACTGTGCTGTTTGTTAGCCACAATATGGCGGCGGTAAAAAGCCTGTGTAAAAGCGGCATGGTGCTCATTAATGGCAGCAAAGGGTTTGAAGGAAATATCACTGAGGCCATTGATTTTTACCAAAATAACAATGCCTTGGCAACTAATGAAAACAACCACTGGGAATTTGGCAACGCTGCTGAAAATGACAATATCCGGGTAGACAGCATAAAAATAAACCCGCTAAACGGCACAACACTGGACATCAGTTCGGGCGTACAAATAACAATCGACTTTTTCAACAAAATAAAAGACATCACTGAAGACCTGACGTTTGAAATCGTCAGTAAAGATGATGTGTTAGTTTTCCATCACGGCTTTGTTTTTGCCAAAGACCAAAACTCAAAACTGGGTAAACATAAAATCACGGCTATCATCCCTGCCCATTTGCTAAATGCCAATATGTACAGCATGAATTTGCTTTTTGGCCAAAGCCAGCGTTATGTTTTATTCAAGCAAGACCATATCTGCGCCTTTGAAATTGAAAACATACCCATGGAAAACAATATGTCAATATTGCCTGGCGTGGTCAGACCGGCAATAACCTATGCGTTGGAATGCCATGGATAAGAAGCCTGCACAACCCCAACTTATTCAACTGCCCAAGATTTTTGACCCCAGAGGCAACCTATCTTTTGTAGAATCAAAACAGCATATTCCTTTTACAATAAAACGCACCTACTGGGTTTATGATGTTCCAGGCGGGGAAATCAGGGGCAGCCATGCCTTTAGAACGGAACAAGAATTTATTATCGCCTTATCAGGCAGTTTTGAAGTCGTTTTACATAATGGGCAACAGGAACAGACTTTTTTTTTAAACCGCTCGTATTACGGCTTGTATGTTCCAGAATTACATTGGCGTACTATGCAGAATTTTTCGACCAACGCCCTTGCCTTGGTTTTGTCATCAACCGTCTACGACGCCGATGATTACATTAGATCCTTTCCTGACTTTATAACAGCCCGCAATGAAGCCGAATAACAAAACCACCGTGTTTGATTGTGCAATCGTTGAACTTCCGAAAGTCCATAACCAATCGGGCAACATTACTTTTGTCGAAGGAAAAAAGCATTTTCCGTTTGACATAAAAAGGATCTACTACCTTTACGATGTGCCGGGCGGCGAATCACGCGGCGGCCATGCCCATTACGACTTACAACAGTTTTTGGTTGCCGCTGGCGGCAGTTTTGACGTTCAGCTGGATGATGGCACGGTAAAAAAAACCTTCTCATTAAACAGGCCGCATTATGCTTTGCAGATAGTCCCCGGTATTTGGCGGGAGCTGAATAATTTTTCCAGCGGCGCAATTTGCCTGGTTCTGGCTTCCGAACTTTATCAAGCGGCTGATTATATAAGGGATTATCGGCAGTTCTTGGCTTTAAAAGCCAGTCAATAACGAATTGAAGCCATCTAAAACTTATCAAAACACCGCCATGCGCCTAACCCAAGAACAAATTCAAGCCATCAAACAAACTGCTGATGCGGTGCTGGGCAAAGACGTGCGGGTCATCCTTTTTGGTTCGCGTACCGACGACACCAAAAAGGGTGGCGATATTGACCTGTTATTTGAAACTGATCAGACCATTGCTAACCGCGCCACTCCCGAAGCGCCTGTGCTGACGATTGCGCGACAAACCGGCATTCAACTATGAGCCTTGAAACAAATTGCGGACTACCAAACGAACAAAGGAGACCTACAATGCAAGCTGTAAAGGCGGTTTATAAAGAAGGCAATATTCATCTGCTGACTCCCTTAGTAGGTGTAAGTGAAGCTGAGTTATTTGTTATCGTCCTGGATAAAGATGATCAGGCGAGTGGGGTGGCCCAATCATTCCACGCCGGAGCGTCTAATTCTGAACAGGAATTTCAGGCCATTGGACTGAGCAGTTTTTTTGATACCGAAGATGATAATGATGTTAACTGGGAGGAGTTATTTGATGTTAAGGCTCGGTGATGTTGTTCTCTTGGATTTTCCTTATACTAACCGGGCAGGCAGCAAGGTTCGTCCTGGCTTGGTAATCGGGATTAATCAGCGTAGTATTTTTGATGACTTAAACGTAGCTTTTATCACCACTGAAGTTGACTCTTACATCTACGACACCTCTGCTGTCAAAATTACCGCCGTTGATCTGGCAGAAGGAGCGCTAAAACAGGAAAGTGTAGTTCGTGTTGATAAGGTAATTACCGTACAAAGCAAGATTTGCAGGAAAGTTGCCAGCCTCAATACAACAAAGTTGGATGAAGTTTTACGAAAAGCGACTGCGTTTAACGTGGAGAACTTTGCGGTACATAAATTTAATTCCACTGCTTTTGTTCCAGGAACCAGCGTTATTCCACCTTCAGGCAAGGTCATCGGTGCCGAAGAGATCAAAAATATGGTCGAAGCCTCGCTCGACGGGGCTACCAACTTTAGGCGGGACAAGTTGCTAGGCTTAACCGTTCGCCCTGAGCTTGTCGAAGGGTGGACGGTTAAACCGTTCATGGTTCGACAAGCTCACCACGAACGGCTTAACCTCAGACTGTCCCGCCTAAAGTTGGTAGCCCTCGACGGCTGGCTCACTACAGGCCGCCGCTTCAACGCCAAATTTGAGGAAAAGCTCGCGGCTTTCATCGGCGTTAAGCACCTGATTACTGTCAACTCCGGCTCTTCAGCCAACCTCGTCGCGTTTATCACCCTGACATCTCCTAAACTGGGCGATCGGGCTATCAAGCCGGGCGATGAAGTTATCGGTGTGGCGGCCGGTTTTCCAACCACCGTCAATCCCATACTCCAGTTTGGTGCAGTGCCCGTATTTGTGGATGTAGATCCTAAAACGCACAATATCGATGCCAGCAAAATCGAAGCGGCCATTGGCCCTAAGACCAAAGCCATCATGCTGGCGCATTCATTGGGTAACGCCTTTAACCTCGACGTGGTCATGGCTTTGTGTAAAAAACACAACCTTTGGCTAGTGGAAGACTGCTGTGATGCACTAGGCACCACTTATCGCGGCCAGATGGTAGGCACATTTGGTGACATCGGCACGCTAAGCTTTTATCCGGCGCACCACATCACCATGGGTGAAGGCGGCGCAGTATTTACAAACAGCAAAAAGCTTAAAACAATTGCCGAAAGCTTCCGCGATTGGGGACGTGATTGCTTCTGCGCGCCAGGTAAAGACAACACTTGCGGCAAACGCTTTTGCTTTAAATTAGGCAACTTGCCTAAGGGTTACGACCATAAATACACCTACAGCCACCTAGGCTACAACCTTAAAATCACTGACATGCAGGCCGCCTGTGGACTGGCGCAACTAGACAAGGCACCACAGTTTATCCAGGCTCGCAAAGACAATTTTGCCTATCTCAAAGAACGCCTGAAAAGCTGCGAAGCCTTTTTGCATCTGCCTGAAGCAACCGAACACTCTGACCCCTCATGGTTTGGTTTTCCCATCACCGTGAAAGAAAGCAGTCCCGTCACACGGCTGGAGCTGCTGACCTACCTGGATCAACACAAAATCGGATCGCGCCTGCTATTTGCCGGTAACCTTACGCGCCAGCCTTACATGATCGGGGCCAACTTCCGTATCAGCGGCGATCTGGCCAATACCGACAATGTGATGAACAACACCTTCTGGATTGGTGTGCAGCCAGCTCTGACCAAGGAGATGTTGGATTTTGCAGTAGAGAAAATCGAAAGCTATCTGGGCGTGAAAGTTTAAGCCATGACCACTGTTAACACCACAGCACCTGATATCGACAAGCAACTGCAGGAAGTGTTGACGCGCTTTCCTGAACTGGTGCTGGCGCTGGTGTTTGGCTCGGTCGCCTCGGGACGGCAACGCGCAGACAGTGATTTGGACATTGCGGTAGCCGCCAAACAGGCGCTGACAGCGGATCAGAAAATGGACCTCATCGCCGCGTTGGCAGAGCAAATCGGTCGCCCTGTTGACTTGATAGATTTGAAAGTGGCAACCGAGCCTTTATTGGGCCAAATCGTGCAGCATGGTCGTCGCCTGCTGGGGAGTGATGGTGAGTATGGGCAGTTGATTAGCCGACATTTGTTTGAACAGGCCGATTTTATGCCGTATCGCAACCGGGTATTAGCAGAAAGGCGGGCGGCGTGGATCGGGAAGTAGTCGAGCAAAAACTGGAGGCGCTGCGTCGCTGTTTACAACGCATCGAAACCAAGTGCCCTCCGGAAGCCGATACGTTAATTACAGACTTTGATCTACAAGACATAGTCTCGCTTAACCTCAGTCGAGCCGTGCAGTTATGTGTGGACATTGGTGCACATCTGATTTCGGGTATGGACGTGCCGCCGCCGGATACAATGGGCCAAACGTTCGATAGACTTGCACAAGCAGGGATATTATCTGTAGCGCTGGCGCTTAGCCTGAAAAAAGCCGTTGGCTTTCGCAATATTGCCGTGCATAACTACGATGCCATCAACTGGCATATTGTTCACAGCATTGTAAAAAACCACCTAGCAGACTTCACAGAATTTGCGAAGATAGTGGTGAATCAGCTAGATTAAAACGACATGAAAGCCGCCGATCCAATAAGCCTCGCCAAGTTTTGTGCTTATCGAGCTTTAATTTTTCAAAAGAAACGAATTTATTATGGAAACTATAAAAATGATTGCTAGCTACTGCATCAGCGGCAATTTGACCAATACCGACAATGTGATGAAGAACACCTTCTGGATTGGCGTGCAGCCAGCTCTGACCAAGGAGATGTTGGATTTTGCGACCAGTAAAATCGAGAGCTATCTCGGTATCAACTTCTGAGAATTGTCGGCTATGACTTCACATCCTCACGCATTTAATACCAAAGCACTGCGTAAAACGGTATTGGATATGGCCTATGCAGGCTCAACCGTCCATATCGGATGTGCATTCTCAATCATCGAGCTCCTGGCTGTTTTATACCGAAATCATTTACGCTATCCCTATAACGACCCGCTTGCCACAGAGCGTGATTACTTCGTACTCAGCAAAGGGTATGGCATCATGGCTCAATACGCGTGTTTGCGTGAATTGGGCTGGCTTAAGAATGAGGCGTTCTCGAATTATTTCGCTGATGGCAGCGATTTAAAAGGCTTGTCTGATTCGCGTGTTTCTGGCTTAGAAGTGACTTCTGGATCATTAGGCCACGGCTTCTCGGTCGACGTCGGCATGGCGATAGAGGCAAAGCTACGCGGCACCGGTCAAAAAACCTACGCCTTGGTGGGTGATGGCGAAATCAATGAAGGCCCTATTTGCGAGGGTGCGCTTTTTGCGGCGCACCACAACCTTAAGAATTTCATAGTGATCGTTGACGAAAACGGCTTTCAGGCCAGTAGCTTTGACGTTGAGCTGGATGATGGCACGGTAAAAAAGACCTTTTCCTTAAACAGGCCGCATTATGCTTTGCAGATAGTGCCGGGTATTTGGCGGGAGCTGAATAATTTTTCCAGCGGCGCTATTTGTCTGGTTTTGGCGTCTGAGCTTTACCAGGCTGCCGATTATATACCCATCGCCTTTCAAGATACCGTATCGATATGCTATTAATAGATTGAATTATATATGATTTTTAAAATATCAACACGGTGTCTTCAAGTTAATTGGGTATATAAGAGACTACCCGCAGTTTTTGGATTTAAAATTAAATAGCAAAATTATCATATAGTCGCATATATCCATATTGAGCAACTTTTAATAGCTTTTGCTATTGGCAAACACGCACAACCTGCTTTTAAACATCAAGGAGTCATACCATATGGTTCAAGAAAAAAAACTGCTGAGCATTGTTGTACCAGTATTCAATGAAGAAGAGTCAATTACTGAAACTGTGAAACGTCTTCTTGCTCTGCGCGATAAATTATTACCTAGCCTGGATGTGGAGCTAGTATTTATCGATGATGGCTCTAGCGATTGCTCTTTGCCTTTACTGCGAAACATGGCAGAGCAAACTACCAGTATCAAGGTAATTGCTTTTAGCCGGAACTTTGGCCACCAAATTGCTATTACGGCAGGAATTGACTTAGCGAAGGGGCATTATGTTGCCGTAATTGATGCCGACTTACAAGATCCCCCAGAGTTAATCGAAGACATGTACCTCTTAGCACTAACAGGTTTTGACGTGGTATATGGCAAACGTCGTAGCCGTGCCGGTGAATCAGTATTCAAGAAATTAACGGCCAAAATTTTTTATCGTCTGTTAAATTATCTGTGCGAAATCGATATTCCCACTGATACGGGGGATTTTCGTCTCATGTCACGTAATGTTGTCGATGCGTTCAAGCGCATGCCTGAACGACATCGATTTGTGCGAGGAATGATTCCTTGGCTCGGTTTTCGTGCTATCCCACTCGAATATGATCGTGTAGAACGTTATGCGGGCGAAACTAAATACCCCTTACGAAAAATGCTAGGATTTGCCACCAATGCAGTCTTTTCTTTTTCAAAAAAACCCCTGACTATAGCAATTCGCCTTGGTTTCCTAACAATATTAGCGGGCATATTAGGTGGTTGTTACATGTTGTATTTGAAACTGTTTACAAATATACCTGTGCCTGGTTTAACTGCGGTATTGTTATCTATAGTAATTTTTAGTGGTGTACAGATATTATTGATTGGCGTGGTTGGAGAATACATTGCCCGCATATTCGAAGAAGTTAAAGGGAGACCGCTCTATTTTGTTGCGGAAACTATCAATATTTAAAACGCCTCTGCGTTACTTCCTAGTCGTTACTTGTGGCTTTTGCATAGATTTTTTGATTTACGCAATGCTTGTATCACAAGGGGTGTCAATTTACATCGCCAATGCTGCCGCGTTTTGTGTAGGGACAGTTGTTAATGTCGTTCTTATCCGTAAGTTCGTATTCAAAAACAACCGTTTTCAACTGGGCGTGGATTTACCACTTACATTTTTAGTAAATGGCATGATGCTTGGGATTGGGATGGTACTATTATGGCTATTGGTTGAATTGGCCTTATTAAACCCCTACTTGGCGAAATTGTTAACTAACGGTACGACTTTTGTCATTAACTATATAATTCGGGCTATATTTTTTAGGAAAAAATAAAATGTTTTCAAGTTTATCGAAAATGACCTTAGCAAAGGCAGCGTTGTTTCAGGATGCACCTGTCTATGTGCAGTTTTATGTCACCGCACGATGCAATTTAACCTGTGAGCAATGCAATATCATCTATGCAAACTCTGACGTGCGCGAATGTACTATCGACGAGGTAAAACGAATTGCTGATAATTTCGCAGCTATGGGAGTAGCAATCGTTTTGCTGACTGGCGGCGAACCTTTCGCCCGTAAAGACCTGCCGGAAATCATTTATGCTTTTGAATCGCGCGGCGTGCATGTCCGTATGCAAACTAACGGTTACGCATCAGAAGAACAAATTGTGCGGGCTATTGAAGCGGGAGGGAAGGATATATCTATTTCGCTTGATTCTTTACAACCTGAACGACAAGATAAAATCAATGGCGCTTTCAACGAATCATGGCATCAAGCATTAAAAGCAATGGCTTTGTTCTCAAAACACTTACCCAAGGAAGGTAGCTTTGCGTCCTTAGGTTGTGTCCTGCAACCCCAGAACATGGGCGATATTGAAGACGTCGTGCGCTTCGGCACAGAAATATCTTGGTTCACCTCGCTAGTGCCTGTGCATGTAAGCGATTATGCGCATCCGCGGGGATTTCGTACCTTTGACCATTCCTTACGTTTCAGACCCGATGAATTATCCGTTGTCGATAGTGTTGTCGAGCGTGTGCGGCAAATGCGTAAAGAGGGTTTTTTACTATTTGATAGCGATCAGTATCTGGATGACATTAAACGCTTTGTGCGTAATGAACCGATTACTTGGCGCAGCCATAACAACAACGTTTGCGATACCCCTAATCTTTATTTTGCTCTTTTGCCTAACGGTGAATTCGCCCCGTGTTGCGATCATCGACTTAGCAACAGTTATCCTGCCTATGCTAGTGAATTTCCCAAAATCTATCGCAGCAAAGCTTGGCGCGAAGAAGTGGCGCAGGTAACGCGCGCCTGCGATGGCTGCATGTACGGCAGTTATCCTGAAATGACCATTTCCATGCGTTTTATGGCTGCAAAACTGCAACGAGTTGGCACTTTCTTAACCTCACCCCCTGAAAAAAATTGGCCGTTAACTTACGAACAATTGCTTGAGCTGGCTGAAAAAATCCGTAATGAGTCCCGTGAAAGACCCGCATCCCGACCAACTTCTCACAAAAAAATCGAGCTTATCAATGCCTAAAAAAATAAAATTTGAAAGTTTTAAATATCGATTTCTTATCGCTGCACAAAACACAATATTTCAATCAAATAACACAGAGCAACCATCCTGGGATGAGTTTGTGCGTTCCCTGAAATTCAGCTATGAGAAAGGCGGGGTTCGTATTGAATGGTCATTTATTACACCTGGTATTCTCTCTGTACCTTTGAATGAGGCTAACTTTTATTTTCGTGGTGATAGCCAGCAACAAGTTGAGCGCCAAAAAACGTCAGGTTTACTGGACAGTGAAGACCCCGTTAAACTCAAAAACACTGCGTATTTTAACGAAATCGTCAGGCATGTAGCTCAATCAGCAGGTTATAAAGAAGTGAATAAGGATAAAATTATGCACGGTAAGCGATTGGAAAATGAGCGCGTATTTCATGACGCCTGGGCGGATAGTGAAGATATTGAAAACATCAATGTCCGTACAGCCAATGAAGCATGTACTGCACCGGAAATGCGTTATATTCGACAACGTTTAGGTGATATAAACGGTAAACGCTTACTTGATGTCGGCTGCGGCCTAGGAGAAGCCAGTGTGTACTTCGCACTATTAGGCGCCGATGTCACCTCGTCCGACCTGTCGCAGGGCATGTTAGATGCAACTTGTCGTTTAGCCGAAACCAATGGCGTTAGCGTAACCCCTCATGTCGCATCTGCTGAAGATATGCAACTGTCGCAGGATGCTCTATTCGACATTATTTATGCTGGAAATTTGTTACATCATGTAGATATTGAACAGACAATTACCCGAATAAAACCACATCTTGCAGCTGATGGAATTTTTGTTACTTGGGATCCGCTAGCTTACAACCCGGCAATCAATGCTTATCGCGCCATTGCGACCGATGTGCGAACGCCCGATGAGCACCCATTGAAGTGGGATGACATCAAATTATTCAAAAAACACTTTGGAACAGTTGAAACAAAATATTTTTGGCTTACCACACTGATCATTTTTCTGATCATGGCATTGGTTCAACGCAGGAACCCCAATAAGGAGAGATTTTGGAAAACCGTCGTTCAGGAAGGTGACAAATGGAGCTGGTTATACCTGCCGTTGGAAAAACTTGACCGATTAATACTTAATATTTTTCCACTCTTAGGCTTACTCTGCTGGAATGTGGTTATTGTATGCAAAGCCTAACAACCCAGCAAAAAAAACGAAGCGACCTGACTAATCCTGTTTTCATTGCAACCAGCTTCATCTTATTGTTTATATTATTTATTTGGACAACAAGAGGGTTAGATTTCACCGATGAAATGCAGTATTACGGAGAAATAAAAGGACTGCTCGATTCGGGTAAATTGTTTAATACCGATTTGTTTATTCAACAATCAGTATACATTTTATTTTATCCTGCGTTTTACCTGTATCATTCAATCTTCGGGTATGAAGGCTTTGTCTTTTTTGGCCGCCTACTCATGTCCGCCTTAAGCATTTTTATCTATCTTTATTCCTATAAAAAACTTGTAGAACTTCAATCCTCCAATATTGTCGCCAGTTTGACGGCTTTATCTTTGGTTTTTGCTATCCCTTACCACGGCGTCTTTGCTCCCAGCTACAACACCGTTTCTCAAGCGCTCTGGATTATATTCACGCTAAATTTTTTCGACTGGAAGCGTAGTAACCTAATTTCTTTGGGTATTATTCCTGTTATTACCTTTTTTGCTCACCCAACCTCAGCGGTAACAATGTCACTTCTTATTTTGGGGCGACTTCTGGCAGAACGGGAATTTAAACAAATCGGTCGGTTGTTTTTAGTCTTTTTAAGCAGCATATTTATCGCTTTACCTATAATTTTTTACTTTTCGACACTGCAAGAATATTGGACTTCAATCACTTTTTCTAGTGGCTATGGTGTCGGAGGCACTTTCTTTTCCACTAGGGAGCAGCCTGTTACCCTGTTGATTGTTTATGCAATGTTTCTATCCGGTGCATTTTTTTGGCGTCTTTTTGCCAGATCAAACCTGCTAATAATTACATTATCGTGCTTAGCAATTGCGATAATCCTCATTTCAGCCGGAGCTGTTGGTGCCGTTTCTTCTTTGAGAGTCGTATGCGTCTTGTCATTTTTGAACGCAATAGCCTATATCTGGGCGCTCGCTAATGTACCTGTTGATGATAATCGATCAAGACAGAATATCCATTGGCTAGTGGTTATGTTACTTTCGTTTGCAAGCACACTTGGCGTAACCAGCGGTAATGGAATCGGACAAGCCACCGGGGCTTTTATGGTGGCATTACCTTTATTACTAGGGATTGCGGTAACTTACCCGCTTAACAATACCTACAAAAGTAACTCTCCATTTTTAAAGATTGCCTGTGTGGGATTTGTATTCGCTTTATTTTTGATGCACTGGATGCGTTATCCTTATAGGGAAGATATGTGGTGGCGCACCACATATCCGATCCAATCGGTATCTGAATTTAAATTTATTAAGACCTCGTTAGACAGGGTTCGGCTAATTGACCGTATGCAGCAGATTTTAGGTTCGGCTACTCAAGGGAAACGCACATTAATTATCAGCGAATATCCTGCTTTGTATTTTGCCCTTAATACCCGCCCCGAAACTTGCATGCTTTATATGCACTCACTGACATCAGATAAATCGGAGAAAATGTTACTTCAATGTTTGAGTAAAAAATCCCCCGAAATCATCGTGGATATTTGGTCGGATAAAGATATAGCATCAGAAAATTCGCGCATTAAAAATGTAATGAAAAAATATTACAAGCATCTCGGTTTTAGTTGTATTGCTGATTCCATTCAGTTAAATGTGAGTAATACTTTTTATCCAAAGCTATTTAAGTTTTCTGTATGTAAACAAGAGATGTAAAACAGATCTCGACTCGAATTATTAAATAATTTTTTTATTAATCTCATTCAATGTTATTCAACTCCTACGCCTTTATTTTCGGCTTTCTCCCCGTGGTCTTTTTCGGGTTTTATCGGATTGGCCGATACAGCCACAATTTGGCGTCACTGTGGTTAGCCGCCGCGTCGCTGTTTTTCTATGGCTGGTGGGATGCGCGCTTTGTTGGTTTGTTGCTGGGTTCTATTGCATTTAATTACAGTGCAGGTTATTTAATCGGGCATAGACTTTCAAAACCCGGTAATAAACCCAAGTTACTGTTAATCAATGCGATTGCTGCCAATTTGATTTTGTTGGGCTATTTCAAATACGCCAATTTCTTTATTCAAAATCTAAACGACCTTGCCGGTACGACGTTAGCCACCGGAAACATTTTTCTACCTCTCGGCATTTCTTTCTTTACCTTCACCCAAATTGCTTTTCTGGTGGACACCTACCAAGGCAAAGTAAAAGAATTTAATTTTGTGCATTACACGCTGTTCGTTACCTATTTTCCGCATCTGATTGCCGGCCCCGTTTTGCATCACAAAGAAATGATGCCACAATTCGCCAAGCGCGATACCTGCCAAATTAACTGGGACAATGTAGCTACCGGCTTGACCGTGTTCGTGCTGGGGCTGGCAAAAAAAGTACTGATAGCTGATTCGTTAGCGAATTACGCAACGCCGATTTTTGATTTTGTCGCCTCAGGCGGTCAGCCCATGCTGTTTGAAGCCTGGGTCGGTGCTCTGGCATACACGTTGCAGTTATATTTTGATTTTTCTGCTTATTCGGACATGGCGATTGGTCTATCGTTAATGTTTAATGTGCGTTTACCAATGAATTTCAACTCGCCCTATAAAGCCACTAGCATTATCGAATTCTGGCGCTGTTGGCACATGACTTTATCGCGCTTTTTACGCGACTACCTGTACATACCTCTCGGCGGCAACCGTAACGGCACAGTCCGACGCTATTTAAACCTGATGATTACGATGTTGCTGGGCGGCTTATGGCACGGAGCTGGCTGGACTTTTATTATTTGGGGCGGATTGCACGGGGTTTACTTAATCATCAATCATACCTGGCGCAGTTTAAAAAAACACATGGACTGGGGCGATGGCGGTAGAAGGTCAGCTCTTGCGGCAGGCGCACTCACTTTTTTAGCCGTGGTTGTAGGGTGGGTATTTTTCAGAGCCAATAGTTTTTCTTCGGCAATGACTATATTACATGGCATGATCGGTTTAAATGGTGTTTCACTTCCGGCTTCATTGGAGTTTGTATGGGCAAATTATCCTAATTACATGCCGTTCCGTGACGCCATTACGTTTATAGCCGTTTTCCCATCAACTAAGTTAGCTACCGACACGGCTGTAGTTATGTTGATACTTGGTTTTATTATTGTTTGGGGCGCTAAAAATGTTGCTGTTATTGCACAAAAGATACACGAGCAACACCGTCATATTTATGTACCTATAGCGTTAGGCTGTATTCTAGGCGTGTCGTTGATTGCCATGCGCCGCGTATCCGAATTCTTGTATTTCCAGTTTTGATTATGTCTTCATTTCGTTTTGTAACATATATTATTAGTTTCGCCCTATTTACAGCGCTGGGCGGCATTTCAATCAACTACATAATCGACCCCTACAGTGTATTTGGCACATCCTACTTTCCTGAATTTGGTCAACTCGAAGAACGCTATTTAAAAATAGAATACTTAAAGAAACATCGTGATTTCAATACATTTTTAATTGGCAGCTCAAGAATCGGCGTTATAAAAACAGAGGACGTGGATAACAACTTTAACGGAGCAAAAACCTACAATTTAACTATATCCCAAGCTAATCAATGGGATATTGAGAAACATGTTGAATGGTTAGTAAAAAATATGCCACATTTGTTTCATGTTATTGTGCAAATAGATTGGCTAACAGATTTTGGATCAGACAGACCTACATACAAACTCATGGATGAAGTTCACCCCGATATTTCCGGTCGCTCCAGGCTTGAGTTTCTAATGGATTATTTAACATTTTTTAATATGGAAGGCTTAAAAACAAAGCTAAAAAATAACTGGGGCGGTATAGATTTACTAAGTTACGATATATCGAAGGGTTATTGGACTAGACCATTGCGCGACAAAAAAATTGGAATGGACTGTAAAACATATGTCGCAGAAGAAAAAACCTTTAACGCAAAAGCAAAACCGAAAAAAATCGATGCAGCCATCATAACTGACAGTCTTACATCAATAGCCCGCTACAAAGATTTACTTGATAAGGCAAACGTCAAGCTCACCGTGTTGTTTACTCCACACAATCACCACATGCTTGATGCTATTGATATTAATGATTACGAAATGTTTATCAAACAACTTGTTAATATCACGGAACTCTATAACTTCATGTATTACAACAAGCTGACAAAAGATGACTGCAATTATTACGAAACCTCACATTATCGCCCTCTGGTTGGTGAATTAATTGTGCAATCATTAGCCGGACAACCCGATAAACAGTCTGCTATATACCGCTATGTATCTAAATCAAGTGTTGACGCGCACCTAGAATTTTTGAAAGCGAATTTTTCACTGGACCGGGCTCAATAATCGAATATCGCCAGCGCTGATTGGTCGATTTTTTTTGCAATATTGAACAGAAATATTTAAATAGGGAAGCCACACACACCTCGCACCAGCAAACATATTGTGTACTACAAAAATCCGATCCTTATAATTCAATTAATGTCATAAAAAAGAGTAAAAGCATGGTATTCATTCACAAACTGGCGGATGTTGCGACTACAACCATCGGTGAAGGCACAAAAATATGGCAGTTTGTCGTCATATTGTCGGGCGCAAAAATCGGTGCTAACTGCAATATCTGTGCGCAGGTTTTAATTGAAAACGATGTCATCATTGGCGACAATGTGACGGTTAAAAGCGGCGTGCAATTATGGGATGGCGTGCGCATCGAAGATAACGTATTTATCGGCCCGAATGTCACGTTCACAAATGACTTGGTTCCGCGCTCCAAGCGTTTTCCAGACGCATTTGCACAGACCACCATCGGTAAAGGCGCATCAATAGGCGCTAACAGCACGATTATCGCCGGCCATAGCATCGGCGACTACGCTTTGATTGGCGCCGGCAGCGTGGTAACCCATGACATACCGCCTTTTACCGTATGGTATGGCGTTCCGGCAAGACACCAAGGCTATGTAACCAAAGAGGGCGAACTCATTGGTCTTGATTTGCTCGCCAAAACTAGCGGACAACGTTATCTTTATCAAAATAACCACTTAACTCTAGCCCATGATTAAATTTTTAGACTTGCAACAGGTCAACGCGCAATACCGTGAAGAATTGCTCGCCGCGACCGCCCGCGTTATCGATTCCGGCTGGTACATTTTGGGTAAAGAAGTCAGCGCATTTGAACAAGCTTTCGCGCAGTATTGTCAGGCTGAACACTGTCTTGGCGTGGCTAACGGACTGGATGCTCTCATTTTGATTTTCAGGGCCTACAAGGAATTGGGCTTGTTAAATGAAGGCGATGAAGTCATCGTTCCTGCCAACACCTACATCGCCTCTATCCTGTCGATTACCGAAAACAACCTTAAACCGGTTTTAGTGGAGCCTGACCTGGCTACTTACAACATCGCCCCAGAACTGGTACAACAAGCAATTACGTCAAAAACCCGCGCTATTCTTGCCGTGCATCTTTATGGTCAATGCGCTGATATGCCCGCACTTAAAAAAATTGCTGAAGACAATAATTTATTGCTGATAGAAGACGCCGCACAGGCGCACGGCGCAACCTGTCTAGGCCAAAAAGCCGGCAGCTTGGGCGATGCCGCAGGTTTTAGTTTTTATCCGGGGAAAAATCTGGGTGCATTAGGTGATGGCGGCGCAGTGACCACAAACAACAAACAATTGGCGGATGTCATCAATGCGCTACGGAACTACGGCTCGCAGGAAAAGTATGTAAACCGCTATCAAGGACTCAACAGCCGTCTTGATGAGCTACAGGCGGCTATTTTAAACATAAAACTGAACTATCTTGATGCAGAAACCCAACGGCGCCGGACTGTTGCCGACCAGTACCTTAACGGCATAAATAATCCGTTAATATCCCTGCCAACTATCGCCACCAATAACCGGCATGTCTGGCATCTTTTTATCATCAGAACGCCAGATAGGGCAGCCTTGCAAAACTACTTGACCGGCCAGGGCATACAGACGGTCATCCACTATCCCATTCCTCCACACCAACAGGCCGCTTATGAAACCTGGAATACAATGCAGTTACCGGTAACTGAAAAAATACACCAAGAGGTCTTGAGTTTACCAATGAGTCCAGTTTTAAGTCATGAGGATGTTGTGCAAATAATTGGAACAATCAATGAATTCAGTCTGTAATACACCGCTAGTCAGCACCATCGCCCTTTGTTACAACCAGGCTAAATTCGCCGTTGAAACACTTGAAAGCATACGTAACCAAAGCTATCAAAATATCGAGTTAATCATTATGGATGATTGTTCCACTGATAACTCGGTAGAGATTATTGAGAATTGGATTCAGGAAACAAAATATCCCTGCATTTTTATCAAGCACGATAAAAATGCAGGGATTTGTAAAACGCTTAATGAAGCGTTTAGCCATTGCCAAGGTGACTATTTACAGATAATTGCCTGTGATGACATCATGTTACCGGAAAAAACAACAATACAAGTTACGTTATTGAATGAACAACCGGATAATGTTGCGGTTGTATATTCAGATGCGTATTTAATAAAAGATGATGGCTTGCCGCATTATGGATGGTTTATACAACAACGTAGACAATTCATAGATGTCCCATCTGGGGATATTTACAATGACCTTTTGAAGGGGACTTTTATTCCTGCTATGTCAACTTTAATAAAGACGGCAATTATTAAAGAATTAAAAGGATGGGATGAAAATTTAGCCTATGAAGATCAAGATATGTGGCTAAGAATATCCAAAAAATATAAATTTACCTTTTCAGCAATTCCTTCTGTGAAATATCGGCTTCATACCAATAACACAACCAAAAAATTAGCAGGTGTCCGCGGTATGGAGACGCAGTTTTGGATCTATAAGAAACATATTGATAATAATATAGGCTTAGATCGGTTCAGACAGCTGTTTCATTGTCTATATGCCAACAATCAGGCAACGAAAATACATAAAAACGAATACATTAAAGTTTTTCCTAATGAGTTATCGTCAAAACTAATCGCTTTAAACCTTCCCTATTGGGCTTATAATTCAATAAGAACCATAAAAAATATTATAGTCAATGCCAAAAATTAGCATCATCCTCGTAGATTGGAGTGAATATCCGCTTTATCGTCAAAAAAAACTGAATGACACTATTAGTGTTTCGTGTGGCCTAGGTGCTATATTGGACAATATGGCCAAATATAACGCAGGCGTCGATTATGAGATAACTGTCATAATAACGGGCATAAATAGTCCGTTTTATGAATACTGCGTAAAGCAATATCGATCTATCCGTCATTACTTAATGCCTAAAAAGTACTCGAATGAACGGGTAAATTGGTATAGAGAAAAGACAACACTATACGAGACATTACTAAAAAAATACCCATTTGTTAAATGTCTAATTTTTAAAAATAATACGGGACAAGACATTGGTGCTTATAATTACGGCTATCAATTACTAAAAAAAGATAACTACCAAGGCGATGTTGTCTTTATGAACTCTGCGCTCGAAGGCCCCAATGAAAACAACTGGTTATTAAAATATAACCATCAATTTTTAAAGCACGATAATACTGGTTTATGTGGCATAACCATAAATCCAAAAACCAAAAATCTGGTAGAAAATGATTTTTCACCCCATGTGCAATCATTTTTTCTATACACAAACATGAACGTATTACGGCGGGTATTTCCTGCCAATTTATCTGGTTACAATATAAAAAACAATCGACTTTCTTTGATTCTACAAGGTGAAATCGGTATTAGCCGTAAAATTCTTGATGCTGGCTACAGTATCACCTCAATTTCTTTTCCAGATTATTGTTATAAAAAAGGAGATCCATGGAATCTTCCTTATGAAGAAATTCGTTACAAGAAA